>NZ_JBIVHS010000066.1:0-1069 GCF_044749365.1 Kitasatospora sp. NPDC089509 | reverse complement strand
TCGACCGACAGCGGGCGCAGCGCGTGCTCCAGCAGGTCGGTGGCGTTCAGCGCGTCGTGCAGGGTCGGCCGGGAGACGGCCGTGGGCAGGTAGTCACGGGTCCAGACGTGCTGGAGGGTGCGCAGGGCGCGCTCGCTGCGCAGCGCCGGGCTGAGCAGCCCGCGCCGGGCGAGGTCGGCGAAGCCGTACAGCTCGGTGCCGAAGTGGGTGGTGTAGACCGGGTCGAGGATGGAGTGGAGGAAGCGCTCGTACGCGTTGAGGAAGCGCCGCATCTCCTTGCCGCGCGGCGCCCGGGCCTCCGCGGCAGGGCCCCACAGGGGTGCGGTGGTGACCGACCGCACGTTGGCGGGCAGTTCCCAGGCCAGTGGTTCCTGGCCGGTCCCGGTGACGGCGATGACGTCGAAGTCGACGTCCGGCATGCCCTGGACGAGCTGGTCGCACCAGACGCTCACGCCGCCGTGCTGGTGCGGGTACGTCCCCTCGGTGAGCAGGGTGACGCGCATTCCTGTCCCCCCTCCTGTTCTTGCGTGGTCTGTCCGGCCTGGATGGTCGGAGCGGGAGCCGTGGCGGGGCCGGACCGGTTGCCCGGCCCGACCCCGCCAAGGGGTGCTGCGGGTTACCGGTGGCCGGAGTTACCGGCGCCGGTGGTGCCGTGCGAGGCCGTCCCCCCGGACGGCTTGCCGGTCTGGGCGCCGTTGCCCTGGGTGCCGGCGCCCGGCACGACGTCCTTGCCGGGAACCGGGGTTCCGCTGCCGGGGACGAGCGACTGGGCGGGCTTGCGGGTGACGTCGCTCGGGCCCACCGGGACGGGGGTGGCGACGCCCTGCGGCACGACCTTCTTGTCCGCCGGCGCCGGTGCCGGCACGGACTTGGCCGCGACGTTCGGCGTGACGGCGGCCGGTGCGGCCGGCGCGCTGCCGGAGGGGAGCTGCAGAACGACGCTGCTCTGCAGGGCGCCCGGGGACACCCAGCCCGAGAGCGTACCGGCGTAGGCCGAACCGAAGGCGGCCGTTCCGATGGCCATCTTCTGAGCAGTTCCGGTCGGCATGGTGGCCTGGACCTGAACACC
>NZ_JBIVHS010000065.1:0-1124 GCF_044749365.1 Kitasatospora sp. NPDC089509 | reverse complement strand
AGGGTGGTGGTGTCGCCGACTTCGCGGCCTTCGGCGATGTCGCGCAGGAGGCGGCGCATGATCTTGCCGGAGCGGGTCTTGGGGAGTTCGCCGACGACCTTGATCTGCTTGGGCTTGGCGATGGGGCCGAGGGTGCGGCCGACGTGGGTGCGCAGTTCGTCGACGAGTTCGGGGGTTTCGGTGGTGCCGCCGCGCAGGATGACGAAGGCGACGATGGCCTGGCCGGTGGTGGGGTCGGCGGCGCCGACGACGGCGGACTCGGCGACGGCGGGGTGGCCGACGAGGGCGGATTCGACCTCGGTGGTGGAGATGTTGTGGCCGGAGACGAGCATGACGTCGTCGACGCGGCCGAGGAGCCAGATGTCGCCGTCCTCGTCCTTCTTGGCGCCGTCGCCGGCGAAGTAGCGGCCGGGGAAGCGGGACCAGTAGGTGTCGATGTAGCGCTGGTCGTCGCCCCAGATGGTGCGGAGCATGGACGGCCACGGCTCGGTGAGGACGAGGTAGCCGCCGGAGCCGTTGGGGACCTCGTTGGCCTCGTCGTCGACGACGGTGGCGGCGATGCCGGGCAGGGCGCGCTGGGCGGAGCCGGGCTTGGTCTCGGTGACGCCGGGCAGGGGGCTGATCATCATGGCGCCGGTCTCGGTCTGCCACCAGGTGTCGACGATGGGGCAGGTGCCGGCGCCGATGTGCTCGCGGTACCAGATCCACGCCTCGGGGTTGATCGGCTCGCCGACGCTGCCCAGCACCCGCAGGGAGGAGAGGTCGAACTTCGCGGGGATGTCGTCTCCCCACTTCATGAAGGTGCGGATCGCGGTCGGCGCGGTGTAGAGGATGGTGACGCCGTACTTCTGGACGATCTCCCAGAACCGGCCCTGGTGGGGGGTGTCGGGGGTGCCCTCGTAGATCACCTGGGTGGCGCCGTTGGAGAGCGGGCCGTAGACGATGTAGGAGTGGCCGGTGACCCAGCCGATGTCGGCGGTGCACCAGTAGACGTCGGTGGCGGGCTTGAGGTCGAAGACCGCGTGGTGGGTGTAGCTGGCCTGGGTGAGGTAGCCGCCGGAGGTGTGCAGGATGCCCTTGGGCTTTCCGGTGGTGCCGGAGGTGTAGAGGATGAACAGCGGGTG
>NZ_JBIVHS010000064.1:0-1320 GCF_044749365.1 Kitasatospora sp. NPDC089509 | reverse complement strand
GCCGCGCCCCCGCAGCACGCGAGCCGGCCGTCAGCCGAACGCCACATGAACGGAGTGACCATGGACGCGCTCTCCCGCCGAACCCTGCTGGCCGCCGGAGCGGCCACCGCCGCCACCCTGGCGGCCGGCTGCGGCAGCGACCGGGCCGGCGGGGAGCAGGCGGCCGGCGGCGCGACCCCGGCCGCCCCACCGTCCGGGGGACAGGGCGCCACCCCGGCCCCGGCCCCGCAGAAGCCGCAGGTCACGCTCATCGGCGACGGCTCCACCTCGGACACCGGCCCCCAGCCGCACCAGCCGGTCGTCGAACGGCTCCAGCCCGGCCAGCGGCCCCCGCAGTTCGTGGTCTTCTCCTGGGACGGCGCCGGCGAGCTGGACAACGGCCTGTTCGGCCGCTTCCGCCGGCTGGCCCAGGAGCACAACGCCTCGATGACCTTCTTCCTGAGCGGCCTCTACCTGCTGCCGGAGTCCAAGAAGGACCAGTACCGCCCGCCGCAGCACAAGGTCGGCGCCTCCGAGATCGGCTACCTGAGCGACCAGCACATCCACGACACCCTGGAGAACGTGCACGCCGCCTGGCTGGAGGGCCACGAGATCGGCACCCACTTCAACGGCCACTTCTGCGGCTCCACCGGCGTCGGCAAGTGGTCCCCGGAGGAGTGGGACAGCGAGATCCAGCAGGCGATGGACTTCGTCACCAACTGGCGCACCAACACCGGCTTCACCGACCTGCCGGCGCTGCCCTTCGACTACCGCAAGGAGCTGATCGGCAGCCGCACCCCCTGCCTGGAGGGCCAGCGCAACCTGCTGCCCACCGCCGTCAAGCGCGGCTGGCGCTACGACAGCAGCGGCAACGGCACCCAGGTGTGGCCGCAGAAGATCCAGGGCGGCGCCCTGTGGGACCTCCCGCTGCAGTCCATCCCGTTCCCCGGGCACACCTTCCAGGTGCTGTCGATGGACTACAACATCATGTTCAACCAGTGCGGCCCCAACACCAAGGCCGACCCGGCGCTCTACCCGGGCTACCAGACCCAGGCCCGGGACGCCTACCTGATGGGCTTCGACCGCACCTACAACAGCAACCGGGCGCCGTACATCATCGGCAACCACTTCGAGGAGTGGAACGGCGGCATCTACATGAACGCCGTCGAGGACGTGCTCAAGGCCATCGCGGACAAGCCGGAGGTCCGGCTGGTGTCCTTCCGCCAACTGGTGGACTGGCTGGACGCCCAGGACCCGGCGGTGCTGCGCAAGCTGCAGGGCCTCGGCCCGGGCCAGTCCCCGGCCGGCGGCTGGGAGGCCTTCCTCGGCACCCCGGCGGCG
>NZ_JBIVHS010000063.1:882-1403 GCF_044749365.1 Kitasatospora sp. NPDC089509 | reverse complement strand
CCCGAGCTGACCGAGGCCGCCATCGTGGTCTCCGGCGGCCGCGGCGTCGGTGCCGCCGAGGGCTTCGGCGTGGTCGAGGAGCTCGCCGACGCCCTGGAGGCCGCGGTCGGCGCCTCGCGCGCCGCCGTCGACGCCGGCTGGTACCCGCACAGCTCGCAGGTCGGCCAGACCGGCAAGCAGGTCTCCCCGCAGCTGTACGTCGCCAACGGCATCTCGGGCGCCATCCAGCACCGGGCCGGCATGCAGACCTCGAAGACCATCGTGGCCGTCAACAAGGACCCCGAGGCCCCGATCTTCGAGCTCGCCGACTACGGCGTGGTCGGCGACCTGTTCGCGGTGCTGCCGCAGCTCACCGCGGAGGTGAAGGCCCGCAAGGGCTGATCCCCCGGAACAGCGCGGAGGGCGTGGGCCCCCGGGCCCCCCGGCCCCCGGGCCCCCCCCCCCGGGGTGTGAGTGCGGGGCCCCGCGCCCCCGGTGCGGCGACAACCCGCAGGCCCGGCGGTGCGGGGGGGAAACCCGCA
>NZ_JBIVHS010000063.1:0-872 GCF_044749365.1 Kitasatospora sp. NPDC089509 | reverse complement strand
GGGGGGGGGGGGGCGCGGTGGGGGGGGGGCGCCCCCCCCCCCGGGGGGGGGGCCCCCCCCCCGGGGGCGCCCCCCCCGCCCCGGGGGGGGGGGGGGCCCCCGGGCCCCCCGGCACCGGCGCCCCCCGCCCTCCGGCGTTCTCCGAGCGCGGCCCGCGCCACCCGTTCCGGCTACTCCGCGAAGGCCGCGAGGTGCTGGGTGAAACCGCCCTTGGTGGGCGGCAGCGGCCTGGGCTCGACGTCCTGCACCGGCGGCGGCTCCTCCACCGGCAGCAGGCGCAGCTCGGGCTGGTCGGAGCCGGGGGAGGAGTGCAGCCGCACCCGGGTGCCGACCGGGACGGTGCTGCGCATCCCGTCCACGATGCACCAGACGTCGAAGCCCTCCGCCATCCGGATCAGCGACTTCTGACGGACCAGCGGCGTCCGGGCCTGCTCGACCGCGCAGCGCCGGACCACACCCGTGCCCTCGCTGGGCTCCAGCCGCAGCTCGGTGGAGCCGCAGGTGGGGCAGAGCAGCCGCTGGAAGGTGGGGTTGTTGCACCAGGTACAGCGCTGGAAGTACAGCGTCGTGCTCCGGGTGTCGGCGTCGATGGCTGAGTGGACCACGTTGTCTCTCCCTGCGCTCGGACCGGCTCTCACGGCAGTAGTACGGCAGGAAAAGAATAGGGAACTCAGTGCCGCCCTGTGAAGGCACTGAGTTCCCTTTTTGCCGCGCACGTGCATAATGAAGGGTACTGAGTACCGTCGTGAAACAGGAGTGGCGATCATGAGCCAGGAGTTCGATCTCTTCCGTATCTCCGAGGAGCACGAGATGCTCCGTGAGGCGGTGCGTTCGCTGGCCGAGGCGAAGATCGCTCCGTTCGCGGCGGAGGT
>NZ_JBIVHS010000061.1:0-1959 GCF_044749365.1 Kitasatospora sp. NPDC089509 | reverse complement strand
GGTCGACTCGAAGGGCATCAGGACCGGGCGGATCGAGGAGAACTCGGCGTTCGCCCGGTCGTAGTCGTCCGGGCGGCCGATGTCCAGCCAGTAGCCGCCGAAGTCGTACGCGGCCGGCGGGGTGTCCGCGGCCAGCAGGTCGAGCACCAGCTCGTCGAAGCCCAGCGGCAGGCCGGGGGTGTACTTGGCGAGCGCCGAGCGCGAGACGCCGTAGACGCCCATCGAGACCCGGTAGTCGATGCTGGGCTTCTCCTGGAATCCGGTGATGGTGCCGGAGTCGGCGGTGAGCACACCGAAGTCGATCTTCACCTGGCGGGCGTAGGTGGCGATCGTCAGCGGGGCGCCGGACGACTCGTGGTGCTTGAGCACCCCGGCGAAGTCCAGGTCGGTCAGGATGTCGCCGTTCATCACCAGGAAGTGCTCGGGCAGGCGGTCCTGCATGGTGAGCAGCGGGCCCATGGTGCCGAGCGGGCTGTCCTCGACGGCGTAGCCGACCCGCAGGCCCCACTGCGAGCCGTTGCCGACGTAGGCGCGGATGATGTGGCCGAGGTGGCCGATGGCCAGGGTGACGGTCTTGAAGCCCGAGGCGGCGAGCTGGCGCATCACGATCTCCAGGATCGCGTGCTGGTCGCCGATCGGGACGAGCGGCTTGGGAAGCGCGGTGGTGTACGGGCGGAGGCGGACGCCCTTACCGCCGGCCAGGATCACTGCGTGCATGGTGTTTCCCCCACGGAAAAGGTGTGTAGGACACGAACCTTGGCTACCAGGACGAGCATGATCGTTACGGCGGTCAGACGTTGTAGATGTCGGTCTTGTAGCGGGCCAGGTTGGCCGGGTCGCGGAAGAACTCGATGGTCTGCTCCAGGCCCTGCTCCAGCGTGAAGTTGGGGGCCCAGCCGGTGGCCTCGCGCAGCCGGGTGGCGTCCGCGACCAGGCGCATGACCTCGGAGTTGGTCGGACGGATGCGCTGCTCGTCCTCCTTCACCACCAGGTCGACGCCCATCAGCTTGCCGACCAGGGTGACCAGGTCGCCGACGGAGATCTCGCCGCCGGTGCCGGCGTTGAAGGTCCGGCCGACCACCGTCTCGGCGGCCGCGGTGCCCACCGTGCGGAAGGCGTTGGCGGTGTCCTTCACGAAGGTGAAGTCGCGGGTCGGGCGCAGGTCGCCCAGGGTGATCTCGGTCTGGCCGGCCGCGACCTGGGCGATCACGGTGGGGATGACGGCGCGCATCGACTGGCGCGGGCCGAAGGTGTTGAACGGGCGCAGGGTGACGACCGGGGTCTCGAAGCTGGCGTGGTAGCTGTCGGCCAGCCGGTCCCCGCCGGCCTTGGAGGCGGCGTACGGGGACTGGGTGTTGATCGGGTGGTCCTCGGTGATCGGCACGGTCTGCGCGGTGCCGTAGGTCTCGCTGGTGGAGGTGTGCACCAGGCGCGGGATCTCCTGGTGGCGCACCGCCTCCAGGACGTTCAGGGTGCCGGTGACGTTGGTGTCCACGTACGAGTGGGGCGCCCGGTAGGAGTACGGGATCGCGATCAGCGCGGCCAGGTGGTAGACCGCCTCGGTGCCCTTGACCAGGCCGTTGACCGAGCCCGGGTCCCGGACGTCGCCGAGGACGATCTCGACCGAGTCCAGCACCTCCTGCGGCAGGGTCTCCAGCCAGCCGAAGGAGGAGAACGAGTTGTACTGGACCATCGCGCGAACCTGGTGCCCGTCGGCAACCAGGGTCTCGACGAGGTGGGAGCCGATGAAGCCCTCGGCTCCGGTGACCGCGACGCTGCTCATGCGGATTCGCTTTCTCGATGTTCGGGGCGGTCGGACGTCTGAGCACGCCCGGCCGGTGGTGCCTCGGAGGAGGCGGGTACTCAGCGGTGTTGGGTGGTGCGGCCGAGCGCGGGCCCGGCGGTGGCGGTGAGGACGAGCGCGGCCGCCCCGCAGCCGATCAGCTGCAGGACGATCGG
>NZ_JBIVHS010000060.1:0-2150 GCF_044749365.1 Kitasatospora sp. NPDC089509 | reverse complement strand
CTGGTCAACCCGGCGCGTTCGATGGCCCGTCACCCGCTGTTCCAGGTGATGCTGGCGTTCCAGAACACCCCGCAGGTCAGCCTCGACCTCCAGGGCCTCAGCTTCACCCTGGAACCCGTCGACCTCGACATCGCCAAGTTCGACCTCTCCGTCAACGTGCAGGAGCAGCACGGCGAGCAGGGCCCGGACGGCATCCGCGGGGTGCTGGAGTACAACGGCGACCTGTTCGACCGGTCGACCGCCCAGGCGCTGGCCGTCCGCTTCGAGCGGGTGTTGCGCGCGGTCGTCGCCGACCCGGACCGGCCGATCGCCGTCCTGGACCTCCTCGACCAGGAGGAGCGCCGACGGCTCCTGCTGGACTGGAACGACACCAAGGTCGCCGTCGACCACGCCTGCCTGCCGGAGCTGTTCGAGGCGCAGGCCGCCCGCACCCCCGCGGCCACCGCCGTGCTGGAGGGCGACCTCGCGCTGAGCTACGCCGAGCTGAACGCCCGCGCCAACGGCATCGCGCACCGGCTGATCGAGGCGGGCGTGGGCCCCGAGGACCTGGTCGCGGTGGTGCTGCCGCGCTCCGCGCAGCTGATGTGCGCCCTGCTCGGCGTCGTGAAGGCCGGAGCGGCCTACCTCCCGGTCGACCCCGACTACCCCGCCGAGCGCATCGACTACATGCTGCGCGACGCCGCACCGGCCCTGGTGATCTCCGCCGACGGCGCCCTCGCGGACGGCCTCCGGGCCGACGGACTGAAGATCGACGGGCTGACGGTCGACGGGCTGACGGTCGACGGCCTGCGGGCCGACGGACCGGCCCCCGTCGACGCCAACCCGACGGACCGCGACCGGGTGCGCCCGCTGCGGCCGCACCACCCCGCGTACGTCATCTACACCTCCGGCTCCACCGGCCGGCCCAAGGGCGTGCTGGTGGAACAGCACAACCTGGTCGACTACCTGGAGTGGGCCGGCCGCAGCTACCCCAGTGCGGCCGGGGCGGCGGTGCTGCACTCCTCGGTGTCCTTCGACATGACGGTCACCGCGCTGTTCACCCCGCTGACCGTCGGCGGCTGCGTGCGGATCGCCGAGCTGGAGGACGCCGCGGCGGCGGGCACCGCCCCCACCCTGGTGAAGGGCACCCCGAGCCACCTGCCGCTGCTGGAGGCCCTGCCCGCCGACGCCTCGCCCACCGGCGACCTGCTGCTCGCGGGTGAGCCGCTGACCGCCGGGACGCTGCGGAGCTGGCGCCGGGCGCACCCGGCCGTGACCGTGCGCAATGTGTACGGCCCGACCGAGACCACGGTGAGCTGCGCCGAGTACCGGATCGAGCCGGGCACCGAGCCCGGCACCGGCATCCTGCCGGTCGGCCGACCGCTCTCGAACACCCGCCTCTACGTGCTCGGCGCCGGGCTGGTCCCGGTCCCGGCCGGGGTGACCGGCGAGCTGTACGTGGCCGGGAACGGCGTGGCGCGCGGCTACCTCGGCCGGCCCGGGCTGACCGCCGAGCGCTTCGTGGCCGACCCCTTCGGCGAGCCCGGCTCCCGGATGTACCGCACCGGTGACTTGGCCCGCTGGACCGAGGACGGCGAACTCGTCGTCATCGGCCGTGCGGACCACCAGGTGAAGCTGCGCGGCTTCCGGATCGAGCTCGGCGAGATCGAGGCCGTGCTGGCCCGCCACCCCGCCGTGGCCCGCGCCACCGTCCTGGTCCGCGAGGACCAGCCCGGTGACAAGCGCCTGGTCGGCTACGTCGTCCCGCGCGGCGAGAGCCTGCCGGACGCCGCCGAACTGCGCTCCCACGTCGCCACCGCGCTCCCGGACTACATGGTGCCGGCGGCTGTGGTGGTGCTGGGTGTGCTGCCGTTGACGCCGAACGGGAAGGTGGACCGGAAGGCGCTGCCGGTGCCGGACTTCGGTGCGGTGGTGTCGGGTCGTGGGCCGCGGACCGCGCGGGAGGAGGTGCTGTGCGGGGTCTTCGCGGAGGTGCTGGGCCTGGAGCGGGTCGGTATCGACGACGACTTCTTCGAGCTGGGTGGGCATTCGCTGTTGGCGACGCGTCTGGTGAGTCGGGTGCGTGCGGTGCTGGGTGTGGAGTTGCCGTTGCGGGCGTTGTTCGAGACGCCGACGGTGGCGGGTCTGGTGGGTGCGGCGGGTGAGCCGGT
>NZ_JBIVHS010000059.1:0-2401 GCF_044749365.1 Kitasatospora sp. NPDC089509 | reverse complement strand
CCCTCAACCCCACCCGCACCCCCCACCGCCACCCCCTCTTCCAAACCATCCTCACCCTCAACACCACCCAACCCGGAGGAACCGAACTCGACGTCGAGCAGGTCGACTTCGAGAGCGCGGCCAAGTTCGACCTGTCGTTCTCCGTCGCCGAGCAGCACACCGCCGACGGCACCCCGAACGGCCTCGTCGTCACCATCGAGTACGCCGCCGAGCTCTTCGAGCCCGCCACCGTCGAGCGGCTCGCCGAGCAGTTCCAGCGCATCCTGCGCAGCGCCGCCGAACACCCCGACACCCCCATCCAGGACGTCGACCTGCTGGGCGACTCCGGCCGGGCCGAACTCGACGCGCTGGCCACCGGCGCCGTCCACCCGCTGCCCGCCGCCGCCCTGCCGGAGCTGTTCGCCGCCCAGGCCGCCCGCACCCCCGACGCCACCGCCGTCAGCTGCGGCACCGACACCCTCAGCTACGCCGAACTCGACGCCGTCACCGCGCGGTTGGCCCACCACCTGGTAGCGCTCGGCGCGGGTGCGGAGCGCCGGATCGCCGTGCTCCAGCAGCGTTCCACGGCCCTGGTGGTCAGCACGCTGGCCGTCGTCCGGGCCGGCGGCGCGTACGTGCCGCTGGCCGAGAACTGGCCGGCCGAGCGGATGGACCTGGTGCTCGCCGACACCGGCGCCGAACTGCTGCTGGTCGACGCCACCACCCGCGACCTCCCGTACGTCCGGGCCCGGGCGGCGGCCGGCGGGCAGGTGGTGGACGTCTCGGCGCCGCTGCCGGACGCCCCCGGCGCCGTACTCCCGACCGTGCAGCCCGCGCAGCTCGCCTACGTGATGTACACCTCCGGCTCCACCGGCACCCCCAAGGGCGTCGCCGTGACCCACGCGGACGTGGCCGCACTGGCCGCCGACCGCTGGTGGCAGCGCGACGGCCACCACGAGCGGGTGCTGTTCCACTCCCCGCACGCCTTCGACGCCGCGACCTACGAGCTGTGGGTGCCGCTGCTCGGCGGCGGCCAGGTGGTGGTGGCGCCGGCCGGTGAGCTGGACGCCGAGCGGATCGGACGCCTGGTCGCCGACCACCGGGTCACCGCGCTCTGGCTGACCGCCGGCCTGTTCCGGCTGCTCGCCGAGGACGCGCCGCAGAGCCTGACCGGCGTCCGCGAGGTGATGACCGGCGGCGACGTCGTCCCGGCCGCCGCCGTGCGCCGGGTGCTGGAGGTCCACCCGACCCTGCGGGTGGTCGACGGCTACGGGCCGACCGAGACCACCGTGTTCGCCACCCGGCACCCGATGGCCGCCGGGGACGCGATCGGCAGCACCGTGCCGATCGGCCGCCCGCTGGACAACATGCGGGTCCAGGTGCTGGACGCCGCACTGCGCCGGCTGCCGGCCGGGGTGCCGGGCGAGCTGTTCATCGCCGGCGCCGGCCTGGCCCGCGGCTACCTCGGCCGCCCGGGCGCGACCGCCGAGCGCTTCCTCCCGGACCCGTACGGCGAGCCCGGCGCCCGGATGTACCGCACCGGCGACCTGGCCCGCTGGCGGCGCGACGGCGAGGGCGGGGGCCACCTGGAGTTCCTCGGCCGCACCGACGACCAGATCAAGCTGCGCGGCTTCCGGATCGAACCCGCCGAGATCGAGGCGCACTTCACCGCCCGCCCGGAGATCGCCCAGGCCGCCGTGCTGCTGCGCGAGGACCGCCCGGGTGACCGCCGGCTGGTCGCCTACCTGGTGCCGGCCGCCGGCGCCACCGCCCCGGACCCGGCCGACCTGCGGGCGGCGGCCGCCGCCCAGCTGCCCGGGTACCTGGTCCCGTCCGCCGTCGTGCTGCTCGACACCCTCCCGCTCACCCCCAACGGCAAGCTCGACCGCCGCGCCCTGCCCGCGCCGAGCCTCACCAGCGCACCGGCCCGCGAGCCGCGCACCCCGCGCGAGTCCGTCCTCTGCGGCCTGTTCGCCGCCACGCTCGGCGCGGAGACGGTCGGCATCGACGACAACTTCTTCGACCTCGGCGGCCACTCGCTGCTGGCGATGCGCCTGGTCGCGGCGGTGCGCTCCGAACTGGCCGCCGAGATCGGGGTCCGCGACCTCTTCGAGGCGCCCACCGTGGCCCTGCTGGCCGAGCGGCTGGAGCTGGCCCGGCCCGCGGCCGCCCTGCCGGAGCTCGTCCCGGCCGAGCGCCCCGCACGGATCCCGCTCTCCCACGCGCAGTCCCGGCTCTGGTTCCTCAACCGGATGGAGGAGACCGAGCGCGCCTCCTACAACATCCCGGTGGTGCTGTCGCTGCCCGGCGAGATCGACTCCATCGCTCTCCAGGCCGCGCTGGACTCCGTGGTGGAGCGGCACGAGACCCTGCGCACCCTCTTCCCGGAGACCGACGGCGAACCCCAGCAGTCCATCCGCCC
>NZ_JBIVHS010000058.1:0-2415 GCF_044749365.1 Kitasatospora sp. NPDC089509 | reverse complement strand
CAGCGGTGTTGGGTGGTGCGGCCGAGCGCGGGCCCGGCGGTGGCGGTGAGGACGAGCGCGGCCGCCCCGCAGCCGATCAGCTGCAGGACGATCGGGTCCGCACCGGTCAGCAGCCCGACGCTCTCGGCGACCGCGGCGGCCAGACAGATGAGGGCGGTGCTCCAGCTGAACCCGAAGGCGTTCAGCAGCAGCGCCAGCCAGAGCGAGCCGCCCAGGAGCAGCATCGCGCCGAGCTGCGGCACGCCGAGCGACGGGGCGCCCGGCCACAGCACGGTCGCGGCGGCGTCCAGCGCGGCCACGGTGGTGAGGTAGATGAACAGGCAGCCGAGCAGGATCCCGCCGGTGCGGCGGGTGAACTGCCCGGTGGTGTGGCTGGTGCGCAGCGCGGCCACCGCCATCGCCCGGTAGCGGAACAGCAGCCACTCGGCGAGGCCGAGACTGAGCGTCAGCGCGATCATGGCCGGCCCGGTCGGGGTGGTGCTCACCCCGGAGGGCGCGGGGTGGCCGCCGTGCACCGGGGTGTGGGCCGCGTGGGAGGCGGCCTGCACGGCCTGGTGGATGGTCTCGCCGAGGCCGGCGATCAGCGTGAGCGCGCCGCAGGCCAGCCCGAACAGCAGGTGCGGGACCTCCTGGCGGATCGGCAGCTTGAGGTCCACGCCGTCCTGGTCGCCGCCGCGGGCCGCGACCAGCAGCTCCCGTGCGGCCAGGCCGACCGCCAGCACCACCGAGGCGAGCAGCACCACCGTACGGACCGTCTCCGGGACGTCGACCGCCAGCACCACGCCCGCGCCGACCGAGGCCGGGGCCAGCGCCAGCAGCAGGAACTTCTCCCGTCCGAGCACCAGCAGCGCGGTGGCCGCGCCCAGGTAGCAGGACTGTCCGGCGGCGAACCACAGCGCGCCGAGCGGCCCGCCGACCACGTACGCGGCGGCGGAGGCCAGCAGCGCCCCGGCCGGTGCGCCGACGGCCAGGCAGACCGCGGCCTCCCGGCGGCGCAGCCGGCCCAGCCAGCGGTAGGCGCGGTGCGCCAGCGCCTGGTTGAAGCCCCAGCTGACCAGGGTGGCGACGGACAGCGCGAGCATGCCCGAGGGCAGGCCGAAGCGCATCCGGGCGGTGGCGAACAGGTTGGCGCCGAGCAGGTAGCCGAGCCCGGGCAGGGCGAACACCAGGCCGCGCACCACGCAGCGCCACGGGTCGGCCCGCCAGGGGTTGGCGAACTCGGAGCCCTGGCCGGGGTAGCGGCGCTCGACCTTCTCGAACAGCTCCTCGGCGACGGTGAAGGCGTCGGGGCGGCCGTAGAGCAGGGCGGCCTGCTCGTCGGAGAGGCCGTCGGACTCCAGGAAGGCCGCGATCTCGTACGGGTGGACGGCGTCGGCGCAGATGTCGTGCAGGCGCTCGGCGAGCTCGTCCAGCGGGTCGTCGGAGAGGTCGAGCTGCTCGGCGGGGTCGGGCTCGACGGGCGGGGCGGGGCGGCGGCGCTTCAGCGGCAGGGTGCGCAGCTGCATCGTCCGCTCGGCGCCGCCTTCGTCCGGAACGAGGCGGATCGGCCCGCTCATGCGCCCACCTCGCAGGGCTCGGCGGCCGCAGAGCGGGACACGCGCCTCTCGATGGTTCGCTCGCTGCGCTCGTTCACGCGCCCACCTCGCTCGGCTCGGGTCGGGCGGTGGCCAACTCGGGCCGGGCGGCGGTCAGCTGCTGGTCCCAGTCCGGGCTGGGCGCCTGGTCGGTGACGGCGACCATGCCGCCGGGCATCCAGCGGGCGGTGCCCAGGAGTTCGGTGTAGATGCCCCGGAAGCCGTCGATGTTCTGGCGGAGCGTGAACTGCTCGATGACCCGCAGCCGGGCGCCCTCGCCGAGCCGGGCGCGCCGCGCGGGGTCGCGCAGCAGCTCGATCGCGGCGGCCGCCATCGGCTCGGGCTCGCGCGGCGGGACGACCAGTCCGGTGTCGCCGACCGCCTCGCGCACGCCGCCGACGTCCGTGGAGACGGTCGCCCGGCCGCAGGACATCGCCTCGATCAGGGTGAACGGGAAGCCCTCGCTGATGCTGGAGAGCATCACCACGTTGCCCGCCGCGTACGCGTCGGTGATGTCGGCGACGCGGCCCTCGAAGGCCACCGAGTCGGCCACGCCGAGCTCGGCGGCCAGGGCTATGCAGCCGTCCCGGTACGCCTCGCCGCCCTTGGGGGTGCCCCCGAAGAGCCGCAGCCGCGCCTCGGGGATCTCCTGGTGGACGAGGGCGAAGGCCCGGATCAGCGTCTCCAGGTCCTTGATCGGGTCGACCCGGCCGGCCCAGCTGAGGGTCGGCGTCTCGGGCTCGGGCCCGGCCGGCGGGAAGGCGGCCGGGTCCACGCCGTTGTAGACGGTGCGGATGTGCGCGGACGGGGTGCCGCCGCGCTCCTCCCAGCGCCGGTTGTA
>NZ_JBIVHS010000057.1:0-3218 GCF_044749365.1 Kitasatospora sp. NPDC089509 | reverse complement strand
GGACGCGCACATGGGCCCGCCCCCGGCGCACGGCCGGGGGCGGGCCCAGACGGGACTGCGGAGCGCGGCGGGCGGTCAGCGGTCCCAGCGGTAGAACTCGCGCGCCATGGCGTCCTTCGGCTCGCGCCAGGTGGCCGGGTCGTAGGCCTGGACGTAGGCGGTCAGGCGGTCGCTGACGGTCCGGAACTCCGGGTGGCCGAGGACCTTGGCGACGGCCGGGCCCGGCGGGCGGTCGGCCTCGATCAGGTGCAGGTAGACGTCGCCGAACTGGAACAGGCTGCGGCCGGTGACGCCGATCAGGTGCGGCAGTTCGCCCCGGTCGGAGTCGGCGAACACCTCGGCGATGTCCGGGGCCGTCTCGGGCTTCATCCGGGCGACGATCAGGGCGCGGTGGGTTCCGGTCACTGTTCGGCCGCCCGCTTCTCGACCTTCTCGCGGATCAGCTGCAGCTGGATCCGGGAGTTCTTGTTGATGTGGTTGACCATGCCGTCGTCGTCCACGGGGGCGGTGGGCTTCATCGAGAAGTCCTGGATCCAGCGCATCCTGGTGCCGGCCGGGACCTCCGCGTACTCCCAGCGGATCTCCATGAACTCGAACGGGCCGGGCTCGACCCGGCGGGCCGCGACCGCCAGCGAGGAGCGGTCGGTGGTGCGCTCGGAGACCCAGCTCCACACCTTGCCGTTCTCGTCCGGGTGCATGGTGAGCCGGAACTGCACCCGGTCGCCCTCGCGCTCCAGCACCTCGACCGAGGCGTACTCGCTGAACAGCTCCGGCCAGTTCTCCAGGTCGTTGGTCATCTCCCAGACCAGGTCGAGCGGGGCGTTGATGACGATCTCGTTGTCGGTGTGTCCGGGCATCTCAGGCACCAGCCTTCGTGGCCAGGGAGCTGTTGACCAGCTCCAGGAACTCGTGCGGGGTCTTGGCGGACTCGGCGCCGGGGGTGACCTTGAGGTCGTGCCGGTTCTCCAACTCGCCGACGACGCCGAGCAGTCCGAGCGAGTCGACGCCGAAGTCGTCGAACTGGGCGCTCGGCTGCTCCAGGTCGCCCGGGTCGACGGTGACGCCGGCCCGGGACTGGAGCAGGTCGGCCAGGTCCGAATAGCTGAGGGTGTTGCTCACGGGATTCCCTTCGAAGAGGCAGCGGAAATCGGGGGGTCAGGACCGCTCGCCGCGCCGGAGCACCAGCGCGGAGTTGGAGCCCATCAGCCCGCGGCTGAGCACCAGCGCGGTGCGCAGCTCGGCCGGGCGGGCGCGGCCGGTCACCAGGGCGAGGTCGTGGCAGACCTCGGTGACGTTGGGGGTGGGCGGCAGCACGCCGTCCTCCATGGCCAGCACGGCGGCCGTCACGTCCAGCATCGGGGCGCCGCAGTAGGCGCGTCCGGTGCCGGACTTGGGGGCGGTGACGGGGACCCGTTCGGCGGCCGGGCCGAGTGCGTCGGCCAGGGCCAGGGCCTCGGCCCGGTCGGCGGCGGGGACGCCGAGCGCGTCCGCGAAGACCACGTCGATCTCCTCGGGCGCGGTCCGGGCCTCGTCCAGCGCGATCCGGATCGCGGCGGCCAGTCCCTCCCGGGACTCCTCCCAGCGGGAGGCGCCGGTGAAGGTGGCGCCGTGCCCGGCCAGGTGGGCCCGGACGGTGGCGCCGCGCCGGCGGGCCGCCTGCTCGTCCTCCACCAGCAGCATCGCGCCGCCCTCGGCGGGGGCGAAGCCGCAGGCCTGCGCGGTGAACGGCAGGTAGGCCGCCTCGGGCCGGTCGGCCAGGCTCAGTTCGGGATAGCCGAGCTGGCAGACCATGGAGTACGGCGCGAGCGGGGCCTCGGCGGCGCCGACCACCACGGCGTCGGTGCCGCGGGCCACGGAGCGGGCGGCGTGGGCGAGGGCGTCCAGGCCGCCGGCCTCGTCGCTGGCCACCACCCCGCACGGGCCCTTGTAGCCGCCGCGGATCGAGATCTGGCCGGTGCTGGCCGCGTAGAACCAGGCGATGGACTGGTACGGTCCGACGAACCTCGGCCCCTGGCCCCAGAGTTGCTGGAGCTCGCGCTGGCCGAACTCGCCTCCGCCGGAGCCGGCCGCGGTCACCACTCCGACCGTGAAGGGCTGTTCGGGGTCGGGCCGGAACCCGGCGTCGGCCACGGCCAGGTCGGCGGCGGCCATCGCGTAGTGCGTGAAGCGGTCGGTCTGCACCAGGTAGCGGCTGTCGATCACCGAACTCGGGTCGAACTCCCGCACCTCGCCCGCGATTCTGAGCGGCAGCTCGGTGCAGCCCTCACGGGATATCCGGTCGAGGACGCTCACGCCCTGCCTGGTGGCCTTCCAGAAGGCATCGGCACCGACACCGTTCGGCGCCACCACGCCGAGGCCGGTGACCACCGCCCGGCGGCCCTGCTGACGTGACGTCATGGAACTCACCCCGTTCTGTTGAGCACGACGGCGGACTGGAATCCGCCGAATCCGCTGCCGACCGAGAGGATGTGGCTCAGCGGCAGCTCGCGCGCGGTGCGCGGCACGTAGTCGAGGTCGCACTCCGGGTCCGGAGTCTCGTAGTTGGCGGTCGGTGGCACCACGCCGTGGGCCAGCGCCAGGGTGCAGGCGACCACCTCGATCGCGCCGATCGCGCCGAGCGAGTGCCCGACCATCGACTTGATCGAGCTCATCGGCGTACCGAAGGCGTGGTCGCCCAGTGAGCGCTTGACCGCCGCGGTCTCGTGCCGGTCGTTCTGCTTGGTGCCCGAGCCGTGCGCGTTGACGTAGTCGACGTCGGTGCGGTCGACCCGCGCGTGGTCGAGCGCGTGGTCGATCGCGCGGGACATCTCCAGCCCCTCCTTGGTGAGGCCGGTCATGTGGTAGGCGTTGCCGAAGGTCGCGAAGCCGCCGACCTCGCCGTAGATCCGGGCGCCGCGGCGGCGGGCGTGCTCCAGCTCCTCCAGCACCAGGACGGCGCCGCCCTCGCCGAGGACGAAGCCGTCCCGGTGGGCGTCGAAGGGGCGGGAGGCGTGCGCCGGGTCGTCGTTGCGCTCGCTGGTGGCCTTGATGGCGTCGAAGCACGCGACGGTGATCGGCGAGATCGGGGAGTCGGAGGCGCCGGCGACGCAGATGTCGGCGCGTCCCTCCTCGACCGCCTGGAAGCCGTAGCCGATCGCGTCCAGGCCGGAGGTGCAGCCGGTGGAGACGGTCTGCACCGGGCCGTGGGCGCCGACCCGCTCGGCCACCGCGGAGGCCAG
>NZ_JBIVHS010000056.1:0-3522 GCF_044749365.1 Kitasatospora sp. NPDC089509 | reverse complement strand
AAGAAATCCCCCTCCCCACCGACCACCCCCGACCCACCAACCCCACCCACCACGCCCGCACCCACACCACCCACACCGACCCCACCACCCACCACCAACTCACCACCCACGCCCACACCCACCACGCCACCCTCTTCCACACCCTCCACGCCGCCCTCGCCACCCTCCTCACCCGCAACGGCGCCGGCACCGACCTCCCCATCGGCACCCCCACCGCCGGCCGCAACCACCCCCACCTCGACCACCTCATCGGCTTCTTCATCAACACCCTCGTCCTCCGAACCAACACCACCGGCAACCCCACCCACACCCAACTCCTCCACCACACCCGCGACCTCAACCTCACCGCCCTCACCCACCAGGACCTCCCCTTCGACCGCCTCGTCGAAGCCCTCAACCCCACCCGCACCCCCCACCGCCACCCCCTCTTCCAAACCATCCTCACCCTCAACACCACCCAACCCGGAGGAACCGAACTCGACGTCCAGGACGACGAGTCGGGCCGGACCGCGAAGTTCGACCTGTCCTTCACCGTGACCGAGCAGCACACCGCCGACGGCACCCCGAACGGGCTCGTCGTCACCATCGAGTACGCCACCGACCTGTTCGAGCCCGCCACCGTCGAGCGCCTCGCCCGCCAGTTCCAGCGCATCCTGCGCAGCGCCGCCGAACACCCCGACACCCCCATCCAGGACGTCGACCTGTTCGACGAGCGCGAGCGCGCGGCCGTGTTCACCGACTGGAACGGCCCCACCCGCGAACTCCCCGGCCGGACGCTCCCGGAGCTGTTCGCCGCCCAGGCCGCCCGCACCCCCGACGCCACCGCCGTCAGCTGCGGCACCGACACCCTCAGCTACGCCCAGCTCGACACCGCCGCCAACCGGCTGGCCCGCCTCCTGGTGGCGCGGGGCGCCGGCCCCGAGCGGCTGGTGGCCCTCGCCGTCCCGCGCTCGGTGGAGACCCTGGTGGCCGTCCTGGCCGTGCTCAAGTCCGGTGCGGCGTACCTGCCGGTCGACCTCACCCACCCCAGCGAGCGGATCGCCTACACCCTGGGCGACGCCCAGCCGCTGTGCGTGCTCACCACCGCCGAGGCGGCCGGGCGGCTGCCCGCCACCGAGCACCCCCGGGTGCTGCTGGACGCCCCGGAGACGGTCGCCGCGCTGACCGCACTGCCGACCCACGACCTCACCGACGCCGACCGCTCGGCACCGCTGTCGCTGCGCAACCCGGCCTACGTCATCTACACCTCCGGCTCCACCGGGCGCCCCAAGGGCGTCGTGGTCGAGCACCGCTCGCTGGACGCCTACCTGGCCTGGGCCCGTGAGGCCTACGGCAGCGTGGCCGGCCGGGCGCTGGTCCACTCGCCGGTGTCCTTCGACCTGACCGTGACCGGCCTGTTCGCCCCGCTCACCAGCGGCGGCACCGTCCAGCTGATCGAACTGGACGACCAGGCGCCCACCGCGCGGGAGTTCGACCGCCCGACCTTCGTCAAGGCCACCCCGAGCCACCTGGCGCTGCTGACCGCGCTGCCCGAGCGGTTCTCGCCCAGCGAGCAGCTGGTGCTCGGCGGCGAGTCGCTGATGGGCGAGGTCCTGGACGAGTGGCGCCGCCGCCACCCGGGCGCCACCGTGATCAACGAGTACGGCCCGACCGAGACCACGGTCGGCTGCACCGAGTTCCGGATCGAGCCCGGCGACACCGCGCCCTCCGGCGTGATCACCATCGGACGGCCGATCTGGAACACCCGGATGTACGTCCTGGACGAGGCGCTGCGCGCGCTGCCGATCGGTGTCGGCGGCGAACTCTTCATCGCCGGCGACCTGGTGACCCGCGGCTACCTCGGCCGCCCCGGCCTGACCGCCGAGCGCTTCCTGCCCGACCCGTTCGGCGAGCCCGGCGCCCGGATGTACCGCACCGGCGACCTCGGCCGCTGGCACGAGGACGCGCACGGCGAGGGCCGGCTCGAATTCCTCGGCCGCACCGACGACCAGATCAAGCTGCGCGGCTTCCGGATCGAACCCGCCGAGATCGAGACCCACTTCACCACCCACCCGGACATCGTGCAGGCCGCCGTGCTGCTGCGCGAGGACCAGCCCGGCGACCAGCGCCTGGTGGCCTACCTGGTCCCGGCCGACGACACCACCGCGCCGGACCCGGCCGAACTGCGCGCCACCGCCGCCGCCCAGCTGCCCGCCCACCAGGTGCCGTCCGCCGTCGTACTGCTCGACACCCTCCCGCTCACCCCCAACGGCAAGCTCGACCGCCGCGCCCTGCCCGCACCGAGCCTCACCACCGCACCCGCCCGGGCGCCCCGCACCCCCCGCGAGTCCGTCCTCTGCGGCCTGTTCGCCGCCACGCTCGGCGCGGAGACCGTCGGCATCGACGACAACTTCTTCGACCTCGGCGGCCACTCCCTGCTCGCCGCCCGGCTGACCGCCCGGATCCAGGACGAGCTGGGCGTCCGGATCGGCCTGCGGGCCCTGTTCGAGACCCCGACCGTGGCCCTGCTGGCCGAGCGGCTCGACGCCGAGGGCGGCACCGAATCCGGCAACGGGCTCGGGCAGTTGCTGCCGCTGCGCACCGGCGGCAGCCGGCCGCCGCTGTTCGCGGTGCACCCCGGCGGCGGCCTGGGCTGGTGCTACTCCGGCCTGGTCCGCCACCTGGACCGGGACCGGCCGGTCATCGCCCTGCAGGCCCGCGGGCTGGACGGGGACGACCGACTTCCGTGCAGCGTCGAGGAGATGGCGACCGACTACCTGCGGCTGATCCGCGAGGTGCAGCCGAGCGGCCCGTACCACCTGCTCGGCTGGTCCTTCGGCGGCACGGTGGCCCACGAGCTGGCCCGTCAACTCCAGGCGGCGGGCGAGGAGGTGGCCCTGCTGGCGATGCTCGACTCGCACCCCACCGGCCGCTTCCGGCACGCCGGCCGCCCCAGCGACGCGGAGATCCTCTCGCTCGCACTGGACGGCCTCGACCTCGACGAGCTGGACGCCCTCACCGCCGACGGCACCTCGGCAGGCGGCGACACCCCGACGGCCGACGGCACCGAGCCGCTCGGGGCCGGACTCCCGGGCGCCGAAGCCGTGTTGGAGCTGCTGCGGGAGCGCGGCAGCGTGCTGGCCGGGCTGGACCCGGCGGCGCTCGGCCGACTGGTCCGGGTGACCGGCAACAACCTCGCCCTGGCCGCCGGCGAGGCGCCGGGCCGCTACCGGGGGTCGGTGCTCTTCTTCGAGGCCCTGCCCGGCCGGGGAGCGGACGGCGCGCCGCTGACCGATCTGTGGACCGCGCACGTGGACGGCCCGATCGAGAACCACCCGCTGGACATCCCGCACAGCCGCTTCACCACGCCCGAGGCGCTGGACCTGATCGGGCCGGTCCTGGCCGCCCACCTGCGCTGAACCGGCCGCCCGGGGTGGGGGGGGGGGGGCCCCCCCCCCCCCCCCCCCCCCCCCCCCCCCCCCCCCCCCCCCCCCCCCCCCCCCCCCCCCCCCCCCCCCCCCCCCCCCCCCCCCCCCCCCCCCC
>NZ_JBIVHS010000055.1:0-4145 GCF_044749365.1 Kitasatospora sp. NPDC089509 | reverse complement strand
TCCGACAGGAGGCCGTCCACGCCCTCCCGGTCCGTGGTGTGGTCGTCCGCGAAACGACGGTCACCCGTCGCGTCCGGCACGTACTTCACACAGACAACGATCCTCAAGCTCACGGCCTTGTCTCCTGTACTGGTCTCGTCCGGCGGCTGCGGCGTGCAAGCGGGTGCGAACACGGTGCGCACCCGCTCCGGGCAGCGAGTTTCCCGTGCCGGTCCGGAACTTCCTGGCAGCATACTCGCCGGTAGTCCACTCCTCACTACTGGCCAGTAGCTTAGGCCGGACGGCAGGCGCGCCGCTCGCGCCCATCCTGCCCCAGACGGGGGTCGCTCCACTCCACCGGGCGACGCTCGTCACACCGCCCGGCCGAGCGCGGCGATCACGTCCGCCTTGCGCGGCAGCCCCGCCGCCCGGCGCACCACCCGCCCGGCCGCGTCCAGCACCAGGACGGTCGGCGTCCGCAGCACCGCCAGCCGGCGGACCAGCTCCAGCTGCGCCTCCGCGTCCAGCTCGACGTGGGCGACCCCGTCGACCATCCCCGCCACCTCGGCGAGCACCCGCCGGGTGGCCCGGCAGGGCTGGCAGAAGGCGGTGGAGAACTGCACCAGGGTCGCCCGCTCACCGAGCGGCCCGCCCAGGTCCTCCTCCGACAGCCGTACCGTCCCGTCCTTGGTGCGCACCCGCATCCTTCCGTCGCGCCCGACCCTCGACAGCCCGAACCCGGTCGCCGCCGTCAGCACGAGGAGGCACACCACCGGTCCGGTCATCCCTCCAGTCTGCGACAGCACGAGCGGGCTCCGAAAGGGAGGTCGACCAGTCGACACCGGGCCCGTACGATCGGCAGGTGGACTCCGACCGCCCCTCCC
Organism: Kitasatospora sp. NPDC089509; assembly: GCF_044749365.1. Classification (NCBI taxonomy): domain Bacteria; kingdom Bacillati; phylum Actinomycetota; class Actinomycetes; order Kitasatosporales; family Streptomycetaceae; genus Kitasatospora; species Kitasatospora sp. NPDC089509. The sequence continues at coordinate 3,282 of NZ_JBIVHS010000055.1, read as the reverse complement.
CGCCGCTGCTGACCGTCCGTCGCCTCGTCGACCGGGGCTCGGCCGCCACCGCCCGCCGTCGCTGACGCGCCACGCCGCAGCCGCCCGTCGCGACCCTTCCGGAGCCCCCGTGCAGACCGACCCCCGCGGTGCCCGCTTCGCCGCCGCGCTCACCACCCTCGTCCTGGTCGCCGTCCTGCTCACCGGCAGCGGCCTGCTGTTGACCGCCCAGGCGGTCGTCTTCACGCTCGCCGCGTCCGGCGGCCCCCGGCTCTCCCCGTACGGCTGGCTGTTCCACACCTTCGTCGCGCCGCGCCTGGCGCCCCCGAACGAGACCGAGGACGAGCGGCCGGTGCGCTTCGCCCAGGGCGGCGGGGCCGTCTTCGCCGCGGTCGGCACCCTCGGGTACGTCACCGGAGTCACCTGGCTCGCCCTGTCGGCCACCGGGTTCGCCCTGGCCGCCGCGTTCCTGAACGCCGCCTTCGGCTACTGCCTGGGCTGCGAGATCTACCCGATCGTCCGGCGCGCCCAGGGCCGCCTCGGCGCCGGGGCCTGAACCCCGACGGGTCGCGGCGTTCCGGAGTTCGACGCTCCGGAATACGGTCGGGAGACGGAAAAGTTCCGACCCCGGTTCATCACGGAGATCACATCGCGAATATTCGCTTGACTGCCCGCCTCAGGTGACAGCAGGCACTCGTTCGGGGGATCATCTCCGTGTATCACCCGTGACCGCCGCGGCGTGCCGTGCTCCGGTCGGCTCCCGCGCACGGCGCGGGTACCCGCCGTACCGGGCCCCGGCCCGTGGAAGTCAGGACTGACCGTGGCAGAGTTCGTCTACCCGCCGGTGATCGGCGCCGCACTCACCGCCTTCCGTGCGCTCGACGTGCGGATCAAGATCATCGGTGCCGAGCACATCCCCGCCAGGGGCGGAGCGGTGCTGGTCAGCAACCACATCAGCTACCTGGACTTCCTCTTCGCCGGGCTCGGCGCCTACCGCGGCGGCAAGCGCAAGACCCGCTTCATGGCCAAGGACGACGTCTTCCGGCACAGCATCTCCGGCCCGCTGATGCGCGGCATGAAGCACATCCCGGTCGACCGCACCGACGGCCAGCCCGCCTACGAGGCCGCGGTCCGCGCCCTGAAGGCCGGCGAGGTCGTCGGGGTCTTCCCCGAGGCGACGATCAGCCGCTCGTTCATGCTGAAGAAGTTCAAGACCGGCGCGGCCCGGATGGCCGCCGACTCCGGCACCCCGCTGCTGCCGGTCATCCTCTGGGGCACCCAGCAGCTCTGGACCAAGGGCCGCCCGAAGACCCTCACCAAGCGGCACGTCCCGGTGACGATCATGATTGGCGAACCGATTCACCTGGGCCCGGACGACAAGCCCGTCATGGTGACCAGAAAGCTGCGCGCCGCCATGAGCGAGATGCTCGACCAGGCCCAGCGCGAGTACCCCGGCAAGCCCGCCGGCCCCGAGGACACCTGGTGGCTGCCCACCCACCTCGGCGGCACCGCGCCCACCCTGGAGGTCGCCGAGGCCGAGGACGAGGCGGAGGCCCTCGCCAAGGCCGAGCGCCGCGCCGCCCGGGGCTGAACCCGCTCCGCCCCCTCTGCTCCGCTGCCCCTCCGTTCCTTCCCAGGGGCTTCTACTCCGAGCGACCGAGCGGAAGCACTCCGTCGCGTGTCGCCCGACCGCCCGCAGCTCCCCGTCTGACACAGTGACAGCTCCTTCCAGGGGCCCTTCTCTCCTGGACTCGTCCTGCGCCCCTCCCTCCGCGGAACCGGGGCACGCGTCGGAGCGGTCGGAAAGGTCGGAGACGGAGATGACACGGATCACCGGCACACAGCAGTCCCCCAGCGGCAAGGCCCGCACCCGCGCAAGCGCCGGTGCGGGCCTCCTGCTTCTGGGCACCCTGCTCACCGGGTGCGGGGCCGAGCCCGGCGACATCCCGCTCTCCGAGATCCGTCCGGAATCCCCCACCGCCACCCCGGACCCGACCCCGACCGCGACCCCCGGCGTCGTCGGTGCCGCGAACGCCCAGGCCCACAACGGACTGATCGTCAGCCGGGCCTACACCGACGCCGCCCGCACCACCAGCGCCATCGTCACCCTCGGCCCCGACGGCACCGGCCGCCACCAGGTCACCCAGCCGACCGCACGCGTCCTCGACGACCGCCCGGACTGGTCCCCCGACGGCAGCGCCATCGCCTTCGACCGCACCGACCCGCAGAACGGCACCGCCCGCGTCTGGACGGTCTCCACCGACGGCGACAACGCCCACCAGATCAGCCAGCTCTGCGACACCAGCAGCGCCACCACCGACTGCGCCAACGAGGACGAACGCGCCCCCGCCTTCTCCCCGGACGGCAAGCAACTGGCCTTCAGCCGTTCCTGGGGCGCCCTGGACGCGGCCCACAACAACCAGGTCCAGTACTCCGACCTCTACCTGATGAGCCCGGACGGCACCAGCGTCCAGCGGCTCACCTTCCTGACCAACGACAAGCCCTACTCCGGTGCGGTCAGCAACCCCAGCTGGTCCCCCGACGGCAAGCAGCTGACCTTCGAGTACCGCACCAGCGCCACCGGGCAGCCCGCCAACAGCCGGGCCGTCTACGTGGTCGGCGTCGACGGCACCGGGCTCCGCCAGCTCACCCCCTGGGAACTGCGCGCCGGCGACCGCGCCGCCTGGTCCCCGGACGGCACCCAGATCCTCTTCACCACCTACCCGGCCGGCCCCGACAACGCCCCCGGCGGCGGCATCTACACCGTCCACCCCGACGGCAGCGCCATCGGCGCCCTCACCCCCGCCCCCTCCACCGTGTTCTACGGCACCGCGGCCTACGCACCTGACGGCACGTCGATCGTCTTCGCCCAGGCGCCCGCGGGCTCCGGCGCCGACCTCTACAGCATGCGGCCGGACGGCACGGGCGTCGCCCGGCTCACCAACAGCGCGGACCAGTGGCTCAGCCGACCGGTCTGGGGAACCGCGGCGGTACCGGCGGCAGCCCAGGCACCCCAGTCCGAGGCCCCCTCGGAAGCCCCGTCCGACGCACCCTCCGACGCTCCGGCAGCAGCGGCTCCCTCGGCTCCGGCTCCATCGGGAGGGCCTTCGGCGCCGGCATCGGCCGGGGGGACACCGGCGGACGCCCAGGGCCAGCCGAAGACCGATGACACCCAGCTGCCGGACGACGACGACAACTGAGCGGAAACGGAAATGCGAAAAGCCCCTGATCCGAAGGGATCAGGGGCTTTTCTGAATGATTGTTCGGCGGCGTCCTACTCTCCCACAGGGTCCCCCCTGCAGT
>NZ_JBIVHS010000054.1:0-4863 GCF_044749365.1 Kitasatospora sp. NPDC089509 | reverse complement strand
GAGGGTGGCGTGGTTGAGGGCGGCGACGGTTTTGATGACGGCGCCGACGCCGGCGGCGGCTTGCATGTGGCCGAGGTTGGATTTGAGTGAGCCGATCCAGAGGGGTTCGCCGGTGCGGTGGCGTCCGTAGGCTTCGATGAGGGCGTTGGCCTCGATCGGGTCGCCGAGGGTGGTGCCGGTTCCGTGGGCCTCGACCGCGTCCACCTCGTCGGCGGTCAGGCCCGAGCGTCGCAACGCCTCGGCGATGACCCGCTGTTGGGCCCGTCCACTCGGCGCGGTCAGCTGGCTGCTGCGGCCGTCCTGGTTCACCGCGCTGCCGCGGACCACGGCGAGGACCGGGTGTCCGTGGCGCCGGGCGTCGGACAGCCGCTCCAGCACCAGCACGCCCACGCCCTCCGCCCAGCCCGTCCCGTCCGCGTCGGCCGCGAACGAACGGCAGCGCCCGTCGGGGGAGTTGGCGCCCTGGCGGCTGAAGTCGACGAAGGTCGCGGGGGTGGACATCACGGTGACCCCGCCGGCCAGGGCCAGGGTGCACTCGCCGCCGCGCAGCGCCTGCGCGGCCAGGTGGATGGCGACCAGCGAGGAGGAGCAGGCGGTGTCCACGGTGACTGCCGGGCCCTCCAGCCCGAGGGTGTAGGCGATCCGGCCGGAGACCACGCTGCCCGCGCTGCCGACGACCAGATAGCCCTCCAACTCCTCCGGGGCGCGCCGGAACCGGGAGCCGTAGTCGTGGTACATCACCCCGGCGAACACCCCGGTACGGGTGCCGCGCAGGTCGTCGGGGCGCAGCCCGGCGCGTTCCAGGGACTCCCAGGCGACTTCGAGCAGCAGCCGCTGCTGCGGGTCCATCGCGGTCGCCTCGCGGGGGGAGATGCCGAAGAACTCGGCGTCGAACTGCCCGGCGTCGTAGAGGAATCCGCCCTCGCGGGTGTAGCTGTGCCCGGGCTTGGCCGGGTCGGGGTGGTAGAGCTCCTCCGGCCAGCCCCGGTCCGCCGGGAAGGCGCCCACGGCGTCCCCGCCGCGCTCGACCAACTCCCAGAGTTCTTCGGGAGAGTTGACGTTGCCCGGGAAGCGTCCCGCCATCGAGACGATCGCGATCGGCTCGGACTCCCGGGCCTCCAGCTCGTCCAACCGGCGGCGGTTCTGCCGCAGCTCGGTGGTGACGCGCTTGAGGTAGCCGCGGAGCTTCTCCTCGGTGGTGCTCATCGCCTAGCCCTCCTCGCTGTCGGTGATGCCGAGCTCCTCGGCGATCAGGTCGAAGATCTCGTCGTCGGTGGCCGTGTCCAGGTCGGTGTGGAGCGGGTCGAGCGGTGCCAGCAGCTCGCGCAGGGCGGTGAGCAGCGGGCCGCGTTCGGGGGCGCCCAGGGCGGCCAGCGCGGCGGTCAGCCGGTCGATGTCCGCGCGGAGCCGGTCGGGGGAGGGAGCGATCGGATCGGGGGCCAGTGCGGTCCCGAGGTGGCGGGCCAGGCCGCCGATCGTCGGGTGGTCGAGCAGCAGGGTGGGCGGCAGACGCAGGCCGGTGTCGGCGTTGATCCGGTTGCGCAGTTCGACGGCGGTCAGCGAGTCCACCCCGAGTTCCAGGAAGCCGCGGTGCTCGCTCAGCGACTGCGGGGCGTGGCCGAGCACCGTGGCGACCTTGTCGCGCAGGTAGTCGCCGAGCAGCGCGGTCCGGGCCTCGGCGGGTTGGCCGGCGAGCCGTTCGGCCAGACCGGAGGTGTGCGGCGCGGCGGGTGCCTTCTCCGGGGTCGGGGCGACCAGCCCGGACAGGATCGGGGCGAGCCGCCCCTCGGCGGCCGCCCGCTGCAGGGCGGCCGGAAGGGTCGGGGCGGGCACCAGCACGGCGTCCGGTCGGGCGAGTGCGGCGTCGAACAGGGCGAGTCCGCGCTCGGCGCCGATCGGGGCCAGGCCCAGGCGCTCGAAGCGGGACCGGCCGGCCTCGTCCAGCCGGTCGCCCATCCCGCCCGGGCCGGACCACAGGCCCCAGGCCAGGGCGGTGGCGGGCAGGCCGAGGGCGTGCCGGTGCCGGGCCAGGGCGTCCAGGAAGGCGTTGGCGGCCGCGTAGTTGGCCTGGCCGGCGGTGCCCAGCACCCCGGCCACCGAGGAGAACAGCACGAACCGGGCCGGGGCCGCCTCCCGGGTCAGCTCGTGCAGGTGCCAGGCCGCATCGGCCTTGGCCCGCAGGACGGCCGCCAGGCGCGCGGGCGTCAGCGCGGAGACGACCCCGTCGTCCAGCACGCCCGCCGTGTGGATCACCGCCGTCAGCGGCCGGTCCGCCGGGATCCCCGCCAGCAGCCCGGCCAGCGCCTCCCGGTCGGCGACGTCGCAGCCCGCCACGGTGGCCTCCGCGCCGAGGGCCGACAGTTCCGCCAGCAGCTCGGCCGCCCCGGGCGCGTCCGGGCCGCGCCGGCTGACCAGCAGCAGGCGCCGGGCCTGCCCGGTCCGCACCAGGTGCCGGGCCAGCAAGGCGCCGAGCGCGCCGGTGCCGCCGGTGATCAGCACCGTGCCGTCCGGGTCCACCGGCCGGGCGTCCACCGGTGTCGCGGCGCCGGCCCGGACCAGCCGGGGCACCGTCAACCGGCCCTGTCGGACGGCCACTTCGGGCTCGGCCAGGGCGAGTGCGGCGGGCAGCGCGCGCAGCGACCGCGGGGTGCCGTCCAGGTCGACCAGGGCCAGCCGACCGGGCTGCTCGCCGAGCGCCGAGCGGACCAGGCCGCCGACCGTCGCCCCGGCCAGGGCGTGCGGCGTGCCGCCGTCGGTGGCGCCCTCGGTGACCACCACCACCCGGGTGTCGGCCAGCCGCTCGTCCGCCAGGACGCTCTGCAGCGTCGCCAGGACGGTATGGGCGCTCGCGTGGGCGGCGCTCAGCGGCTCGTCCTGGCCGGACGGTGCGCGCACCAGCAGGACGTCGGGGGCTTCGACCGGCTCCCGCAGCACCGCTCCGGCGGCCCGCAGAGCGGCCGTCAGCTCCGGGTCGGGAGCGCCCAGGACGGCCACCGAGCGGACCGGTGCCGTCGGGGCCGCTTCGGCGGGCTGCCAGTCGACCCGCAGCAGGTCGCGGGCCACCGCCGGGTCCGCCCCGCCGAGCCGGGCGGTCTCCACCTCCCGGAGCGTCAGCGAGGCGACGGTGGCGACGGGCACCCCGGCGGCGTCGGTCAGCTCCAGCCGGGCGGAGTCGGGGCCGGTCGGGGTGATCCGGACCCGGGCCGCGGTGGCGGGGGAGGCCGCGCCGAGGGAGACGCCGGACCAGGCGAAGGGCAGGGCGATCCGGCCGGTACCCCGGTCGCCGCGGCCCTTCACCAGTGGGTGCAGGGCGGCGTCCAGCAGGGCGGGGTGGAGCAGGAACCCGGACGGATCGAGCTCCTCGGGCAGCCGGAGCTCGGCGGAGGACTCCGCGCCGTCCCGGCCGACGGCGGTGACCGCACGGAAGGCGGGTCCGTAGCCGTAGCCCTCGGCGGCGAGTTCGGCGTAGAAGGCGGCGGTCACGGGCGCGGCCGGGGCGGCGGGTTCGGCGGGTTCGGCGGACGGGCGGTGCGGGGAACCGGCGGTCAGGGTGCCGGAGGCGTGGCGGGTCCACGGCTCGGAGTCGTCGTGGCGGGAGTACACCGCCACCGGGCGGGTGCCCTGCCCGTCGGCCGGTCCGGCGACGACCTGGAGCCGCAGCGCACCCTGCTCGGGCAGCACGGCGGGGGACTCCAGGGTGAGTTCCTCCAGGGTGCGGAGGCCCACCGACACGCCTGCCCGCAGCGCCAGTTCGAGCAGGGCCGTGCCGGGCAGCAGCACCGTCCCGTCGATGGCGTGGTCGGTCAGCCAGGGGTGGGTGCGGGCCGACACCCGGCCGGTGAGCACCGCGCCGCCGTCGTCGCCGAGCGTCACCTCGGTGGACAGCAGCGGGTGGCCGGTGGTGCCGGACGCGGCCGACGTGGCCGGTGCGTCCAGCCAGTGGCGGCGGTGCTCGAAGGGGTAGGTGGGCAGCTCGACCGGCGTCCCCGAACGGCCCAGCAGCACCGGCCAGTCGACCTCGCCGCCGTCGACGTACAGGGCGCCGAGCGCCAGCAGCAGGCCGGACACCTCGTCCCGGTCGCGCCGTAGCGTCGGGACGACCACGGCCGGCGCTTCGGGTGCTTCGGTCGTTCCGGTCGTTTCGGCGGCGAGCGCGGTCTCCACCAGGGTGGTGAGGACGGCGTCCGGCCCGAGCTCGACGAACCGCCGGACCCCGGACGCCCGCAGGGCCGTCAGCCCGTCGTGGAAGCGCACCGCCTCGCGGGCGTGCCGCACCCAGTACTCGGGATCGGTCAGCTCGCCCGGCTCGGCGATCTGACCGGTGAGGTTCGAGACCACCGGCACCTCGGGCTCCGCGTAGCCGAGGCGCCCGGCGACCTCGCGGAACTCGGCGAGCATCGGGTCCATCAGCGGGGAGTGGAAGGCGTGGCTGACCCTGAGCCGGGCCGCTCGGCGGCCCCGGCCCCGCCAGCGGGCCACCAGCTCGTCCACGGCGTCCGCGTCGCCGGAGACCACGGTGGCGAGCGGACCGTTCACGGCGGCGACGGCGATCCGGCCGGGTGCGGCCGCCGACTCGGCCTCGATCTCGGACGGGTCCGCCTCGATCGAGGCCATCGCCCCGCCCGCCGGCAGGGCGTCCATCAGCCGGGCCCGGGCGGCGACCAGCGTGGCCGCGTCGGGGAGCGACAGCACGCCGGCCAGGTGGGCGGCGGCGATCTCGCCGACGGAGTGGCCGATCAGGACGTCGGGTGCGGGGACCAGGGTGCGGAGCAGGTGGTGGAGGGCGGTTTGGAGGGCGAAGAGGGCGGGTTGGGTGTAGGCGGTGCGGTGGAGGAGGTGGGCTTCGGGGGTGTCGGGGTGGGC
>NZ_JBIVHS010000053.1:0-5192 GCF_044749365.1 Kitasatospora sp. NPDC089509 | reverse complement strand
GACGATCTTCGCGGAGGTGGTGGCGCGGGTGGGGGCGGCCGCGTTAGAGCTTGCGAAGTCCACTGAGGACCCTTTCGAGCAGCGTGACGTCGGGCTGGTTTCCGGTTTCGCCCCCGGAAGCGGGCTGGTGGATGGCGACGAGGCCGGCCTCGGCCAGGTCGGCCACGAGGATGCGGGCCACACCCAGGGGAAGGGAGAGCAGTGCCGACACCTCGGCGACGGACTTGACCTCTCTGCACAGCGTGCAGATCCGCTGGTGCTCCGGGAGGAGGGTGGCCAGACGCTGCGGGTCGACGTCGGCGGAGACCAGGGCCTCCAGCGCGAGTTCGTAGCGGGGCCGGGTGCGACCGCCGGTCATGGCGAACGGCCGGATCAGCGGGCCGGAGTCCGGCTCGTCCTCGAACTCCTCGACGTGCCCGGGCTCCTGGGCCGACCGCCGGCCGGGGGCCGGCACCGGCGCCGGGCCGGGCGGTGCCGGGTAGCCGGGTGGCGGGGTGTCGAAGGCGGGCTGTGGGCCGGGGTACTGGCCGTACTGGCCGTACTGCTCCTCGGGCCGGGGGTACGGGTGCTGCTGGGGCTGCTGCCCGTACTGGTGCCGACCGTAATGCTGACCGTGGCCGGCGCCGGGTGCTCCGAAGGCGTCATGGCCTGTGCCAGGGTACGGAACGCCGTACTGGCCGCTGCGGTCGTCGGGCGGTGTCACGGTTCCTCTCCTCACAAGGTGCGGCGGTGCGGTGCGAGCTTCGGTACGAGTCCGGAGCCGGTGGTGCGAAGGCCGTACAACGTCCGAACCCGAGCCCGCCGAAGCGGGCCCGGGAAGGACGCGGAGGTACTTCGAATACCTGGACGGTATCCGACGAACCGTCAGTGCAGGAGACTGCCCTGGAGTTCCGCGCGGAGTGCGGGGGTGAGGACGGCGCCGGCCCGGTCGACGAGCAGGGCCATCTCGTACCCGACCAGACCGATGTCGGAGTCGGGGGAGGCGAGGACGGCGAGGGCGGAGCCGTCGCTGATGGCCATCAGGAACAGGAAGCCGCGCTCCATCTCGACGACGGTCTGGTTGACCTCGCCGCCTTCGAAGATCCGGCTGGCGCCGGAGGTGAGGGAGGTGAGGCCGGAGGCGACGGCGGCGAGCTGGTCGGCGCGGTCGCGCGGGAAGCCTTCCGACATGCACAGCAGGAGGCCGTCCGCGGAGACCACCACGGTGTGGGACACCCCGGGGGTGTTGTCCACGAAATTGGTGATCAGCCAGTTCAGGTTCTGTGCGGCCTGGCTCATCTGAGTCAACTCAACGCTCCTGGTGGTTCGAGCCGCCGAAGAGATCGGTGCTCCGGTTCTGTCCGTTGCCGGACTGGTCTACCTGATCGGGGTCGATCCGGAAGCTTCCGGTGTTGCCGGCGCTGCGGCCCTGCTCCACACCGCGGCGCAGGTTGGTGAGGCGGCCACGGACCTCCTCGGGGCTGCGGGAGACCTGCGGCCCTTCCTGCGGGGTGGGCTTGGCGTTGCCGGGCACCAGGTTCTGCTTGGGCACCCGTCGGGGCAGACCGGCCCCGGTGGTGCCGGCGGACGAGGGCTCGCGCAGCTGCTCGGCGCGCTGCCAGTCGCCGTCGTTCGGCGACTGCCAGGGGGAGGCGGTCGGGCCGGTCGGGCCGTATCCGCCCAGTGCGGACACGTCGTGGCCGCGGGTCTCGTTGGACGACGAGGTGTCCTTGGCGCCGGCGAACCAGTTCGGGGTCTCCCCGGACGGGTTGCCGCCGGCCGGGGCGGCACCCAGGTTGCCGCCCGCCAGCTGCTGGCCGGGGCGGCGCTGGGGCAGCCCGGACGGCAGGGTGGCGGCGGGTTCGGCGGCGGGCAGGGCGGGCGGCTCCGGGGTGTACGGGTGGCCGCTGGGGGCCTCCTCGACCCGGTGGCCGTAGCCGTCCTGGGCGTACTCGTCCTGCCGGTAGCCGGTCTGGTCGTAGCCGTACTGGTCGTCGGCGTAGCCGTCCTGCGGGTAGCCCTGCTGCGGGTACTGGCCGTAGCCGTCCTGGGCGTACTCGTCCTGCTGGTAGCCGCCCTGGTCGTAGCCGTACTGCTCGTCCTGGTAGCCGTCCGGCTGGAACTCGCCCTGCTGGTAGCCCTGCTGCGGGGCGTACGGGTCGTAGCCCTGCTGGAAGTCCTCCTCGACCTCGGCGTCCAGCACCTGGTCGTTCGGGGCGCCGTCCAGGGCCGCGCGGCGGACCTGGTCGAGGCGCTGCGAGCGCTGGACGGACTCCAGGGCCGGGCTGAAGCCGGAGGAGCCGGCGTTGCCGATGCCGGTGAGGTGGTCGTCGAAGCCCAGTTCGGCGGCGCTGCGGCCGGCGTTCTGGTCCGGGGCCCACGGAGAGCTCGGCTCCTGGTCGGCGAAGATCCGGGAGACGGTGAACTGCTCCTCCGGCTCCGGCGCGATCGCGGACTTGGTGACGAACGGCGGGAGCATGACCAGCGAGGTGGTGCCGGCCGACTCGCCGGACGGGCGCAGCTGGACGCGGATGTCGTGCCGCTGGGACAGCCGGCCGACCACGAAGAGGCCCATGCGGCGGGAGATGGTGGCGTCGACCGTGGGCGGCTCGGCCAGCTTCTCGTTGATCTCCGCGAAGTCGTCGGCGGTGAGGCCGATGCCCTTGTCGTGGATCTCGACCAGCACCCGGCCGTCCGGCAGGCGGGTCGCGTTGACCAGCACCCGGGTCTGCGGGCTGGAGAACGAGGTGGCGTTCTCCAGCAGCTCGGCGAGCAGGTGGACGAGGTCGGTCACGGCGGCGCCGACGACCTCGACCTCGGGGATGCCGGACAGCTCGACGCGCTCGTACTGCTCCACCTCGGAGGCGGCGGCGCGCAGCACGTCGACCAGCGGGACCGGGGTGTTCCAGCGGCGGCCGGCCTCCTCGCCCGCGAGGACGAGCAGGTTCTCACCGTTGCGGCGCATGCGGGTCGCGAGGTGGTCCAGCTTGAAGAGGTTCTCCAGCTGGTCCGGGTCGGCCTCGTTGTTCTCCAGGTCGGTGATCAGCGCCAGCTGGCGCTGGATCAGGCTCTGGCTGCGGCGCGAGAGGTTGGTGAAGATCGCGTTGACGTTCCCTCGCAGCAGGGCCTGCTCGGCGGCGAGCGCCACGGCCTGCTGGTGGACCTGGTCGAAGGCCCGGGCGACTTCGCCGATCTCGTCCTTGCCGTGCAGCGGGATCGCGGTCACCGAGGTGTCGACCCGGTCGGGGTCGGTCTTGGAGAGCTTCTCGACCAGGTCCGGCAGGCGGTGGTCGGCGATCTCCAGGGCGGCGCTGCGCAGGGTGCGCATGCCGAGGATCATCGAGCGGGCGACGTAGCCGGTGAGCAGGCCGGCCAGGATCAGTGCGGCGACGACGATGACCGTGTTGAGGATGGCGTCGTAGAGCGCGTTGTCCTTGAGGTTGCGGGAGTCGGTGAGGACGTCGTCCAGCAGCGCGACTTCGGTGTTCCGCAGGGCCTGGATGTGGGTTCCGGCGGCCTGGTTCCAGTTGTCCGGGGTCAGACCGGAGGCCTTGGCCTCGTTGTAGGCGGCGTCGGCCGCGGCCTTGCCCTTCTGCTGCCCGGCGGCGGCGGCCTCGGCGTAGTTGCCGGCCAGCGCCAGCAGGGTCTGCATGGTGGGCGCGGTGCCGTTCGGCATCTTGTAGGCCGAGCGGTCCTGGGCGTTGGCCAGGGCGACCTGGGCGTCACCGTACTTCCGGGCGTCCGCGGGGTCGGCACCGGTGTTGAACTCGGACAGCGAGACCTGTTCCAGCTTCTCCGAGACCAGGATGCTCTGGGTCATGTCCTGGTTCTCGTACCGCGTGGTGGCGTTCTGCGAGATGCCGACCAGCAGGTTGAGCATCAGCGCGCGCTGGGTCGAGGAGGCGGCCTTGGCCAGCGACATCGCGTAGATCGCGCGACCCTTGCTGGTGGCGTTGGCGGAGCCGTTGCCGACCGAGTTGTCGTAGGCCAGCAGCGGCGCGTACATCGCCGAGTAGGCGTTCGTGGTGGCGCTGGCGAACAGCTCCTTGCTGAACGCGACCTGGCGCAGGTGCGGGAGGTTGACCACCAGGGTCTCGAAGGCCTCGTGGCGGCGCGGGAGCTCGCCGGACTTGTCGGAGGCGTTGTAGGCGGCCTCGTAGGCCTTCAGTGCCGCGTCGGTGTCGGCGCGGCGCTTGGTGACCTCGTTGTTCGGGTCCTGGCCGGTGAGCAGGGGTATCAGGGTCTTGTCGCGCTCGTTCTCGAGCGCTTCGGCGAGTTCGGTCGCCGCCTTGGCCAGCTCGGCGGTCTTCTCGGCGCGGGAGGCCTTGATGTAGCCGTCGACCGAGGTGTTCACTCGCAGACCGCCGAAGACGAGACTGATGATCACGGGGATCAGCAGGATCGCGATCAGTCGGGTCGGCACGCGCCAGTTGCGCGGACGGAGGAAGTCGTACCGGCTGGAGCCGCCGTCGCCCGCCGCACCGGCGCCCGGACGCGGTTCGCCGGGAACCGTCGGGGGCTTGGCGGCCGGGATGGCCTGGGTGCGCTCCTCGGTGGGAGTGAACGCGGAGAATCCGGCCTGTTCCGCGGCGGTGCCGTTCGGCTCGCTCTGGCGGGGCTCGGAGCGCCGCTGCGGGGCGGGTTGCTGCTTACGCCTCACTCGACTACTACCTCTCGGCCGACTTGCCGGCCATGGATCAATCCAGCGCTACCCCCGGGGCCCTGGCCCGTCGCCGGAGGACCGGCGCGGAAATATTCAGGGGTAGCTGGAATTTCAGCACGTGCAGGGATGGGGGACAAACAGCCGTCGCAAGGCACCCGCGGCGGAACAATACGGACAATCAACGACATGACGGAGCAAAACCGTGGTCATCTGGCGCTGAGTGACGCTGATTCGCCACTCTGCGTCATTGTTGATCACAAAATGCCTACCGAACTGTTATCCGCTGCTTATACAGGGGTCTTGCGCGCGGCCCCGGGAGGACACCGGCCGGTAAAGCACCGCCGCCCCGGCGACCCGTCAGTGTGACGGCTCACCGGGGCCTCACGGTTCCTGTGACTCGCGCCTCGCCGTGCTCGCGCACTCGCCGGGTCGCGCACCCGTCTCCGGCTCAGCGGAGTCGGGCGAGGAGGGCGTGTTCGACGAGGGTGATGAGGGCGCTCTTGGCGCTGTCGCGGCGGCGGGCGTCGAGGGTGACGACGGGGGTGTCGGG
>NZ_JBIVHS010000052.1:0-10928 GCF_044749365.1 Kitasatospora sp. NPDC089509 | reverse complement strand
GACGAGACGCTCCACGATCGTCACGGGATCAGTCTACTTAAGTCACCCAAATGAGATGTTTTCTTAATCTGTAGGTTCAGGGTTCGAGCCCTTGGTGGCCCACCGACAGAAGAGTAAGGCCAGAAACCTACTAACCTGGCTCTTTTTGCCTTTGACGCTTCCTCGTGTTCTTGGTGCGCGTCCCGCTCTGCCTTTGATTTGCCCGGTCTATCCCCGTGCGGGGATGAAGCGGGGATAGCGCCCCCGAATCGCCCCTTCCGGGCCCCCTTCCACCCATGGCCGGGGTAGTCCAGCAAGGTCCACGTTCGGACCCACTCCTCCCCATCGTGTGCATCCGCAGCGCTGACGACCGGCGTCCTTCTGGTGATCGTCGGCCACACCACACCGGTTGAGGCGAGCAGGTTCATCACCCCGTTCCTCGTCTTCTTCGAACGTCGCCGCGTCTGAGCGCCGAGGGCCGGGGCCCGTAACGGGACCCCGGCCCTCACCGGCGCTGCGTGCGATCCGCATGGGGCTGTGCCAAGCCGGGATAGGCGGCACGCGGGGAACACGCCGTCCCGCGCGGCAATATCTGCGCGAGGCAGCGGGGCGCGCATCGGACTCTGCACTTCACCTGCTTTTCGGTCGGGCTGGCCGCAGCTGCCAGAGCGCTGCGGCCGCCGAAGCCCCTCCACCGGGGTACTCGCCTAACTGCCCGGCCCTTCACTCGTCCGCGCCTCGGATTCACCGGGCTGACCGGCACCAGACCCGCCGGACCAACGGTGCCGGCGGCATCGGCAGGCGGCCGCCGCCGGGGAGTCGGGTCAGGGCGTCGGGACGGCGTGCAGGGAGTGGCGTCCGCCCACCCCGACGGCGCAGACAGCACTGTCGCGACCTCGCCCTCGATCAGTGGTGCGGTGACCGGCATTCGGCTTCGGGCTTCCCTCTCGGAGTGCGCCCCTGGGCGGGTGGGCCGTGACATGCTCCGTGCTTTCGCTCCGTTCTCCCCCGCTCGCGCCGCTGCGCTCCGGTGACGAGGGCTTCTCTGCGTGGGACCGTTCTCCCGGGTCTGCAGATCGCCGCCGTCCGCTTAGGGCCGGCGATGGCCGACCGGTTCCGGGTAAGCCGCACCACAGGCCGCCGAACGCTTCGGCTCTCCGCTTTCGCCCGCCCGCCACGCGTGGGCCAAGTCTCCCGGAGTTCCTCGGCGCACTAGCCGGCCTACCGCGGCCGCAGGGCCAGTGTCCGGGCGGGCGCCGGTCGGCCGACAGCGACCAGCCCACCGAGATAGGCCATGACCACACCCCTGTTCTGTCGTCCCGGGCGACGAAACAGCGACATTGCCCCACCCTCGCACCCCCACTCGATGGTCGGACAGCAGCCGCGCCGGATCCGCGCCCAAGGGCGAGCATTTGCAGGCTGGCCTTAGCTTTCCCCCAACACCCATATTTTGAAGGCAAGTTGCCTTTGGCTAGGTGTAGGAGCAGGAGCCCCTCGCCAGGCACCGAACGGCCGCCGCACACTGACGCGCTACCAGCCGGAACCCCACCCGGCACAACGGCTCCCACCGGCGTCGAACCACCACCCTTCGGATGCCGTCACCAAGGGCCTGCCCCCGCATCACGTCGCCCGGTACAGCCGCCAGAGGGAGCCCCGGTCTCCACTCATGGCCCACTCTTCGTACCGCCTCCTGAACAGTCGTTGGGACCGCCATGACTCAGCAGGACCCGCATTCCGCCGCCGACGTCGACGCCACTCGGCCCCCGTCCCCCTCCCACCTCTACGGTCTCCCCTTCGCCGGCCGCATCAGCCCGCTCGCGGCCGAGGCCGGGCAGGCCAACGGCCGGTGGGCGTCCTCCATCGGCCTGGTCCGCAGCGACCGGGCGTCATGGCTGGCCGACTGCGCACCGCACCTGGCCGCCGCCCGCATGTACCCGGACGCCGAAGTCCCCCGACTCGCGCTGATCGCCGGCTACCTCACCTGGTTCTTCCTCCTCGACGACCGGCTCGACCACGACCCGGCCGACAGCACGGCGAGCGTCCGCAGCCTCGTCAACCTGGCCGCCCTCCTCGACCACCCGCCGCCTACCGCGCCGCCCGACCCGCTGCTCGGCGCCTTCGCCGACCTCCGGCGGCGCACCCGTGAACTCGTGCCGCGGACCCTGGCACAGCGGCTCGACGCGCACCTCCGTCAGGTCTTCGACGCCTTCGCCACCGAAGCCGGGCACCGCCGTGACGGCAGGCCGCCGTCCGAGAGCGAGTACGTCGCCCTGCGCCGTCGGACCAGCTGCGCATGGATCTTCGCCGACCTCGCCGAACTCGCCCAGGACACCGAAGTCCTGCCCCTGCTCCATGCCAGCGCCGACTACCACGCCCAGGTCGCGTGTGCGGCCGACATCGCCGGCTGGGACAACGACCTCGTCTCCCTCGCCCGCGAGACAGCCCGGAACGAGGGCGACAACCTCGTCATCCTCCTCTCCCGCAACCGAGGTTGGAGCCCGGAGCGGGCCCGCGAGGAGGTCGCCCGGCGGATCCGGCAACGGGTGCGGGAGTACCCGGCCGCAGAGCAGCGGACGCTCGCACGCATCGCGGCTTCCGGGTTGAACGGCCCTGAACGCACCCGGCACGAAGGGGTGATCGTGTCCTTTCGCGACGTGCTCTCCGGTGTCCTGGCGTGGAACCACGGTGACACCCTGCGCTTCACCGGCCCCCCGGCCGCCCCCGGCCCGCACCGCATGGGAGGAACCCCCGATGCCGATCCACGGTCCTGACCACCCGCGCCCTTCCGGCCGCCTGCCCCTGCTGGGCGACGCCCTGTCGCTGCGCCGCGACCCCTTCGGATTCCTGGACTCGCTGCGTGGACTGGCGGACCTCGTCGAACTTCGGATCGGCCTGCAACGGGTGTACCTGCCCACCACGGCCGCCCTCACCAGGGCCGTCCTGACGGACCAGGCACGCCACTTCCACAAGGGCGCCCAGTTCGAGAAGCTGCGCCCCGTCATCGGCGACGGCCTGGCCTCCGCGGAGGGCCGCGCCCACCGGCGCCAGCGAGCCCTGGTCCAGCCCGCCTTCCACCGCTCCCGCTTCCCCGGCTACCTCCAGGTCGCCGCCCGGACGACCGCCGACCGCACGGACTCGTGGCAGGACGGCCGGACCCTGGAGATGGACCACCAGATGTACCGCCTCGCGGCCACGATCGGCACCCGCATCCTCTACCACAGCACCCTCGACGACGGATCCGAAGCCATCATCGACGACGCCGGGCTGACCGTCGTCCAAGGCATCGGGAAGAGAGTGACCGCACCCTTCGGCCTGGCCGAGCGGCTGCCGACCCGCGCCAACCAGCGCTACCACGCGGCGGTGGTGAGCCTGCACCAGGTCGTGTCGCACATCGTCAGGGCCCGCCGTTACGACGGGCATGACCATGGAGACCTGCTGTCCGTCCTGCTGTACTCCCAGGACCGCGGGACGGGGGACCGGCTGACCGACCAGCAGGTCCACGACGAGGTGATCACCATGCTCGGCGGCGCCACCGAGTCCACCGCCGTCAGCCTCTCCTGGACGCTGTACGAACTCGCCCGCCACCCCGACATCGAACTCCGCGTCCTTGATGAGCTGGACGCCGCCGTGGGGGACCGCGAGGTCTCGGCCGACGACCTCGACGCGCTTCCCCTCCTGCGACGGGTCGTCGACGAGACGCTGCGCCTGGAGGGACCGGCCTGGATGCTCACCCGCCGGGCCGCCGAGGCCGTCGACGTCGGCGGCCGCACCCTGCCCGCCGGCACCGCCCTCTGGTACTCCCCGTACCTGCTCCACCACGACCCGGACCGCTACCCGGATCCACACCGCTTCGACCCCGACCGCTGGCTGACCGCGCCCGCCGGGGAGAGCGCAGACGCGCTGTTCATCCCCTTCGGCGCCGGCATCCGCGCCTGCATCGGGGAGAGCCTGGCCCGCGCCGAACTGCTCGTCGTCCTGGCGACCCTGCTGCAGCGGTGGCGCTTCCGCCTCGCTCCCGGCGCGCGGGTGCGCAAGGTCGCCGGCTTCGTCCTGAGCCCCAGCAGCCTGCCGATGACCGTGACCAGACGTCCCCGCTGAAACCGACCGCACCGTCCCCACCATCGAAGGGCGCACCCCGTGTTCAACGTCCTCTTCACCGCCGGCGGCGCGGCCTGGGTCCTCACCTACGCGCTCATGATCCGCCAGGGCTTTCGCCAGCAGACCTATTGCATGCCGCTCGTGGCACTGTGCGCGAACATCTCCTGGGAGTTCCTCTACTCCTTCGTCACCCCCTACCAGGGGCTCCTCCGCTTCGCGATCATCGCGTGGTTCGCCCTGGACGTCGTGCTGCTGTACCAGCTGCTGCGCTTCGGACCGTCCGAGTTCCCCGACCTCCCGCGGCCGGTCTTCCACGCCATGGTTCTCCTCACCCTCGCCATCGCGTTCCCGACCGTGCTGACGGTCAACTCCTTCTTCCACGACCCGTGGGGCGTCTACTCGGCCTACGCGATCATGTTCCTCATGGACGGGCTGTTCCTCGCCATGCTCATCTCCCGCCGCTCGGCCCGGGGGCAGACCCTCCCCATCACCGTCGTCAGGGTCCTGGGCACCGCCGCGATCACCCTCGCCTTCAGCCGCTACACCCCGGACTTCCCCAACGCGCACACCCGGCTGCTGAACTGGCTCTACATCGGCACCACCGTGCTCGAACTGGTCTGCCTCGGCGCGGTGGCGTACGTGGTCACCCGGACCGCCCGCGACCTCCGGACGGCCTCCGGCGCCGAGGCCTAGCGACTAGCCGGAACGTGCCCGTGCCGCATCGACAGGGCCTCGCTCCAGCTCGGCATCCGGCACTGCGCACGCGCGGACAGGAGACGTGGCACCGTCCGTCCGCACCTCGGCTGAAGTCCGCGGCCGACGCCGGCAGCCGCAACCACAGGCACCCCCAGCCGCACCTCGGTCCCGAGCGAACGCCCGACCGTGAAAGAGCTGAGACCGTTGACCTCAGACACAGCAGACAACTCATCAGCAGACGGCATGACGGGGCCTGCCCGGGACGGCCGGGCCTGGGCCAAGGTGATCGTGGCCGGTGAGCACGCGGCCGTCTACGGAGCCCCGGCGCTCGTCCTCCCACTCCCACAGCTGACGGCCACCGCCACAGCCCGGCACGCCGCACCCTCCTGCGCGAACCGTGACACCTTCTCGTTCACAGCAAGCAGCCCCCTGCGGCCGCCCCCGCAAGCCCCCGAGGACAACGGCGAAGGAATGCGAGCGCTGGCCGCGGCGCTGCGCACCGCCGCAGGCGTACCTGCGGAGCACAGCGTCGTGGTGGAGATCGACTGCTCGATCCCACCCGGACGCGGTCTGGGCTCCAGCGCGGCGTGCGCGAGGGCGGCCCTGGACGCGATGGCCGCACTCTTCCAGTTCGAGCTGACCCATCAGCTGGCGTACAGGCTGGTCCAGGTCGCCGAACAGGTGACCCACGGGCGGGCCAGCGGTGTCGACGCGACAGCTGTCGGAGCCACCGTCGCGCTGCTGTTCCGCGCGGGAACGGCTCGTGAACT
This sequence comes from Kitasatospora sp. NPDC089509, assembly GCF_044749365.1. Classification (NCBI taxonomy): domain Bacteria; kingdom Bacillati; phylum Actinomycetota; class Actinomycetes; order Kitasatosporales; family Streptomycetaceae; genus Kitasatospora; species Kitasatospora sp. NPDC089509. The sequence continues at coordinate 5,385 of NZ_JBIVHS010000052.1, read as the reverse complement.
CGTACCCGGCTGCGACGGCCTCATCGTCGTAGCGGACAGCGGCACCCCTGGACGGACCCGGGAGGCCGTGGACCTCCTCGCACGAAGCTTCGGGGGCCGTCCGGGTTCGCAGGAGGCCTTCGTCCGGAAGGCCACCGACCTGACCGAGAAGGCGGAACAGGCCTTCACCGGCGGGCGGCTCCAGGACCTCGGCGCCGCCATGCACTCCTACCACGTGCTGTTGCGAGACGCCGGCCTGAGTACCGGCCCGATCGACACGATGGTTCGTGCGGCGACCGCCGCCGGAAGCCCCGGCGCGAAGATCACCGGCGGCGGCATGGGCGGCTGCGTGATCGCACTCGCCCGGATCGAGCAGGAACGGGAGATCACCCGCGCCCTCCTGGCGGCCGGCGCGGAACGAACCTGGTCCACACCACTGGGAAGACGGGACGGCGATGACTGCTGAGGACCCCCAGAAAGGCAGAGACCGGCCGGAGGCCGAGACCGGTGCCGCGACCGCGCTCGCCCACCCGAACATCGCCCTGGTCAAGTACTGGGGCAAGCGCGACGAGCGCCTGGTCCTGCCGTGGACCGACAGCCTGTCGATGACCCTGGACACCTTCCCGACCACCACCCGAGTGCGACTCGCCCCCGGGCTCCGACAGGACACGGTGACCCTCGACGACGAGCTCCTCGTAGGCGAACCGCACCGACGGGTCGTCGCGTTCCTCGACCTGATCAGGGAACGGTCCGGCCGACCGGAGAAGGCCGTGGTTGAAAGCCGCAACACCGTGCCAACCGGAGCCGGACTGGCGTCCTCGGCCAGCGGCTTCGCCGCACTGGCCACGGCCGCCTGCGCCGCCTACGGCCTGCGGCTCGGCTCCCGGCCCCTATCCCGACTGGCCCGGCGCGGCTCCGGCTCCGCTGCCCGATCCGTCTTCGGCGCCTTCGCCCTCTGGCACGCCGCACGAGCCGGATACGACGATCCGGATCTCGGCTCCTACGCCGAGCCGGTACCGGTGCGCCTGGACGTACTGGATCCCGTGCTGGTCATCGCCGTCGTCGACGCGGGCCCCAAACCGGTGTCCAGCCGAGAGGCCATGCGGCACACCGTCGACACCTCACCGCTGTTCCGGTCATGGGCGGCTTCCAGCAGCGCCGACCTGGCGGGAATGCGGGCGGCGCTGCACCGCGCGGATCTCGACGCGGTGGGCGAGATAGCCGAGCGCAACGCGTTCGGGATGCACGCCGTGATGCTCGCCGCTCGTCCGGCCGTCCGCTACCTGTCACCGGCCTCGCTGACCGTCCTGGACGCGGTGCTGGAGCTGCGCCGCAACGGGGTCTCGGCCTGGGCGACGATGGACGCGGGACCGAACGTCAAGGTGCTGTGCCGCCGCGCCGAGACCGAGCGGGTCGCGTGCGCGGTGCGCGCGGCTACAACGGGCGGCTCGGTGCACGTGGCCGGGCCCGGGCCAGGGGTCCGGCTGCTGGGGGAGTACCGATGAGCGCCTCCGGAGCACCGGTGGTGCGTCGCGCGCCGGGAAAGCTGTTCGTCGCCGGTGAGTACGCGGTCACGCAGCCGGGCACCCCTTCGCTTCTCGTGGCGGTGGACCGCCACGTCACCGTCACGGTGACCGGGTCCAGCACTGCCCAGGTCACGATCTCCTCCGACCTGGCCCAAGGTCCGGTGCGCCTGCGCTGGGACACCGGGCGGCTGGTCCTCGCCGAGTCCGGCACAGGGGTGGGGCCGAGGTTCGCGCACGTGGTCGCCGCCGTCGAGACCGTCGCGCACCTCCTGGTCGAACAAGGCTCCTCCCTACCGGAGTTCGACATTTTGGTCAGCAGCCGACTGCACGACGGCGGGGTGAAACTGGGCATGGGCTCCAGCGGCGCGGTCGGCGTGGCGACCGTCGACGCCGTGACGTCGTACTGCGGGCTCACTCCGTCGCCCGAGCAGCGCTACCGGCTCGCCCTGCTGGCCGCGGCGGGGATCGATCCGGCCGGGTCGGGAGGGGATCTGGCCGCCGCGGTGTGGGGCGGCTGGATCGAGTACCGGGCGCCCGAGCGGCCGACAGTGCTCGCCCTGGCCCGCCGACAGGGCGTCACCGCCGCGTTGGAGACGAGGTGGCCGGGCTTCGCCGTCCGTCGGCTCCCCGCTCCGGCGGACCTGGCCCTGGAGGCCGGCTGGACCGGAGCCCCCGCCTCCACCACCCGGATGCTCGCCGACCTGCACCGCACCACCTGGCACGGCACGCCGTCCCACCGGCGCTTCGTGACCGCTACCACGGCCTGCGTGCAGGCCTGCGCCGAAGCGCTCGAACTCGGCGACGCCCAGGCACTGCTGGAACAGGTTCGGCGGGCCCGGACCGAGCTGTCTCGGCTCGACACGGAGACGGGGCTCGGCATCTTCACCCCCGCCCTGACCGCGCTGTGCGACATCGCGCAGCAACTCGGCGGCGCCGCCAAACCCTCCGGCGCCGGGGGCGGCGACTGCGGCATAGCCCTGCTGGAGCACACGGACGCCGTCCAGGAGCTGCGGCGGCGCTGGGCCTCGGCCGGGATCCGGCCCACGGACCTGCGTGCCACGAACGACGGACCCGAACCCCCGTAACCGCCCCGCCGGTCGACTCACCCCTGGAGGACCCGATGCCCCACGACCACGCCACCGCCGGCGTGCCGATGCGCTGGGTGGGACCGGTGCGCATCTCGGGCAACACCGCCACCACCGAGACGCCCGTCCCGCTGGCCACCTACGAATCGCCGCTGTGGCCCTCCGTGGGCCGCGGCGCGAAGGTCTCCATGCTCTGCGAGAGCGGTGTCGTCGCCACCCTGGTCGACGAACGGATGACCCGCTCGGTGCTGCTGGAGGCGACCGACGCGCAGACCGCACTCGCCGCCGCCCGCAGCATCGACGAACACCTCGACGACCTGAAGGCGGTGGTTCACGGCTGCAGCCGGTTCGCCGAACTCGTCGGCGTCCGCCACGAGATCAACGCCGACCTGCTCTTCGTCCGATTCGAGTTCACCACCGGCGACGCCGCCGGCCACAACATGGCCACGCTCGCCGGCGACGCTCTCCTGCTCCACCTCCTGCGCACCGTCCCCGGCATCGCCTACGGGTCGATCTCGGGAAACTACTGCACGGACAAGAAGGCCACCGCGATCAACGGCATCCTGGGCCGCGGCAAGAACGTGGTGACCGAGCTGCTGGTGCCGCGCGCGGTGGTCGCCGACGTGCTCCACACCACCGCGGCGCGGATCGTCCGGCTGAACGTGCACAAGAACCTGCTCGGCACCCTGCTCGCCGGCGGCATCCGCTCCGCGAACGCCCATTTCGCGAACATGCTCCTCGCCTTCTACCTGGCCACCGGCCAGGACGCGGCGAACATCGTCGAAGGCTCACAGGGCACCGTCATGGCGGAGGACCGCGACGGAGACCTGTACTTCGCCTGCACCCTGCCGAACCTGATCGTCGGCACGGTCGGCAACGGCAAGGACCTCGACTTCGTCGAGGCCAACCTGGCCGGACTCGGCTGCCGGAGCGCCGGCGAACCCGGCTCCAACGCCCGGCGGCTGGCAGTCATCGCCGCCGCCACCGTCCTGTGCGGCGAACTCTCCCTCCTCGCCGCCCAGACCAACCCCGGCGAGCTGATGCGCGCCCACCTCCACCTCGAACGCGGCAGACCGGCACCCGAGACGCCAGCACAAACCTGAACACCACCTTCCCCGCCCTGCACGGCCGTTCCCGCACCACCACCGCCCTCCCGCACGGCAAGCACGGCTGCAACACCGCAGTACGAGCCGCCGATGACACCCCGCGCCCACGGATCGGAAGCCTCCGGCCATGACCAACACCCCCGACGATGCCCCACCAGGAGCCCTTGACGTGCCCGGCATCCGAGCAGCCGTCGAACGCTGCTTGGACGAGTTCCTGACCACCAAAGAGCAGACGGCGGCCCGGCACCGCCTGCCCCCTCAAGCAGCCCGAAGCCTGCGCTCCTTCATCGAATCCGGCGGCAAGCGCCTGCGCCCGCTACTCTGCGCCCTCGGCTGGTACGCCGCCGGCGGCCACGGCCCCCCGCCCCGGCCCGTCCTGCGCGCCGCGAGCGCACTGGAGATGTTCCACGCCTTCGCGCTCATCCACGACGACATCATGGACCGTTCCGAGACCCGCCGCGGCCGACCGACCCTGCACCGGGCACTCGCCCACCAGCACGCCGACCAGGCGCCCGACGCCGCAGCCGAGCACTTGGGCGCCAGCGCGGCCATCCTCATCGGCGACCTCGCCCTGTGCTGGTCCGACGAACTCCTCCACACCGCGGGCCTTCCCGCCGACCGCCTCCACGCGGTCCGGCACCTGAGCGACCTCATGCGCGAGGAAGCCATGTACGGCCAGTACCTCGACCTCCTCACCCCCACCACCCCCGCCCACGACCTCCGGAGCCCGCTCACCGTCATCCGCTACAAGACCGCCAAGTACACCTGCGAGCGCCCCCTGCACATCGGCGCCGCCCTGGCCGGCGCCGGCCCACCCGTGTTCGACGCCTGCACCGCCTTCGCCATCCCCCTGGGCGAGGCCTTCCAACTGCGCGACGACCTCCTCGGCGTCTTCGGCGAACCGGAGCGAACCGGCAAGTCCCGACTGGACGACCTGCGCGAAGGCAAACGCACCGTCCTGATGGCTCTCGCCCACCGACGCGCGAACCCCGCACAGTCGAGGACCCTGCACGAGCTCGTGGGTCGTCCCGGTCTCACCGACCACGACGCCGACCGCATCCGGACCGTCCTCATCGAGACAGGAGCACGCGACGAAGTCGAGAACATGATCCGACACCGCCACGACCGAGCCCGACAAGCGCTGGACCGGGCCCCGTTCCCGCCCCCAGCGGTCCACGCCCTGCGCCACATCGCCCACCGGGCCGCCCACCGGACCGTCTGACCCCCCCCGGGTGCGGCGACCTTCCCGCCGGAACCCGCCGCCCCGCCGACCCCACAGGCCCAGCCGTGGCCCGACCGCGTCCTGCCCGCCCAAGGGGGCACTCCTTGACGGCGATGACCCCCTCCCCGGAGAATGCCGCGCGAGCAAGCCACGCGAACTCGGCGCCCTGGGAAGCCACGGTCGCCAGTCGCGCTTGGATGTGGGGGTCCTCGCATCTTCCGGCCGCATCGAAGCCGACTGTCGCGCTGGCACGCCTGCGGCAGTTGCCAGAGCGTCACAGCCGCCGAAGCGCCCTTCACCGGGACCTGAGCTGTCGGGTCCACCCGCCCATGGATCGGTTTGAGGGCAGGGGCCCGTCCCCGAGGCTGCCGCCGCTCGACGTTGGTACGGGCGGGTGCGCAGTAAGAAGTCATCTCATTTGGACAGTTGAGTAGACTCCGGGCGTGCTGATCGTTGAGCGTCTGGTG
>NZ_JBIVHS010000051.1:0-12220 GCF_044749365.1 Kitasatospora sp. NPDC089509 | reverse complement strand
TCTACCGCTGGGACCGCTGACCGCCCGCCGCGCTCCGCAGTCCCGTCTGGGCCCGCCCCCGGCCGTGCGCCGGGGGCGGGCCCATGTGCGCGTCCGGGGCCGACACGCCCCTCTACCATCCCCCTGGGCATCTCTGTGTCCGTTGACAGTGCCGAAGCGTCGGCAGCTGGGCAGGGTAGGGCCGGCGGGTGATGCCGAGGATGCAGGTGGGGCAGTCCAGGTCGAAACCGGTGATCCGGGTGTACTGGGGGTGGTCACGGTGAAGGTCGCGGGCCGGGGGCGGGTGACGTTGTGCGGGCCGTGAACCACCGCCTGCGCATCCCTTTTGGGCGCTCAGGGAGCGGCTTCGCTCGTGGTGATGGCGTATGTGGCATCAGACGGAGGCAGGGGTGAGGCGCTCGAAGAGGTTGCGGACGGCGGGTGCGGACCAGTGATGGCGGAACTGTTTGTGGAAGCGGCGGATAAGGCTAGCTGGCATGTGGGGGTTGAGGTCCGCGATGCGGTGGGCAATATGGACGGCGCTGTCGATGTCGTTGAGGGCCATGTATGCGTCGGTTGTGTACACCAGGGCGCGGGTGATGAAGATGGACGACGGGTTGAGATGTGAGAGGGCGCCGTCGGAGAGACGTTCGAGGTGTTTCAGTGCCTGCCGGGGTTTGCCGAGGCGCAACCAGACCGTGCCTGCGGTGATGGAGAGTGGGCACTCGTCGGCAACCGAGAGAATCGGCGAGTCCTCGCACGGTGCCTCAGTAAGGTTGTCGAAGGCACGGTCAAGAGCCCTAAAGCTGGCGGTGGAGTCGAGCATTCCGGCACGGGCGCGGGCTTCCTGGGTGTGGAGGAGCAGGGCGGCCTGCTGCGTCGCGTTCGGATTGATGGAACGTGCGGCTTCGATCAGGGTGAGAGCGTCCAGGGGGGCGCCGTTGTTGTTGTGCTGAATGGCCAGCACACACAGGCTTACTGCGGCGTGCACGGGGCCCCCCGCGGTTGAAGACGCCTGCACGGCGGCCAGCAGGTAGCGTTCGGCCTGAGCCGTGTCACCAAGCGTGCTATGGACGACCCCGCACAGGCCAGCGAGGTCCGCGGTGAGATGCAGGAGCCGGGAACTGGTGCCGGTGTCGTAGGCGCTATCAGCGAGGGTGGCCGTGAGCAGCCTCAGGTCGGTGGTGGCGAAGGCCAGGAGTGCGGTGGGGGCGAGCTGACGTACCTCGTCCGGTCCGATGGCTCGGGACTCGAGCATTGCGACGGTGCCCGGGTGAAGTGGAGCACCGGATTGCGCGCGCGGGCGAGACGAGGCGACGGTGGCGAGGGCACGACGGATGAAGGCGGCAAGGGCTTGGCCGGTGACCGTGGGACGGGGCTCTGGGCTGCGGTCGGCTGGCGAGCTGGGAAAGCCTGGGGGTCTGGCCGGCGCGTCAGTGTCCCACGAGGTGGTTTCGGCGGTGGCGAGGCGGAGGAAGTCGGGCCAGCCGAGGGCGGATAGTAGGTGCGGGGGTATGCGGTGGATATGGGCGATGGTGAGCTGGATGGTGTGTCCGGGCGCATCGGTGCTCGATTCCCGGATGGCTGCTCTGGCTTGACCAGAACTGAGGGGGCCATGGCCGAGGGCTCGGTGGGTGTCCGCCAGCAGTTTCGCATAGCCGTTGGTACTCAGTCCCACGCTCTCGCGCGCTGCTTGTAAAGGATGTCGCGCCATGACGGTGTTTCACTTTCAGGTGTTAGTTCGTAACTGCGCCCCAGTAGACGCTACCTGCTCGTGTAGGGGGCTGTGCCACTGGCATCGACGGTGTATGGTCGTATTGCTATTGGTATGGACCAGCCGACGGTCCTTTGCAGGGGAGGGCAGCCGTGCCTGCTTGCGGTGTGCAGCGGGGCTCTCCGGGTGCTGGTGGGTGGGGGTCTGCGTACATCTTCGGTGAGGCGGGCCGTACCTGGGGTTTCGCGGGGGTGGCGTCAGCCCGGTGCCGATTTTTCAGCGAGCAGGTCGAGCATGCTACGGACTGCGGGAACGCGGGAGTACCGCCGAAATGCCTGTCGCTGACGCTGGGTCAAATAGGAAGGTATTCGGCTGAACAGCGTGGTGGCCTGGATCACGCTATGAGCGGCCGCGTCGACCTCGCCTATGGCCAGTTGTGTGCGGGCGGCGCGTTGAAGGGCGTTGGCGGTGTAGAGGAGTGGCTGCGTGGTGGCCTGCGCAGGGAGTGCCCCCCGGAGCAGGTGGTTGAAATGTTCCAGGGCCTGCTTGTGCCGTCGTAGGGCGGACAAGGCTCTGCCGCTACTGTGAGCGAGCCACTGCTCGTCGAGATCGTTCCAGAGAGCGTTGTCGTCGCTGCCGATGGTGAGCGCTTCCGTGGCACGGTCCAGGGCTCGCAGGCTGCTGGTGGAGTCGTGCATGCGTGCGTGCGCGTGGGCTTCCCTGGCGGAGATGAGCGCTTCGAGACGGGGGGTGGGGCGTGGTACGAGGCTGCGTGCGGCGGCGTTGAGGGCGAACGCGTCCCGGGGATTACCGGCGTGGGCGTGGCCGGCGGCTAGGTTGGCCAGTGCCGTGGCCGTTCGCAGGGGTGACCCTGCGAGGGCCGCGGTACGGACCGCCAGCAGTCCATACCGTTCGGCCAGTGTGTGCTCTCCGAGGTTGGCCTTCACTGCGCGGCAGAGTTCGCTGTTGAAGGAGGCGACCAGGAGCAGTTGCGGCCTGCCTGGGTCGTCGTAGGGCATTTCGGTCAGGAAGCGTGCAGTAAGGCCGAGGTCGGCCTGGGCGAGGTCGTAGGCCGTCAGCGGATCGCCGCCACGCCACCAGTCGTGCAGATCGCGCGCGTTGCGCGTGAGCTTCTCGGCGACGGGACCGGGGTGGCTGGTGGTGCGGGCCGGCGGGTCGAGCGCGGAGCTGAGCGCTTTGCGAGCGAACTCCATGAGAGGACGTCCAGTCACCTCGGGGCTGGGCGTGTGCGGGGCGTGGTGTGGCAGGGAGTTCAGTGCGACCAAGGTGCCCTCGAACGTCCACGGTGAACTTAGCGCCTGGTTATGGTTGGCCAGGTTGAGGAAGTTCGGCCAGCCATGCTGTTTGACCGCCTGCTGGCTGACGCCGTGAATAGCGGCGATGGCATGGCAGGTAGGGAGTTCTGGTACCGTGCCGGATTCCCAGCGTGCCACGTTGTTCCCGGACTTGACGGTGCGGGGGTCGCGGCCCAGTTGCTCGGCCACTAGGCGCATGTATGCGATCTCGGAGAGCCCTAGAGATCCCCTGGCGACCCTTAACGGGTGCGGTGGCGTGGGTGAGTTGACGTGTCGCTCGTACATGGGCCTATCGGTGCAAGCGGGAGGATGTTACTGGATGGTAGACGATCATGTCGCCCATGCAGTTGCCTGTCAGCCCCACTGCCGGCCTGCTGTAGTACTAGTTAGGTTGCCCTAAGTATGTTCTAGGGCCTTGACCTTCAGCCGGTCAGAGGGGCCGGAAGACATGATTCCCCGCGAGGTCCAAGGGAGCAGTGGCCGCTGCGTGGCACTGGTCGCACGGTGGCCGCCGAAGGGATGTGGGCCTTAGTCGAGACGCCCTTGAGTTGCGCCGTGAAACGGGGTTGCCTTTCTGCCGCGGCCAGCGTGGGCTGCCGTGCCACCGCGCGGGTGCCTGCCAGCCCTGGGTGGTCGGGGCGAGCGGCGTCGCGTGGGCATTGCTCTGGGCAGTGAACGACAGCGTGCAAACGATCAATCGCCGGTGCGCGAGCCATCTTGGATGACGAAGGGAGAGGTCTGTGGATGGAGCTGAGCACCCGTCAATGAGTGCCGTTCCGGCTGCGGATGCCGAGCGGGTGCGCTGGCTCCTCTATCTGAAGGTCTCGATGGGGGACGGGGTGACCGGCCGGAGGCCGGCCATCCTGACTACTACGGTCAGCTCGCCGAGAACGGGAACCGATGAGCGCAGCGGGGTGGGCCACGGACGCGTGGGCAAGGCTGAAAGTCGGACGGATGCTGCCGCAGTGGGCGACGGATGTCCTGCTGTCGTCGGCCGCGCTGGTCGATGCTCTCGTGAAGGCTCTGAAGGTGCACGACATCGAGGGGGACTGGCCGTACACGGGCCTCTACCTGGACTTGACAGCGACGCTCCTGGGCTCTACTGCCGCGCTCGCCCTGTTGTTGCGCAGACGGCAGCCGACTCTGGTGTTCGCGCTGATTCTCTTAGTAGTACTCGTGACGGAGGGATACAACATGCTGGCCATGTTGGTGATTCTTTACACGCTCGCCGAGCGCTCGCTGCACAGGGCGCTGGTCGGCGCGCCGCTGTACGTCGCGGTCACGACTCTCTACGTCTGCTACCAGCAGGCCACTCTTCCGTCGGAGCTCCTGCCCACCCCGCTCTTCTGCGTATACCAGCTGACCAGTTCGGTCATCGCCGCCTGCGCGGCGGTCTCACTTGGACGGCTGGTCAGCAACCGTCGGGAGCTTGCCCGGAGCCTGGCCGAACTCCACGACGCCCAGGAGCATCAGCGCGAACTGCACGCGCAGGCCGCCCTGGCGCGCGAACGGGTCCAGCTGGCGCGGGAGATGCACGACATGGTGTCCCACCAGGTCAGCCTTATCGCGGTACAGGCCGGCGCCTTGCAGGTCGGTGCCAGCTGCGATGACACCGAGCAGGCCGCACGCACGATCCGGAAACTGAGTGTCGCCACCCTCGACGAGCTGCGGCACATGGTGACCTTGCTGCGTGCCTCCGGCGGCCGGGACACTGAGATCACCCAGAAGCTCACCGGGAAGCAACTCGCGGACCTGGTGGCGGGCAGCAGCCTGGACGCCCGTCTCCTGGGCACGATGCCCGACGACGCCAGCCCCGCCGTTCAGCGAGCCGTGTACCGGATCGTCCAGGAGGCCCTTACGAACATACGCAAGCACGCCCCCGGTGCGAGCGCCCTGGTGGAGATCCAGCAGCCGGGGGCAGGGCTGGAGGTCACCGTGACTAACACCCCCGCGACCCGACCCCGGCTCCAACTACCGGGCTCTCAGGCCGGAGTCATAGGGCTACGGGAGCGGGCCGAGAGTCTTCGGGGAACGCTGACCTACGGCCCCACGCCCGACAACGGCTATCGAATCCACGTCGTGTTGCCCGATCGCAAGCACTGATCGGCCGACAGACCGCGGGGCTGGACGGCCTGGATGGGCTGTGGCACCTGGAGCCGGAACGGAACTGCTCCTACCGCCGCCCTCTTGCTTACCTCGCCGCTGGCGGAACCCTCGCTGGCCTGTCCTGGCCAGGACACGGATCGTTGGCCTGTGCCCTGCCCCGTCCGCCCGGCGGCGCGACGGCGGTGTGCACCGGCGAGCTCGGGCCAGTGATCCCGCGCACCTCCCGTCGGCGCCGGGCCGGCCGCTGGACGGCCACCGCATCAAGAACGAGGTTGACTACTCCCGCAGGCCGGAGAAGATGGCGGACTGTGTGTGACCGACGGCCAGGACATCATGACCGTCTCCTCCCACAACAGTGCCATCTACCAGCAGTTCCTGCAGAAGGTCGAGGAAGTGAACCCGGCTGGCGACATCATCGTGGTCACCGACGACCTGTTCTCCCACAACAGTACGCTCACTCACAAATGTTATGAAGCCCGCCTGCGGGGGGCGTCGCTTCGAGTAGTCACCACGATGCCGGCGGCGAGAAGGACGAGGTTCTTCACGACGAACTCGCCTGTCATGGAGAGAACGAGCGGGTTGCCGTGTTGGAACGCCGACCATGGCATGAAAACGAGGACGCCGAATGTGCCGGTCATATGCGCAACCAGAAACGGTAGAACCTTCTTGAGTATTCGGCCCAAGACGATCCACAGCCCCAATGCCACTTCGAACCAGCCGAGGGCCCCGACGAACCAGTCAGGCGTGGGGAAGGGTGCGGTTCCCACGACGAGCGCTGCCGCAGGGCTGACGCCCGCAGCCTTGAGCGCCCCGAACCATACATACACCAGGCCCAGGCAGACACGCAGGGTGGTCAGGGCGAGGCCATGGAGCAGAGGGAAGGGATCTCCAGCCAGACTGCGTTGGGACACTCGTGACCGAAGGCCGGAGGAGGCCTTATCATCTGTGCGCGAACCAGTAGTTCGCTGGAATTTGGACAAGATGGTCTCCAAGTGTTTATGTTGTCCAGCAGTAAAGAGGGTGGAATGTCGCTGTCGCGGTTCCGCTGGCCTCCTGGCGTCAACCAGAGGGCTCCATCTGCCTCAGGTACTTGGGCCCAGAGGTTTTCTTACGGGTCAGTGCGCGGCGAGATGAAGATGCCTGCGATGTGGAGTACGGGCAGGCCGACCGTGGCGGTCTTCTCGTAGCAAGTGGCCAGGAAGCGGCAATTCTTCAGGTGATTGATACAGCGTTCGACGGTGTTGCGTTGTATGCAGGCCTCGCGGTCGGAGGCCGACAGTCCGCCACCATGACGGTCCAGCGTTTGCAGTTGGCGCTCTGTTCTCGGTGGACTGCGGGATCATCACTCGGATTCCGCGTACTGCTGCTTGTGGATAGCCCTCTAGGAGCAGGCCGGGTCCGCCAGCACCACGGAGGGCCGAGTGCGCGGCCTACCCGTTCCTCGAGCTCCCTGCAGGGCGGGCCGTGACGCGCTCGAAAGGGGGAGCGTCGCCAGCCCGCCCGAGCGTGAGGCGGAAGCACAGCGAGCGGCAACGGCCGTCCACGGCGAGGCGAATCTCCGTGTTCAGCCCGCCGCGCCAGCGCCCGATGGCGTGGTCGCGCGGCTTGTCGGCCGAGGCCCCTTTTGGCGGGCCCCGGCCGCGTTCTGCTGGGCGTGCCCTCTCATGACATCGACCGCGACGACTCACTCAGTCCAGGGCGGCTCTCGGCGTCAGCCTGGGCGAGCAGTATGGTGAAGCCCTGCTTCCAGTTGCGGTCGATCGCTTGGTTCCGCAACTGGGTGTAGGCGCCCCTCCATGCGCCGTACTCGGTGGGCAGGTGCATTCACTGCAAGCCGGTCTGGACCTTTCTTGTGGTCGCGTCGATCACCTGCCAGCGGTCATGCCACTACCCGTCCCACTTCGGCGTTCGGTTGGGCGACAACGGCTCCACCCGTGCCCACCACGCTTGGCAACGGCATGGCCGACCAGTGATCTGATGATCATAAAAACAGCTCTAGGCATCCCTGGTGTCTAACCTGCCAGCGACAAGTTCGCGGAGGGTCGTGATCGCGGGGGTGAAGGCATAGAGCGCTCCCTCTGTGCGGACGAAGGCGTCGAATGTAAGGGGCACAGAACCACGCGCGGTGTCGAAGCGCACGTCACCCCTCTTGCCGATCACGGGATCCGCTCCGCTCTGATTCTGCGGGAAGTTTGCATTGTTGATCCAGGAGCGCTGAAGAAACTCGAACTGCCTCTCCAGGTCGGCCTGGTAACTGACGAACACCAGGCCACGCGGAGCGTCCGTGCCTTTGGTTCCCTGCGCAGCTGCAGGATCGAATGCCGGCCCAAAGGGGATGCCCCGGCGGATGAGGCGACGCTCATCCGCAATCTTGAAGTCCAGCGAACCGTCGTCGCGCTGCGCGAGGCCGGCCCTGGGATTGGTCTTGCGCAAATGGGAGAAGAGCGGGGTGATGAGGCCGGCCTGGTCGTCATGGAAGTCGATGCTGTTGTCCGCTGTCGCACCGGCGGCGGGAGGGACGTCGGCCAGGGGGCAGCGGGCGACTGGGGTACCGGAGGGCCAGCGACCCACGAGCCGGGCGGCGAGCCAGCCGTCGGTGACCGCGGCAGGTGCTGCGCCCGCCTTCTTGAGTGCGGCGAGCTGGGGCCCGAGCTGAGCGCGCCAGCCCGGGACGTTCTGGGCCAAGCGACGTATGACCTGGAACGATCCGTTGGTGGCCCAGCGGGGAAGTGCCGGCCGGACGCCGTTGGCTCCGACAACGAACTGTTCGGGCGGCAGAATCCGCGTCCCCGGCCTGCCGAGGGCGTCGTGGCCGTTGGGATCCGCCGCGTCGAAGCCGCGCACGGCGGGCTGGCTGACACCGTCGGCGAACCCGAAGTGCTCGTGACCCCTGAGTGAGCCCGGCAGGGTCGCCCCGTCCTGTTGGAAGAACACCGAGACGCAGTTGTCGCCAGCAAGCTTTCGATGACGGTGAACGGTGTTGGCCAGGTGAGCTGGGTCGTCGGAAGCGAGGGTTAGTACGGCATCGATGACTGGCCCGCTCGGGGCACCGAACAGCCAGTTTTGTGGCGCACTGGTCTCGATGTCGCCTATGTCTTTTGAGCGCTTGGCCGGGCCCTGCCGGAAGGCGTCGGCGCCTGTCCGTGGGAAGGGCTCCTTTCCTGCCAACAGAGTCAGACCTCGGTAGGTGAGGCTGAGTCCCGTCCAGTCCGCCACGAGCCCAAGGGGATCATGGCCGCCGGCCTGCTTTCGGGCTTCGCTGAACTGGGTGTTGAAGGCGGCAACCTGGCGAGTGCTGGCGATCTCCGGAAGGACCCGCCCGAGCCATGCACGTGCGGTCGTTGCGTCCCGGAAGCCAAGCATCAGAAAGGACGCCTGGTCCTTACGGAAGCCTGCCAGGACGTCTCCCTGGATGTCGTCGCTGTTACGCAGCGGCAAGTCCCCTTCCGGCACTGCTCGGTTCTGTGTCTGCAGGGTTGTGGTTGGCTGCGCATGGGCTGCTGTCACGCCGGCCATCGTCAGCCCGGCCGCGCCCAATGCGGAGAGCCCCGCTGCAGTCACCGTTCGGCGGGTGGGCATCATTGGACCGGCTTCGCGGGCATGGTTCGTCTCAAAATCTGGCGACATGTCACTTCTCCCTTGTCGAATGGGTTTCGGATTGCGTGTTCTTGGCGGATCTGCCGAGGCAGGAGCGACGGACCTGCCGCATCTGGCAGGTCGAGGCAACCAGCGGCGGGAGTGCCCAGCACGGAGCCGCTGGCAGGCTCGCGAACTGCGGACCGCCGTCCTGACATGGTCCGTGCCGGCCGGGCGCGACTCGGTTGGCACACGGGAGCATGAACAACCACTTCCTGCTCTTCAGGCTGCGGGCTGGTTCATCGAGTCGTCCGCCTGCGGTCGTGGCGGACTGAGTTCCATCGGGCTCGCAGCCGGCCCCAAGGAGATCGAGATGATCGAAACCTGGCCGTCCGCCAGGATCTTGGCGGTTTTGTCCACCTCGCTCCTGGCCATCCCGGCGTCCTGTTGTAGTTGTCCCGTCGACCGGGACTGTGGAGACGGCCAGGTGGATCAGGTCGCACTGCTTGTCGAGGTGGCTAGGCTCAAGGAACCGTGGCCGTCGAGTTCCGGGAGAGCCACGTTCATGCGAGTGCCGCCCGCACCCACCTTGTTCAGATAGCGGGCGTTGTCGGAGTAGGCGCTCTCGTGGGTACCGAAGGCGGCCGCGCTTCGATGGGTGTCACCCTTGACGTTCAGCACCTGGCGGTTGGCACTGACCGTGCTGATCAGGCCACGTGATCGGGGGCAGGCGCAGGCGTGAACCTTCGCCGCGGCGCCCTGCGTGGGGGCGTAGCCGTCGGCGAACGGCTACGAGGACCGGTGCCGACCGCGTGAGAGCAGGGCGGGGCCGGCCAGGTCCGCCAGAAGACCCTCCGGGTGCGCATTGTTGGGCAGGTCGGGCTGGCCGCGACCGACATCTCCCGCGAAGCTGGGATGCTGCCGTCCTAATGTGAGTGGGCCACCACGGGGGCCCGGTGCTGGGCAATGCCACCCAGGGAAGGCCGCGCCAGGTCTGGCCGCCTGGGCAGGCATGGCGCCGACACGGAGCAGCTAGACGCAAAGGTCGAGACAAACATGTTGCAGGCCTTACCAAGGCGGAGGTTTATTTTGACGGGATCATCCTTCGGCATGGTCATTCTTCTCTCGTCCCGTGCAGGCTGGTTTTGAGGATGCTAAAGGCGCATGCCCCCGGCCGTGAAGGGAGTCAGGGGGTGCTTTCCATGTGTCTTTCTCCGAAGGGTATGGCTCGTTTCGAGCGAGGTTTCTGATCAAGGAGTGGCGGCTGCTGAGCGTCCTGGTAGCGCTTTGTTGATCTTGCCAGCGGTTACGTAATTCCCCAGGATCTTCATGATCAGCGTCACGTAATTCCCCACCTGGGCTGAGGTCGTGACCGGGCCGCTCGACGGCCGAGTATGCGGCTGGTCCGGTCAGTCAAGGGCGCCTTCGGCGGCGCTCCACGCTGGCCTTACGGCCACCCTGGACAGCCCTGACCAGCTTGAACGACGGTCTGGCTATCGGGTGGCCCGGGAATCTCTGGTGCCCTGGGGAAATCGACGCACGGTCATCGTCTCCATGTCCATGACGGTCACGTCACCCTCGTCAGGGCCGCCGATCTGTCCTCATCGACAGCGAGCCCGCCCAAGAGCCCTATTCGAGCCTGAGTCTCCATCGGGTCCGGACTTCCTTCGGCACCTCGTGCACCCTGGACCGGCTGCTGCCCCAGCGGCTAACAACGCAGCCCACTCGACCAATCAGGCGCATGGCGCGAGCGCCTCGGCGCCGTCATAGTGCCACAGCTGGTGCAACTGGCAGGTCGGCTTCTGGATCAATCGCGGCCACCGTGCGACCTCCAGGGGCCGGGGCTTTCCCTCGAACAGCCCGCCTGTATCCGAGCCGCTTCCCGGCGCTCACCTCCCAGCGCGCTCAGCCTGCCCCTATCCCATAGATCTCATGCACCAGCGGATGCAGCCACCGCCCCAGACTTATCAGGCAATTGCACAGATTCACCCCGGCATGCCCAACTCGGGGATGAAAAGCTCTCTGTCTGGCGATCAGGATCTACTCTGCGTATACCGCTTGCTGCCGGGATCGCCACCTATCACTATTTGACAAAACGCAAGATTCTCAGTGTCACTAGATGATGAAATGCTTTGCATCGTGGCCAGCGTGCTGGATGCTTCCGTGAGTCGCTGGATGGAATGGCTGCACAAGCCAGCATCGTGTGACGTATCACGCCCTGTATATCCGGATCGGAGAAGGTCGTATGACGCTCGATACCGACAACAACGTGCACGTAGCCAATCGCACCGACCAAAACATCTATGTCCTGCCGCTGCCTGATCGCTCCTGGGCGCTTGACAACGTGTTCGTCGACTCGGCGATCGCCGTCGCCCTAGCCGAGGCCTCTGCCTCCTCGGAGATGCCCGTCGCTTCGGCGACGTTCGGCAATCTGATCAACACCCTCGGCGACATGCACCCCACGGAGCGACTCACCGCGGCGGTCAAGCTGGACTCCATCGGCATAGAGCCGGGAGATACGGCGAACATGTTCGAGCGGTTCCGGCGCAATCCGGCGTACACCAGCTCGATTGCACGAGTGCTTGATCATGGGTCGGTGGACCTTCTCATCATGTCGGAAGACGGCAAGATCGCACAGTTCAGTACCGACCCAGAACACTCGTGGATCGCCACCGACACCGGTGTGGTGCGCGCCCTGCCTGGCGCCCTCGACATTGCCGATGGCGACTCCGGGTCGTTCGAGTGGAACGCACAGCAGACAGCGGACCGGCGCGGTTCGGACAACACCTAACTGATCGCCTCAGAATGAGTTGAGCCGCGTGCCTTGCGCTCGACGATCTTGATCGGCAGGGTGTCCGGGCGCATGCTGATCTTTTCCGGATGACCTATGGGGGCGGGTGGCGCCGTTGCTGCCACCCGCCCCCGAACGGCGCCACTGCCATCCCGGGTGAATACGTGTTCCTGACAAGGCGGCTCTCGCCAGCTGCGGGACTGGACCGAGGCAGGCGTCTGGCCGAGCCTGCATTCCACCCTGCTGACCGAACCGCGCCGCGCGGACGCGTTGGATCTGGACGACCGCGCCGTGGACGGCTCGCATGTCCGAACTCTCAAAAGGGTGACCACGTTGGCCCCTCGCCCGTCGACCGTGTCCGCCCCGGCTCCAAGCACCACCTGATCGTTGATTGCCATGGACCTCCGCTCGCTGTCACACCCACCGGCGGCAATCGCCACGACGTCACCCAACTGCTGTCGCTGCTGGACGCCGTCCCGACGATCCTGCGTAGAGAGGGCGTTTCGGCATGGACCGTGAGGGCCGGTTTCCGTGCCCCGGCACGGCGTTCCCACCCGTCGAACAGCATTGACGTTTCGACCCACCGGTTCGGTTACGTCAATCGGGCGATCGATCACGACCGTCCGCTGCGCCTCTTCGACATGCCGCGCCCCCGCAGCACGCGAGCCGGCCGTCAGCCGAACGCCACATGAACGGAGTGACCATGGACGCGCTCTCCCGCCGAACCCTGCTGGCCGC
>NZ_JBIVHS010000050.1:0-18833 GCF_044749365.1 Kitasatospora sp. NPDC089509 | reverse complement strand
CGCCTGGCTCGAAGGCTTCCGCCGCCTCCACCGCCGCTACGAACGCAAAGCCGACCACTTCGCCGCCTTCGCCAGCATCGCAGCAGCCCTCATCTGTACTCGCAGACTCTCCAAATGAGATGTCTTCTAAGAGCTGACTGGTCCCAGCACTGTTGGGCCGGCCACCGTGGTCGCGGTGGCCGGCCCAACAGGTTTTCCCCGATCGCTTCGAAGGTCAGGCGGGAGCTGCCTTCCGGTGCCGGGTTGGGACGCCCTCATAGCAGAGTTCGGGGAGCAGCCGTTCCTGCTTCATGACCACACTGTGCGCGGCCACCGTCGCGCCCTCGCCCACAACGGCCCCGTACAGCAGCACTGTGTTGGTAGCCAGCGTGGCGCGGGCACCGACCCGGATGCGGGCGATCTTGAGGACCCTGTCCTCGAACGTGTGTGCCTGGAACATGGCGCTGACCGTCGCCCCGTCGCCGATCTCGATCATGTCGGGGTCCACGACCTGCGCGAAGCCCTCTCCCAGCACCACACGCTTCCCGATGCGCATGCCCATTCGGCGCAGGTACAGGGGCAGCAGCAAGGTCCCCTCCAGCGGGGTGAGAAAGGGCTTGGCGACGACGGCCCAGACTACGTAGAGGAAGTCCCAGCGGCTGCACCAGCAGGTCCACAGGCCGTGGGTCGCCGGACGGACGCGGCCGAGGAGGGCCCACTTCAGCGCGAGGACCGCACCGCACGGCAGCGCCGCCCACAGGAGTGTGACCGCCGAGAGGGTGAGTGGCATCCACACAGGCGGCACTATGGCGCCTGCCGTGTCGACCGCGAGTAGCCATCCTGCCGCTTCGACTACGAGGACGGCTGGGATGGCGAACCTGGCCAACTCCCAGAACCACCGACTGATCCGGCGCGTCGCGGACGGTTCGTGGGTCATGCTCCGGTCAGCCTGGATGATCTCGCGCCTGGGCAATTCGAAGGCGGGGTGGCCGAACCAGGAGGTGCCAGGCCGCAGGCCACTGTGGCCCGCGGAGGTGGCGATACCGATCAGCAGACCGTCGGGCAGCGTGCGGCCGCAGGGGAGCACAGCATGGTTCCCGACGAAGGTCGCCTCGCCGAGGCGCAGAGGTGCGAGGCGCACGGTACCGCTGTGGATCCGGGGCCCGCCGAGGTAGATGCCGTCGGCGAGGAAGGAGCCTTGCCCGATACGGACGAGCTCGGGAACGACGTCGATGACTGTGCTCACCTCGCAGTCCCGGCCGACCTGCATGCCCGCCAGACGCAGCCACCGTGGCCACAGCAGGGTTCCACTGAGCCACGTTCCGGCGGAGTCGACCATGCCGGTCTTCAGCCAGATCCGGATGTAGCCGGGGCTCCAGCGGCTGATCACCCCGGGGTCGGCCGCGCCGAGCAGCCGTACCGTCAGGGCTTGGAGGAGGAGGGAGGACGCGACTCCGAGGGACGCGCCGGCGGCGAAGCAGAGTGCCAGCGGGAGACTTTCCGGCGTATGCCCCGATGATTCGTCGCCGGAGCCGCCGAGCGTGAGTGCCAGGATGGCCAACAGAACGTACGGTGCGGCAAGGACGGCCTGAAGTCCTGCCTGGGCGAGCAGCGTCGCGGCCCCGTGAACAGCTGGGGAGAGCTCCCTGCCCGGGTGGGTGAGCGTGGGTACAGGGGGTACCGGGCCGATAGGACGGGCCGGTACCCCGTCCGCCATCTCGCCAGCCGGGATTCGCCCGCCGACGGGGAGCGAGGACAGTGCACTCAGCCAGGCGCCCACCCCGACGTGGGTGTACGGGCCGATACCGGCCCGGACATCGAGAGTGGACCTGTCGCCGAGCAGGACGGGGCCGAAGACGACCTGACCCTGTTCCAGACTCACGAGGCGGACGGCGGCGTCTTGACTGAGGGTGACGTCGTCGCCGATCTCCAGCAGGTCCCACCCGCCGCGGGACAGGTCCACTCCGCGGTGGATGTGAACGCGCTTGCCGATCCGGGCGCCCAGCGCGCGCAGGGCCATGCATTGGTACTCGGTGCCGGCTATGGACCGCCACGGCACGATTCGCACCGCCTGGCGAACCAGCCAGATCCTCACGGCCCTGTCACTCCACACCGGAACGCTCTCCGGCACGTAAACGCCGACCAGTGCCCGCTTGGCGGCAACAACGGCCAGCACGGCTACCGGGGCCAGCAGAAGGCGCGTCAGCGGCAGTACCACCGGGGCCAGGAGCAGCATCGGAATCGCACCGATCATGCCGTATACCAGCGGGAGCAGCCGGAACCCGACCAGGTAGGCAGGCACGGACACGACGAGCAGTCCGGCGGTGAGTCCCACTGTCTGGACCACGGTTGCCAGGAAGGGGTTCCCCAGCGCGGGAACGTCAGGTGGGGGTGAGGCCGAGCCGGTGGGGGAGACGACGCGGGGGGACTGCCGTTCAGCGACTTGTGCCAGCCCTCGTACGGTCCGCGCCTTGTAGACGTCGCCCACCGCGAGCGAGGCAGTGGAGGGGTAGGCGCGGAGACCCGAGATGAGTTGTGCGGCGTGCAGTGAGCTTCCGCCGAGACTGGTGAAGAAGTCCGCGTCTGCGTCGACGTGGGCGAGTCCCAGAACTTGGCTGGCCGTTTTGGCGATCAGCCTGAGCACGCCTTCCCCAGGATCAGCCGCAGCCGCCTCGTGGTTACCGGACGAGAGAGACGAGGGCGCAGGAAGCAGGAGTGGCAGGCGGTCGCGGCGTAACTTTCCGCTGACGGATCGCGGCAGTTCGGTGATGAAGCCGAAGCGTGCGGGCACCATGTGGGCCGGAAGTTCCTGCCGCAGTCGGCCGGCGAGGTCGTCAGGCAGTGGGGGCTGGAAGGGATCGGCCGGGACGATGTGAGCGGCGAGGATCTGTGCCGGCCCCTGGCCTTGGACGCGGCAGGCCGCCTCACGGACCCCGGGAGCGAGGGTGAGATGCGCTTCAACGGCCTCCAGCTCGATCCGGTAGCCGCGTAGCTTGACCTGCGCGTCGGCACGACCGTGGTAGACGAGTGCACCGTCCGTCTCCCGGTGGACCACGTCCCCGGTTCGGTACAGGCGGCCCAGACGAGGGTGGACGGGGAAACGGGAAGACGTCAGCTCGGGCTGGTTGAGGTAGCCAAGGGCGAGCCCTGTGCCGCTCATGCACAGTTCGCCCCTCTCACCGAGGGGAACGGGCTGAAGGTTGTCATCGAGTACCCAGGCGCGCATGCCTGGTACGGGGTGGCCGATGCCGATCCGTTTGCCGGGGCGGATGTCCTGGCGCACGCAGGTGACGGTGCACTCGGTCGGGCCGTAGCCGTTGACCATGCGGGGGCCCACCGACCACGTGGCGGCGATGTCTTCGGGAAGGGCTTCACCGCCGACGTAGAGCAGCCGCAGATCGGGAAGCTCCTGTTTCGGGTCGGTGCATCCCGTCGATCGCAGCAGCGTGGGAGGCGGGCACAGGACGGTGATCCGCTCGCATCGCAGCCAGGGCATCAGGTCCGGTCCGAGGCGCACCGCTTCGTCGTCCATCACGACCAGAGTGGCGCCGGATGCCAGGGCCATCCAGGTCTCCTCGACGGACGAGTCGTAGGCGCAGGAGGAGCTCTGCGCGATCCGGTCGCCGGGGCGGAGACCGAATTCCGTGATGTCAGAGCGGATGAGGCTGACGATGCTGCGGTGGGAGATCATCACTCCCTTCGGCCTGCCGGTAGTCCCGGACGTGTAGATGAGATAGGCGGGTTGGTCGGGGTCGGCGGAGACCGGGAACGGACCGGGTGACGGCTTTTCGACCTGGTCGATCGCCAGGAGCCGGCCTCCGTATCCCGCCTGCTGGAGCCGAGTCTTTCCGACAGTGTCGGTCAGTACCAGTGAGGCATGGCAGTCGGCGAGGACGGCGCACAGGTGCTGATCGGGGAACACCGGATCGAGGCATACATGTGCGGCACCGGCCCTAAGCACACCGAGTTGGGCAGCGTAGAACCACGGGGTTGTCCGCGGCAGCAGGACGGCGACCACGTTGTTGGGCCCGGCGGCCGTAAGGAGGGCTGTGGTCAGTGTGTCCGCCTGGGCCTTGAGCTCGGTGTAGGTCAGTGCCTGTCGGCGTCGGCCGTCCGATGGTGGTAGTTCGAGGGCCGTGGTCCGCGGCCACCGACGCACGGCCGCGTCGAACAGGATGGGCAGTGTGAGGGCGGCGTTGTCCAGCTGCCGCGTCGCCAAAGGGGTCATTGCCGTGTCATGTCGGGGTCGGCAATATCTTCAAAGTCCGCTGCGACCGCAGGGTAGGCGAGCGCCAGGTGCTCCGCCAGCCGCAGCAGCAGTCGCTTCCGGTGGGTCGGCGCCGCAGTGGTGAAGCCTGCGATGCGTCCCTCACAACTGCCGCTTCCGCAAGAGCAGTCGAACGGCGATGCCATGACCGCCTCGGTGGTGTTGTAGTGGAAGGTCACCTCCTGACCTCGGAGAATGTCCGTCATGGCGAACACCCGCCGTCCTTCGATCCTGGCACTGGGCTCGCAGCTGTGGTTCATGAACCGCCAGGGATACGCGTCGAGGAGCTGTTCCTGCCCTACATCGTCGGACACGTCCACGTGGACGTGCCGGCCAACCTGGACCGAGTGGCGACTCGGTGTGTCCGTGAGCGTGCCCTCGATGGTGAAGATCAAGGTGCCGGCGGCAATCGGGGTGCAGGCGATGAGCGCGTACTCGCCCTGCGTCCGCAGTACCCCCACCTTTGCCGAAGTCCGTACGGTCGGGACCTGTGAGCGAATCAGGGAGCCTGTGGCCGCTGTCGCAGAGACGGAGCCGGGAGATACGACAGCGGTGTCCTGTGTGAACTGTCCTGGGGGCATGAAGGGGCCCTTTCGAGAGAAAGTCCTTATCCGGATGTTTCCCAGTCGTGTTCGGTCGCCCGGAGTTCGGCCAAGCAAGGCCGTCCGGTCCGGTGACTCAGAGAAGCATTCAGGGAAACAGGCCGTGTTGCCGAGCACTTCGTCGTGAAGTGACAGATTTCTGGCTTCTCGCGTTGTCCACGTTCGATGATCGCGGATCAAGGCCCCACTCACTGCGACGATCCACTGGCACTCCGGGGCCCGTGGCGTTGGCAACGGGGCTGGACAGACGACCGGTGGGACCCGCACATGTTGGAGAGGCATCGAGAAGGCACGGGCAAGGGCAGTGAGGGGACGGTGCGGATCCTATAGAGTCCTATCGGTCAATGGTTCTTGTCCTGCATAGCGATACGACTTCAGTTCGCCCGAGGGAAAATGCACCGCTCAGCCATTTTCATGACTGGTGCCCTCACAGTGCTGGCCTCTGCTACCGCGTGCTGAAACCAGTACCGATCACTACGCAGCGCTCGGCGATTCCCTGACCGGTGTACCGATACCAGATCCCCGCAGTCCTGCGGGAGCGGCTGTCCCACGCGCCGAAATTTGCGGATCCTCTATCCCGCGGAGTGGGGGAGCAGGGCGCAGCACGGTGTTGTGGTGGGGCGCCGGATGCACTGTTGGACACGATCCGGCCCGCCCTGGACCGGTTCCCCTCCCAAGGTAGCGGGCCCCAGCGCCGGCTGCGCCGGTACCGAGACAACAAGTACGACAGGAAGGAACGGGCATGAACCGGGACGACGTCGGTGACGAGGAGCGGGACGCAGTGCTGGGGCGGCAGACCCAGGAGGGCGCGGCCGACGACGAGGACGGCTACGAGCACCGGCAGGCACAGGGCTGAACTCGAGCCAGGGCTGGGCTCAGGACGCGGGACACACAGACGGGAGGAACACGGGTGAGGTATCCGCTGGAGCGGAGAGGGTCCCATGCAGGGTCCGACAGGGCGGTGCCCGGCCCGCTCCACCAAGTCGGCGAGGTGCGGAGCTGATGCCCTGGCCCAGCGGCACAAGTACGGAGCCGGACCCGCGATGGCGCCCCACCCGACAAAGCCCTGGCCAGGCACCGTGGCTGCTCATGCCCGAGAGCGAGCGTCAGCTCGGCCCCGACCTGCTCGGCGCGCACCTGCGGGATGCCTGGCAGGGCGGCGCCGCCACCACGGCCTCCTGGCAGCGCGGGAGCACTCTTTACACCCTCATCCGCCACGGTGAGAGCGCCCACCTGTACGCCGTGCGTTCCTCAGGCAGCGTGGCAGCCCTCGCACTGGGCGTCCCCACTGACCGGGCCGAGACGGTCTGGCGGCTGCTAACCTGCGCCCAGGCCCCGCAAGAACCCCTGGCCCAGCTCGCCCTGGAGGACCTGGCGACCGCCGGGCTGGCCCCACACGGTGCGCTGGACGAGCTCGACGCGATGGAACGTGCCCGCCACCAGGACGGCCGGTCATTCGTCGAATTCGCCCGTGCCAGCGGCGTCCTGCCCGAGGCCGAGGCCGAGCGCCTCACACGGGATGCGGAGCCCGACCCGGTGCGCCTGGACGCCGTGCAGCGGGAGATGGCCGGCTACGCGGATGACCTGCTTGCCCGCTGGGCCCACGGTCCCTGGTTCGGCCTCCTGTCCGCCCGCATGGCGTGCCTGGCCCAGCCCCACCCGGACCGTGAGGGGCTGGAGCAGTGGTGGGACCCGCCGCAGGGACCGTCCGGCGAACGGGGGTGTGGAGCCCACGTGTGCTCAGGGCGGTGTGAGGACCTCGACTGGCGTGGTGGGCGCCCGCACGCCCACCGCAGTATTGCCGAGCTGCATGCCCAGCTGGCCGAGGCCGAGCGCAGCGTGGTGCGGGCAGCCGGGCGGCTTGCCGCGGTCCAGGGCTTCGATGTCCGGGCGCTGCGGCAGCAAGCGATCCACGAGGACGGGCCGGCCTCGGTGCGGCTGCGCACACGGGTAGCGCACCTGACTCAAGCGGCTGCCGCGATGGCCGCCGCCGTGCGGGAACAGCGCCGCCGCGCCCGGGACCTCGGGCGCCGGCGGGAGTATCTGGCGTACACGCAGGAGTGGTCCAGCCGCGCGGCCCGACCCGCCTGGTGGTGGTGGCTGAGGCTGCGTTCGTCGCGGGCAGGTCGGGCCGTCTGCCGGGCCAGGCAACGCGTCCACCTGGGAGAGGCCAGGAGAGCGTGGGAACGCAGCGAGTGCGCCGCGGGCTGGGTGCGCGCTCTCATGGCCGGTGCCCGGGCCCGGGCACCGTGGTCAGCAGACCCGCTGGGCGACTTGGCACGGCTCCTGGAGGACCTGCCGCGCCTACAGGAGGAGGCGGTGGCCGCCGATCTGCTGGCTGTGGCCGGGCGCGTGAGGCGCCTGGAGCGGGAGGCACAGGTATGGCGGAGCCTGACCGCCTGGTCCTGGTTGTGGTGGCAGGGTGTGGAACACGAGCTGGCGATCCGCCACCACTGCGGGGCCAGACCCGCGGTGGCGCCGCTGCTGGCGGAACTGCCCCTACAGGACGCGGTCCTGGACCTTTACCGGCGCATCGAGTTCCGGCCTGGGGCAGGAACTTAGCATGCGGCGGCGCCACCACCGAGGGCCTGGGTCGTGTTGTGGCGGAGGTCATGCGAGGGGCAGGGGGATTTGAGTAGGTCGCGCATGCGATCCTGCTCGTCCTGGCTCATCTGTAGCACCTCGGCCACCCAGGTCAGCCCGTTCGAGTACCTCGTTGGCTTCCGTGCAGGCAGTGCAGCTGCGTAAATCCGGTGCGAGCCGCCCGAGCTGGTGGAGCCAACAACGGGGTTATCCGGATCCGCCATGTCTCCCTCTTCTTTCGGCCTCCCTCTGCCGGACGGATCAGGGTCTCAGAGTGCACCGATGTCTGGTCAGGAATCGTGAAGGCCCCGTCGGCCAGGGGCGATGGCCTGCGGGGCCAGCCGGTGGCGGCGGACGTTCGCCTCGACACCGGTCTACCAGTTGTGCGGAGAAGAAGCCCGTTGGTTCTCGTACAGCCCATCGGTTTTCTCCGCCTGGCCCGGGCACCGTGTAGTCGTCCATGAGAGCTTCCACTACACGGTTCAGCCCGGCTGGAAGCTTCCACCGCAGCCGTTCACGTGACACCGAGAACGCAGCGCTGGGTGTGGCCTCCGTACGACCAGAGCGCCCCGACAGCCCGGACATCGCGACGTTCCAGGCGATCCGCGCCCACCGGCTCGACGGTTGCCCCACGGCCGCACCCCACAGTGTCTTCTATGAACTCGCGGAAGGCATCGCCCGGTTCGCGGAGAATGCCTATGTCACCATCGCGCACCAGAGGTACCACTAGCCGGCCAAACCGGACCTCTACACCGGACACGGGATGCTGGACTGGCTCGGCCGCACAGGCGGTTACCCCGTCGGGTCCACCCTAGGGGCGGACCTCGACCGACGTGGCCACATGGAATGGCGTGACGCAGCCCGCGAGGGCATCGACCTGGCCGCCTATCTCGCCCAGATCACCCCCCATACCGTCGCCGACCGACCGCCAGAGGCTCGGTCCGCGTACCGATGAGCACAACGCGACGAATGGTCCTGGGTGCCGCGATGGCCGCGCCCTTGCTGGCTCAGTTCGCCAGCACCGCGTGCGGCGCTGCTGTAGATGACAAATGGGGCACGGTCAGCGACGGTTGGGTCGAGGTCCGCTGGACTCCGGACGCCAGGGCCCGGGTCGGCCGGTTCCAGGCGATGGTCGAAGCCGTGGCGCCGGCTCAGCCGGTCAGGGAATCTCACGGTTCGGCGGCGCGGTTCCCTGTGCGGTCCGGCACGGGTAATCTCTCGCTAACCGACGTCCCTACGGCCCAGGGCCGTGGTGGTTTGGCAGGCGGGATCGCGGTACGCACCCCGAACGCCACCTTCCAGGTGGTCAACCTGGAGGGCGCTTTGGAGGAGTGCATGCTGTCCAGGAAGTGCCTGGTCAACGGTATCGACGTACGCAACTCTCCGTACAAGATCCTCCGCGACTGCCGACAGAAAAGCGACGGCCTGCACCACGCGGTGCAGGCCGTCGCCCACATGCACAACCTCGCCCGAACCGCACGAACCAGCAGGCCAGGCCACAGACAGATCTGCCGGCAACCAGACTTCTGCAACAAGCTTTAGCCGAGGTCGACGGCGCCTGCTCGAACAGGCTGGCCTCCTGCATCCGGAGATCTTCCTGACGCTTACATCCCGTAGCGGGTCAACCCGCCCCCATCCGCGGCCCGTGGGCACTCGCCTTCGGTCCAGCGCTGCTTGCTTTGGAGCCCTGTCGGAGCTCATGCCGTAGAGCAGGAGGGATCCCGCTGAACAGCTGCTCTGCCCAGTGGGCATGTGTGGTGGCGGATTCGGTGTATCCCAGGGTCAGTTGGGCATCAGCTATGGACAGCAGGTACCGGGCCGAGAACGGAAAGTCCGTCCCCTGGGTATGGCCCGGTGAGCTTTTGTCCAGGACCAGCGAAAAGTGTTCCAGCGCTCGCTCGGCGTGCCCCATGTGCTGCCAGACAGTGCCGGCAGTGAGAGCCAACCAGTCGGCCCCTATCTCTCCCACGAACGGCTGGAGGAAGACATCGTGGTGCGCGGGGATCGAGGCCAGAGTTGCGGCGGCGTGGTCCAACGCACGGGTACCGGCGTCGGTCTCGAATCGGCTGGCATGAGCACGGGCTTGCCTGGCCTGGAGGAACGCCCGGAGACGGGGGGATGGGGAAGGCGTGATCGTTCGCGCCGCCTCGATGAGACCGAGGGCTTCTCCCGGAGTGCCAGCGTGCGCGTGGACCAGCGCGAGGTTCCCGAGGAAGGCGGAGGCTGCATCCGAAACCCCGGTGGCTGCCGCAGCTCGGACCGCTGCAAGATAGTACGACTCCGCATCGGCGTATTCCGCAAGGTTCCAGCCGATGGCCCCGCCCAGCCCAGCGGTGCGCATGACGAGTTCGAGCAGACGGATTCCAGTGCCTTTGCCGTAACCGCCCTCAGCCAGCAGGGCGGTGAGCAGACGGTACTCCCCGCGGATCGCGGGGCGGAGTGCTGTAGGGGTGAGTTTGAACTGCATCTGCCTGAGGGCATCTACCCGGGCCTCGATGAGAGCCAGTGTCTCGACAGTGACAGCGAGTCCCTCTCTGCTGAACGCCAGGGGCCTCACGACACCAGCCACCAGACTGTGTGCGAATTCTGCCAGAGCGCGGCCGGTGAGGGCTAGCTGGCGAGGTGCCTGCGTCGCTGGGACTCGGTCGGCTTGATGCAGGAATGTCCGGGTGCCCATCGGAGTCCAGGGCTGGTCGGCCAGGGTGGCATGAGGCACGGCCAAGGCCAGCCAGTCGGGCCAGCTCCGCCTGACCACCTCCTCATGAGGCACATGGTGGATGTGCGCGATCGCCAGCTGGGTCGTGGGCGAGGGAACCACACGGCCGGACTCCCATCGCGAGACCTTCTCACGCCGTGCGGCCATGTGGCCGAATCCCAGATCCGCATGGGTCTTGGCCACAAGTCTCGCGTATGTGGTGTGACTCAAGCCAAGGACCGTTCGAAGCGATTTCAGTGGGTGCCCTGCCAAGCCAGCTTTCCTTAGTAAGTTGTGCGGTGAAGGTCGAGCCGTATCGGCGAACCCCCAGATACGGCCTACTGAAAGAATGTTCTGGACGCATGGTCTCACCGGAACTTCCCGCTGCAGCTCGGAACAACCCAGAACCCCGGAACGGCGCGGCGAGGCTGAACACGTCCAAGCCGCCGTCCACTGGTTGAGCATCGTCGTGCAGAAAACCGTTCCAGGTCGCGCGAGGGCATCGAGCGATGCCCGGCCAGATAGCACGCCTGGGCAGGCAACGAATCTCAGGCGTCAGGAGCCGACTAAGAACGCGGTGGGAAGCGGCCGGCAGACCGTGTCCGGAGCGCCCGCACGAAAAGTAGCCAGCCCCAGCCTCAGCCCTTCATCGGAAGCCGGTCGATCACAACGCTGATGTTCAAGCCCCGCTGTCGGCATCCTGTGACGAAGCGGATCCAGCTCGGTCGTGCAACCCTTTGGGCGGGGCCCGGCGGTCGTGTGCAGCAGCAAGCTGAGTCGAGTGGTTCGACGCGGTCTTATTGGCCCCCGCAGAGCCCCGGAGTTTCGGAAGGCTGCAATCATCCTCTGGCCCAAGCCCGAAAGGGGGCTGAGCTTCTCCGCTGTTATGACGAGGGGCCTTCACAGGCGTTACCTGGGCGGCGGCACCTCCGCATGCAGGAGGCATGACCGCTAGGGCCGCGACACCAGCAACGCTTGTCATGTAAGGGTTCAAATACGTCTCCTGTACGTAATGGCGTGGAGGGCGCAGAACCTGTCGCTGTCCATTGAGCCGTCGGATTGGACCTTTGCGGCCCTCCTGTACGCCTGACTTCGGCCCCTGTGGAAAGAATTTCGAGAGCGGATCCAGTTCCGTATGGCTAGGGTGCCTCGTCGCTTGGCACATAGTTAAGCCGTCATCCTGACAACTCATCAAGGGATCTACTGCGGCGCCGTGCTGGCAAAGGAGCTGTTTCCGGCCATCGCCCCCCACCTGGCGGGTTGACCTCCTGCAGTCCAGTCCTGCCCTATGGTCTTTGGGTTCCTACGGTGCGGAGTCATGGGTGCTGTGGCATGGCGTCGTGTTTCGGCCACGCCCCGGGCCACGGTCTGGCCAGGTGGCGAGACGATCCACCCACCCTGCCAGGATGAAAGAACATCAGATACTAGGTTGTCGACCGGCCGGTCTGGGTGCGACCCGGTTGTTCTTGGGGCGGCGCCCGCAGGTTCGCGGCGCTGGGGACGGGCAGGCTCTGAACGGTCGGCCAGACCTCAGAGGAACAGCACCACAGGGGTGAGACCGAGCGTGATCCGGGTTGCAGTGGTGGACGACGAGGCGTTGAGCCGGACAGGTTTCAGCCTGATCCTGAACGCCGCTGACGACATTGAAGTGGTGGCCGCGATCCCCGGCGAGCAAGCGCTGGAGGCCATTGCCGCGCTCGCGCCAGACGTGCTGCTGCTGGACATCTACATGCCCGACATCGACGGCTTGACCATCCTGCCCGCCTGACAGTGAGGATGTTCACGAGCGTCTCCCGGCGGCGTCTGACCCACCGCCTGACTGACCTCGGGTCCTCAACGGGGCCTGTCGGCCCGGTCCGGGAGCCGCTCGTGTGTATCTACCGACCCGGCTTGCGTGACTTCATAAGAGCCTGGCCAGAGGCCCCATCACTGTCCTGTCCGCCCGCCGCACGGGGATACCCAAGCAGCGCGACAGCCGGGTAGAGGTCCTGCGGAGCCCGCGAGTGGACCGCCGCAGCGCGGTGCACCAACATGCCGACGTGGCACGGCAGATGAAGACGCTGATCATCACCGCTCCGGAAGAACTGCGGGCCGCACCGGGGGAGCTGGGAGACCGGCAGCTGATCGTCACGTGCGCCGCCTGGCGCCCGGACGGGAAGCGGGCCGGCGAACCGGTCGTCGCCGCCAGGCTGGCGCTGCGGACCCTTGCCCGCCGTCACCAGCGTCTCGGAGAGGAGATCGCTGGGCTGGAAGAGATCATCACCCCGCTGGTCACCGACATCGCCCCGGCCCTGCTCGCCCTGAAGGGCGTCGGCGCCGACGTCGCCGGGAAGCTACTGGTCACCGCGGGGGAGAACCCCGAGCGCCTGCGCTCCGAGGCGGCCTTCGCGATGCTCTGCGGCGTCGCGCCCCTGCCCGCCTCCTCCGGCCGCACCCACCGCCACCGCCTCAACCGAGGCGGTGACCGAGGCGCTAACGCGGCCCTCTACCGCATCGTCCTATGCCGCCTGCGCTGGGACGAACGCACCAAGCAGTACACACAGCGCAGGACCACCGAAGTCCTCTCGAAGAAGGAGATCATCCGCGGCCTCAAGCGGTTCATCGCCCGAGGGATCTACCAGGTCCTGACCACACGCATCACCACCGAGCAGCTCACCACCGCTGCTTGACATCAATAAGAGCATCCGTCCTGCACCGCCTGACCGAGCCCCCGAAACCGCCCGTCGTAGCCATGCTGACCACCTTCGACACCTTGCTACCGCCATCAGTGGCACGGTGCTCACGGGTCGTCGCACCCCACCGGATCGACCCTCTCGGGGCGGAGCATCCGCCCCACGGCGCGAGGGCAGTCGGCCCTACCTCCGAAGGCGGCTACAAGGTGCGCGCCGGATTGCCCGACCGCAAGGCACTGAGCGCCAGTCGACCGAGGGCTAGTTCGTGCGCCGCAAGAAACACGAAGCATGTAGCCTCTCGGCCTCTTGAGCATGACGTCGGTCCGTCATGTCCGGCACCTTCGCATTGCCACCGTTGCCGGGTGCGCCGGCGCCAGAGAAGGACCAGCCACGACGGGAACATGAGCGCTTGCGACTGCACTGGCTCACGTACTTGCTGACAAGTTCCGGCCAGAGCACCCGCGGGTAGCTTCGGCTTCGTCGTCGGCAGCGACTGCCGACTGTCCGTCAGTGTCGTCGGTTGGGCAGTGTGGCATGAATCCGGTAGCCGCCGTCGGAGGTGGGGCCGTGGTTCAGAGTGCCGTCGAGGTTCTCGGCCCGCTCCCGGAGACCGATTATTCCGGTGCGGGAGCCGGGTAGCCACCGTTCCGGTCTGGTCGCGGGCATGTTGGTCACGGTCACCTCCAGCCCCCGACCCTCCTGGTTGATCTCCACCACGACACTGGCGCCCGGGGCGTGTTTGCGTACGTTGGTCAGGGCCTCCTGGACGATCCGGTAGACGGCACGCTGGACGGTGGCACTGGTGTCGTCGGGTACCTCACCCACCAGCCGGGCGTCCAGACTGCTGCCCGCCACCAGGTCCGCGAGCTGTGCTGCGGTGGGCTGGGGGCTGATCTCGGTGTCCCGGCTGCCGGAGGCCCTCAGCAGGGTGACCATATGCCGCAGTTCGTCCAGCGTGGTCACGCTCAGCTTGCGGATGGTGCGCGCCGCCTCCCGGGTGTCGGCACCATCAGCGCCGACCTGGAGTGCACCGGCCCGCACCGCGATCAGGCTCACCTGGTGGGAGACCACATCGTGCATCTCCCGCGCCAGCTGCGCCCGTTCTCGCGCCAGCACGGCCTGCGCGTGCAGCTCACGCTCGTGCTCCTGGGCCTCGTGAAGCTCTGAAAGGCTCCGGGCAAGTTCCCTGCGCTTGCTGACCAGCCGCCCCAGCGCGCTCATCGCGCAGGCGCCGAAGACCGTGCCGTACAGCTGGTTAACGGAGAACCGCGGGCCGACCACGAGGTCCGCCGGAAGCTCGCACATACGGTAGTACTCGTAGAGATTGGTCACGCCCACGTACAGCGCCGCGGCGCCGAGTGCCCCCCGCGACGAGCGCTCAGCAAGAGTGAAGCCGGCTACCAGCAGTGCCAGCATGCCGTAGTGAGTTGTCGTGACTCTCACTGCGAGCAGGACGATGAACACCAGGACCGGCCACCGTCTGCGCAGCAGCAGGAGGAGCGCGGCCGCAGTGCCCACCATCGTCATCTTCGGGTCCAGATAGACCTCCATGTGGGAATGGCTCCCGTCCACGAGGTGCACCCTCTCGGCGTTCACCAGGGCATCGACCAGCGCCGCCGACACCAGCAAACCGTCCACCGCCCACGGCGGCAACGACCGCACGGCCCGCATGCACGCCCACATACGCGCAGTCCGACCAGCCCAGCTCACAGGTTCCCGTCCTCGGCGAGCACACCGGCCCGCTGCGCCCACAGGGCGGCCTGCACACGGTTAGCCACCGACAACTTCACCAGGAGCGTGCCAACGTGGGCCTTGACGGTACCCGCGCTCAGGTGCAGTCGCGCCCCGATCTCGGCATTGGAGAGCCCTTGAGCCAGACCACGGAGGACCCTGCGTTCCCATCCGGTGAGCATGGAGACATCAGCAGCCGCGGAATCGAGCCCACGGTGGTGGCGCAAGTAGCCGTCGACCACGGTCGGAACGACCTTCGGGGCCAGTACGACCGCGCCCTCGTACAGCGAGCGGACGGCGGGGGCGAGGTCGTCGGGGTCGGTGTCCTTGAGGAGGTAGCCGGAGGCGCCCGTGCGCAGGGCCTGGGCGACGTACTCGTCGGCGTCGAAGGTGGTCAGCATCGCGACGACGGGCGACTCCGGGAGTTCGGTCAGGTGGCGCAGGACGGTCAGACCGTCGACGTCGGGCATCCGGATGTCCAGCAGCACCACATCCGGGGCGTGGGCGGCGACGGCCTCCAGCGCCTGCCCGCCGGGGACCGCGGCCACCACCTCGATGCCGTCGGCGGCGCTCAGGATCAGGGAGAAGCCCGACCTGATCAACGCCTCGTCGTCCACCACCACAACCCGGATCACGTTCGACCCCCACCTTGGCGCCCCATTGCGTCAGATCCGGTCGGCTGCGCACGACCCGACCGCCCCGGCGCCATGTATCTGACCGGCGCGGTCCCGAGGATAGCCAGTCGCACCCGATCGATCTTCGGGGGAAGGGCCTGGTGACCGGTGGCGGGGTGTCCAGCCGATCCGCCTTCCGGCCAGACAACTGGGCGGAGAGCGGCTGGAATTCGATGCTGCATCTAGGCGTCCATCGTGTTCTCCTTCGCGGAGAACGCATGTCAGGCAGCAAGTCCAGCGGTATGGGGCTGGCCCCGCCGCATGGGGGGTGCTGGCCGGGAGGCACCCCGTGGCCTTGGGAATTTCTTGATTGATTGTCAGGAGCACGGATTAACTAGGCGCTGAGCGGCGACGCCCCGACGACTCGGGGCCGAGCCCGCTCGTAAGTCCATCCACACGGGGGCGGCGCCGGGTGCGCATGCACAGGGGCCGTAAGTGTCCAAGCCGACGGCTCCACAAGCAGCGCCTGGCGCCGCCCCGCTTTGTGCATGACGCAAAGGAAGAGTATTTGAACCGCAACACGGTACGTGTCGGTGGCGTCGCCGCTCTCGCCGCAGTGGCACTCGCGTTCGGCGGTGCCACCGCCCAGGCAGCCCCCGCACAGGCCTCCTCTCCGAGGCCGGAACCGCTCACCACGCAGGCTCCGGTGGGGGCGGCACCCGAGCACTGGACGATCGACCGTCAGGCGCCGGCCCCGGAAGTGCCCCCGGCCGCTACTCCCGGCGTCGTCACTCCGCTTCAAGGGTCGACGAGCACGACCGCGTGGGATCCGTATCTCCAGGCGCGCAACGTTCAGAAGGTACAGCGGATGTCTGCGGCCGCGACCGTCTCGATGCCGTGGCCGGCAACGGCCCGATGACAATGACGCTGACCCAGAGTCGGGCCATCGCCAGCCAGTGGTCGGCGACCGGCGGCATCTCGGCGGGGATGGTGTCCGCCGGCGTCGAGTTCAGCGTGACCGACACCGCCACCTACACCGAGTCGGGTGCCTTCGCCGTCCCGGCTGGTCAGTACGGGCACCTGGAGGCCTACCCGATGTTCGACCGCTTCACCTTCGACGTCTACGACACGCGCATCGGCGGCGGTGTCAAGGTCGGCAGCGGGGAGGCCCTTCACGGTTCGGGGTACTGCTACAGGCAGTGGACTAACTAGGAGAATTCGGCATATGCGTCGAATCCTCCCCGGCGCCGTGGACGGTCTGGCGGCCGCTCCCGTGGAGGCGTCCGTCCAGGCCGGCATCGACACCGTGCCGGGAACGGCCCAGGCGAAGGTCCTCGGTGTGGCGCGGATCTCGGAGACCGATGTGGTTCTCGCCGTCCGGAACAACATCTGCCTGTCAGCGTTCCTGCCGGACGCGCGCACAGGGCCGACCGGTACGGCATCGATCTCGTTCGGGGCACAACGCCCAGCCGTCGGCGCCGACTTCTCGGACGATCACCAGCAGCTCCCAGGGTCTGTACTCACCGGCCCGTACACGCTGGCCAAGAGCCCTGCGGCGCCGTTCACGACGGCGACCATCGGCTGCTTCGAGAAGGGCATCGCGCTCAGGATCGAAGGAGTCGACGGATCGGCGCAGGTGCGGAAGATCGCCGGTGATTCGCCCGGGTATCTGAAAACGGGTCGGTACGTCCTTCTGACGGTCGGAACCTCCGACGCGATCCGCTCCCTCGATCCAGACGCGTCCTCACTGGCAACCGGCTACTGAACTTGAAAGGGTGAAGCCGGGGCGTTCTCCTGCGAGCGACGGGTCGGACCCGGTAGCTCTCGGGTGTGGGATACGCGCAGGGCGGCGGCTTGACCGACGCCGAGAGGGCTGCTCGGGAGCGGGTGCGGCTGCAGGCCGTGGCCCGGTTCGAGGCGGGGGAGAAGACTCGGGAGATCGCTGCCGCGTTGCGGGTCTCGGAGCGGTCGGCGGAGCGCTGGTGCCGACGGTGGCGGGAGCTTGGTGAAGCCGGGGTCGTCTCCAAGGGCTCGCCGGGAAGGCAGAGGTTGACTGCCGCGCAAGTCGATTGGCTTGAGCGCGAGTTGGAGCGCGGACCGCTGGCCCACGGGTGGAGGACCAGCGTTGGACGCTGCCTAGGATCAAGACGCTCATCGGGTGTTTGTTCCACGTGACCTACACGGTGGAGGGCATCTGGGCCCTGCTCAAGCACCACGGCTGGTCGTGGCAACAGCCGGCCCGCCGGGCGATCGAACGCGACCAGTCAGCTGTCGAGTTGTGGAAGCGGGAGGTGTGGCCCACGGTAAAAGCACTGCGGCGGCTCGCGGAGCCTGGCTCGCCTTCGAGGATGAAGCCGCCCAGTCGCTGAGACCATCGCGTGCCAGAACCCGGGGCCGAGTGGGACGAACCCCGGTAGTCCACGTCCGCGGCAGGGGGTCCGGATGGGTCTCCGTAGCCGGGACGGCCTGCTACAAGAAGGGTGAACGGTCCAGGCTGATCCACAAATTCCGCTTCCACAGGGGCCGGAAGGGCGAGCCGAAGGCGTTCAGTAGGCAGGACTACCGCGACCTGATCGTCCGGGCCCGTACCCAGCTCGGTGGCCCGATCGTGCTGGTCCGGGACAACCTCTCCGCTCATCTGATGCCGCAGATGAAGGAGTTCATCGCCGCGAGCGCGGATTGGCTCACCGTCTTCCAACTCACGTTGTGTGCAGCGGATCTCAACCCGCGGGAAGGGATCTGGGCGCTGATGAAACGAGGGATCGGCAACCTCGCCGTCGTCAACGTCGACCACCTGGCCAAGGCCGTCAAGCGGCACCTCAAGAAGATCCAGTATCGCCCCCATCTGATCGAGAGCTGCCTCACGAGTGCGGGCCTGAACATGGACGACTGAGCACGACCAGACCCGACATCACGCTTTCAAGTTCAGTAGTGCACAGCAAAACCCTCAATGCCGACCACCATAATTCAGGTGTTGGCTGGGGTGTTGTTGGCGGGTGAGACCGGACGGATAGGGATTTATGGTGTTGGATGGCGGTTGTGCGCTGGGTGTGTCGCGGAACTATACCCCCTCGAACCTCATCAGAAGTGCCTCTGCCGTGCCTCTGGAGCTGAAGCCAGGACGCTCAAGCGCAGGCCGCTATATCGTCAACTCGTGATAGTCCATGGAGCTGACGCTAGGCTCCCACAAACAGCAAGGCTTTCTCGATCTCTAAAGGCCAAATAGCCTTGCCAATGGGCCATCGCCAGGCCCCGCGCCCAACACCCCAGACCCTATCGCCTAGCGACGGCACCAGTACGGTGGAGCCGAACGTTGCGCCAAGTCAGCCGGGCAGACGAGATACACGACCACGTGGGGACTTTTCCAGAACGGTGGCAATAGCTTGTGGGAGGTTACGTTGGATAGGGCTCTTGCCGTGTCTTCGACAAGCGAACGCGCAGATCGCATATGGAGGTTTTCGATGCCAGAATCCGCTTTCGCCATGGAGTGCGACCGAAAGATACGGACGGCCTCCATGGCCGCATTCATAGCTCTGCCTGCGGCACTCATTCCCGCTACCGCGCATGTGGCGGCCCCGGGCGCCGTTGCACTTCTGCCTCAGCGCGTTCCTCGCCGCCCGCGCCATGAGCCCGGTCACCGACCGCAGCTCGCTGGACGCCTGACGCGTCGTCAACTCCCCTGGAGGAAAG
>NZ_JBIVHS010000049.1:0-29668 GCF_044749365.1 Kitasatospora sp. NPDC089509 | reverse complement strand
CGGCGGCGGGGTATACGCAGAGAGGGTCGGCAGTCCGAAAATCACCCAGCCCCCGGAGCACCCACCCCCGGAACCGCCCCCGGCCTCACCCACCCTCCCGAAAGCCCCCCGAAAATCCAGAACCCCCCACCTCGCCGACAATGGACCCATGTCGGGACCCACACCACACATCACCGTCCCCACCTGGCTGACGTCCACCGTCACCGCCACCCACGGCGAGCCCGGCCGCCGCTGGCTGTCCGCTCTGCCGGCCGCGGCCACCACCCACCTCACCCAGTGGGACCTCACCCTCGAACACGTCCTGGACCCCGGCGGCAGCCTCAGCCTGATCGCCTACGTCCACCGCGACGACCTCTCCCCCGCGGTCCTCAAGGCCGGTCTGGTCACCCCGGAGACCGCCCACGAGCACACCGCCCTCACCCACTGGGCCGGACGGGGAGCCGTGCTGCTGCTGGCCGCCGACCCCGCCGAGGGCATGCTGCTGCTGGAGCGCCTGCACGGCGCGATCCCGCTGCGGTCCCTCGCCGAGTCCAAGGCCATGCTGGAGGCCACCAGCCTGCTGCACCGCCTCTGGGTGGAGCCGCCCGCCGACACCGGGCTGCCCACCGTCGCCGACCGGGTCACGGACACCGTCGCGCGGCTCCGGGAGCACCAGACCCATCCGGTGGCGGCCGCCGCCCGGCCCCTCGTCGACGAGGCCCTGGCCACCGCCGCGGACCTGACCGGCTCCGCCGCGGAAACCTTCCTGCTGCACGGGGACTTCCACCACGGCAATGTGCTCGCCGCCGACCGCGCCCCCTGGCTGGCGATCGACCCGCGCCCGCTGACCGGCGAACGCGCCTACGACCTGGCCCGGCTCGCCCTGGACCGCGCGGACACCCTGATCGGCTCCCCCGGCGCCCCGGCCGCCGTCCGCCGTCGGCTCCGCCAGCTCTCCGACGCCCTCGACGTCGACCGCGAACGACTGCGCGGCTGGGCCCTCTTCCGCGCCGTCGACCTGGCCCTGCGCGCCCTGGCCACCGACCGCCGCGAGGACGCCGAACTCCACCTGGAACTCGCCGGCCACCTCTCCGGCTGATGCCCCGAGGCGCCGGACACGCCCTAGACCGCCCCGACCCCGTCGCGCGGCCCCCGCAACGGCAGCCGCGCACCCATCACCGCGTACAGCCGGTCCGTCGCCGGGAACCGCACCGCCCGCGCCAGGTCCTGGTACCCCAGCGCCCGGTAGAGCCGCCGGGCCGGGGTCTCCGCGTCGATCGCCGACAGGATGCTGCGCTCCAGCCCCGAGCCCTCGCACAGCAGCCGGATCAGCCGGGACCCCACGCCCTGCCCCTGGAACTCCGGCAGCACGTGCAGCTCGGTGACCGCGAACACGTCGTCCAGCCAGTCCCCGTAGCCCTGGGTGGTGAGGTACGGCTCGATGACCGTGCTCCACCAGTGGTCCCGACGGTTCGGCATCCCGTACCCGAACCCGACCAGCCGCCCGCCGCTCACCGCCCCGAACGCGATCACCCCGGGCTGCTGGGCGTGCCGCCCCACGATGTGCAGCCGTACCGCGACCTCCTCGGGTGTCAGCCCGAACGCCACCGCCTGGACCTCCAGCGCCTGCGGCGCCCAGTCCGCGAGGTCGATGGCCCCGATCGTCACCCCGGTCAGCTGATCCATGCCCCGGACGTTACTACCAGCCGCCCCGTGCCGCGGCCGAAGATCCGAACCCGACGAGCGGCGGAACACCGGCGAACCCCGGCACGCTCAGAACAGCACGCTCAGAACAGCACGCTCATGAACGCCCCGACCTCCCGGAAGCCGACCCGCCGATACGCGGCCCGCGCCCGCAGGTTGAAGTCGTTCACGTACAGCGACACCACCGGCGCGACCTCGCGCAGCGCGACCGCCAGCACCGCCGCCATCCCGGTCTCGGACAGCCCCTGCCCCCGGTACTCCGGCGCCACCCAGACCCCCTGGATCTGGCAGGCCCCCTCGGTCACGGCCCCGACCTCGGCCTTGAAGAGGACCTGTCCGTCCTCCGTGAACCGCGCGAACGACCGTCCGGTGGCGACGAGTTCGGCCACCCGGGCCTGGTAGAGCAGCCCGCCGTCACCGGCCAGCGGGGAGACCCCCACCTCCTCGGTGAACATCGCCACGCAGGCGGGCATCAGCGCCTCCACCTCGTCCCGCCGCACCCGGCGCACCAGCGGATCGGGCGCGATCTCCGCCGAGGGCGAGGAGGTCGCCAACAGCGGCTGGTGGCCCCGGACTTCACGCGCGGGCCCCCAGCTCCGTTCCAGCAGCGCCCAGAAGGCCGCGGTCGGCCCGGCCGGTCCGACGATCGAGGAGCAGCGGCGGCCCTGCCGCCGGGCCCGCTCGGCGAAGGCCGCGACGGCCTGCGGACCGGCGTTGACCAGCACGAGGTTCGCCCCGGCGTAGCAGAGGGCGTCGAGCACGCCGTCCGCGCCGTACCAGCCCCACATCTCCCCGCCGAGCCGCCACGGGTCCAGCCCGACGGCCTCGACCCGGGTGGCGACGAAGGCGTTGGCGACCGGGTCGCGGTGGAGGATCTCCAGGGCGTCCGCGAGGTCGGGGGGCTCCAGCACCCTGGTGGTGGCCAGCGCCCGGGCGGCCTGGAAGGAGCTCGGGAGCATCACACCTCGATCGATCATCGAGACAGCACCTCACTGAGACGACTCTGGCCGCACCCTACTCCGTGGCCCCACCCGGCTACGGCCGCGGGGCCGTCCGCGAACGGACGGCCCCGCTTCCGGAAGACTTCACTGCGGTCGCGTCCGGACCGCCGGCGGTCGGAGCGCGGTCGGACCGCGCCGTGACCGCCCCGCGGTCACTCCGCCGCGACGACGGTCGGCGAACCGGCCTCGACGCCCTCCCCCTGCATCTGCTCGGCGAGCTTGAGCGCCTCCTCGATCAGGGTCTCGACGATCTTCGACTCGGGAACGGTCTTGATCACCTGTCCCTTGACGAAGATCTGGCCCTTGCCGTTGCCGGAGGCGACCCCGAGGTCGGCCTCGCGCGCCTCGCCCGGCCCGTTCACCACGCAGCCCATGACGGCGACCCGCAGCGGCACCTCCATGCCCTCCAGCCCGGCGGTGACCTCCTCCGCGAGCTTGTAGACGTCGACCTGGGCGCGGCCGCAGGACGGGCAGGAGACGATCTCCAGGCCGCGCTCGCGCAGGCCGAGGGACTCCAGGATCTGGTTGCCGACCTTGATCTCCTCGGCCGGCGGGGCCGACAGCGAGACCCGGATGGTGTCGCCGATGCCCTCGGCGAGCAGCGCGCCGAAGGCGACCGCGGACTTGATGGTGCCCTGGAAGGCGGGGCCGGCCTCGGTGACGCCCAGGTGCAGCGGGTAGTCACAGGCGGCGGCGAGCTGGCGGTAGGCGTTGATCATCACGACCGGGTCGTTGTGCTTGACCGAGATCTTGATGTCGCGGAAGTCGTGCTCCTCGAACAGCGAGCACTCCCAGAGGGCGGACTCGACCAGCGCCTCGGGGGTGGCCCGGCCGTACTTCTCCAGCAGGCGCTTGTCGAGCGAGCCGGCGTTGACGCCGATCCGGATCGGGACGCCGGCGTCCTTGGCGGCCTTGGCGATCTCGCCGACCTTGTCGTCGAAGGCCTTGATGTTGCCCGGGTTGACGCGCACCGCGGCGCAGCCGGCGTCGATCGCGGCGAAGACGTACTTCGGCTGGAAGTGGATGTCCGCGATGACCGGGATCTTCGACTTCTTGGCGATGATCGGCAGCGCGTCGGCGTCGTCCTGGGACGGGCAGGCGACGCGGACGATCTGGCAGCCGGACGCGGTCAGCTCCGCGATCTGCTGCAGCGTGGCGTTGATGTCCGCGGTGACCGTGGTGGTCATCGACTGGACCGAGACGGGGGCGTCGCCGCCGACCGGTACGTTGCCGACCATGATCTGCCGGGAGTAGCGGCGCTTGGCGAGCGGCTTGAGCGGCAGGGACGGAATACCGAGCGAGATCGCGGTCATGTGCGCAGGGTTCCCCGGGGTTGAGGTGTGGTCGTCCGCCCCGCCGTTGGGACGGCCGGGGCCGGGCGCGCGGACGTATCGCGCACCCGGCCTCCACGGTACGGCACGGTCCGGGCGCCCAGCACACCCGCCGTACCCGAACGTCCTAGCCGATCTTCACCGGGTTCACCAGGTCGGCCACCATCACCAGCAGGGTGAATCCGATGAAGATGCTGGCCACGACGTATGCGACCGGCATCAGCTTGGCGACGTCGAACGGCCCCGGATCCGGCCGGCGGAACATCTGTGCGAAGCGGCGGCGGACCGACTCCCAGACCGCTCCGGCGATGTGGCCGCCGTCCAGCGGCAGCAGCGGCAGCATGTTGAACAGGAACAGCGACAGGTTGATGCCGGCCAGCAGGTTCACGAAGATCGCGATCCGCTGGGTGGCCGACTCGTGCAGGGTGAACACCTCACCGCTGACCCGGGCCGCGCCGACCATGCCGATCGGCGAGTCCGGGTCGCGCGGGGCGTCGCCGACCACGGCGTTCCACAGGCCGGGGATCTTGCCGGGCAGGGCGGCCAGCGACCGCACCCCGTTCTCGGCCATGTCGTACATCCGGTCGACGGACTGCCCGAAACCGAGCTGGACGGTGTCAGTCTTCGGGGTGAATCCGAGGAAGCCGGCCTGGACGGTCTGGCCCTTCACCGGCACACCGTTGCCGTCGTACTTCTGCACG
Organism: Kitasatospora sp. NPDC089509; assembly: GCF_044749365.1. Classification (NCBI taxonomy): domain Bacteria; kingdom Bacillati; phylum Actinomycetota; class Actinomycetes; order Kitasatosporales; family Streptomycetaceae; genus Kitasatospora; species Kitasatospora sp. NPDC089509. Next base: position 24,952 of record NZ_JBIVHS010000049.1, on the reverse strand, counting down.
TCGTTGACGGCGATGGTGGGCGTGAAGGTCAGCTGCTGGCCGCCCCGCTCCACCACGATCGCGACCTGCTGGCCGGCCGACTTCCGGATGTCCGCCTGGAGCTGGTCGTAGTCGCGGATCCGGTCGCCGCCGAAGGAGAGCACCTTGTCGCCCTGGCGCAGGCCGATCTCGTTGGCCGGGGTCTTGGGCGCGTCCGCCGGACAGGTGTCGGTGGGCTGGCCGGCCTTGACCACGCACTGGGCGACCGAGCCGATGGTCGGCACCGCCATGCTGACGCCGAAGCCCATCATCACCGTCAGGAACAGCCCGAACGCCAGGACCAGGTTCATGAACGGCCCGGCGAACATGACGATGACCCGCTTCCAGGGCTTGCGGGTGTAGAACAGCCGGTCCTCGTCACCCTCCTGGAGCTCCTCGTAGGAGGCCTCACGGGCGTCCTCGATCATGCTCCGCCAGGGCGAGCTGCTGCGTTTGGTGATCCGGCCGTCCTCGCCCGGCGGGAACATCCCGATCATCCGGATGTACCCGCCGAACGGGATCGCCTTGATGCCGTACTCGGTCTCGCCCTTGCGGCGCGACCAGATGGTCGGGCCGAAGCCGACCATGTACTGGGGCACCCGGATGCCGAAGAGCTTGGCCGTGGAGAGGTGGCCGAGCTCGTGCCAGGCGATCGAGACGAGCAGCCCGACCACGAAGACCAGGATGCCGACCACCGTCAAAACCGTTGCCACCGTTGGTCCTCCGTCATGCCGCTCCGCTCATCGTCTCGTCGTACCGCGATCCTGCCGCCCCGGGGCCCGCCGGCGCGCGGGGCACCGGCGTCCCGACGCCGCGGTCCGGACCGTCAGCCCGCCGCCAGCTCGCGGGCCCGGGCGCGCGCCCAGTCCTCCGCGTGCAGGACGTCCTCGACGGTCAGGGAAGTTCCCGCCGACGCCGCCCGGCCGTCGTACTGTCCGTGCTCGGCCACGACCTTGGCAACAGTGTCCACGATTCCGGTGAAGGCGAGGCGGCCCTTCAGGAAGGCCTCCACGCACTCCTCGTTCGCGGCATTGAACACCGCCGGCGCCGTTCCGCCCAGGGTGCCCACCTCACGGGCCAGCTCGACGGCCGGGAAGGCCTCGTCGTCCAGCGGGAAGAACTCCCAGGTCGCGGCCTCGGTCCAGTCACAGCCCGGAGCGGCGTCCGGCACCCGGTCCGGCCAGCCCAGACCCAGCGCGATCGGCATCCGCATGTCCGGCGGGCTGGCCTGCGCCAGCGTCGAGCCGTCGGTGAACTCCACCATCGAGTGCACCACCGACTGCGGATGGACCACGACCTCGATCCGGTCGAAGGGCACGTCGTACAGCAGGTGCGCCTCGATCACCTCCAGGCCCTTGTTGACCAGGGTGGCCGAGTTGATCGTGACCACCGGGCCCATCGCCCAGGTCGGGTGCGCCAGCGCGTCCTGCGGGGTCACCCCGGCCAGCTGCTCCCGGGTCCGGGTCCGGAACGGGCCGCCGCTCGCGGTCACCACCAGCTTGCGGACCTCCGCCCGGGTGCCACCGGCCAGCGCCTGGAACAGCGCCGCGTGCTCGGAGTCCACCGGCACGATCTGGCCCGGCTTCGCCACCGCCTTCACCAGCGGACCGCCGACGATCAGCGACTCCTTGTTGGCCAGCACCAGCACCCGGCCCGCGCGCAGCGCGGCCAGCGTCGGCCGCAGGCCGATCGAACCGGTGATCCCGTTCAGCACCGAGTGGCACTCCATCCCGGCCAGCTCGGTCGCCGCGTCCGGACCCGCCAGCACGGCCGGCAGCGGACGGCCCGCCGCCTTCGCCGCCAGCGCCTCCCGCAGCGCCGGCTCGGCCGCCGGGTCCGCCACCGCCACGGTGTGCACGCCCAGCCGCAGCGCCTGCTCGGCCAGCAGCTCCACCCGGCCGCCCGCCGCCGACAGGGCCACCACCCGGAACCGGTCCGGGTTGCGGAGCACGATGTCGATGGCCTGGGTGCCGATCGAACCGGTGGAACCGAGGATCACCAGCTCCCGGGGGCCGGAGGGGTCCGCCACGGTGGGCGTGAAACGCAGCTGCGGGTGGGCGAGCGAAGTCATGCGCCCATTGTGTCCTGTCCGGGGCCCCGCCCGGGACGGGCTCCGGAACGCCGGAAGGGCCCGGTCCGTGCGGACCGGGCCCTTCCCCGCCGTCGAGTCGCGGCCCCGGGCCGCACCGTCGGGTCTCGCTCCCCGGTCGTTCCCAGGTCGCTCAGAGGTCGCTCAGAGGTCCAGACCGGTGAGGACCAGGACCTTCTCGACCGTGTAGTCGTCCATCGCGTACTTGACGCCCTCGCGGCCGACGCCGGAGTCCTTGACGCCGCCGTACGGCATCTGGTCGGCCCGGTAGGACGGCGCGTCGCCGATGATCACACCGCCGACCTCCAGCTCCCGGTGGGCCCGGAAGGCGGTCTGCAGGTCATGGGTGAACACACCCACCTGCAGACCGAACGGCGAGTCGTTGACGGCCGCGAAGGCCTCCTCCACGCCCTCCACCCGGTGCAGCGACAGCACCGGGCCGAACACCTCGGCCTTGGCCAGGATCGCGTCGGCGGGCAGCTCGGCCAGCACCGTCGGGGTGTAGGTCGCACCCTCGCGGGTCCCGCCGGCGAGCACCTTGGCGCCCTTGGCGACCGCGTCGTCCACCCAGGACTCCACCCGCTTCGCGGCGTTCTCGTCGACCAGCGGACCGACGTCCGTCGCGTCGTCGTTCGGGTCACCGGTGACCTGCGCGCCGACCTTCGCCACGACCTTCTCCACCAGCGCGTCGTACACCGACGCGTCGGCGATCACCCGCTGCACCGAGATGCAGGACTGGCCGCCCTGGTAGTTGGCGAACATCGCGATCCGGGTGGCCGCCCAGTCCAGGTCGGCCTCCGAGGACCAGTCGGCGAGCACCACGGCCGCGGCGTTGCCGCCCAGCTCCAGGGTGGTGTGCTTGCGCGGCACCGAGTCCATGATCTGGTAGCCGACCTTGTCCGAACCGGTGAAGGAGATCACCGGCACCCGGCGGTCCTGCACCAGCGCCGGCATCCGGTCGTTCGGCACCGTCAGGATCGACCAGGAGCCGACCGGCAGGTCCGTCTCGGCCAGGATCTCGCCCAGCACCATCGCCGACAGCGGGGTCGCCGGGGCCGGCTTGAGGATGATCGGGGCGCCGACCGCGATCGCCGGGGCGACCTTGTGGGCGACCAGGTTCAGCGGGAAGTTGAACGGGGCGATCCCCAGCACCACACCGCGCGGGAAGCGGCGCACCACCGCGAAACGGCCCACGCCGCCCGGGTCGGTGTCCAGCCGCATGGTCTCGCCGTTGGTGCGGCGCGCCTCCTCGGCGGCCCAGCGGAACACCGACACCGCGCGGCCGACCTCGCCGCGGGCCCACTTGATCGGCTTGCCGTTCTCGGCGGTGATCAGCTGGGCGAGCTCCTCGGTGCGCTCGGTCAGCCGCTTGGCCACGTGGTCCAGAGCGGCGGCCCGCTGGTGCGCCGGAGTGGCGGCGAACACCGGCAGCGCGGCCACGGCGGCGTCCAGCGCCTCCTCGACCTGGGCCTCGGTCGGAATGCCGACCTTGCCGACCAGACGGCCGTCCCAGCTGTTGTGCACCTCGAAGTCGGCGTCACCGCTCGCCCGGCGGCCGGCGAGCCAGAAATCGTACGTGGTGGTCACCGTGGTACCGGCCCTCTCCTCGTCGTCGTACGGCCCACGGGCGTGGGACCCGAACCCGAGGGTAGGTGCGACGGCGGGCCGACCGGATTGGCCGACTAGGAGCGTTCCGTTCCGGGGCCACTCCACCACGTCCAGCCAGGCGGTCCGCTCCGTCCGCTCCACCGCCGCCGCTCCGCTACTCCTCGCCGGAGCGCAGCGCCAGCCACAGCTCCATCCGCACGTCGGTGTCGTCCAGCGAACGGCCCAGCAGTTCCTCGACCCGGCGCATCCGGTAGCGCAGCGTGTGCCGGTGCACCCCCAGGTCCGCCGCCGCCGCGTCCCACTGCCCGTGCCGGGACAGCCAGGCCCGCAACGAGGCCACCAGGTCACCGCGCGCCGTCCGGTCGTGCTCGCGCAGCGGCCGCAACAGGCCCTCCGCGAACGCCGTCACCGCGTCCTCCCCGAGCAGCGGCAGCAGCGAACCCGCACCGACCTCCTCGTGGTCCACCGACCGGCGGCCGCCGCGCAGCGCCACCGCCAACGCCCGCTCCGCCTGCGCGTGCGCCGTCCCCGCGTCCTCCAACGCGGCCGGCGCCGACACGCCCAGCGACAGCCCCTCGTGCTCCTCCACCGCCCCCAGACAGGCCCGGTGCACCGCGCCGTTGTCCAGCGCCAGCACCATCAGCCGCGGCCCGTGCGCGCCGTCCTCCCGCGCCACCAGCAGCTTCTCGCCCACCCGGGAACCCGCCTGCTCGGCCCGGTCCCCCAGCTCCACCAACGCCTCCGCGGCGTCCGCGTTCGGCCCGGTCCCGGCCACCAGAACCCGTATCGTCCCCTCCGGCAGACCGCCGAACAGCCCCACCGCCACCTGCCGGGCCGTCGCCACCTCGCCCGCCAGCACCATCCGCAGCAGTGCCGCGCCCATCCGCTCCTCGGCCTGCCGCAGCTCGCGGGAACGCTCCAGGGTCAGCGTCAGCAGCGCCACCGCCGCGTTCAGCACGTACCGCTCGGTCGGCGTGATCCGGTCCTCGGTCCCGACCGCCAGGAAACCCCGGGCCCGCCGGTCCGCCCCCAGCGACTGGACCACCACGTAGTCCTCGTCCGCGGTGTCTATCCCCGGCGAACGCCCCTGCAGGGCCGCACTCGACGGCGCCGGCCGCCGACGCAGCCGGTCCACCTCCGCCGCCAGCCGCCCCGCCCGGCGCGCCGCCCAGTCCGGCGCCACCACCGACAGCGCACCCGACCCGTCGTACAGCGCCGCCCAGCCCCCCAGTCGGGCCGCCAGCCGACGCACCACCGCCGTCGTGCCGTCCTTGCCGAGCGCCGCCCGGGTCAGCTCCTCCTGCGCCTCGAAGCTGGTCGTCACCGCCTCGTACTGCTCCGCGGCCAGCGCCGCCGACACCACCTTGCTGATCGCGATGAACGGCGTCGGCTCCGGCACCCGCAACAGCGGCAGCCCCCGCTGCTGCGCCGCGTCCACCAGCGGCTGCGGCACCTCGGTGTGCGACAGGCCCACCCCCAGGCCCAACCCGACCACCCCGGCATCGGCCAGCCGGTGCACGTACGCCTGCAGCTGCGCCGCCGTGCGGCCCAGCTTGATACCGGTGGTGAGCAGCAGCTCGCCACCCTCCAGGAAGGGCGTCGGGTCGTCCAGCTCACTGGTGTGCACCCAGCGGACCGGCCGCTCCAAGTGGTCCGCCCCGGCGAGCACCGTCAGGTGGAGCGAACTGTTGCGGACGACGGAGGCGAGTGTGGGGGGCATGGCACCTTCGGGGGGTCGACCTGACCGCGCCGTTGCGGCCGGGCGAGGAGAGGGCAGTGGGGCGGCGGGAGCACGTGAGGGTCCTCCCCCCTCATTATGGACGCTCCGGACAACCGGCACTGCCGAATCCACCTCGAAGGCGACTTCCCCAGGGCCCCGCCAACCGCGCCTCGGCTCACCCCCGGCTCACCCCCGGCTCACCCCCGCAGGTCCACCAGCAGCGGCGGCACCTGCTCCCCCGACACCGCCGTCAACGACACCACCGCGTGCCCGGCCGGCAACGCGTGCGCCAGATCCGACGGCGACCACCGCAGCCGCTCCACGTCCCGCGTCGTCACCGACTCCGTCTGCGCCGTCGTCCCGGACAACGCCTTCCGCCCCATCCGCCCGGCCCGCCGCATCACCCCACCGGAGGTGTCGGGGGTGTGGGTCACCGCCGTCTCCTGCACCAGGTGCGTCCCCCAGGCCTCCGAGAACAGCCGCCCGTCCCAGGGCGCGATCCCGGGGAAGGCCACCCGGCAGCCGACCGCACCGAACAACGGCGCCCGCAGCGCCTCCGGCAGGTCCACCAGGGTGCGCAGCAGCAGCACCGCCCCCGCGTTCGCGCCGCGCATCCGCTGCAGACCGCGGACCGCGCCCGCGTCCAGGGCCGCGGAGGCGTCGTCCACCACCAGGCCCGCGAACAGCGAACGGTCCCCCCGGGCCCCGGCCGCCTGCACGAACTGCCCCACCACCAGCCGGGACAGCATCCGGGCGGCCTCCGGGTGGCTGCGCTCCGGCAGCTTCACCCGCACCCGCAGCGGATGGTCCAGCACCCGCATCGCGAACGGGGGACGGCCGGTGCCGTCGGTCGCGAAGGCCCCCTCGAAGGCGGGCCGCTCCAGCAGCCCCAGCCGGTCCGCCAGCAGCGCCCCCGGGTCGTCCGCCCGACCGCGCTGACGCTCCCGGTGCTCCAGATCCCGCTCGTACGCGGCCAGCCGGCCGGCCACGCCGAGCGCCTTCACCAGCGCCGCCAGCGCATCCGGGTCGCCGCCCAGCAGCGCCCGCAGCTCGCGCACCCCCGGGTAGCGGCCGTACGCGGCCTGGAACGGGCCGACCACCTGCTGCAGCGCCGTCCGGGCGTTCTCCGCCCGGGCGGTCAACTCGTCCGGCAGCAACGCGTCGGCCAGCCGGGCCGCGGCCTCGTCCGGGTCCTGCGCGGCGCCGTACAGGTCCAGCCCGTACACCGAGGCCGGGTCACCGGGGGCGATCACCACGTCGTACCAGGCGTCCGGGCCGAGGTCCGCGTCCGCCGCGCCGACCACCACCGCACACGCGGTGCCGGCCAGCGCCTGCAGGCACAGCGACTCCGCCACCGGCCGGGCCAGCCGCGCGGTCTTCCCGGTCCCGGCCGGACCGACCGCCAGCAGCGAGGTGCCCAGCACCGCCGGGTCCAGCGCGAAGTCCGCCGCCCGGTGGCTCAACGGGTTCTTCGGCACGTCCTGCGCCACGCCGAGACAGACCTGACCGAGCAGCAGGTCGTGCCGCCGGAGGCGGCCGGGCAGCTCACGCGCCTCCGAGGGGTGGGCGAAGGCCGCCGCGCCCCGGGCCGCCACCTGCTCGGCGAAGGCCGGCACGAACACCGGATCCGCCTGCGCGGACTCCCAGGCGCGCTGGATCCGCACGAAGTCCACGTCGCCGACCGCCTCCGCGTCCAGCCGCGCCGCCGCCTCCACCGCCCCGCCCCGGCGCAGCCCGTCCCACGGGTCCCGTCCCCGGGCCGCCTCCACCGCCGCCCCGTCCTCCTCGACGGGGTCCTCCTCGGTCACCGTCCGCGACAGCAGCGGGGAGACGAAGCGGCGCCAGACCTCGGGCCAGCGACCCATCCGGCCGAAGACCTTGATGACGACGGCGGCCACCAGCACGTTCAGCGTCAGCACCACCGAGGTGGCGACGAGGATCGAGTTGGACGGAAGGACGCCGATGATGGTGGTCCCGTCCTTGGCGAACTCCACCCCGTAGACGAAGGCCAACCACCCCACCACCGCGTTGAGCGCCGCCCGCAGCAGCAGCGGCCAGGTCGGGACCTTGGCGGCCTCCGCGCGTTCCGGGTCGATGCGGCGGTAGCCGAGCCGGAAGACGCCCGGTTCGGCCTCGGGACGCGGGGCGGTGGCCCAGGCGGCGAGGTCGAAGCCGCCGCCGGGTGGGGTGCCGGGGCGTTGGTGGGGCAGGGGGGTCGGGGGTCTGGTGGTGGTGTGGTCGACGTGGTGGTGTGACCCGTCCTGTGCCATGTACGGCCCCGCTCCCTCGCCCGCCCGGCCCGACCGCCGTCGGTGCCGCCATACCCATGCCGCCGTACCGGCGACACGCCCGCGCTCAGGGTAGTGGAGCGGGGCCTGCGGGTAGTCGCGCCGTCCGCGCTGGCCGTGCCGGACAAGTCGGACGGCGCAGTGCTACCGAGTGGCGCATGCCTGGTCGGGGAGGGCGGCCGTAGCCTGCGAACCACCGAGCCGAGAAGTCTGGAGATACCCCATGAGCGCCGTAACGCCGCTCCCGCAGGAGCGCCGCCTGGTCACCGCGATCCCGGGTCCGAAGTCGCAGGAGCTGCAGGCCCGCAAGCTGGGTGCGGTGGCGGCCGGTGTCGGCACCACCCTGCCGGTGTACATCACCCGTGCCAACGGCGGCGTGCTGGAGGACGTGGACGGCAACTCGCTGATCGACTTCGGCTCCGGCATCGCCGTGACCAACGTCGGCAACAGCGCCGAGGCCGTGGTGGCCAAGGCGAGCGAGCAGCTGGCCGCCTTCACCCACACCTGCTTCATGGTGACCCCGTACGAGGGTTACGTGGCCGTCGCCGAGCAGCTGAACGAGCTGACCCCGGGTGACCACGAGAAGCGCACGGCGCTGTTCAACTCGGGCGCCGAGGCGGTCGAGAACGCGGTGAAGGTCGCCCGCGCCTACACCAAGCGCACCGCCGTCGTGGTGTTCGACCACGGCTACCACGGCCGCACCAACCTGACCATGGGTCTGACGGCGAAGAACATGCCGTACAAGCAGGGCTTCGGTCCGTTCGCCCCGGAGATCCACCGGGTGCCGGTGGCCTACCCGTACCGCTGGCTGACCGGTGCGGAGAACTGCGCCGCCGAGGCCGCCGCGCAGGCGATCGAGATCATCAACAAGCAGATCGGCGCCGAGAACGTCGCCGCGATCATCATCGAGCCGATCCAGGGCGAGGGCGGCTTCATCGAGCCGGCCAAGGGCTTCCTGCCGGCCATCGTGGAGTTCGCGAAGGCGAACGGCATCGTGTTCGTCGCGGACGAGATCCAGACCGGCTTCTGCCGCACCGGCCAGTGGTTCGCGTGCGAGGACGAGGGCATCGTCCCGGACCTGATCACCACCGCCAAGGGCATCGCCGGCGGTCTGCCGCTGGCCGCGGTGACCGGTCGCGCCGAGATCATGGACGCCGCGCACGCGGGCGGCCTGGGCGGCACCTACGGCGGCAACCCGGTGGCCTGCGCCGCCGCGCTGGGCTCGATCGAGACCATGAAGGAGCAGGACCTCGTCGGCAAGGCGCAGCGGATCGGTGAGGTCATGCTGGGCCGCCTGCGTTCGATGCAGGAGAAGTTCGACATCATCGGCGAGGTCCGCGGCCGCGGCGCGATGATCGCCGTCGAGCTGGTGAAGCCGGGTGGCAAGGAGGCGAACGCGGAGGCCACCGCGGCCATCGCCAAGGCCTGCCACGCCGAGGGCCTGGTGGTGCTGACCGCCGGCACCTACGGCAACGTGCTGCGCTTCCTGCCGCCGCTGGTCATGCCGGAGCACCTGCTGAACGAGGGCCTGGACATCCTGGAGGCCGCGTTCGCCACCGTCTGAGCGGTGGCGGCCGTCGGGTCGTGATACCCCCTTCCGGAGGGTTGTCCGGACAGCGCTGAACGGCCCGCGGGGACTTGTGGTCCTCGCGGGCCGTTCGGTTCCCCGGGGCTCTCCCGAGCTCTCCAGGGGTTCTCGCGGGGTTCTCCGGGGCCTCCTGGAGCCGGCCTGCAGCCGGTCCGGAGCGGGTCCGGACCGGGTCCGGACCGGGTCCGGACCGGGGTGAAGATGATGTGCGGAATCGCTGAAGGCGCTCGGTGCGGAAGGGCGGTTGACGTAGTGTCATCACAGATGGACAGCGAGCCCCAGCCATTGGCGGAGCCGTCCGCGACACCTCCCCGAGGGGCGGGACGGCGCGGGCACCGCGCGGACAACCAGGCCGCCCCGGGAGGGTCGGCACACACCGAAGACCGATCGACCGACCGTCCGACCCACACCCCCCGGGGCGCACGGAACGGCGATCATCAGAGCCGCCCCGGAGCTCTCCCCCCTGCTCCGGGGCGGCTGTCCGCTGTCCTGGGCCGGGTGGCCCGGTCGGTGGCGGTGCCGGTGACCGCGGCGGTGCTGCTGCTGGTGGTGTCCTGGCAGGTGGCGGTGGACGGGCCGCTGCTCGGTGTGGACCGCTCGGTCCGCGCGGCCGTCCGGACGTCCCACCGCGAGCACCCGAGCGCCCTGCTCGACCACCTGGGCCATCTGCTGTCGGACCTGGGCGGCGGGGTGCCCGCCGTCCCGGTGCTGCTGGCGGCCGGCGGGCTGGCCGCCTGGTGGTGGCGTCGGGCGGGGGCGGGGCGCTGGTGGCTGCCGTTGCCGGTGGCGGCGCTGACCGCGGTGCTGATCCCGTTGCTGGTGGTTCCCGCGAAGGCGGGATTCGCCCGGCCGGGCCCGCTGGGGGATCCGTTGCTGCCGGGGCAGTGGGGCTGGTACCCCTCGGGGCACACCGCGACCGCGACCTTCTCGTACGGGGTGGCGGCGCTGCTGCTGGCCCGGGCGGCGGGCCGGCGGACGGCCCGGGGGCTGGCCGCGGCCGCCGTGGTGCTGGCGCTCGGGGTGGGTGCGGGACTGGTGTGGAGCGACTTCCACTGGATGCTGGACGTGGTCGCCAGCTGGTGCCTGGCCGTCCTGGTGCTGTGGGCGCTCGACCGCCGGCTGCCCCGGCCGGGCGCCTGACGGCGTCAGGCCTCGGGGGCGGCCTGCTCGGGCGCGTCCTCCTCGTTGCGGTGGACCAGGCCGGCCTCGCCGTTGTCGCGGTGCCATTCGACGACGAGTTCGTCGCGGCTGCCGAAGCGGACGAGGTGGCGGCCGACCACGTCCTCCAGGGTGGGCAGGTCCTCGCGCTCGCCCTCGACGGAGAGCAGCAGCGCGTCGGGCCGGGCCTCCAGGGTGGCGGTCCCGGCGCGGAAGACCAGGGTGCCGAGGCCGGTCTCCGGGGAGAAGGACGTCTCGATCTTGCGGCTCATGTGGGCGGCGAGCTGCTTGGCGTAGCGGGCGGAGCGGTCGGTGGCGACGCGGGCGGTGGAAACGGGCATGGGTGCTCCAAGGACGGGAGGGAACTTAGGGTGCCCTCACTTGGGGCTACGGTAGCCCAGATGCTGAGCTAGGCTCAACATATTTCTCCGAGCACTTTCCGTCGCGGGCCGCACGCCCGGGACCGGCCGATACGCTTGGGCGCCGACGCCAGCCGAGGAGACCGCCGATGACCAGCACGCCGCCCGACGCCCCGGCGGACCCCTCCCCCGGCACCCCTGGCACCTCCGGCGAACCCTGCACCGCAGGCGAGCCCGGCACCCCCGGCACCCCCGCCGAACTCGCGGACGCGATGACCAGGGCGATCGAGCGGATCCGACGGCAGACCGGCTGGCGCCTGGAACCGTACGGCATCACCCCCGGCCAGGCCCGGGCACTGCGCACGCTCGCCCATGTGCCCGGCTGCGAGACGCCGGACCTGGCGATGCGGCTCAGCGACCTCGCCGACAAGCTGCACATCGCGCCGCGCTCGGCGACCACGGTGGTCGACGCGCTGGAGGAGGCCGGACTGGTCGAGCGCCGCCCCGACCCGGCCGACCGGCGCGCGGTGCGGATCCTGCTGACCGAGGCCGGCCGCGCGGCGGTGGAGCGGATCGGACAGGTCCGGGACGAGGTGGCGCAGGAGTACTTCGGCGAGGTCAGCCCCGAGGACGAGGAGGTGCTGCTGCGAGTCCTGCGGGCCGCCGAGGCCCGTTTCCTCGCAGCCGGGCCGCCGCCGCGGACGGCGCCCCCGGGCGCAGCGCGGTGATCCCGATCCCGGCGATCACCAGCAGGGCCGCCACGGCGGCCGTCGGGGTGACCCGCTCGCCGAGCAGCAGCCAGGCCGAGGACATCCCGAACACCGGCACCAGCAGCGAGTAGGGCGCCACGGCGGTGGCATCGTGGCTCCGCAGCAGGTAGCTCCAGGCGACGAAGCCGAACAGGGTGGAGAGCAGCCCGACGTAGCCGATCACGCCGAGCCCGCCGAGGGTCATCCCGCGCAGTGCCCGCAGGTCCGCGTCCGGGCCCTCCACCAGCAGGGACAGCAGCAGCAGCGGAAGCGGCGGGACGGCGCTGACCCAGACCATCCAGCGCAGCGCGTCCGGCGGCGCGGCCTTGCGGGTGAGCACATTGGACAGGCCCCAGGCGACGGCCGCCAGCACGACCAGGGCGAAGGCCCCGAGCGGCCCGCCGAGGCCCTGTTCGAGGGCCGCCAGGGCGATGCCCGCGAAGGCGACCGCCAACCCGAACAGCCGCCGCCGGCCCGGGCGTTCACCCAGCAGACCGGCCGCGAACAGCGCGGTGAAGCCGGCCTGCCCCTGGAGCAGCAGGGAGGAGAGGCCGGCCGGCGCCCCGGCGTGCATGCCGAGGAAGAGCAGCCCGAACTTGACCACCCCGAGGACCAGGCCCACCGCCAGCACCCAGCGCCAGGCCACCCTGGGCGGGCCGACGAAGAAGACCGCCGGGACGGCGACCACGGCGAACCGCAGGGCGCAGAAGAGCAGCGGCGGGAAGCTGTCCAGGCCGACGTCGATCAGGACGAAGTTGAGGCCCCACACGGCGGCCACCAGGACGGCCAGGGCGATGTGGCGGGGGCGCATGCTCGGGCCGGCCGGAGCGGTGGGTGTCGCGGTCATGGAGCGAGCATGGCCGCCCCGGAGTGTGTAGCACCAGCGATGAATACTGAAGAGGACCGTTTAGGATCGCTGCATGATGGATCTGGGGCGCTTGCGGGCGCTGCACGCGGTGGCGGTGCACGGCTCGGTCGGCGGGGCGGCGACGGCGCTCGGCTTCACGCCCTCCGCGGTCTCGCAGCAGATCGCCAAACTGGAGCGGGAGACGCGTACGGTGCTGCTGGAACGGCAGGGCCGGGGCGTGGTGCTGACCGACGCGGCCCGGGAGCTGGCCGCCACCGCGCGGACCGTCCTGGGGCTGGTGGAGCAGGCCGAGGTGCGGCTGGAGGAGCAGCGCGGCCGGGCGGTCGGGCGGCTGCTGGTGGCCAGCTTCGCGACCGGTGCGCGCGGGCTGATGCCCGGGGTGCTGGCCGAGCTGCGGCGGCGCTGCCCGGAGCTGGACGTGCGGCTGCTGGAGAGCGACCCGTACCCGGCGGCCGAGCTGGTCGCGCGGGGCGAGGTGGACCTGGCCCTGGTGCAGGACTGGCCGAGCGTGCCGCTGCCGGTGCAGGAGGGCGTCTCCCGGCTGGACCTCGGGACGGACCCGGTGGACCTGGTGCTGCCCGCCGGGGACGAGCTGGCGGAGCTGGACGCGGTACCGGTGGAGCGACTGCTCGGGCAGCGCTGGATCAGCGTGCCGCCGGGCAACATCTGCCACGACTGGCTGCTCCGGACCCTGCGCGAGGCCGGCGAGGAGCCGGACGTGCGCTACCAGCTCGGCGACTTCGAGACCCAGATCGCGCTGGTGGCGGCCGGGCTGGGGATGGCCCTGGTGCCCCGGCTCGGCCGGAGCCCACTGCCGGCCGGGGTGGTGGTCCGCCCGGTCGCCTCGCAGCCGAGCCGGCGGGTGTTCGCGCTCTGGCGCTCCCAGGCCTCCCGGCGGCCGGCCATCACCGAGGCGCTGGCGGCGATGCGGGAGGGCTGGAGCGCCATCCAGCGGGACGCCCCGCCGCGCTGACCGGTGCGGCCGGGCGCGGCGCCGGCCGGGCTCACCGCTAGTTGGCGAGGCCGATGACCAGCCACATGAAGCCGACCCCGGCCAGGGTGCACAGCAGGGTGCTGCGCGAGGGGTGCGGGCTGTGGGCTTCGGGGAGGATGTCGGAGGTCGCCAGGTAGAGCAGGAAGCCCGCGAAGAAGCCCAGGTAGAGGCCGAGCAGGTGCTCCGGGATGGTGAAGGCCAGGGTGATCGCGGCGCCGGAGACCGGGGCCAGTGCGTCGGCCGCGAGCAGGGTCAGCGCCCGGCGCCGGTTGTTCCCGTACAGCCGGGTGATCGTGTACGTGTTGAAGCCGTCGGCGAAGTCGTGGGCGACCACCGCGATGGCCACCACGGTGCCGACGGTGGTGCCGGCCTGGAAGGCGGCGCCGATCGCGAAGCCGTCCATCACGCTGTGCCCGACCAGGGCCAGCGCGGCGGTCATGCCGACGCCCTGGCGGTCGGAGCGGTGGGAGTGGCCGTGGTGGTGGCCGTGGGTGTGCTCGGCGTACTCGCCCTCGTGGCCGCGGTGGATGGCGACGGCGCGTTCGACCACGTGGATGGCGAGGAAGCCGGCCGCGAACATCAGCAGGGCCTGGGGCACGCCGTGCACCTCGTCCGGCGCCTGGTGAAGGGCCTCGGGCAGCAGGTCGAAGACGACCACGCCGAGCATCAGTCCGGCGGCGAAGCCGAGCACCAGGTGGCGGCGGTCGCCGGTGCGTTGGGCGACGAAGCCGCCGATCAGCGTCATCAGGAACGCTCCGGCGGCGACCAGGACGGCGGTCATCGGGCCGCCTCCGCCTCGGAGCCGGGCGCGGCCGTCGGCCGGGTCCGGACGTTCGGCCGGGTCGGGGCCGGCGGTGCCGCCGCCTGGCCGGTCGGACGGCCGGTTCCGCCGTGTGGTCTGCCGAGCGCTCTGCCCATTCCTCTCCCCCTGCGGTCCGCCCGTGGCCGGGCCGAGCGCCGACCGTACCGGACGCCCGTTCGGGGGTGATCGCCCGGGGGTGCCGGGGGCCCGACCGCTGCTCGGCCGCGGCCCGGTCGGCCCGGTCCCCTCAGCCTTGGTCCGGGTACGGAGGAGCGCCCGCCGGGTGGGCCGTCGGAGTGAGAGCCCCGATCGGTGCAGGTCGGACCGGGTCGGAACCGGTCGGGACGGTTCGGGGCGGGACGGTTCGGGGCGGGACGGTCAGCGGCCGGTGGCGAGCGGCAGGCCGAGATGGGTGCGGGCGAGCTCGCGGACGCCGTCGCCGTCGATCAGGTGGATGTGGCGGTGGCCGTCCTCGGCGGTGAGGTCCAGCGCCTCCTCGGCGAAGCTGCCGGTGGTCAGCCGCAGGCCGCGTTCGGCGGACTCCTCGCGGACCGCCTCGGCCAGGGTCTCGATCTGCTCCGCCGTGACCGGTTCGGAGTTCCGGGAGGCCCAGACCACCCAGCGGCCGGGCAGGGCGCTGCCGGGGGCGCCCTCGCCGGTGGCGACCAGCCCGGCCGGACCGCGCAGCCGGACGCTCCACTCGGCGAGCCCGCCCCGGGTCAGCAGGTCGCGCACCAGCTGGGCGAACTCGTTGGCGGACAGGTCGGGCGCGGCCGGGACGGCGGCACCGGCCCGGCCGACCGGCTGGACCACCGCACGGGCGTACGGGTCCGGGGTCACGGCGGCACCGAGCTGACGCAGCCGGACCAGCGCCTCGTCCTGCTCGGCGTCCGCATAGACGCCCTCGTCGTCGCGGTCCTCGTACGGGGTCTCCGGCGGCAGCAGCCGGGTGCGGGCCAGGGCGTCGCGGTCGGCGTCCACGCTGACCAGGCAGAGCGGCTCGGCCGCGCCGGGCTCGCGCAGCCAGCCGTTGAGGACGACGCCGGCGAGTATCTCGTCGGTGTCCACCGCGTCGGCGGCCTGGAGCGACCGCAGGGCGAGCCGGGCGACCAGCCGCAGGTAGTCGGTGGCCCGGTCCGCGGGCGGACGCGGCACCGGGAGGATGTCGCCCTCGGGGGCGAGCCGGTAGCCGGTGAGCGAGGGCACCAGGTCGAGCGGGGGCAGGTCGAGGTCCAGCACGGCGGTGCGGGTGAGCGGGCGGAAGACCGCCCGGCAGGGGGCGGGCAGGTCCTGGGTGGCGGTCTCGGCGGCGGCCAGCGCACGCTCCAGCAGCGACTCCACGGCGGCCGGTTCGGCCAGCCGGTAGGCGCGCCGGCACTCCTCCAGGCTGTCGTTGTACTCGCGCACGGCCCGGGCCCGGGCCTCCTCGGCCGCCTCGTGGGCGCGTCGGGACTCGTCGGCGGCCGGGCGGTCGGCCTCGGCCCGGCGGGTGCGCCACTCGCGCAGGGCGCGCTGGTGGGTGAGCCGGGCCTGGGCCAGTTCGCGCTGGTAGCCGGAGTCCAGCAGTCGGCGGGACGCGCCGCTCTCCGGGTCGGCGGCGGCCGGTTCGGCGGGGGCGTAGTCCGCCCAGCGGGGCTCGGCCCCGTCATCGGGTTCCGGGCCGTCGGCCGGGTAGGGGCGGGGCTCGTAGTGCCGCAGCTGGCTCTCGAAGTCCATCGCCGAGACGGGCAGCGCGGCCCGCCGCAGCAGGTCCGCCAGCCGGTCGTGCTCGGCCTTGACCGTGAGCGTGCGGTGGTGGGTCAGGGCGGCGGCCCGGGCGTGCGCCGCAACGGCCTCGGCGGGGTCGGCCGGATCGACCGCGGGGTCGGGACCGGGGTGGCCCGGGTCGGCGGCGCCCTGCTCGGAGCCATGGCCGGCCGGGCCGCCCCCGGCCGGATCCTGGTCGGGACGGCCGGACGCCGCCCCGGCCTCGGTGCCGTCCGGCTCCGGCCCCTGGTCGGCGCCGAGGTCACGGAACACCGAGGCGAGGAAGCCCGGTCGGGGGAACTGGACGGTGGCGGTGCCGTCCGACTGGCCGTCTGCTGAGTACTGCATCGGTCGTCGTTCCCCCATGCTCGTCCGGCGCCTTCCGGGGGGCGACCGACCGGCCCGCGGCCCCGCCCCTGCCGGACATTGTCCACCGAACGGGCGCAGCGGTCAGCCAAGCCGGTCAGTTGGTCCGGGTGTTGGTGAGGTGGAGACCGATGTAACCGACATAGATCCGGCCACTGCCGGAGCAGTCGTCCAGGTAGTGCAGCCGGGGTGCGGTGCGCCCGCCGCCGATCCGCAGGTGCGCACCCATGAACGCCCGCCGGGAGGCGTCCACGCACTCCGGCACCGGCAGCATCCGTTCGCGCTTCCACTTGGTGTGGCTGAACACCGTCCGGGACTCCCCGCGCACCGCCTTGCGGGGCGGGAAGCGGTGGCAACCGTCCGGGGTGTGCTCGCACCACTGCTTGAAGTCCCCGCCGGCCGAGCCGCGCACGGCCGCCTCGGCGTACTCCTGGAGGGCGGTCAGGCCGTCCCAGGCGAGCCGGGCCCAGCCGGCGCCCGCGCACTGGAGTCCGTCCAGGGCGAGTGCGCTCTTCTGGTCCCCGGTGAACGTGAGCAGCGGGAAGTCGCCCAGCATGGCGAGGAGTTCGGTGAAGGTCTCGGGCTTGCCGGGGCACCCGGCGGACGGGGCGGCGGAGCGGCGGACGGGGCCGGCCGCGATCGTGCCAGGGGCCGCGGGCGGTCCGCTGCAGTGACGGCCGGTCAGGGCACCGTGCGGGCCGGTCCGGAGGCGGCCCTCGTGGCCGTCCCTGCCCTGGCCGCGGTCGCGGCGCTCCAGCCGGAGGGCGTGCCGGACCCGCTCCAGTTCGTCGACCCTCGCCTGCTGCTCGGCGCGGTCCTGCTGCTCCTCGCGGGCGAGCGCGGCCAGTTCGGCTGCGGTCGCCGCAATCGTGCCGGTTTCGGTGCCGGTGCCGGTGCCGGTGTCGCCACCGGTGCGGGGGGTCGGCTCCGCGTTCGGGCGGGCGGGCTCGGCCGTCGCCCGGCCGGCGGCGCGGCGCAGCTGCGGGGGCGGGACGCGCAGCACCGGTACGGCGGCCAGCGGCGGCGGCAGCGGCTGGTCGGCGGCGAGGCGGCGCGGCTCGCGGGCGAGCAACCCGGCGGCGCGGCGCGGGTCCTGCTCTATTCGGCCCCGGGCGAGGACCGGATGTCGGGCGCCGTCCTGCCGGGAGGCCGGGTCGACCTCGGGCAGGTAGGTGCGCACCGCGCCGCCGTACACGGTGTGGTACTCCAGCGCGACGTTGAAGCCGCTGCGGGCGCCCGGGTCCAGCACGTAGGCGGTGGCGAGGCCGGGCAGTTGTCGGCAGAGCGGGCGGACCACGTCCTCGACCCAGTGGTCGAGCGGGAGGTTCACCGGCACGCTGGCGACCACGGTGGGCAGTCGGCGCGCCGGGTCGCACAGCTCGTCGATCAGGTCGTCGACCTCGCCGGCCGTGATCACCCGGGGGGCGGGGTGGACGGCGGCCGGGCCGTCGGCGGCGTCCAGCAGCGGGAGTAGCGTGCGGGCCAGCTCGGGCACCGGCACCCGGCAGGGGGTGCGCACCCCGCTGCCGGTGTTGTGCGTCTCGGACTCCAGCCGGAACCAGGTGGGGCCGCCGGCGCCGGTGGCCACGGTGAGGGTGAGCTGCCGGGTGCCGTGCGGGGCCGGGGTGCGCAGGCGGCGGCGGTCGTAGCGGCCGGCTCCGGGGCCGCCGCGCAGCGGTCCGTGGTCCCGGTCCAGCAGGACCCGATCGCCCAGGCGCAGGCGCTCGGGAGCGGTGGTGAGGGTGCCCGGCGGTTGTGCCGCGGCGGTGCGGGGGGCGGGCGGTGGCTCCTCGCAGCCCTCCTGCTTCAGCCAGGAGGCGAGTTGCTCGTCGGCCAGGGCGACGGCCTCGGCGTGCGGAAGGGCGGTGGTGACGGTCATCCGGTAGGGCGTCGCGGGGCCGCGGAGGCCGGGAAGGTCGGCACCGGCGGGCGACGGCGAACGGTCTGAGGTCATGCGCATACCTCCGTGGTGCGGGGTGGGGTCTGTTGTCCTCCATCGATGGTTTTCGTCCGGTTCCGCCGGATCCTTGCCCAGGAAACGCCATGGCCCGGAGCGGAAGTTCCAACTCCGGGCCACGACACTACGTTCGGGTGAATCTGTTCAAGCCGTCTACCGCGTGGCGCAGCCGCTCGGCTACGCGGAGCGACCCGTCGACGGGCCGGGCGGGGGCCCGGACGCGCTCAGACCGGCACCTCGACGTAGGTCCGGCCGGCCGGGACCGCCACCGCGGTACCGCCGGTCGCCTCGGCCAGCCAGGTGTGGAACCCGGCCACCTCCGGTTCCGGCACGCCCACCTCGATCCGCACCCCGGCCGCCTCGTAGGCGAGGTCGCTCACCGCGTACCCGGCGGCCCGCAGGTCGTTCTCCACCCGCCCGGCGCGCACGTGGTCCGCCGTCACCGCGAGCAGCGCGACCGGCCGCCGCTCCAACAGGCCGACCTCGTCGACCGCCGCCGACACCGCGTTCCCGTACGCCCGCACCAGGCCGCCCGCGCCGAGCTTGATCCCGCCGAAGTACCTGGTCACCACGGCGACGGTGTCGGTCAGGCCGCGGCGGCGCAGCACCTCCAGCATCGGCACCCCGGCCGTGCCGCCGGGCTCGCCGTCGTCGCTGGAGCGCTCGCGGCGCTGCTCGTCGCCGACCACGAAGGCGGTGCAGTTGTGCCGGGCGTCCCAGTACCGCTTGCGGACGCCGGCGATGAAGGCCTGGGCCTCGTCCTCGTCGGAGACCCGGGCGAGGTGGCAGATGAAGCGGGACTTCTTGATCTCGGTCTCGTGGCTGCCGGCCCGCCGGATGGTGAGGTACGGCCTGGCGGTCGGTTCCGGCGTGGCGGACATGGCGCGGTGGTTCTCCCGGGAACGGCGACGGCTGGCGGCGCGCGCCCCGGGGGTCCGGGGCGGCACCGCCAGCCTAGTTGGCGCGTCGGCGGAGGGTCCGCGGGCGGGTGCGGGGGCTCCCGGCCGGAGCCGCGGGAGGGCTCAGCGACCGGCCAGGGCGTCCAGCCGCGCGCGGTCCAGGCCGGTCAGCGCGGTGACCTCGGCCGGGTCGACGGCGCCGCAGTCCAGGCCGCGCAGCAGGTAGCCGCTGAGCGCCCGGGCGGTGGCCGGCTCGTCCATCACGTCACCGCCCGTCTTGGCCACGTACGCGGCCAGCCTGGCGGCGGCCGCCGCCAGGCCCTCCCGGTAGAAGGAGTAGACCGCGACGTAGCGGGTCGGCAGGTGGGCCGGGTGCATGTCCCAGCCCTGGTAGTAGGCGCGGGCCAGCGAGCGGCGGACCAGGTCGTGGTGGAGCTTCCAGGCGGCGTGCACCTGCGCGGTGGAGCCGGTGGGGATGACGTTGGTCGAGCCGTCGGACAGCCGGACGCCGGTACCGGCGGCGGCCACCTGCATCACCGCCTTGGCGTGGTCGGCGACCGGGTGGTCCATGCTCTGGTGGGCCGCGCTGACGCCGCAGGAGGCGCTGTAGTCGAAGGTGCCGTAGTGCAGGCCGGTGGCGCGGCCCTCGGCGGCCTCGATCATCCGGGCGACGGTGGCCCGGCCGTCCGGGCCCAGGATCGCCTGGGTGGTCTCGATCTGGATCTCGAAGCCGATCCGGCCGGCGGGCAGCCCGGCCCGGCGCTCGAAGTCCTCCAGCAGCCGGACCAGCGCGGTGACCTGCTCGGCGTAGGTGACCTTGGGCAGGGTGAGGACCAGGCCCTCCGGCAGGCCGCCGGCGGCCAGCAGGGTGGCGAGGAACAGCTCCAGGGTGCGGATCCCGCGGGCCCGGACGGGCGCCTCCATGCACTTGATCCGGATGCCGACGTACGGCGGCGCGCTCCCGTCGGCGACCGCGGCCGCGACCAGTTCGGCGGCCCGGACGGCGGCGGCGTCCTCCTCGGCGTCGGGCCGGGGGCCGTAGCCGTCCTCGAAGTCGATCCGCAGGTCCTCGACCGGCTCGCGCTCCAGCTTGGCACGCACCCGGGCGTGCACGTCGACGAGCAGTTCGTCGTCGGCCACGCCGAGGGCGCGGGCCAGCTCGGCCGGGGTGCCGGCGTGGGTGTCGAAGGCCTCCAGGGCCTGGCGGCCCCACTCCCGGACGGTGTCGGCGCGGAAGGCGTCGGCCGGGACGTAGACGGTGTGCACGGGCTGCCGGGTGCCGGGATCGCCGGGGTAGCGGCGGGCCAGGTCGGCGTCCACCGGGGCGAGCAGCGCCTCCACGGCGGCACGGGCGTCGGCGGAGAAGGAGGCCCCGCCCGTCGGTCCGGTTCCGTCGACCTCGACCTGCGACATCCGCACTCCTCCATGCCGACTCAGCGCTTCAACAATTTGTTGAGGCGAAGGTAGCTCCGGTGGGATCGGGCGTCAATGGCCGACCGAGCGGTGGACCGGATTCGGGCGCGGGCGTCGGCCCGGACGTTTGCCCGGGCCTCGGCGCAGGCCTCGACCCGGGCCCCGGTGCGGGCTCAGTCCCTTCCGGCGGCGGCGTAGCGGTCGCGCAGCTGCGGGTAGAGCTCGGCGACCTCCTTGGGGTGGACCGAACCGTCCGGGCCCTTGCCGGTGATGCCGTACTCGGTGGTCAGCCAGGCGGCGAGGCGCTGGGGGTCGGGCTGGTGGCCGTGGCTGTCCATGTACGAGACCAGGGCGTCGTAGGCGATGTCCTGGTCGAGGGGCATGGGCTCCGGGAGGTGTGCGGGCTCGGCGCCTTGGACGGGCTCCTCGGCCGGAACCGGCTGCTCGGGCCGGGCGTGCTGCTCGGCCCGGGCGGACGGCTGACGGTGCTGCGGCTCGACGGACGGCTCGGGCTGCGGCTGCTGGGCGGCCGGGCGCTGGCCCTGCGGCGTCTGAGGAGCCATCGGGGCCATCTGGGTCTGCGGGGCCGGCGGGACCGGGACGGGCTCCTCGTCGACCGGACGCGGGGGCTTGAACCACGGCGAGGCCTGGCCGGGCACCCGTCCGCCCGGGGCGGCGTCGGCCGGGTGGCCGGTGGTGCGGACCGGGCGCTCGGTCCAGACGTTCAGCTCCTCGCCGCGCGGCGGCGCGGCGGCCGCCGCCTCGTCCGGCTCCTGGGCGGCGCGCAGCCGGACGGCGTGGAGGCGTGCCAGCATCGGCGCGGCGACCTCGGCGGACATCGGCACCGGGGCCGCGGCGGGCTGCGCCTCGGGGTCGAGGTCGGGGCCGGGGTCGACCTCGGGCTGGGCCTGGACCTGGGCACCCTGGGTCTGGGCCGCCGGGGGCTGGGCCTGCTGCGGCTGCGCCGCCTGGTTCGGGGCCTGGAACTGGGCCTGGCTCTGCAGCTGCGGCTG
This sequence comes from Kitasatospora sp. NPDC089509, assembly GCF_044749365.1. NCBI lineage: Bacteria > Bacillati > Actinomycetota > Actinomycetes > Kitasatosporales > Streptomycetaceae > Kitasatospora > Kitasatospora sp. NPDC089509. Next base: position 3,317 of record NZ_JBIVHS010000049.1, on the reverse strand, counting down.
CGCCTGGGTCTGGGTCTGGGTCTGGGTCTGGACCGGGTTGCCGACGGCGGGCGCCGCCGGGGCGATGGCCGTCGCGGCGCGACTCTGCTGGGAGCGGTCGTCGAGCTCCTGCGTCCCCTTCGCCGCCAGCGCCTCCTTGGCCTCGCGCTCGCGGGCCTCCTCGTCCAGTCGGTCCAGCAGCGACGGGTCCAGCGGGACGCCGAACTTGGCGAGCTTGAGCGGCAGCAGCGCCTGGATCGGGGCGGACCGGCGCCAGCCCCGGCCGTAGCGGAAGCGCAGCTGCGCCCGGTAGACCAGCCGGTTCTGTTCCAGCCGGATGACCTCTTCGTAGGAGCGGAGCTCCCAGAGCTTCATCCGCCGCCAGAGCCGGAAGGTGGGCACCGGCGAGAGCAACCAGCGCATCACCCGGACCGACTCCATGTGCCGGTCCGCGGTGATCGCCGCGATCCGGCCGACCGCGTGCCGGGAGGCCTCGACCACGACGACGAACAGCACCGGGATGACGGCGTGCATCCCCATGCCGAGCGGATCGCCCCAGGAGGCGGCCGCGTTGAAGGCGATGGTGGCGACGGTCAGCAGCCAGGCGGTCTGGCGCAGCATCGGGAAGGGGATCCGCAGCCAGGTCAGCACCAGGTCGAGGGCGAGGAGCACGACGATGCCCGCGTCGACGCCGATCGGGAAGGCGTAGGAGAAGGCACCGAAACCTTTCTCCATGGCCAGTTCGCGCACCGCGTTGTACGAACCCGCGAACCCGATGCCCGAGATGATGCAGGCACCGCCCGCGACCATGCCGAGCAGACCGCGGTGAGCCTTGGTGAGCGTTGGGCGTGCCATTACGTCTATCAACCCCTGGATGTCGGCGGCTGCCGTACTCGCCTCGGCTGCCGGTGCCCGCCAGTCGGGCCGCCGGACGGCTGGGCAACCTCCGGGCTCGGCCCACCGGAGTTTACTCGTACGCGTGTTTCAGCGTTTCCGCAGCCCGGAGTGTCACTGTACGGGCCGTCGGCCCGCTCCTCCCAACCGGTCGGGGCGTCAGCGGCTCTGCCCCGCCGTGCCGTTGAGGTAGGCGAGCACGGCCATCACCCGGCGGTTGGCGTCCTCGTCCGGGGCGAGTTCGAGCTTGCTGAAGATGTTGGCGATGTGCTTGGCCACGGCTCCGTCGCTCACCGAGAGGCGGCCGGCGATGGCCGAGTTGGAGCACCCCTCGGCCATCAGCTCCAGCACCTCGCGCTCGCGCGGGGAGAGCCCGAGCAGCGGTCCCGGGCGGCGTGACGTGGTCTCCATCAGCTTGGCGATCACGTCCGGGTCCATCGCCGTCCCGCCCGCCGCCACCCGACGGACCGCGTCGATGAACTGGTCGGCGTTGAAAACCCGGTCCTTCAGCAGGTAGCCGATCCCGCCCGTGCCGTCGGCCAGCAACTCCCGTGCGTAGAGCTGCTGGACGTGCTGGGAGAGCACCAGCACCGGAAGGCCGCGGATCTCCCGGCGCGCCTTGAGCGCGGCCTGGAGCCCCTCGTCGGTGAGCGTCGGGGGCAGCCGGACGTCCACCACCGCCACGTCGGGGCGGTGGGTCAACAGCGCGTCCAGCAGCTCGGGGCCGGTCTCCACGGCGGCCGCGATGGTGAAGCCGTGGGCTTCCAACAGGCGGATCAGGCCTTCGCGGAGGAGGTAGAGGTCCTCGGCGAGGACAACTCGCACGGCAACTCCAAGGTGATGGTGGTGGGACCGCCCGACGTGCTGTCGATGGCGAGGACACCGTCGAAGGTACCCAATCGACGCTCGATCCCGCGCAGGCCCGTACCCCGTGACGGATCCGCCACCCCCACGCCGTCGTCCGTCACCGTGACCCGGAGGGACCCGGCCCGGTACAGGATGTCCACCCACACCTGCTCCGCCTCCGAGTGCTTGGCCGCGTTGGCCAGCAGTTCGCTGATGCTGAAGTAGACGGCCGCCTCGACCGGGGCCGGCAGCCGGTCCGGCAGACTCACGAACACCTCGGTCGGCAGTGCGCTGTCCAGCGCCAACGCCCGCACCGCGTCACCGAGTCCGCGCTCGGCGAGCACCGGCGGGTGGATGCCGCGGACCAGGTCGCGCAGCTCCTGCAGGGCCCGGGCCGAGGACTGCCGGGCCTCGGAGAGGAGCTCCCGCGCGGCCGCCTGGTCGGTCTCCATCAGGTGCTCGATGGTCCCCAGCGTCATCCCGATCGCGACCAGCCGCGCCTGGGCGCCGTCGTGCAGGTCGCGCTCGATCCGCCGCAACTCGGCCGCCTGGCTGCCCACCGCGTCGGCCCGGGTCTCGGTCAACTCGGCCACCCGCTTGGTCAGCTGGGCGTGCGTGGTCCGGCCGTCCTGGTCCAGCACCCGGCGGGCCACCTCCACGTACCCCCGCACCGCGTGCGGGGCGAGGAGTATCCCGGCGACGACCATGCCGATCCCGACCACCAGGCTCAGCCCGACCCGGACCATCCGCTCGCTCAGCGGACCGAAGCCGTTCGCCGGCACCGCGCCGCCCAGGGCGAAGGCCGTGCCCAGCACCATCAGCAGGACCACCGCGCCGCCCAGGACCGCGGCGAGGGCCGGGTTCACGATCATCCAGAGCAGCTCGGCCCGGGTGGTCCGGTCCCGCAGGCCCCAGTGGACCAGCTGCGCGTACTTCGCGACGGTCTGCGAGCGGTGGTACGAGTAGCCCGTCCACCAGTGCCCGCGCTCGTCCGGCTCCAGCCTCGGCATCGGCTCGTAGACCGCCGGCAGCCGGATGCCGTACCAGCGCTCCAGCAGCAGCCGGGTGCGGTCCGCCGTCCGCCGGAGGAAGACCGAGGCCACCGCGGCGCCCACGACCGCCGCCGCCCCGAAGGCCAGCAGGGCCGACAGGTAGTAGTACTGCAGGAGCTGAGCCGTCACCACTCCCGTGAAGACGGCCGCCACCAGCGGGATCACGAACCCGGGCACCGCGGCCAGCACCACCTGAGCCAGCCGGACCAGCCCCTGGCCGCCGGCCTGGAAGGCCGCCTCGGTCTGCGCACGGACGGACGTGCCGCTCGTACGAGTCTCTGTGGTCACGCAAGCTCCTGATGCCGGTACCGATCGTCCTCCTTCAGTGTTCACGAACGACCCGCTCCGGACACTGGCCGTGGCACCCCAATTCCGAGGTAGACCTAGGACCACCTGTCGGTGGCAGGAGCAACACCCGACCGGTCGGATGATCATCGGATCGGACCGTGGACCGGACACCCCGGAAACGCGAAAAGGCCCACCCGGTAACCCGGGTGGGCCTTTTCTGAATGATTGTTCGGCGGCGTCCTACTCTCCCACAGGGTC
>NZ_JBIVHS010000048.1:0-34018 GCF_044749365.1 Kitasatospora sp. NPDC089509 | reverse complement strand
CCGTTGGCAGTCTGAAAATCACCCGTCACGCCCCTCTCCGCACCCACCCCCTCCACCGCCCCCTCCCGCAGCGCGTCCCTCTCGCCTGGAGTGGTGCGTGGGTGCGTGGGTGCGTGGGTGCGGGGGCGCGCGGGGCGGGGACCGCGCGCCCACGTTGGGGGTGGGGGCCGAGTTCGTTCGCTGCGGTGTAACTGCCTTGGGGTGGTGGGGACTTCGTGAACTTCGGTCGTGGGCGCACGTGTTGGGCCGTCCGGTGGCGGGCACGCTGACCTTGGCCCCGGGTGTCGGGGTGGTTCGGGGTGGTGGGAAGGTGGCGCGGCGGAGCGCGGAGTGGGGGGTGGGGTTGGCGGTGGGCGGACGGTTGGCGGGTGCGGCGGTGGCCGGGGTGCTGGTGTTCGGGGGCGGGGTGGCGGCGGCCGGGCCTGCGGTGGCGGTGCCGGTGGTGCGGATGGCGGGTCAGGTCGGTCCGGCGGTCGAGCGGACGGCGCCGGCGCGGCAGCAGGTGCGGGCCGGGCTGCGGGCGCACCTGATCACCGGTCACTCCGCCGCGCGGCACCGTCACAAGGTGCGGCGCAGTGTGGTCGGGCGGGCGCTGGACGCGGTGTTCGGCTGGTTCGCGTTGGTGGTGCTGGTGGTGCTGTCGGTCGTGGTGCTGGTGGTCTGTGCGGTCAGGCGCTGGGGCGGCCGTTAGCCGGGGCGAGGGCTCGCAGGAAGGCGTCGACCAGTTGGTCGGCGTAGTCGTGGTCGAGCGGGCCGAGCAGGTGCGTCCAGCGGTAGAACACCGGGCCGTAGAGGAGTTCGACGGCGAAGTCGAGGTCGGTGTCGGGGGGCAGGTCGCCGGATTCGCGGGCGCTGCGCAGCCGGGCGCGGGTGACGTCCAGCAGGGGGTCGAGCAGTCGGGTGCGGTACTCGGCCTGGACCACCGGGTCGTTGAGGAGTTCGGCGCTGAGGGCCCGGTAGGTGCGGTCGAGCACGGGGTCGACGAGGTCGTCGATGCTCAGTCGCAGGACGGTCTTGAGGTCGGCGGCGAGGTCGCCGGTGTCGGGGAGGGCGAAGTGGCCCGCGTGCCCGTTGACGACCAGGAAGGCGTCGAAGACGACCGCGCCCTTGGAGGGCCACCAGCGGTAGATGGTCTGCTTGCCGACGCCGGCCCGGGCGGCGATCGCCTCGATGGTGAGCTTGCCGAAGCCGATCTCGGAGACGAGGTCGTAGGCGGCGGTGAGGACGGCGGAGCGGGAGCGCTCGCTGCGCCGGGCGGGGTCGGGGGCGGTTCTCGGGGCCATGCGGAAATTCTAAGCGCGGGATCGAGACGAGACGTATCGTCTTGTCCTGTCAGTTCGACGAGACGGTACGTCTCGTCTCATCCGTCGTTCCCGGAGGTGCCCCATGACCCGACCCCGCCCTGCCCATGTCCTGATGGTCTCCATCCCGGCCCACGGGCACGTCAACCCCAGCCTGGCCGTGATCGCCGAGCTGGTCGCCCGGGGCCACCGGGTCAGCTACGTCAACGACCCCCGGTTCCGGGAGCCCGTCGAGTCCACCGGCGCCGCGTTCGTCCCGTACCCGTCGACGCTGCCGCTCACCGAGGACCCGGCGGGCTGGACGTCGGATCCGGTGGCGCTCCAGGAGCTGTTCCTGGACGACGCGCTCGCCATGTGGCCTGTGCTGCTGGAGCGCTTCGGCGAGGGCGCGGACCGTCCTGACCTGGTGCTCTGCGACATCGGGGGCTTCGCCGGGCGGGCGCTCGGCGAGCGGCTGGGCGTGCCGGTGGTGCAGCTGTCGCCCACCTACGTCGGCTGGGAGGGCTTCGAGGAGGACTTCCCGGAGGTCTTCGAGGCGGTCCGCAAGGCGCCCGGCGGGCCGGAGCACTACCGGCGGTACGCGGACTGGCTGGCAGAGGCCGGGGCGGTGCAGCGCGATGTGGAGGCCTTCAAGGGCCGTCCGGAGCGGGCGATCGCGCTCATCCCGCGGGCCCTGCAGCCGAACGCGGACCGGGTGGACGAGCGGCGGATCACCTTCGTCGGGCCCTGCTTCGGCGACCGGGCCCACCAGGGGGAGTGGCGGCGGCCGGCCGACGCCGAGAAGGTGCTGCTGGTCTCGCTGGGCTCGGCCTACACCAACCAGCCCGCGTTCTACCGGGCCTGCGTCGAGGCCTTCGGCGACCTGCCCGGCTGGCGCACCGTGCTGCAGGTCGGCCGGCACACCGACCTGGCGGAGCTGGGGGAGGTGCCGGACAGCGTCGAGGTGCACCGCTGGGTGCCGCAGCTGTCGGTGCTGGCCCAGGCGGACGCCTTCGTCACCCATGCGGGCATGGGCGGCTCCAGCGAGGGGCTGTTCCACGCCGTGCCGATGATCGCGGTGCCGCAGGGCGTCGACCAGTTCGCCAACGCGGACGCGTTGGTGGGCCTAGGTGTCGCCCGCCGGGTGGACACCGAGGCGGCCACCCCGGAGGTGCTGCGCGCCGCGCTGCTGGAGCTGGTCGGGGATCCGGCGGTGGCCGAGCGGCTGGCGGTGCTGGCGGCGGCCGGTCGGGCCGAGGGCGGTACGGCGCGGGCGGTGGACCTGATCGAGGCGGAGCTCGGGGGTGGTGCCGAGGGGTGAACGGGCGGGGCTTCCGGGGGCCGGGGTGGGGCCCGGGGGTGCGGCGCGGATCCGGGCGGCGGAGAATCCGGATGACGAACAGCTGTTGTCATATCTTCATTCACCTGCTGTGATGATGTATATGGATATGCACAGTGCTGTGGCCCCCGACGCTCCGCTGGTCCAGGTCGGCAAGGCCGACGTCAGTGCGGAGGACGTACTGGCCGTCGCCCGGGGCAACGCCCGGGTCGAGATCGGCCCCGACGCGCTCGCCGAGATGGCGGTCGCCCGTGCCCGGATCGACGCCCTCGCCGCCGAACCGCGCCCCGTCTACGGCGTGTCGACCGGCTTCGGCGCGCTCGCCGTCCGGCACATCAGCCCCGAGCTGCGCGCCCAGCTGCAGCGCTCGCTGGTGCGCTCGCACGCGGCCGGCATGGGCCCGGCCGTCGAGCGCGAGGTGGTCCGCGCGCTGATGTTCCTGCGGATGAAGACGCTGGCCTCCGGCCGTACCGGCGTCCGCCCGCTGGTCGCCCAGACCATGGCGGCGCTGCTCAACGCGGGCATCACCCCGGTGGTCCGCGAGTTCGGCTCGCTCGGCTGCTCCGGCGACCTCGCGCCGCTGTCGCACTGCGCCCTGGTGCTGATGGGCGAGGGCACCGCCACCGGACCGGACGGTGCGGAGCGGCCGGTCGCCGAACTGCTCGCCGAGGCCGGCATCGAGCCGGTCGAGCTGCTGGAGAAGGAGGGCCTGGCCCTCATCAACGGCACCGACGGCATGCTCGGCATGCTGGTGATGGCCATCGCCGACCTCCAGCGCCTGTTCACCACCGCCGACATCACCGCCGCGATGAGCCTGGAGGCGCTGCTCGGCACCGAGAAGGTGCTCGCCCCCGAGCTGCACGCCCCGATCCGCCCGCACCCGGGCCAGGCGCTGAGTGCCGCCAACATGCTCGCCGTGCTCAAGGACTCCGGCCTCACCGGCCACCACCAGGACGACGCACCGCGGGTCCAGGACGCCTACTCGATCCGCTGCGCCCCGCAGGTCGCCGGCGCCGGCCGGGACACCCTGGCGCACGCCCAGCTGGTCGCCTCCCGCGAACTCGCCGCCTCGGTGGACAACCCGGTGGTGCTGCCGGACGGCCGGGTGGAGTCCAACGGCAACTTCCACGGTGCGCCGGTCGCGTACGTGCTGGACTTCCTCGCCATCGCCGCCGCCGACCTCGGCTCGATCTCCGAGCGCCGCACCGACCGGCTGCTCGACAAGGCCCGCTCGCACGGCCTGCCGGCCTTCCTGGCCGACGACCCGGGCGTGGACTCCGGTCTGATGATCGCCCAGTACACCCAGGCGGCGCTGGTCAGCGAGAACAAGCGGCTCGCCGTCCCGGCCTCGGTCGACTCGATCCCGTCCTCCGCGATGCAGGAGGACCACGTGTCGATGGGCTGGTCGGCCGCCCGCAAGCTGCGCCAGGCGGTGGACAACCTCGGCCGGATCCTGGCCGTCGAACTGACCGCCTCGGCCCGCGCGCTGGAGATCCGTCAGCAGGCCGACACGGCCGGCCGGGTGGCCCCGGCCACCGCGGCCGCGATGGCCGCCGCCCGCGAGGCGGGGGTCGGCGGCGCGGGCCGGGACCGCTTCCTCTCGCCGGACCTGGAGGCCGCCGCCGCGCTGGTCGCCTCCGGTGACCTGGTGCGGGCGGTGGAGCGGGTCACCGGGCCGCTGGCCTGAGATGGCGGCCGTGCGGGACGGCTGGGACTCAGTCCCAGTCGTTCCGCGGCCGGCGGTCCCGCTCCTCGCGGTCGCGGCGGTTGCCCAGGGCCGCGGCGAAGTTGACCCCGACGATGCCCGCCCAGCAGGCCAGCAGCCCGGCGAAGCCGCCGCTCTGCGGGCTGGCGGCGATCGCGGTCAGCGGGATGCCCAGGGCCAGCGAGACCACCGCCAGCTTGTTGCCGGACCGGTTGGGGGACCAGCCGCGGTGCGGGCGGCCGTGGTGCCGGTCGCGGTCCCGGTGGTGGGACGGCTCGTAGCCGTCGACGTCCATCCGCGCGGCCACCGAACGCTCCACCCGGGCGTCCAGCCGGGCGTCGAGACGCTTCATGAAGGAGTCGAGAAGCTCGTCCTCGTACTCCTTGCCGAGCTCCTTGCGGGCCTGAAGGGTGGCGTCGAGGTCGCGCCGCAGTTCGTCCTGGCGAGTGTCCATGCCAGTAGCGTGGGCCCCTCGTACGGCCCGGTCCATCCGTTCGCGGGGGGAATCCGGGCGGGATCAGGGAGAAATCAGGGTTACCCCGAGGCCCGGTGCCCGACGTGCGGGGCGTGCCGTGACACGTCCCGTCGTACGAGACGTCTTTGCCAGTGACGGCGCGCTGCTGCACAGTCGTCGTCCGAACCGCTCGCATCCGGAGGTACCGCTGATGACCGCCACCGACGAGGCCGGCAGCGTCGGCCCCTCCGCCCGGCTGCTCCAGCTGTTCGAGGGGCACCGCCTGACGCCCACCCAACGGCGGATCGCCCACTCGCTGGTCCGGCACGCCACCGAGGCGCCGTTCCTGTCCAGCGTCGAGGTCGCCGAACTCGCCGGGGTCAGCCAGCCGTCCGTCACCCGCTTCGCCGTCGCGCTCGGGTACGACGGCTACCCGGCGCTGCGCAAGCAGCTGCGCGAACTCGGCGCGGGCGAGTCCACCGTGCCCGAGAGCCCGGACGACGCGGTGCGCAACGAGCACCAGCAGGCCGTCCTCGCCGAGATCGCCCACCTGCGCCACCTCGCCGAACTGCTCGCCGACCCCGAGCCGATCATCCGGGCGGCCCGGTTGCTCGCCGCCTCCCGCCCGCTGCCGGTGCTCGGCCTGCGGGCCGCCTCGGCGCAGGCGCGCGGCTTCGCGTACTTCGCGGCCAAGGTGCACCCGGACATCCGGCTGCTCGACGAGGGCGGCAGCATGCTCGCCGACCGGCTGGAACAGGCCACCGCGGCGGGTGCGACCGCGCTGCTGTGCTTCGCGCTGCCGCGCTACCCACGGGAGTTGATGGACGCCCTGGCCGTCGCCCGGGAGTGCGGGCTGACCGTGCTGACCGTGGCCGACAGCGCCTTCTCGCCGGTCGCCAAGCTCTCCGACCTGATGCTGCCGGCCGCCGTCGGCACCGGGCTGGTCTTCGACACCGCGTGCGCGCCGATGATGCTCGGCCGGGTGCTGTTGCAGAGCATGTGCGACGAACTCCCGGGCGCGGAGGCCCGGTTGGAGGCGATCGAGCAGTCGGCGGCGGCCCGGGGACTGTTCCTGGAGTAGCCGCGGCCCGGAGCGAACGGGCGTGCCCCGGTGGGCGTGGCCGGGAATAGTCGTCGGGAACCCGGGAATCCCCTACAGCAGGGGGTGCCGCCGATGCGCGTGATCCACGAGATGAAGTTCGTCGCCCGCCTGGCCTCGGGCGCCGACGAATGGTCCTGTCCGGCCTGCGGACGCCGCGTCACCCTGCGGCGCCTGCCCGAACCCGAACTGACCGTCCTCGACCCGGGCGACGAGTCCGCCGTCCACGTCGGCGTCATCGAACCCGACGCCCGCGCCACCGAGGCCGCCGAGAAGTACGGCCTCGGCCCGGTCCAGAACGTCCCCCGCCCACCCTCCCCGCCCGCCCCGGACGCCGCCGACCGCCGCTGGCTCGCCGAGATCGGCATCGACTGGGACGACGACGCGGCGGCCTGATTCAGGTACGGGGCGCGTACAGCGGGAGACCGGAGGTGTCCAGCTCGGCGGGCAACGGCGAGGGCAGCGGAACGGGCTCGCCGTACTTGCCGTGCAGGACGCCTTGGTATTCGCCGTCACGGGGGTGCGTGTGGAGCGTCCATTCACCCTTGCGGGGGTCGACGGCGAGGAGGACGGGCACGCCCGCGACGGCGTACCAGGCGGCCTTGGTCGGGATGAGGCTGATGTGCGACGGGCCGGGGTGTACCTCCACCGCGAGCGCGATGCCGTGGGACGTCGCAAGCCAGTCGTCGCTGGTCGCCCACTCGACGGGCAGTACGAGAAGGTCGGGCGTCGCGTAGTCGTCCTCGTCGTCCGGCAGCCCGACGGATGACGACTCGTAGGCGCCCAAGCCGGTGGGTAGTCGTGATGCGAGGCGTTCGCGCAGCTGTCGCACCGTCCCGGCGTGCTTGCCGCGGCGCGGGGGCGCCATCAGTAGGACGCCTCCGATGATCTCGACTCGCAGCACGGTGCGCCGCTCGATCTCGGCTGCGGCGTGACGCAGCTTGCCGGGACGTACCGGGATGGCTGCCATGGCGTCCTTTGCTGGGCCGAGTGGCTGGTGTTCGCCGGGTCCAGGCTAACGAGCCAAGTCGACCGACGCCGTGGCTGATCGGATTGTTTCGGGGTCTGGTCGGAAGCCGGTTGTTTAGTTATATTCAATCGGACAAACCTTGAATGAATCCATCCGCAGGGAGGCCGGGACATGGTGCAGCAGCAGGCGAGCGGGCCGCGTGAGGTGCGTGCGGCGCGCGGGACGGGGCTCACGACGCAGGGGTGGCAGCAGGAGGCCGCCCTGCGGATGCTGATGAACAACCTCGACCCCGAGGTGGCCGAGCACCCGTCGAAGCTGGTCGTCTACGGCGGCACGGGCAAGGCGGCCCGGGACTGGCGCTCCTTCGACGCCATGGTGCGGACGCTGGAGGGGCTCAAGCGGGACGAGACCATGCTGGTCCAGTCCGGGCGGCCGGTCGGCGTGATGCAGACCCACGAGTGGGCGCCGCGGGTGCTGATCGCCAACTCCAACCTGGTCGGCGACTGGGCCAACTGGGAGGAGTTCCGCCGGCTGGAGAGCCTCGGGCTCACCATGTACGGCCAGATGACCGCCGGGTCCTGGATCTACATCGGCACCCAGGGCATCCTCCAGGGCACCTACGAGACCTTCGCCGCGGTCGCCAACAAGCGCTTCAACGGCACCCTGGAGGGCACCATCACCCTCACCGCCGGCCTCGGCGGGATGGGCGGCGCCCAGCCGCTGGCCGTCACCATGAACGGCGGCGTGGCGATCTGTATCGACTGCGACCCGTCCCGGATCGCCCGCCGGATCGAGCACCGCTACCTGGACGTCGAGGCCAAGGACCTCTCCCACGCGCTGGAGCTGGCCACCGCCGCCCGCGACAAGCGCCAGCCGCTCTCCATCGGCGTGCTGGGCAACGCCGCCGAGCTGGTCCCGCAGCTGCTCGCGATGGACGCGCCGATCGACATCGTCACCGACCAGACCAGCGCCCACGACCCGCTGGCCTACCTGCCGGTCGGCGTCGCCTTCGACGACATGGCCGACTACGCGGCCGCCAAGCCCGCCGAGTTCACCCAGCGCGCCCGCGAGTCGATGGCCGCGCACGTCGAGGCGATGGTCGGCTTCCTGGACCGCGGCGCCGAGGTCTTCGACTACGGCAACTCGATCCGCGGCGAGGCACAACTCGCTGGCTACGACCGCGCGTTCGCCTTCCCCGGCTTCGTCCCGGCGTACATCCGCCCGCTGTTCTGCGAGGGCAAGGGCCCGTTCCGCTGGGCCGCGCTGTCCGGCGACCCGCAGGACATCCACAAGACCGACAAGGCCGTCCTCGACCTCTTCCCGGAGAACGAGTCGCTGCACCGCTGGATCAAGATGGCCCAGGAGAAGGTGCACTTCCAGGGCCTGCCCGCGCGGATCTGCTGGCTCGGCTACGGCGAGCGCGACAAGGCCGGCGAGCGCTTCAACGACATGGTCGCCTCCGGCGAGCTGTCCGCGCCGATCGTGATCGGCCGCGACCACCTGGACTGCGGCTCGGTGGCCTCCCCGTACCGCGAGACCGAGGCGATGCTGGACGGCTCGGACGCGATCGCCGACTGGCCGCTGCTGAACGCCATGGTCAACGTGGCCTCCGGCGCCTCCTGGGTGTCCATCCACCACGGCGGCGGCGTCGGCATCGGCCGCTCGATCCACGCCGGCCAGGTCACCGTCGCCGACGGCACGGCGCTCGCGGGCGAGAAGATCCGCCGGGTGCTCACCAACGACCCGGGCATGGGCGTCATCCGGCACGTGGACGCCGGCTACGACCGGGCCACCGAGGTCGCCGCCGAGCGCGGTGTTCGCGTTCCCATGGGTGAGCTGTGACGGTTCCGTCGTTCGAAGAGATGTGGGCGGAGCTGCTCCCCGTGGGCCGCTCCGCCGCCTCCGGCGGCTACCGCCGCTTCGCCTGGAACTCCGCCGACGCCGAGTGCCGCGCCTGGTTCGAGCAGCAGGCCCGCGACCGCGGCCTGACGTACGAGCTGGACCGCAACGGCAACCAGTGGGCCTGGCTGGGCGATCCGCACGGCGAGGGCGCGGTCGTCACCGGCTCGCACCTGGACTCCGTCCCGGACGGCGGCGCCTTCGACGGCCCGCTCGGGGTGGTCTCCTCCTTCGCCGCGCTGGACGAACTGCGCGCCCGCGGAGCCGAGTTCACCAAGCCGCTGGCGATCGTCAACTTCGGTGACGAGGAGGGCGCCCGGTTCGGCGTGGCCTGCATCGGCTCCCGGCTGACCGCCGGGGTGCTGTCCCGCGAGGCCGCCTACGAGCTGCGCGACGCCGACGGCCTGCGGCTGCCCGACGCGATGGAGAAGGCCGGCTACGACCCGACCGCGCTCGGCGCGGACGACGAGCGGCTGTCCCGGATCGGCGCCTTCGTCGAACTCCACGTCGAGCAGGGCCGCTACCTCACCGAGGGGCAGCCGGTCGGCGTGGCCGGGGCGATCTGGCCGCACGGCCGCTGGCGGTTCGACTTCCACGGCGAGGCCAACCACGCCGGCACCACCCGGATCGAGGACCGCCGGGACCCGATGCTGACCTACGCCAACACCGTGCTCGCCGCCCGCAAGAAGGCGAAGCTGGCGGGCGCGCTGGCCACCTTCGGCAAGGTCGCGGTGGAGCCCAACGGCACCAATGCGATCGCCTCGCTGGTGCGCGGCTGGCTGGACTCCCGGGCCGCCGACGAGCGCACCCTGACCGAGCTGGTCGCCGAGATCGAGCGGGCCGCCGCCGAGCGCGGCGACCGCGACGGCGTCCGGGTCGAGCTGACCCGCGAGTCCTACACCCCGGTGGTGGACTTCGACGGCCCGCTGCGCGACCGGCTCGCCAAGCTGCTCGACGCCCCGGTGCTGCCCACCGGTGCCGGACACGACGCCGGCATCCTGGCGTCCGCCATCCCGACCGCCATGCTGTTCGTGCGCAACCCCACCGGCGTCTCGCACTCCCCGGCCGAACACGCCGAGGTGGCCGACTGCCTGGCCGGGGTCTCCGCCCTCGCCGACGTACTGGAGGACCTGGCGTGTCAGTGACGGCCCCGATGACGTACTGGGCGGAGTACGCCTGGCTGCCGCACCACAACGGCCCGGTGGTCGAGTCGGACGTGCTGATCGTCGTCGGCCCGGACGGCCGGATCACCCGGGTGCAGCCGGACAGCGGGCCCTGCCCGCCCGGCGCCGTCCGGCTGGACGGGCTGCTGCTGCCCGGCCAGGCGAACGCCCACTCGCACGCCTTCCACCGGGCGCTGCGCGGGCACGTCCAGGTCGGCTCCGGGACGTTCTGGACCTGGCGGGACACCATGTACCGGTTCGCCGGCGCGCTCGACCCGGACCGCTACCTGGCGCTCGCCACGGCCGTCTACGCCGAGATGGCGCTCGCCGGGATCTCCGCCGTCGGCGAGTTCCACTACCTGCACCACGCGCCCGGTGGCGGCCGCTACAGCGACCCGAACGCGATGGGCGAGGCGCTGATCGAGGCGGCGGGCCGAGCCGGCATCCGGATCACCCTGCTGGACACCTGCTACCTGTCGGCCGGCTTCGGCGCCGAACCGACCCACCCCCAGCTGCGGTTCAGCGACGGCGACGCCGAGGCCTGGGCCGCCCGGGCGGACGCGCTCAAGCCGCGCGAGCACGCCCGGATCGGCGCCGCCATCCACTCGGTGCGAGCCGTCCCGGCGGAGCAGTTGGGCACCGTCGCGCACTGGACGGCGATGCGCAAGGCGCCGCTGCACGTCCACCTGTCCGAGCAGACCGCCGAGAACGACGCCTGCCTCGCCGCGCACGGCGTCACCCCGACCCGGCTGCTCGCCGACCACGGCGCGCTCGGCCCGCGCACCTCGGCCGTGCACGCCACCCACCTCACCGACGAGGACGTCAAGCTCCTCGCGGACTCGGGGACCACCGTCTGCATGTGCCCCACCACCGAGCGGGACCTCGCCGACGGCATCGGCCCAGCCCGCCGGCTCGCCTCCGCGGGCAGCCCGATCTCGCTGGGCAGCGACAGCCACGCGGTCATCGACCCGTGGGAGGAGGCCCGGGCGCTGGAGCTGGACGAGCGGCTGCGGACCCGCACCCGCGGGCACTGGACGGCCAACGCGCTGCTGCGGGCGGGCAGTGAGGACGGCCACGCCTCGCTGGGCTGGCCCGAGGCCGGGCGGATCGAGGCCGGGGCGCTCGCCGACTTCACGACCATCGCGCTGGACTCCGTCCGTACAGCGGGGCCGCCGCCCCGGCTCGGCGCCGAGATCGCGGTCTTCGCGGCCTCGGCGGCGGACGTGCGGCACCTGGTGGTCGGCGGTCGGCACGTCGTCCGGGACGGCGTGCACCAGCTGGTGGCCGACGTGCCGGGGGCGCTGCGTTCCGCCATCGGCGCACTCGACTACTGACCCCGTTCAACTCCCCTCGGAAGGCGTTGTCTTGAGCAGCAAGACCACCTTGATCACTGGCATCGGCAGCCTGGTCACCAACGACCCCGGGCAGGGCGGCGGGCCGCTCGGCCTGCTGACCGACGCGGCCGTGGTGATCGACGGCGACACCGTCGCCTGGGTCGGCCCGGCGGCCCAAGCCCCGGCGGCGGACGAGCGCTTCGACGCCGAGGGCCGGGCGCTGCTGCCCGGCTTCGTCGACTCGCACGCCCACCTGGTGTTCGCGGGTGACCGCACCGCCGAGTTCAACGCCCGGATGTCCGGGCAGGCGTACTCGGCGGGCGGCATCCGGACCACGGTGGCGGCCACGCGGGCGGCGAGCGATGCCGAGCTGGAGGCGAACCTGGCCGGGTTCGTCCGGGAGGCGCTGCGCCAGGGCACCACCACGATCGAGTGCAAGTCCGGCTACGGGCTGACGGTCGAGGACGAGGCACGGGCGCTGCGGATCGCGGCCCGGCACACGCCGGAGACGACGTACCTGGGTGCTCACATCGTGGCCCCCGAGTACGCCGAGGACCCGGCGGGCTATGTGGACCTGGTGACCGGCGAGATGCTGGACGCCTGTGCGCCGCACGCCCGTTGGGTGGACGTGTTCTGCGAGAAGGGCGCCTTCGACGGCGACCAGGCGCGGGCGGTGTTGACGGCGGGCATCGAGAAGGGGCTCACGCCCCGGGTGCACGCCAACCAGCTCACGTACGGGCCGGGCGTGCAGCTCGCGGTCGAGCTGGGGGCCGCCTCAGCGGACCACTGCACCCACCTGACGGACGAGGACGTGGCGGCGCTGGCGGGGTCGGCGACGGTCGCGACGCTGCTGCCGGGGGCGGAGTTCTCCACGCGGGCGGAGTACCCGAGCGGGCGCAGGTTGCTGGACGCGGGCGCGACGGTGGCGCTGTCCACGGACTGCAACCCGGGGTCGAGCTTTACGAGTTCGATGGCGTTCTGTGTTGCGGTGGCGGTGCGGGAGATGGGCATGACCCCGGACGAGGCCGTCTGGGCCGCGACGGCGGGCGGCGCGCACGCGCTGCGCCGGACGGATGTGGGGACGGTGGCGGTGGGTGCGCGAGCGGACCTGCTGCTGCTGGATGCGCCGTCGCATGTGCACCTGGCGTACCGCCCGGGCGTGCCCCTGACGGCGGCCGTCTGGCGGGCGGGCGTCCGCGAGGTCTGAGCCCCCGACCACGTCACGAGCGGCCCGCTCCCTGCGCGCAGGGAGCGGGCCGCTCCGGTGTGTCTGTCAGCCGAAGGGCAGGACCTGGGTGCTGCCGCCGGCCAGGATGCGCTGGTATTCGCTTTCGCCGCTGAGCGGGCGGTAGTTGAGCACAGGGTCACCGGCTCGCACGAGCGCGGTCGCACATCCGAGGCACCAGGGCTTCGGCGGCTGAGCGTCGAGATCCTCGATCACCGCAGGAGCGGAGCACTGCGTGCAGGCCGCCATGGGGTCCTCCCGGGTCAGGCCCAGGTGGAGCCACACGCGGTGCAGCCCCATCGGCCGTCGATCGTCTGGTAGGTGGCGCCCGATCCACAGACCGGGCAGGTGCGGGCGCTGGGCTGGTCGGCCCGCTCCAGCAGCGTACTGGGCGCCGGGGCGGTAGTGGGCGCAGTCTCGGAGTCGGACTTGTCGAGCAGGACGGAGCTCATGGCGTCTCCCCTCGGAACGGAGTGGCTGAGGTGCGCCGGCCGGGCAACACCCAGAGAACCCCGCTGAGGGCCGGAAGCGGGCGGAGCTGAGGGGCGTCCGCACGGGGTGTGCGTGCCCCGCACACCCCGCGAGCGCCCTGCCGGGGCAACCGTTTCCGCCGATACGGTGAGGACTCGTCGCAGTCGAAAGGACACACCGTGTCACATCAGCGTCGGCTGGGGACCGCCATCAGGGCTGCCCGGTGTGCACGGCGAATGACCCAGGCCCAGCTGGGCCTGGTGTGCGGCTACTCGGCATCCGCGATCAGCCGGGTCGAGGCGGGCGCTCTCCGCCCGACCGAGCAGGCCCTTCTGCTGATCGCCCGGGCGTTGGACCTGCCGCTTGAGGCTGTCGGACTGGGGCGACCAGCTACCCTGACAAAGGATGTGACCCTGAATCAGGAGGACGCCATGCTCCGCAGGCAACTGCTCGTGGCTGGCATGGCGGCGGCCGGGGCGTCAGCCCTCCCAGCTGCCTCGGCGTCCGCCGCCCGCCCGGATGCGTCGGCCCGGATCGTCAGGGCCCTGTACGAACCTGAAACGTCCGTACCCACAAGGTTGCAGCAGCTCAAGGCCTCGCTGACCTCGGCACGTGCGCAGTTCACGACGGCTCGTTACCGGCATCTCGGCGACCTCCTGCCCGGCTTGCTGGGCTCGGCGCAGGCGACCCGCGACGCATTGTCCGGCCGGTCCCGTGAGGAGGCCCATGCGTGCGTGGCCCGGGCTTGGGTGTTGGCGACCGAACTTGCCTTGAAGGCTCATTCCGATGTCGCGTGGCCGGCAGCGGACCGGGCTTTGGCGGCGGCGCAGGGCAGCGGCGACCCGGTGGTCCACGGTGAGGCGGCTCGCGTGCTGGCGATCACGATGCGGCGCTCCGGCCGCCCGGCCGCCGCAGTCGATCTCCTGCGTCGCACCGCTGGCTCGCTTTCCACCGCCCGGGACGATGTGTCCCGGGCCGTGGCGGCGACCCTGCTGATGACCGCCGCCTACACGGCGGCGTGTGGGCAGCGCCGAAGTGACGCTCTCGACCTCATGGAGGGTGCGAGCGATGCGGTAGACCGCCTGACAAGTGCCGGCGTTCGGCCGAACGCCCCGCTGTTCACGGTCGACGCCACAAGTGCTCAAGTGAATCTGTACTGGATCGGTGTGCACACGGCGATGGGTACCCCCGATGAGGGGGTGCCGTACGCGGCGCGGATCGCGCCCGGGCAGTTGCCGACAGTCGAGCGCATGGCCCGGTACGGCACGGACTGCGCGCGGATGTGGCACTACCTCGGCGACCACCGCAAGACGTTCGCGGCGCTGCGGTTCACCGAGCAGGTCGCTCCGGAGGAGGTGCGCAGGCCGGCTCTGCGGGCGCTCACGGCGGATCTGTTGTACGCGCCGGCTGCGGTGGCCGGCGTGCGGGAGTTCGCCGCGCGCACGGGTGTTTCCTGACATTCCAAGACCGGCCAGCTGCTTCTCGTCGCCCCGTCGAGCAGGTGCTCGACGGGGCGACGTGCTGTTCAGGGGGTGGTGGTGAGGTGGTCGAACTCGCCGGCCTTGGCGCCTTGGAGGAAAGCGGCAAGGCGGAGGCGGGTGGTGCGGACGACGACATCCCCTTCGTCGGACTCGCGAAGTTCGACGGTCCCTTCGGCGGTCCGCACCTCGATGCAGTCGGAGTTTGCGCCTGAGTAACTGGATTTCTTCCAGGTGGAGTTAAGCATCCTTGCTTTCCATGTCCTTCTTGATGGATCGAATGAAATCTCGGGAGTCGTCTTCCGAGATGGCCGCCGAATCGAGCCGGGCGAGCATAGATCGGAACCTGGCGAGGTGAGCCGGAGCATCGAAGAGCACGTTGCCGACGCTGGAGTCCGTCTGCACCGTGTCCAGTTCCGGGATCGACCCTTCGACGTAGGTGAAGTTTTCGTAGTTGAGCGGAAGGGCATCGACGTCGAACATCACGACTCGGATTGCGACGGTCGGCCGCTCGGAGTCCTCGATGAGGCTGCGAAGCTGTTCGGCCTGAATCGCGGGCCCACTGAACTGCATGCGTAGAGCCGCTTCATGGATGTAAGCGGTGTACGGCGTTGCGCCCGAGCGAACCACCTCCTGCCGTCGCATTCGGAAGGTCGTTCTCTGGTCGACCTCGTGGCGAGGGAGCGGTGTCAGGGAGCGATCAAAGACGGCACCGGTATATGCGTTGGTCTGGAGAAGCCCGGGGATGAAGGCCATCGTGTAAGTCGTGAGCTTGAGTGCATGGCCTTCGACTTCGGCGACTTCAAGGAAGTCGCCTGAGAGGGTCCCGCGATACTCCTCCCACCAACCTCCCTTTTCGCGATCCGTGATGATCTCCGCCAGCGCCTCGATCAGAGGCTCGTTGGCGCACATGCACAACGCGGCGATCGTACGCAGGCGCTCGACGCTGATGCCGGTCTTGCCGCTCTCCATCTGCGTCACGTGAGCGGGGTTGATGCCCAGGGCGCGGGCGAGTTGACTGCCGCCGAGTCCCGCCTGCTCCCGCATCCTACGCAGCTCCGCACCCAGCCGTAGTTGGCGGAGAGTCGGGTTCGATCGAAGCGCCATGGCGTCCTCTCTGCTGGTCGTGGGACCAGTCTGCCGCAGAGGCACTGCCACGTTAGAGGGAACTTCTTGCGGCCCGCCACAAATCTGTGGCGGGCCGCGCTATCGTCGTGTTCAGCTCGATCCGACGGATCGTCAGCACTGCCTGGTGCCTTGAGCTTCCGCGGTGCGCCTCTCCCCACACCACAGCCTCATGGAGGTTCCCGTGTGCACCCGTAACACCCCCTCGCTCGCCATCTCCCGTCAGGCCCTGCGGGACGCCATGACCCACAGCGGCCGCTGGCGCGCCGACACCGTCTTCCACGCCGAACTCGCCCTCTGTGAGCTCATCTCCAACGCCTGGAGCCACGGCGAGACCCCCGCGCCCGTCGTCTGGTTCTCCATCCTCGACCGAACCCTCCGGGTCACCGTCTCCGACGAGAGCGACGCCCTCCCGCAGCTGCGCACGGCCTCCGACCTCGTCGAGTCCGGCCGGGGCCTCCAGTTGGTCGAGGGCCTCACCGACCGCTGGGGCGTCGACCCGCAGAAGCGCGGCAAGACCACCTGGTACGAGCTGGACTCCGACGCGTGACCCGCGACCCCATCGCCCCGGACGACCCCCGGATGCGCGACTACACCAAGTCCCAGATCACCGTTCTCCTCGGCGAGTTGCACCGCCGTGGCCTCCCCTACGGCCTCCTCTGGGGCTCTGCCGGCGCCCCCGAAACCACCCTCGACGGCCGCATCCTGGTCGACTTCGGCAACGCCCCCGTCAGCACTCTGCTCAACCTCCTCCACCTCCTCCGCGACCTGGAGCGCGACGAGGCGTGGCACCGGTGAAGTTCTTCGTCGGCGCGATCCTCCTCGCCCTCCTCGCCCTCGCGATCGCCACCGTCGCCCTCGGTGTCGTCGCCACCCTCAACATGCCGCCCCGCCCCGACGACCCCGACGACCACCACCCGTGACCCACCCCACGAAGGCCCTCGCCCACCCCTTGGGCGAGGGCCTGTCAGTGCGGAACGGGCCCCCGCACAGGAAGTCGGCCTGCCCGACTTCCTGCGCGCTCAGATGCTCAACATTTCAGCGAGGGCTGAGGAGGCAGAACTCGTTGCCCTCCGGGTCGACCAGAATCCTCCACGAGATCGAGGACTGGTCGATGCCAGGGTCGGTGGCGCCCAGGGCGCGCAGTCGGGACTCCTCTTCCGCCGGGTCGCCATCGCGGTAGGGAGCGACATCGAGGTGGACGCGATTCCACCCGCTCTTGATATCGGGATTGCGCACGAACTCCAGGTAGGGGCCGACGCCTTGGGCGGAGCGCAGGGAGGCGTGGTCGTCGGCGACCTCGTGCACCGTCCAGTCCGTCGCCTCGCCCCAGAACCGGGCCATCGCGCGCGGGTCGGCGCAGTCGACCACCACCGCGGCGATCGGCCTGGTGTCCCGGTAGACGGGACGAGGCTCCAAGACGCAGAACTCGTTGCCCTCCGGGTCGGCCAGGACCGTCCAGGGGACATCGCCCTGGCCAACGTCAGCGAGGGTTGCGCCGAGGTCCTTCAGACGCGCGACCAACTCCACCTGATGGGCGGCCGAGGTGGTGGCCAGGTCGATGTGCACCCGGTTCTTCACCGTCTTGGGTTCGGGGCGGGTGATGATGTCGATGCAGACGGCCGTGGGGTCGGGGTAGGCGAAGCCCACGGGTTCGAGGTTCGTCACGCCGGGTCCCTCGCTGTCGACACCCCAGCCGAGTGCCTCCGCCCAGAACCGGCCGAGCACGGAGTCGTCCTGGGCCTTCATATTGATCTGCACGAGTCTTGTTGCCATGCCGCGAATCCTAGAATCGGGCCCGGAGCCAGAAGTACGCGGTCGAGCGGAAGGCATGGCGATGGCGAAGGAAGAGCAGCCGGTTCCCGATTTCGCGGCCCTGCTGCGGCAGGCGCGGCGAAGCGCCGTCCACCTGGAGATGCGCGACCTGTACGCGGTCGGTGACGAGTCCGACATCTTCGCCGACTTCCGGCGCACGGGGAAGGCGGACCTTGATCCGAACGACCCTTACTGGGCTGACTGGTTGGGGATCGTGCGGGAGACCGTGGCCCGGGGAGTGGTGATGCGCCGCGCCCGGATCGTCTCCGAGCCGGTGACCGACTACATCCGGTGGGAGCACGCGGTCACGCCGCTCAACCTGGGCGCCGGAGAACAGGTCCGCTGGCTCCCACGGCGACTGGCCTCGGACATACCCCTGCCCGGCAACGACCTGTGGCTGATCGACGAGCGGCTGGTCCTGTTCCACTGGTTCACCGGGGACGGAGACTGGGCGGGGCACGCGTTCGACGACGACCCGGCCACGGTGAAGATGGTCTCGACGGCCTTCGAAGCCGTCTGGGCCCGGGCCACCCCGCACGAGCACTACTCCGCCTGACCGCCCCCGCCGAGTGTTGGCCTCTGCGTCAGCCGAGGTAGGGAACTGCCCTGCGTTCCAGGAAGTGCTGCAGCCGGAGACGCTGGGTGTGGTGCATCGGCAACCCCTCGATGTCGCTCGGAGCAACGAACTGGAGGTCGGTCGACTCCTCCGAGATCCGCAGTTCCCCGCCCGTGATCCGGGCGGTGAAGCAGACGTTGAACTGCTGCCGGACCTCACCGTCCGAGTAGGCGATCACGTGCCGGGGATCGGTGTACGTGCCGACGAGCCCGGTGATCTCGACATCGAGGCCGGTCTCCTCGCGGACCTCCCGGACGGCCGTGCCGGGCAGTGATTCACCGAGATCCATCGCCCCACCCGGCAGCGCGTACAGGCCGTTGTCAGCGCGCCGCTGCAGCAGGATCCGCCCGTCGGCATCCGTCACCACTGCGGATGCTGCCACGACCAGCCGGTTCGGTTCGGGTGCGGCGGGATCGTCGTAGAACTCCGTCCGTGCCACGTGATCAGCCCTTCTCGACCGGTCGCGCGGCGCTCCACGCCGCGTCGAAAGTCGGAGCATAGGCGTCGAACAGCGTGCGACTGTCGAAGCTGACGCCGGGCTGAATGACGACGTTGGCGAACTGAGCCCCGGTGAGGTCGCACGTCTCGAACCGGACGTTCCCGAAAGCGCATTGTTCGACTTTGACGGCTTCACCCGAACGGCTGATGAGGCTCGGTCCACTGAGCTGCCGGCCTTTGACGGTGGCGTCGTCCTCGATGTCGTCGTTGGGCATGACCGCAGGCCGCAACGCCACCTGAAAGCGTGGGGCCGGGGGATTCTTCTGGCGAGGCATGGCTTGGGCGATGGAGGGCACCTCAGGGCGGCCGTCGGATTGGCGGGAAGGCGCGCTAGCATTCAACTTGCCTGCTGAGAAAGACAGTTGAAACTACCTGGCCTTGGAATCCAGCAGTTCTTCGGGTTGCCGGAAGGTCCAGGGCCCGGCAGGCAGGATCGGCAGCCATCACCAGGAGTTGCAGTGACCGTTACTTCAGATGAGTCCGTAGCCGACGCCAAAGCCGCCCTGATCGGCGCGACGCACGTGAAGGCGGGCCCTCCGGGGCTGGCCTCCGCGCTGGCGGCCGGCGGCGCGCTCACTGCGGAGTGGCTCCCGGCCTTCGAGGCCGTACCGCGCGAGCTGTTCGTCCCGGATCGCATCTGGCCGGGCGTCGCGGACGGCACCCGGCGGAACCCCGTGGTGGACCGGTCGCAGGATCCCGGGGCCTGGCGGCGGGCGGTCTACTCGGACATCCCGCTGACCACGCAGTGGGACGACGGCGACCACCAGGGCGACGGGCTCGGTACGACACCGAGCTCGTCCAACTCCATGCCCTCAATGGTGTTCTCCATGCTGCAGGACCTTGACGTCCGCCCGGGGGACCGGGTGCTGGAGATCGGCACCGGTACGGGGTGGACCGCGGGCCTCCTCGCTCACCGCCTGGGCGACGCCAACGTGGTGACCGTCGAGTTCGACCCCGGCATTGCTCATGGTGCAAGGGAGAACCTGGAACGGGCCGGACTCGCCCCGACCGTGGTGGAGGGCGACGGACGGCACGGCCGGCCGGAGGGCGCTCCCTACGACCGCATCATCACCACCTGCTCCGTGCTGGAGATCCCTCCGGCCTGGCTGGCCCAGACCGCCCCCGGCGGGATCATCGTGGCGCCCTTCGGCACCGAGTACGGCGGCGAGCAGATCGTCCGGCTGACCGTGAACGCCGACGGCACCGGCGCGAGCGGCCGGTTCAGCCGCGGCTCGGCGTTCATGCGGCTGCGCCGACAGCGCACCGACCGCCGGTCCTCAGCGGACTACCTGCGCGGCCAGGAGCGGCCCGCCGACGGCGTGCGGACCACCACCACCCTGGCCCCGCCGGACACCGGCGGCCGGTTCGAGCAGTTCGTCATCGGGGCCGCCGTGCCCGGAGTGTTCTGGCGGGCGGAGCACTACGAGGACGGCGCGTACACGCTGTGGCTCCACAGCCGGGACACCCTCTCCTGGGCCTCGGTCGACTACGAGCGGGGCCGCACCGCGTACGAGGTGCACCAGTCCGGCCCCCGGAACCTGTGGGACGAGGTGGAGGCCGCCTGGCGCCGCTGGGACGGCCACGGCCGCCCCGGTCCCGAGCGCTTCGGCCTCACCGTCACCCCGGACGCCGCCCACACCGTGTGGCTCGACTCCCCGGAGAACCCGCTCGGACGCTGAGCACCGGCGCAGGAAGTCGGCCCGGCCGACTTCCTGCGCGTTCGGGCTCGCTACGCACCCAGCGACCGCCGCAGGAAGCCCAGTTCGTGCAGCAGCAGGTTCTCCACCACCGCCTCGTCCGTCGGCCGGTGGCCGGTGCCGCGCAGGGGCAGCACCTCGTGCGGGCGGCCGGCGGCGAGCAGGGCACTGGAGAACCGCAGGGCGTGGACGGGGAAGACGTTGTCGTCCGCCAACCCCTGGATCAGCAGCAATGGGCGGCTCAGCTTCGCGGCCTCCGCGATCAGGTCGCAGGAGTCGTAGTGCTCGGGGAACCGGTCGGGGTGGCCGAGGAAGCGTTCCTGCCAGTGGGTGTCGTACAGCCGGTGGTCGGTAGGGGCGGCTCCGGCGGAGGCGGCGTGGAAGACGTCCGGGCGCCGCAGCACCGCGAGGGCGGCGAGGAAGCCACCGTAGGACCAGCCGCGGATGCCGACCCGGTCGAGGTCGAGCAGTCCGGGGCGGAGTTCGGCGGCCGCTCGCAGGGCCTCGATCTGGTCCTCCAGAGCCGGCCCGGCCTTGTCGCCCCAGATCGACTTGTCCCACAGCGGCCCGCGCCCCGGCGTGCCGCGGCCGTCCACCACCAGCACCGCGAAGCCCTGGTCGGCGAACCACTGCGACACCTGTTCGTGCCAGGCGCCGCTGGTGGTGGCCTTCTGCATGGCCGGTCCGCCGTACGGGTCGAGCAGGACGGGCAGCGGGCCGTCGCCCGGTCGGTGGTCGGTGGGCAGGAACAGGTTGACGCGCAGTTCGCGCGGGCCGAGCCGGAGCAGCTCCGGCCGGGCGGTGACGACCGGCGGTTCGGCGTGCGAGACCAGCAGAAGAGGCGTGCTCCCGTCGCGCAGCACGGTGGTGCCGCCGCCGGGGGAGCGGGTGGTGAGGACCAGGGTGCCGCCACGCCGCACCCCGTCGTGCAGGCCCGGGCCGCTGCTCAACTGCCGTATGCCGGCGCCCGGTTCGTACGTCCACAGGTGGGTCTCGGTGGGCTCCGTCGAGGCGGTGAACAGCACCTGCTCGCCCTCGGTACCGAGGACGGCGCGCAGCTGCAGCCCGTCCGGGGTGACGGGCTCGCCGTCGACGGTCAGGCGCCGGGTGTCGCCGTCGTCGGCCGTGTCGACCAGCGCGCCGCCCGCCGTGCGGACCGGCAGACCGGGGAGCAGCTCGACCCAGTGCGGGTCCGAACGCTCGGCGAGTACCTGGGTGGTGCCGTCCGCCGAGATCGCCAGGGTGCGCACGGTGCGCTGGTCGCGGCTCTGTACGGCGGCGTACGGCCCGTGGCCGTCCCACCCGGCGGCGGTGACGTACTCGAAGGCGGCACGGTCCCAGCGGACCTCGGTACGGCCGCCGTCGAGGCCGAGCAGCCAGAGCGTGACCTCGGCGTTGGCGGTGCCGGCCAGCGGGTAGCGGATGGCGCGCGGCCGCTGTCCCGGGTCGGTCGGGTCGGCGAGGTACCAGCGGCCGACCGGCCGGTCGTCGACCCGGGCGACCAGCAGCGCGCTGCCGTCGGGGGACCACCAGTACCCGCGGTCGCGGTGCATCTCGCCGGCGGCGACGTACTCGGCCAGGCCGTACGCGACGTCCTCGGCCTCGGGCCCGGCGAGCGTGCGGTCCCCGGCGCCGTCGACGTCGACCACCCGCAGCGCACCGCCGCTGACGTAGGCGATCCGCCGTCCGGTCGGGTCGAGCCGCACGTCCTCGACCGAACAACCGGAAACGACCCGACGGACCGACCCCGTCCGGACGTCGGCCAGCCACACCCCGCCGTCCAGCGCGAACGCGGCCAGCACCCCGGCCCCGTCGGTGCTGTAGGAGCCGATCCCCCCGGCGGCACCGAGCGCGACCGGGTCGGCGACCAGCCGCTCCGCACCGCTGCCGACGTCCAGCGCCCAGAGGCAGCTGATCGGGTCGGCACCGCCCCGGCTGCGCAGGAACAGCACGGTGGCGCCGTCGGCGGTGGGCTCCGGCCGGACGGGCGCGCCCAGGGTGAAACGCCGGGTGCGGGCCAACTGGCGAGGCAGTGAACCGGGCAGTGAGCCGGGCAGCGAGTGGGACAGCGATTCGGTTGTCATGCCGGGACCATAGGCAGACGGAGGCCGCCCCCGTCGAGGGATTAACCGGCCCGGGAAAACGGCCGGGGCCGCCGCGGATCCATCGGATCCACGGCGGCCCCGGGGCCTCAGTGGGCGGGCGTCAGTGCACGCCGCCCATGAGGGACTGGACCTTCTTGCGGTAGCTGAAGACCGCGAACCCGGCGAGGGCGGCCATCGCGGCCTGGAAGGCGATGACCGAGGTGCCGTCCATGTTGACGCCGGCCAGCGAGAGGAGGCTGGTGGTGCAGTCACCGGCGGTGACCGCGAGGAACCAGACGCCCATCATCTGGGAGGCGTACTTCTGCGGCGCCATCTTGGTGGTGACCGAGAGGCCGACCGGGGAGAGGCAGAGCTCGCCGATGGTCTGGATCATGTAGATCGAGACCAGCCACATCGGGGAGACCTTGGTGCCGTCGCCGGCCATGTTCATCGGGACGACGAAGATGAAGAACGAGGCGCCGATGAGCACCAGGCCCATCGAGAACTTCACGATGGTGTTGGGCTCCTTGTTCCGGCGGGACAGCCAGATCCAGAGCCAGGCGAAGACCGGCGCGAGCGCCATCACGAACAGCGGGTTCAGCGACTGGTACCAGGTGGACGAGAAGCCGAAGCCGAGGACCTTGTCCGCGGTGCTCTTGTCCGCGAACAGGGACAGCGTCGAGCCGCCCTGGTCGTAGATCATCCAGAACGCGGCGGCGGCGACGAAGAACCAGATGTAGGCGGTCATCTTGGACTGCTCGCCGGCGTCCAGGTCCTTGTCGCGCTTGATCCGGACCAGCACGACGACCGGGATGGCCAGACCGGCGATGGTCAGCGGGACGAGCGCCCAGTTCAGCGTGTAGACGCCGAGCGCGACGATGGCGGCGTAGAAGGCCACAGCGGCCACCACGACGGCGCCGGCCTTCACCAGCAGGCTCTTGCGCTCCGCGGGCAGCAGCGGGTTGGGGACCTTGCTGCTCTTCGGGCTCAGGTGGCGGGTGCCCAGCAGGAACTGGGTGAGGCCGAGGCCCATGCCGATCGCGGCGAGCGCGAAGCCCAGGTGCCAGTTGTACTCCTTGCCGACCGTTCCGATGATGAACGGGGCGACGAAGGCACCGAGGTTGATGCTCATGTAGAAGACGGTGAAGCCACCGTCGCGGCGCGGGTCCTCGGGGCCGTCGTACAGGTGGCCGACCATCGTGGAGATGTTGGCCTTCAGCAGCCCGGAGCCCATCGCGACCAGGAGCAGGCCGACGAAGAACGCCGCCTGGCCCGGGACGGCCAGCGCGAGGTGGCCGGCCATGATCACGAAACCGGCGACGGTGACGGTCTTGCGGGCGCCCCAGACCCGGTCGCCGAACCAGCCGCCCGGGTAGGCCATGAGGTAGACCATCGACACGTAGACGGAGTAGATGGCCGTGGCCATCGTCGCCTTCATCGCGAGGCCGCCGCCCTGGCTGCCGGCTGCCGCGTCGGCACCGCCGGAGACCAGGTAGTAGATCAGCAGGGCGCGCATGCCGTAGTAGGAGAAGCGCTCCCACATCTCGGTCATGAACAGCGTGGCGAGGCCTCGGGGATGCCCGAGGAAGGTCTTGCCGCTGGGGGAGGCCGACGCGAGGTCGGCGGCCCGGGTGGTAGACGCCATGTGTAGTCGTTCCTTGCCTGACAGCGTCCGCCTAGGGGGGTGGCGGCGGACGTGGACTCGAACCACTCTACGTGGCGATATTTGGCGTTATCAGATGACAAACGAGGCGAATCAGTGGGCTTAATAACAAAGTTGGTAGCAGATCTGCCCGAGTGATCGATGGTAGACCGGCGTGTCTTCCTTCGGTTTAAAGATCAGACCGGGGATTTTTTACCGAACGCCCGGTCAGCAGTGCTGTATTGGCCCTCACCGAGCCCTTGTATAACGATCACACTCTGTGAACTACCTCACAGGGGGGACGGGCATACCCGGGACGACTACCATCACCACATGACCTGTGTGCTGCTCGCCGAGGACGATCCGGCGATCTCCGAACCGCTCGCCCGGGCCCTGCGACGCGAGGGCTATGAGGTGCTCGTCCGTGAGGACGGCCCCACCGCCCTCGCCGCCGGCCTCACCGAGGAGGTGGACCTCGTCGTCCTCGACCTCGGCCTGCCCGAGATGGACGGCCTTGAGGTCTGCCGCCGCCTGCGCGCCGACGGCAAGAGCTGCCCCGTCCTGGTGCTCACCGCCCGCGCGGACGAGGTGGACACCGTGGTCGGCCTGGACGCCGGCGCCGACGACTACGTCACCAAGCCCTTCCGCCTCGCCGAACTGCTCGCCCGGGTCCGGGCCCTGCTCCGGCGCGGCAACGTCGACCAGCTCACCACCGGCGCGCACGGGGTGAAGATCGACATCGAGTCCCACCGCGCCTGGCTCGGCGAGGAGGAGCTGACCCTCTCCGCCAAGGAGTTCGAGCTGCTGCGCGTCCTGGTCCGGGACGCCGGCCGGGTGGTCACCCGCGAGGAGATCATGCGCCAGGTCTGGGACACCACCTGGTGGACCTCGACCAAGACCCTGGACATGCACATCTCCTGGCTGCGCAAGAAGCTCGGCGACGACGCGGCGAACCCGCGCTACATCGCCACCGTGCGCGGCGTCGGCTTCCGCTTCGAGAAGAATTAGCCCCGTACGGAGATCGTGGCCGGGCGGCGGCCGATGCAGCGGAACACCTCGGGGAGCAGCAGCGTGAAACGCAGGATGATCAACTCGCTGCTGGTCGTCGTCCTGGTGGTCGTCGTGGTGTTCTGCGTGCCGCTCGCCCTGGTCGAGAAGCGGACCATCGTCAGCTCGGCCCAGGACCGGGTGGACGCGACCGCCGTCCGGGTGCTCGCCCTGGTCGACAGCCGGCTCGCCGCGGGCGAGGGGGTCAAGGAGGGCCGGGTCTTCGAGAGCCAGGTCACCGAGGGCAGCTACGTCGAGGTGCAGATCCCCGGCCAGCCGGTGCTCTCGGCCGGCGACCGCCCGACCGGGAGCCACGTGCTGCGGGCGGCCGAGCGCGGCGCCAGCGGCGAGATCGTCACCGTCGAGCAGTCCCGCGAGGACGTCGACCACGAGATCGCCAACAACCTGCTGCTGCTCGGCGTGGTCGCCCTGCTGGCCGTCCAGGCCGCCGTGGCGCTCGCCGTCTGGCAGGCCAAACGGCTCGCCCGGCCGCTCACCGACCTCGCCGAGACCGCCGAACGGCTCGGCTCCGGCGACCCGCGCCCGCGCGACCGCCGGTACGGGGTGCCCGAACTGGACCGGATCGCCGAGGTGCTGGACACCAGCGCCGAGCGGATCGCCCGGATGCTCACCGCCGAGCGCCGGCTCGCCGCCGACGCCTCCCACCAGCTGCGCACCCCGCTCACCGCACTGTCGATGCGGCTGGAGGAGATCACCGCCCTCGCCGAGGACCCGGAGACCGTCAAGGAGGAGGCGACCATCGCCCTCCAGCAGGTCGAACGGCTCACCGACGTCGTCCAGCGGCTGCTCACCACCCAGCGCGACCCGCGCAGCCCCACCGCCGTCGCCTTCGACCTGGACGAGGTGATCAAGCAGCAGGTGGAGGAGTGGGGCCCGACGCTGCGCGAGCAGGGCCGGGTGCTGTCCCTGGAGGGCCTGCACGGGGTCACCGCGGTCGGCACCCCGGGCACGGTGGCCCAGGTGCTGGCCACCCTGATCGAGAACTCGCTGATGCACGGCGCCGGGACGATCACCCTGCGGGTGCGCCCCTCCGGCACCTCCGTGGTGGTCGAGGTGCAGGACCAGGGCGCCGGGGTGCCGGCCGACCTCGGCAACCGGGTGTTCGAGCGGGCGGTCAGTGGCCGCAACTCCACCGGCATCGGCCTGGCCGTCGCCCGCGACCTCGCGGAGGCGGACGGCGGCCGGCTGGAGCTCCTCTCGCTGAAGCCCGCGGTGTTCGCGCTCTTCCTCGGCCGCAGCCACGAGGACCAGCCGCGCTGAGCCCCGGCGTCGCGGGCACGGGCTTGCGGCCGGCGCTGAGCCCCGGCGCCACTGGTGCGGGAACGTGATCGGTCAGCGGGCCTGGTCGAGGCTCATGTCGCGGACCACGTCCAGGTCGGTGAAGGTGGGCGGGGCGTCGCAGAGCGCCACCATCTCGCGGAAGATCCGGTCGGTCTCGGGCAGCCCGGAGTTGCGCATCGCCGCCTCGTAGGACGGGAACTCCACGATCTCCACCACATGGGTGGGGTCCGCGTGGTCGGTGCCGACCATCGCGTGGGAGGCGGTCCTGGTCCCCTGGGTCTGCGCGACCCAGGTGTCCATCAGTTGATTGAGCTCGTCGAGCTTCTCGGTCCTGCAGTCGATGATCTGGACGAACGCCATGGCGAGCCTCCTGGGACCCCCCGGGCCTCGATCGTCCGCCGGCCGTGCTCGCCCTCGGTCACCACTGTCCTCTCGCGGGCACGGGCCCGGCAAGGGGGGCGTCACGCCGCGGGGGAGGACGCTACTCCGCGGGGGCGTACCGGATCTGCTCGGTGGCCAGCAGCAGCTCGGCCTGCGCGGCCGGCCCGGTCGGTACGGGCGCGGACGGAGCAACCGGGGCGACCGGAGCAACCGGAGCGGCGGGCTCGGTCTCGGGCAGCGCCTTGAACACCCAGGTCCGGTACGAGATGAAGCGGAACACGGTGGCGATGGCGAGGCCGACCACCTTGGCGCCCATCTTCTCGACGTTCGAGTCCAGGCCGAGCACGTACTGCGAGAAGCCGAGCACGCCGGTCTCGATCAGCATGCCGAAGCCGCTGAACACCAGGAACAGCGTGATCTCCCGCTTGCGCGAGGCGGCGTCCCGGTCCCGGTACAGCCAGTAGCGGTAGCCGAGGTAGTTGGTGGCGATCGCGATCACGGTCGCGGCGATGTTGGACCGCAGCGAGGCCAGGCCCAGGCCGTTGATGCAGAACCAGAAGATGGCGAAGTTGACCACCACGCCGCTCAGGCCGACGATGCCGAACTTCACGACCTCGCCCCTGAGCCCACGCAGTTTCTGCGCGAGCGGGGAGCTCGATTCTGCGGTCGTCGCCATACCGGGTGGCCTCCATGTACCTGCGGGAAGAAAGGCGGCCCCTCGGGGACGGGGCCGACCCTTGGTCCCTGCGTGCACGCACATGATCCGACCGCGCGGACGAGGACCTAGCCGTCCAGGCTACCCGCTTCCACCGAACGGCTGAGCCGTCCGGGGCAGGGGTTGACATCTACGCGCGTCCACTACTCACCGCCCCACCGCGGCTCCATGGCCCCCCACCGGCCCGGATATCCTGGCGTGGTGACTTCCCCGGGCAATGTGAATTTTCCAGTGGTGGGCATGATCGGTGGCGGGCAGCTGGCCCGCATGGCACACCAGGCGGGCATCCCGCTCGGGGTCAGGTTCAAGCTCCTCGCCGACACCCCCCAGGACTCCGCCGCACAGGTGGTCTCCGACGTCGTCCTCGGTGACTACCGGGACCTCGACACCCTGCGCCGCTTCGCGGCCGGCTGCGACGTGATCACCTTCGACCACGAGCACGTCCCCACCGAGCACCTGCGCGCCCTGGAGGCCGACGGCATCGCCGTCCGCCCCGGTCCCGACGCGCTGGTCAACGCCCAGGACAAGGGTGTGATGCGGGCCAAGCTCGACTCCATCGGGGTGCCCTGCCCCCGGCACCGGATCGTCGCCGACCCGGCCGACGTCACCGCCTTCGCCGACGAGGGCACCGGGTACCCGGTCGTGCTGAAGACCGTCCGCGGCGGCTACGACGGCAAGGGCGTCTGGGTCGTCGACGACGAGCAGGAGGCCCAGGCGCCGTTCCTGGCCGGCGTCCCCGTGCTGGCCGAGGAGAAGGTCGACTTCGTCCGCGAGCTGGCCGCCAACGTGGTCCGCTCGCCCAGCGGGCAGGCCGTCGCCTACCCGGTGGTCGAGAGCGTCCAGGAGAACGGCGTCTGCGCCGAGGTCACCGCCCCCGCGCCCGATCTCGACCCCGCCCTCTCCGACGAGGCCCAGCAGCTCGCCCTGCGGATCGCCGGCGACCTCGGCATCGTCGGCCACCTCGCCGTCGAACTGTTCCAGACCCGGGACGGCCGGATCCTGGTCAACGAGCTCGCCATGCGCCCGCACAACTCCGGGCACTGGACCCAGGACGGCGCGGTCACCTCGCAGTTCGAGAACCACCTGCGGGCCGTCCTCGACCTCCCGCTCGGCGACCCCCGGCCGCGCGCCAAGTGGACCGTCATGGTCAACGTCCTCGGCGGCGACTACCCGGACATGTACCACGCCTTCCTGCACTGCATGGCCCGCGACCCCGGGCTGCGGATCCACATGTACGGGAAGGACGTGAAGCCCGGCCGCAAGGTCGGCCACGTCAACGTCTTCGGGGACGACCTCGACGACGTCCGCGAGCGCGCCCGCCACGCGGCCGCCTACCTGCGAGGAACGATCACCGAATGACGAACCCAGTCGTTGGCATCGTGATGGGCTCCGACTCCGACTGGCCGGTCATGGAGGCCGCCGCCCAGGCCCTGGACGAGTTCGAGATCCCCTACGAGGTGGACGTCGTCTCCGCCCACCGGATGCCCCGCGAGATGGTCGCGTACGGCGAGCACGCCCACGAGCGCGGCCTGAAGGCGATCATCGCCGGCGCCGGCGGCGCCGCCCACCTGCCGGGCATGCTGGCCTCCGTCACCCCGCTGCCGGTCATCGGCGTGCCGGTGCCGCTGCGCTACCTGGACGGCATGGACAGCCTGCTGTCGATCGTCCAGATGCCGGCCGGCGTGCCGGTCGCCACCGTCTCGGTGGCCGGCGCGCGCAACGCCGGCCTGCTCGCCGTCCGGATGCTCGCCGCCTTCGACCCCGAGCTCACCGAGAAGATGACCGACTTCCAGGCCGAGCTGAACAACCAGGCCACCGAGAAGGGCAAGAAGCTCCGGGCCAAGGTGGCCGGTTCGTCCTCCTTCGGATTCGGCAAGTAACCCCCGCGGCGGGGTGGGGTAGAACAGCCGTATGACTTCTCCGACGGACTCCCTCACCCCGCTGGACCGGGCCCGCGCCCTGCTGCGCACCGCCCCCGTGGTGGACGGTCACAACGACCTCCCCTGGGCGATGCGCGAGCAGGCCGGGTACGACCTCGGCGCGCTCGACCTCGCCGCCGACCAGAGCGACCGGCTGCACACCGACCTCGCCCGCCTCGCGGAGGGCGGGGTCGGCGCCCAGTTCTGGTCCGTCTACGTGCCCGCCTCGCTGGCCGGCGACCACGCGGTGAGCGCCACCCTGGAGCAGATCGACTTCGTCCACGCCCTGGTCGAGCGCTACCCGGACCGGCTGCGGCTGGCCCGCACCGCCGCCGACATGGAGGCCGCCCGCGCCGAAGGCCGGATCGCCTCGCTGATGGGCGCCGAGGGCGGCCACTCGATCGACAGCTCGCTGGCCACCCTGCGCGCCCTGTACGAACTCGGCGTGCGCTACCTGACGCTCACCCACAACGACAACGTGCCGTGGGCCGACTCCGCGACCGACAAGCCGGTGGCCGGCGGGCTGACCGCGTTCGGCGAGGAGGTCGTCCGGGAGATGAACCGGCTCGGCATGCTGGTCGACCTCTCGCACGTCTCCGCCGACACCATGCGGGACGCCCTGCGGGTCACCGAGGCACCGGTCGTCTTC
Organism: Kitasatospora sp. NPDC089509; assembly: GCF_044749365.1. Lineage (NCBI taxonomy): Bacteria > Bacillati > Actinomycetota > Actinomycetes > Kitasatosporales > Streptomycetaceae > Kitasatospora > Kitasatospora sp. NPDC089509. The sequence goes on along the minus strand of NZ_JBIVHS010000048.1, from coordinate 4,111 downwards.
TCGCACTCCTCCTCGCGCGCGGTCTGCGACCACCCGCGCAACATCCCCGACGACGTGCTCGCCCAACTGCCCGCCAACGGCGGCATCGCGATGGCGACCTTCGTCCCCAAGTTCATCCTGCCCGCCGCCATCGAGTGGACCCTCGCCGCCGACGCCAACATGCGCGCCCACGGCTTCCACCCGCTCGACACCACCCCGCCCGCGATGGAGTGCCAGCGCGCCTACGAGGCCGCCAACCCGCGCCCGACCGCCACCCCGGCCACCGTCGCCGACCACCTCGACCACATGCGCGAGGTCGCCGGCATCGACCACATCGGCATCGGCGGCGACTTCGACGGCACCGCCTTCCTCCCGGAGGGCCTCGACTCGGTGGCCGGCTACCCCAACCTGGTCGCCGAACTCCTCGGCCGCCACTGGTCGGAGGCCGACCTGTCCAAGCTCACCTGGCACAACGCCGTCCGCGTCCTGCGCGACGCCGAGTCCGTCGCCACCTCCCTGCGCGCCGCCCGCCGCCCCTCCATCGCCACCCTCGCCCAGCTCGACGGCTGAGCCCCCGGCGTCCTCAGCCCAGCCGCGGGATCTCGATGGCCGGACACCTGTCCATCACCATCGGGACCCCGGCGGCCCGGGCAGGGAATGACCGGGGGAGCGCTGGCGCTGGGGTCTGGTGAGTTCTCGGCATCCGGCTGCGAGGAGGCAGGGCATGTACGGCGACCCGGAGACGGTCCGGAAGATCCTCACCGAGGCGGGCGACACCTGGGCCGTCGTGGGCCTCTCGTCCAACCGGCGACGGGCGGCCTACGGCGTCGCCGAGGTCCTGCAGCGCTTCGGCAAGCGCGTCGTGCCCGTGCACCCGAAGGCGGAGACCGTCCACGGCGAACAGGGGTACGCGTCCCTCGCGGACATCCCCTTCGAGGTCGACGTCGTGGACGTCTTCGTCCGCTCCGACCTCGCCGGTCAGGTCGCGGAGGAGGCGGCTGCCATCGGGGCCAAGGCCGTCTGGTTCCAGCTCGGCGTGATCGACGAAGCCGCGTACGAGCGGGCCCAGGAGGCGGGGCTCGCCATGGTGATGGACAAGTGCCCCGCCATCGAGATCCCCCGCCTCGGCCCGGCCGACCGGTTCAGCTAGGACTTGTCCGGTGGCCCGCTCGTCCGGACTTGTGGCTACCCGAAGTTCAGGTCGAGGACGGTCGCGGAGCGCAGCACGAAGTGGGTTTCGCCGGTGATGCCGTCGAAGGCCTTGGTGCCGCCGGCGACAACCCCGGGGAAGTAGCCACTTTCGGGCACCGTGGCCTGGGTGTCGACGGGCAGGACGGCGCTGAAGGCGATTTCCCCGTTGGCGGCGCTGGCGCCGTTGGTGATCTGGACGAGGCCGGTGCAGAACGCGGTGTGGGTGGTGGCGGTCTGCGCGTTCCTGTCGCAGTTGGTGTACGCGGTGCCGATCACGTTCCCGCCGGCGTCTTGGACCTGTGCTGCGCTGCCGTGCGCGGTTTCGAGCGGCGGGAGGACACTCTCCGGGAAGACCAGGCTGAGCGGCTGCACGCTGGCAGCACGGGGCCTGGGCGCGTTGTCCGCGAGGGCGGGCACGCTCAGGGCGCCTGCGGTGCCGATGACGACGCCGGTGATGGTCCAGGCGACGGTGCGCTTGGAGGAGACGAATCTGTGCATGGGTTCTCCCGAAGAGGACGCGACCGGGCCGGCTGCCCGTGGTGAGGCCTTCAGCCGATCACAGCCCGCATCCGTCCCGAACCGCCGGGCAGCCGGCCAATCCCTCGTCGCTGTACAGGAGTTCGGATCGCCGGCGGTCCGTGACGGGATAGTCAGGGGCACGGGCATGTCGCCGGTTCGAGGGAACTCCGTTCACCTGGACGGACGAGCCGCCGTCGGTGCGACGGGTCCCGTCGCCGTGGTCCGTCATGCCGGTGCCAACGACGGCCGGGGCCCGGGGTTCCGCAGTGCTGGACAGAGGAACAGTGGTGCACATGTCGAATGAATCCAGTGACGCCCCGGATCGGCGGATCCTTCCGCTGCGGGGGCACCGTGTGGTGGATGTCGCCCGGGGTGAGGGGCTTCGTTTTGTGCTCGATCCGGCCGGTGAGGTCGTGGTCGGTGCCGGTGCGTTGTGGAGCGAGGGCCCGGTGACGGCTCCGAACGCCCGGCCGACCAGGCTCGACGAGGTCGAGGAGGCGCGGATCCGACAGGCCGTGGGGGCGAGTGTCCTGTCGGCCGTCGGGTTCGGGAGCGGTGCGCTGCGGGTGGTGTTCAGCAACGGGTGGCACCTGAACGTGAAGTCCGGCGGGCCGTTCGTCGCCGCCTCGGTGCGGTCGGGCGACACCGTCATCTGGGAGCGTCCGAGCTCCTGAGGGCGCGGACGGCGAAGCGCCCGGCTCCGGAGGTCCGGGGGCGGGCGCTTTCGGTGGGCGGAGCCGGTCAGCTCGGGCGGCCGAGGGCGCGGTAGGTCCAGCCGGCGGCGCGCCAGGCGTCGGCGTCGAGGACGTTGCGGCCGTCGAGGAGGCGGCGTTCGGCGACGACGGCGCCGAGTTCGGCGGGGTCGAGGGTGCGGAACTCGGCCCACTCGGTGAGGTGGAGGACGACGTGGGCGCCCTCGGCGGCCTCCAGGGCGGAGTCGGCGTAGGCCAGCGAGGGGAACATCTTGCGGGCGTTGTCCACGGCCTTCGGGTCGTAGACGGTGACCTGGGCGCCCTGGAGCTGGATCTGGGCGGCCACGTTGAGCGCGGGGGAGTCCCGGATGTCGTCCGAGTTGGGCTTGAAGGCGGCGCCGAGGACGGCGACCCGGCGGCCCAGGAAGCCGCCGCCGCACTGTTCGCGGGCCAGCTCGACCATCCGGGAGCGGCGCCGCATGTTGATCGAGTCGACCTCGCGCAGGAAGGTCAGTGCCTGGTCGGCGCCCAGCTCGCCGGCCCGGGCCATGAACGCCCGGATGTCCTTGGGCAGGCAGCCGCCGCCGAAGCCCAGGCCGGAGTTGAGGAACTTGCGGCCGATCCGCTCGTCGTGGCCGAGCGCGGTGGAGAGCAGGGTGACGTCCGCCCCGGCCGCCTCGCAGACCTCGGCCATCGCGTTGATGAAGGAGATCTTGGTGGCCAGGAAGGAGTTGGCGGCGGCCTTCACCAGTTCGGCGGTCGCGTAGTCGGTGACCAGGAACGGTACCCCGGCCGCGATCGGCTCCGCGTAGACCTCGCGCAGCAGCCGCTCGGCCCGCTCGCTGTGGGCGCCGACCACGATCCGGTCCGGGCGCAGGGTGTCCTGGACGGCGAAGCCCTCGCGCAGGAACTCGGGGTTCCAGGCCAGTTCGGCGGCCGCGCCGACCGGCGCCAGCGCGGCCAGCCGCTCGGCCAGCCGGGCCGCCGAGCCGACCGGCACGGTGGACTTGCCGACCACCAGGGCGGGGCGGGTCAGGTGCGGCGCGAGTTCCTCGATCGCGGTGTCCACGTACGACATGTCGGCGGCGAACTCGCCCTTGCGCTGCGGGGTGTTGACGCAGACGAAGTGCACGTCGCCGAACTCGGCGGCCTCCTTGGCGGAGGTGGTGAAGCGCAGGCGCCCGGTGGAGCCCTCGTGCCCGGCCACGTGCTTGAGCAGCAGCTCGGACAGGCCCGGCTCGTACATCGGGACCCGGCCGGCGGTGAGGGTGGCGATCTTCTCCGGATCGATGTCCAGACCCAGCACCTCGAAGCCGAACTCGGCCATCGCGGCGGCATGCGTGGCGCCGAGGTAGCCGGTGCCGATCACGGAGATGCGCAGGGTCACGGGTTCCCCTTGGGTTGCGGGTTCGACCAGTAGAGGTGCCCCTGATGCTATCCGCCCCGGTGGCGCCGGTACTGATCGCCCGCACGCCGGGGGACGCTAGGCAGCCGCAGGTCGGAGCCCTAGGATCTCTACTGAACGGTAGTTAACCGCGATTCGACTGGGTTTCGGGCGTCGATCGGTCGTCGATCGGACGTCGGCCACTGGACGACGAGGCAGGCATCATGGCGGGCAGCGCAGGGGCTTCTGACTTCGATCTCTTCCGTATCTCCGAGGAGCACGAGATGCTCCGTGAGGCGGTGCGTTCGCTGGCCGAGGCGAAGATCGCTCCGTTCGCGGCGGAGGT
>NZ_JBIVHS010000047.1:0-40424 GCF_044749365.1 Kitasatospora sp. NPDC089509 | reverse complement strand
GTGGAGCGGATGATGCGGGACGCGAAGATCACCCAGATCTACGAGGGCACCAACCAGGTCCAGCGGATCGTGATGGCCCGCAACCTCCCGTAACGGCCACGACTCCCGAACGACTCCCGAACGGCCCCCGACCGCGCCCCGGCGGTCGGGGGCCGTTCGTCGTCCGGCATCGAACCTTCCTGGACGGACCGGCCGCCCGGATGTCATAAATGATCGTCAACTTGTGCGCACGGCATGACGATTACGGGAGACGACAGGTCATGGGCAACACCCCCGAGCAGCACGGCGGCGGCAAGGTCTGGCTGATCACCGGCGCCAACTCCGGTTTCGGCCAGGCGATCGCGGAGGCCGCGCTGGCGGCCGGCGACACCGTCGTCGCGGCCGCCCGCCGCCCCGAGACGCTGGCCGAGCTGGCCGCCGCCCACCCGGGCCGGCTGGTCCCGGTGCAGCTGGACGTCACCGACCAGGAACGGATCCCCGCCGTGGTCGCCGAGACCGTGCAGCGGCACGGCCGGATCGACGTCCTGGTGAACAACGCCGGGCGCGGGGTGATCGGCGCCGTCGAGGAGTCCACCGACCGCGAGCTGCGGGACCTCATGGAGCTGCACTTCTTCGGTCCGGCCGCGCTCACCCGGGCCGTGCTGCCGCACATGCGGGCCCAGGGCTCCGGCGCCGTGGTGCAGATGAGCAGCATGGGCGGCCGCTTCTCCTTCGCCGGCGTGGGCGCCTACTCGGCGACCAAGTTCGCGCTGGAGGGCCTGTCCGAGGCGCTGGCCCTGGAGGTGGCGGCCTTCGGGATCAAGGTGCTGATCGTCGAGCCGGGCGCGTTCCGGACCGGCTTCGCGGGCGGTGGCGCGCTCGCCCAGTCCGCCCCGATCGCCGCGTACGAGCCGGTGGTCGGCCCGGTCCGCAGCGGCCTGCCGGATTCCGACGGCAAGCAGCCGGGCGACCCGGCGAAGGCCGCCGAGGCGATCCTGACCGCCCTGGCGGCGGAGCGGACCCCGCTGCGGCTCGCGCTCGGCACCGACGCCGTGGACGCGATCCTGGGCACCCTGGACGGCGCCCGCCAGGAGGCCGAGACCTGGGCCGCCGTCGGCCGCGGCACGGACTTCCCGGCGGGCTCGTAGCGGGTTCATAGCGGGCGCGCGCGGCGGCGCGGAAAATCCCGGACGGCGGGCGGCCGGACCTCCTAGGCTGCCCGCCATGTCCACCGCGCTCAGCCTCGCCGTGCTCACCCCCGACACCATCGACGCCGCCCTCGCCCTGCGGGTCCGCCCGGACCAGGAGCACCTGGTCGCGCCGGTGGCGACGTCGCTGGCCGAGGCGTACGTGCACGGGGAGGCGGCCTGGCCCCGGCTGATCCTGGACGGCGACCGGCCGGTCGGCTTCGTGATGGCCTTCTTCGACCTCCGCTTCCACCCGGACCGGCCCGGTGACCGCCCCCGCTCCGGCCTCTGGCGCCTGCTGATCGACGCCGGCCACCAGCGGGGCGGCTACGGCCGGTTCGCGGTCGAGCAGGTCTGCGCGGAGATCCGCCGCCGCGGCGGCACCCGTGCGACGGTCACCTACCACCCCGGCCCGGACGGCCCGGTCGGGTTCTACACCCGGCTGGGCTTCCGCCCGACCGGCGAGCTGAGCGGTACCCAGGTGGTGGCGGAGGTCGAGCTGTAGGGTCCGGATTCGTTCAACTCCCCTTGCCCACGGGCCGGTCGGGGGTGTCAGGCGGTCCGGGCGGCCGCGAAGCGGGCGAGCGCCTCCTCGGCGGGGACCGGGGTGAACGGCTCGACGGCGGTGACCGCGAAGCGGGAGAGCCGCAGGTGGGACTCGCCGGTGTCGGTGAGGGTCCAGGCGTGCCGGGTGCGGGCGGTCATCGGGCTGCCGTCCTTGGCGATGCCCTGCCAGTCGAAGTCGATGAGCAGGTCGTAGGTGCGGCCGGCACCGGGGGTGACGGTGAGCCCGCGGACGTGGTGCAGGCTGAGCTGGACGGCCTCGCGGGTGCCGAGGTACCAGGCGGCGACCTCGTCGTGGTCGTGCAGCACCCGCCCGTCGGTGAGGGTCATCGCCAGGTCGTCGGCGAGCAGTTCGCGCAGCGGCTCGGCGTCCCCGGTGGTCCGCTCCAGCAGCTCCAGCCACCGGTAGAGGAAGGCGCGGGCGCGGTTCTCGGCGGCCGCGTCGGTCAGGGCGGCGCGGAGGCGGTCCGCGGCGGTGCTGTTCTCGGTCATGCGTCGACCCTCTTCTCGTACGTCCCGTACGTTCCGCACGGCAGCGTGTTGCGTGCGCACGCACACATTAGGCACTGTGTGCACGCGCACGCAACCTCGGTACGATGAACGACATGGACCGCGCCGAACTCACCCTGGGCCCGCTGACGGAGCAGGACCACGCCTTCTACGGCCTGGTCTGGGCGGGCACCACCCTGGCCGCCCGGATCGACCGGGAGCTCACCCGGGTCCACGAGCTGCCGCTGTCCTGGTTCGAGGTGATGCTCTGGCTGGCCGGGCAGCGGGAGCCGGTGGCCGCCTCCGACCTCGGCGCCAAGACCATGCTGAGCCGCAGTCAGGTCTCCCGGGTGGTGGACGCCCTGGCCGGGCGCGGACTGGTCTCCCGCACGCCCTCCGCCTCGGACGCGCGCTCGGTGCGGATCGAGCTGACCGGGTCGGGCCGCGCGCTCTTCGCCGAGGCGGACGCCACCCGACGGGCCGTCCTGGCGCCGGTGTTCACCGACCGGTTGGACGAGGCGGACATCGCGGCGCTGGAGACCGTCTGGCGCAAGCTCAAGGCCTGACCGGCACCACGGCCGCCCGCAGGGCCCGGGCCGGTGCTACGCCGCCGCGGCCCCCGAGGCGCCGGCGATCACCTCGTCCAGCACCTCCCGCGAGCGCAGCAGATCGCTGATCATCCGGTCGATCCGGTCCCGCTCCGCGGTCAACTCCTCGACCAGCAGGGGCGTGGCGGTCTCGTTCGGCCCGCCGTCGCAGTCCCGCATGCAGGGCAGGATCTTGTTGATGGTGCGGCTGCGCAGCCCGGCCGCGAACAGCTCCTGGATGTGCACCACCCGGTCCACCGCCGTCGCCGGGTACTCCCGGTGCCCGCCCGGGGTGCGCTGCGCGACCAGCAGGCCCTGCTGCTCGTAGTACCGCAGCGAGCGCTCGCTCACGCCCGTGCGCCGGGCCAGTTCGCCGATCCGCATGCCGTCCATCGCGCCGTTCCCCCCGAAGGCTCGAACCCGACATCGAGGTTAGCCTCCGCCGTTCCGGCGCGTCGGCGGAAGCGGCAGGCGGCGGAAACACGCCGTTGTGACCTCGGGCCCCGAGGGGTGGCGCGCGTCGCTTTGCCGCTCGTGCCATGATCCCTGCATGGGTTCCAACGTTTTCTTCGACATCACCATCAACGACGAGCCGGCCGGCCGCATCGTCTTCAAGCTCTACGACGACGTGGTCCCGAAGACCGCTCGCAACTTCCGCGAGCTGGCCACCGGCCAGAACGGCTTCGGCTACGAGGGCTCCGGCTTCCACCGCGTGATCCCCGCCTTCATGCTGCAGGGCGGTGACTTCACCAACCACAACGGCACCGGCGGCAAGAGCATCTACGGCGAGAAGTTCGCGGACGAGAACTTCCAGCTCAAGCACGACCGCCCGGGCCTGCTGTCGATGGCCAACGCCGGCCGCAACACCAACGGCTCGCAGTTCTTCATCACCACCATCATCACGGACTGGCTGGACGGCAAGCACGTCGTCTTCGGCGAGGTCGTCGAGGGCATGGACCTGGTGAAGAAGATCGAGGGCCTCGGCTCGCAGAGCGGCCGCACCTCGGCCACCATCAAGATCGCCAAGTCCGGCGAGGTCGCCTGATCACAGCCCTCCGGGGCTGCTGATGAGCCACCGCCCCGGAGCGGGGAGTCGGACCTGCCGACCTCCCGCTCCGGGGCGGTGGCATGTCCTGGCCCCTGTCCGGCAGGATCGGCCGGCCAGGGCCAGGGCCAGGGCCTGGGCCAGGGACCGGACCTAGGCCAGGGCCTGGGCGGGGACGGTCGGTGGGATCCGGTGCCCCTCCCGCATCCCCACCTTGCGCGCGGGCACCCCGGCCCAGATCTCGCCGGGCCCGGTCGAGCGGGTGAGTACGGCGTTGGCGCCCAGCACGGTGCCCGCCCCGACGGTGAGCACACCCTCCTTGCACACCACCTTGGCGCCCGCGCACAGCACCGCGCCGTCCCCGACCACCACCCGCCGCATCGCGCTGAGCTCCTGCGGCACCCACGGGTCGGCCCGGCCGATGGTGACGCCGTTGTAGAGCGTCACGTCCGCGCCGAGCGTGGTGTACGGGTGCAGGACGGTGCCGAAGCCGCGGTGGAACACGGTGAGCCCGGGCCCGATCTCGCAGGCGGCCGGCACCTCCATCCCGTAGAGCGCGAGCGCCTCCTGGACCAGGCGGCCCAGGAGGCGGTGACGTCGGCGGTAGACGAGTGCGGTGACGAGTGACATCCACCCATTGTGTCGGGACGGTCACCCGCAGTCGCGGCTACTTGATGTCCGGCACGGCGGTGTCGTTCTTGAAGGCGTCGAAGACCTGCTTGGACTTGGCGGCGTCCCACTGGACCGCCGACTCGCCGGTCTTGGTGTGGTAGTCCGCGTTGCCGATCGGGACGGTCAGGGTCTTGCCGTCGCCGCCGTTGACGTCCTTCATGGCGAGGAAGAGCGAGCCCAGGTCGGTCAGTCCGCAGTCGTCGTCGACGATCAGGGTGCCGAGCGCCGAGTCGACCAGCGGGTAGAAGGTGAACGGGTCGAGCACGGTGCCCGGGGAGGCGGCCTGGTGGGCGAGGGCGCCGAGGAACTTCTGCTGGTTGCGCATCCGGCCGAGGTCCTGGTCGGCCATCTGGTGGCGCTGGCGGACGAAGGCCAGGGCCTGGACGCCGTTGAGGGTCTGGTCGCCGGCCTTGAGGTCGAGGCCGGAGTCCCGGTCCTTGATGTCCTGGTCGATGTGCATCTCGACGCCGCCGATGGAGTCGACGATGCCGGCGAACCCGGCGAAGCCGATCTCGGCGTAGTGGTCGATCCGGATGCCGGTGTTCAGCTCGACGGTCTGCACCAGCAGCCGGCCGTTGCCGTTGGCGAAGGCCGAGTTGATCTTCGAGGTGGTGGCCTTGACGGTCTTCCCGCTGCTGGTCCTGAACTCGGGGATCGGCACCCAGGAGTCGCGCGGGATACTCATCAGGGTGTTCCCGTGGTCCCCGATGTGCAGGATCATCATCGAGTCGCTGCGCTTGCCCTCGACGTCGTGGCCGGTGTGCATGGTGTCCATCTGGGACTCGCTGAGCCCGTCGCGGCTGTCGGAGCCGACGATCAGCCAGTTGGTGCCCTTGCCGGCGGCCGGGCGGTTCGGGTAGTCGGCCAGCACGTTCTCGTGGTTGAGCTTGGAGTCCGCCCAGAACCAGGTGGACACCGAGGTCACCATGACGGCTATCAGCAGGCCGAAGACCGTCCACTTCACGATCCGCCGCCGCGGCCAGCGCCGGGCCCCGGCCGGTCGGGCACTGCCGGGACCACCGGGACCGCCCGGGCCACCGGGCCGACCGGGCCCACCCGGACCGCCGGAACCGGGTCGGCCGGGGCCACCGGGGGCGTTCTGCGGCGGGACGCCGCCGAGGCGGGACGGCTGCCCCGGCTGCCGCGGGGCGGGCGCACCGGGCCCGCGCGGGTTCAGCGAGGCCGGCAGCGGCCGCTCGGCCGCGCCGCCACCGTTGCCTCCGTAGGGGTTCCCTCCGCCGCCCGGGCGGCCCTCCTGCCACGTGTTCATGCCGTCGAGGATGCCCGACCCCGGTCCGGCTGACTCCCCCCGGGGTGCCCACCGGGCCTCTTGTAGCAGTTTTGATGCACGTACCGGATCGTTCCGGCGCGAAACACGACCGTCACCCGTGTTCCGTTTGCTGAAACGATTCTTGACCCGCTCGAATGCACCGTGTTTGCATGCCGGACATGGATCAGAGTCGGGCACTCACGCGTCGGCGGCACGTCGATCTGCAACGCGTGTCCGGTTCCCTCTGTCGCCGCTGAAGCACGCCCGCCGGGACCGCCGGAACCGTCGGGCACCGCCGAGCACCACCCGCGGCCGCCCCGAGCGGGCCGCCGTGAAGCTCCCTCCGCTTCCAGCCAGAGGTGAACCATGGCCACCGTCCTCTCCGTTTCGGGCTCCCCCTCCGCCACCTCCCGCACCACCCGGCTGCTGCGCCACGTCGACGCGCGCCTGGTGGACCGCGGCCACCACGTCGTCCCCTTCCAGGCCCGCGACCTGCCCGCGCAGGCACTGCTCGCCGGCGACTTCGACCACCCCGAGATCGTCGCCGTCACCGAACTGTTCGCCCGCGCCGACGGCGTCGTGATCGGCACCCCCGTCTACAAGGCCGCCTACTCCGGCCTGCTCAAGGCCCTGCTCGACGTGCTCCCGCAGTACGCGCTGGCCGGCAAGGCCGTGCTGCCGCTGGCCACCGGCGGCTCGCCCGCGCACGTCCTCGCGGTGGACTACGCGCTGCGCCCGGTGCTCAGCTCGATGGGCGCCGGCCACATCACCCAGGGCTGGTTCGTGCTCGACCGCGACATCACCGTCGCGGAGGACGGCACCACCCTGGTCGAGTGCCGGACCGACGCCCAGCTCGTCCCCGTGGTGGAGGGTTTCGCCGACGCCCTCGAACGGCTGGCGGCACCGGTCCTGACCGGCTGAGCCACCGGCGCCCGACCCCGTACGGGGCGTCCCCGAGAAGGCCCGCGGAACCCCCTAGGGGGGAGGGGGTCCCGCACCCGTAGAACCTTGGTTGCCGTGCTTCATTCCGACGGAGGACGAGCGGCCGGACGTCGGCTCCTAACGTGGTTCTCACGTCCCCACCCATCCGAACGCGGCCCGACTCCGTCGGGTCCGCGACCCGGCCGCGCCGGGAGGGTGGGGCCGACGGGCGGGCCACTTCCGAGGAGAATCCAGTGACGACGGCAGCAGCAGCCGTGTACGACCCCCAGCTTCCCGGCGGATCGTCCGCCGTCGCCGCCTCGGCCCGCCAGGTGACCAAGGCCTACGGTTCGGGCGAGACCAGGGTGATCGCGCTCGACGCGGTCGACGTGGACATCCAGCGCGGCCGCTTCACCGCGATCATGGGCCCCTCGGGCTCCGGCAAGTCCACCCTGATGCACTGCCTGGCGGGGCTGGACACGGTCAGCGCCGGACAGATCCGGATCGGCGACACCGAGATCACCGGCCTCAAGGACAAGCAGCTGACCAGGCTGCGCCGGGACAAGATCGGCTTCATCTTCCAGGCGTTCAACCTGCTCCCGACCCTGAACGCGCTGGAGAACATCACCCTGCCGATGGACATCGCCGGGCGCCGGCCCGACCAGGCCTGGCTGGACCAGGTGGTGCAGACCGTCGGCCTGGCCGGCCGGCTCAAGCACCGCCCGACCCAGCTCTCCGGCGGCCAGCAGCAGCGCGTCGCGGTGGCCCGCGCCCTGGCCGCCCGCCCCGAGATCATCTTCGGCGACGAGCCCACCGGGAACCTGGACTCCCGGGCCGGCGCCGAGGTGCTGACCTTCCTCCGCCGCTCGGTGGACGAGCTGGGCCAGACCATGGTCATGGTCACCCACGACCCGGTCGCCGCCGGCTACGCGGACCGGGTGCTCTTCCTCGCCGACGGCGTGATCGTGGACGAGATGCACGCCCCGACCGCCGACTCCGTCCTCGAACGCATGCGCCGTTTCGACGGCAAGCGCACCAGCTGAGCGGCGGGAGGACGCAACCATGCTGCTCAGAACCGCATTGCGGAGCTTCTTCGCCCACAAGGGCCGGATGGCGCTCTCGCTGATCGCCGTCGTGCTGTCGGTCGCCTTCGTGTCCGGCACCCTGGTGTTCTCCGACACCGCCACCAGCACCTTCTCCAAGCTGTTCGCCGCGACCGCCTCCGACCTCTCGGTCCAGCCGCCCAAGCCGGCCGACGACGAGGAGCCGCAGCCCGGGGACAAGCCCGCCACCGTCCCGGTCCCGCTGGCCCAGCGGGTCGCCGCGCTGCCCGGCGTGAAGACCGCCGTCGGCCAGGTCATGGTCCACGACGCGGTCCTGGTCGACCCGGCCACCGACAAACTGGTCGGCCCGACCAGCGGCGCGCCGACCCTGGTCGGCAACTGGACCGACACCCCGCGCAACCCGGTGCGGATCACCTCCGGGCACGTCCCGCAGAACGCCGGCGAACTGGTGCTGGACGCCGACACCGCCAAGAAGGCCAAGCTCGGCCTCGGCGCGAAGGTCCGGGTCGACAACGCCGGCGGCAAGCACGAGTTCACCATCGCCGGCATCGCCACCTTCACCACCACCAACCCCGGCGCGGCCCTGGCCTTCCTGGACACCGCCACCGCCCAGCAGGTGCTGCTCGGCGAGCAGGCGTACACCTCCGTCGAGGCCTTCGGCGACGGCAGCCGCAGCGACGACCGGCTCAAGGCGGACGCCCTCGCCGCGCTCGGCACCGGCTACCAGGTGAAGACCGCGGCCGAGCAGAAGGACGAGAACACCAAGGCGATCGGCAGCGGCCTCGACTTCATGAAGTACGCGATGCTCGGCTTCGCCGGCATCTCGCTGATCGTCGGCGGCTTCCTGATCATCAACACCTTCTCCATGCTGGTCGCCCAGCGCACCCGCGAGCTCGGCCTGCTCCGGGCCATCGGCGGCAGCCGGGCGCAGGTGAACGGCTCGGTGCTGGTCGAGGCGCTGATCCTGGGCGTACTCGGCTCGACCCTCGGGGTCGCCGTCGGCCTGGGCGTCGCGGTCGGCCTGATCAAGCTGATGAACGCCGTCGGCATGGGCATCAACGCGAGCGACCTGCAGATCGGGCCGGACGTGTTCGCGGCCGGCTACGCGGTCGGCATCCTGATCACCGTCGTCGCCGCCTGGATCCCGGCCCGCCGGGCCAGCCGGATCGCGCCGATGGCCGCCCTGCGCGACCACGGCACCCCGGCCGAGGCCCGCTCCAACACCGTCCGCACCGTCCTCGGCCTGCTGATCACCGCAGGCGGCGCCGGACTGCTGCTGCTCGCCGGTACGGCCGACCGGACGGCCACCGGCGGCGAGTACCTGGGCCTGGGCCTGCTGCTCACCCTGGTCGGCTTCGTGGTGCTCGGCCCGCTGCTGGCCACCGTGGTCATCAAGGTGCTCGGGGTGCTGCTGCCGACCGTGTTCGGCCCCTCCGGCCGGCTCGCCCAGCGCAACGCGATGCGCAACCCGCGTCGCACCGGGGCCACCGCCGCCGCCCTGATGATCGGGCTGGCGCTGGTGATCGGCTCCTCGGTGTTCAGCTCCTCCGCGGTCAGCTCGGCCAGCGCGCAGATCGACCGGTCGGTGGGCGTGGACTACATCATCTCGGGCGGAGGCGCCCCGGTCACCCCCGAGATGACGGACGCGGTCCGCCGCACCCCGGGCATCGACCACGTCACCACCCAGGAGGACTTCCTCCGGACCAAGCTCCAGCTGCCCGGCGGACAGACCGCGCGGACGGGCCTGAGCGCGGTGCCGGCCAGCTTCTTCGGCACCGACTTCCACCCCACGGTCAGCTCCGGCACGGTCGACTCGGTCGGACGCGGCTCGCTCGGGATCGGCGAGACCTTCGCCGCCGACCACGGCCTGAAGGTCGGCGACCGGGTGACCGTCGACTACGGCAAGGGCCGCACCCAACAGCTGCCGGTGGGCGTGGTGTTCAAGAAGGGCGGGCTGCTGGGCGACGGCTCCTTCGTCGGCCTCGACACCATGGCCGAGGTCGTCCCGGCCGCCGAGCAGCCGTCGGTGCGGACCTTCTTCGCCAAGGCCTCCTCCGGCACCGACGTCGCCAAGACCCTGACCGCCCTGGAGGACGCGCTCAAGCCGTACCCGCAGCTGACGGTCAAGGACCAGGCCGGTTACAAGGAGCTGGTCCAGTCCCAGGTCAACACCCTGCTCTACCTGATCTACGGCCTGGTCGGCCTGTCGATCACCGTCGCGGTGCTCGGCGTGGTCAACACCCTGGCGCTGTCGGTGGTGGAGCGGACCCGCGAGATCGGCCTGCTGCGGGCGATCGGGCTCTCCCGCCGCCAGCTGCGCCGGATGATCCGGCTGGAGTCCGTGGTGATCGCGCTGTTCGGCGCGGTGCTCGGCACCGGGCTGGGCCTGGCCTGGGGCGTCACCGCCCAGCGGGTGCTGCGGGACCAGGGACTCGGGACGCTCTCCGTCCCGACCACCACGGTGGTGGTCACGCTGGTCGCCTCGGTGGTGATCGGCCTGGTCGCCGCCCTCGTCCCGGCCTTCCGGGCCGGACGCATGAACGTCCTCGCGGCCATCGCGACGGACTGACCCGACGACGGGGACGTCGGGTCACCCCACGGGGGAACGGGGGAACCCGCGGGGAACGGGGGAACCCACGGGGAACGGGGGAACAGCGGGGGTCGGGTGCTCACGGGCACCCGGCCCCCGCGTCGTCGGCGGCCGCCGACGGCCCGATCCGCCCTGTTCACCGCCGTTCACCAGGCACGCGGAACCTACGCCGAACCTGCACGGTTCCCCCGCCGATTCGGGTTCGGACGGTCGGGGCGGTACGGTGATGTTGATCACGGCGCCGGTACCGCCCTTCGGGGGACCGGGGGCCGCCGAACCGGGACAAGACGGAGAGACGTCGACACCGGTACGGTTGGCCCCGATGAACACCAAGGCTGCTGAGGAGCTGCCGGCTGTTTCCGTGATCATGCCGGTGCTCAACGAGGAACGACACCTGCGCACGGCGGTCCGGCGCATCCTGGACCAGGAGTACCCCGGGCCGATGGAAGTGGTGATCGCCCTCGGCCCTTCCACCGACCGCACCGCGGAGATCGCGGCCGAGCTGGTGGCCGAGGATCCGCGGGTGCGCACGGTGGAGAACCCCACCGGCCGCACTCCCGCGGGGCTGAACGCCGCGATCCGGGGCTCGCAGTACCCGATAGTGGTGCGCGTGGACGGCCACGGCCTGCTCACCCCCGGCTACATCACCACGGCGGTCCGGCTGCTCGGTGAGATGGACGCCGCCAACGTCGGCGGCATCATGCACGCCGAGGGCGAGACCGAGTGGGAGAACGCGGTCGCCGCCGCGATGACCTCCAAGATCGGCGTCGGCAACGCGGCCTTCCACACCGGCGGCCTGGCCGGCCCGGCGGACACCGTCTACCTCGGGGTGTTCCGGCGCGAGGTGCTGGAGAAGCTCGGCGGCTACAACGAGGAGTTCATCCGCGCCCAGGACTGGGAGCTGAACTACCGGATCCGCCAGGACGGCGGGCTGGTCTGGTTCACCCCGCAGCTGAAGGTGACGTACCGGCCCCGGCCGTCCGTCCGGGCGCTGGCCAAGCAGTACAAGGACTACGGCCGCTGGCGCCGGGTGGTCACCCGCTACCACCGCGGCTCGGTCAACCTGCGCTACCTCGCCCCGCCGAGCGCGCTGCTCGCGGTGGTGCTCGGCCTGGTGCTCGGCGCCGCCGTCCACCCGGCCTTCCTGGCGGTGCCCGGCGTCTACCTGCTGGGCATCCTCGGCGGCTCGGTGGTCGAGGGCCGCGGGCTGTCGCTGCGGGCCAGGGCGCTGCTGCCGGTGGCGCTCGCCACCATGCACCTCAGCTGGGGCTTCGGCTTCATCACCTCGCCCCGCTCACTGGCCCGCCGGGTGATAGGGAGTGTCCGCCCGACCCCGAAGGACGTGCTCTCCCAAGCGGGTTGACCTTGTGGATCGACCCTCACGCTGCGCCCCGGACCGGCTACCGTCGGTCCGCATGGGGACAGTTGAGGACGGAGCGGACGCGGCCCGGATCGAACCGGGCGCGGACGTCGACGAACGGGCCGTGCTCGGCGCCGGGACGAGGGTCTGGCACCTGGCACAGGTCCGCGAGGACGCAGTGGTCGGCGCGGAGTGCGTGATCGGCCGCGGCGCGTACCTCGGCCCGGGCGTGCGGATCGGCGACCGGGTCAAGGTGCAGAACCACGCGCTGGTGTACGAGCCGGCGGTGGTCGAGGACGGGGTGTTCATCGGTCCGGCCGCCGTGCTGACCAATGACCGCCACCCGCGCGCGGTCACCCCCGACGGCCGGCTCAAGGGCCGCCCCGACTGGCACGCCGAGCCGGTGACGCTCCGCCGGGGCTGCTCGATCGGCGGCCGCGCGGTGCTGGTCGCCGGGGTGACGGTCGGCCGTTGGGCGCTGGTCGCGGCCGGTGCCGTGGTGCACCGGGACGTTCCGGACTTCGCCCTGGTGGCCGGGGTGCCCGCCCGCCGGATCGGCTGGGTCGGCCGGGCCGGCGAGCCGCTGCGGCCGTCCGGCCCGGGGCTCTGGACCTGCCCGCGGACCGGCGAGGCCTACCGCGAGACGGACGGAACGCTCAGCCCGGTGTAGCCGGGTGGGGGCCATCGGACCCGCGGTCGCCGGGCGGGGCTACTTGGCGCACACGTCCTCGTCGTCCGCCTGCACCCGCTGCAGGTCCTTCGGCGCCTCGGTCGGCGCCTGCGCCGGGGCCGCCAGGACGTCCTTGCCGAGCACCAGCAGCAGCGGGTCCTTCGCGGCCGCCGCGGGGTTGGGCCGGACGGCGTCGGCGGGCAGCCCGAGGGCGGCGGCCAGCGCGGCCGCCTCGGCCTCCCGCCCGGCCGGGTGGGACACCGTGGTGGTCGCGGCGGGCGTCGCGTCGGAGCCGACCGCGGCCCGGGCGAAGCCCTTGGCCTTGAGCCGGTCCACCGTCGGTCCGGACTGCCCGCGGGTCCCGCTGCCGTTGCGCACCGTCACCGGGACGTCCTTGGCGTCCACCGCCGGGGCGGTGGCGCTCGGCGCCGCGGGGGCCGCCGGCTCGGCGGACGGGGCGGCGGTCTCGGTCAGCGAGCGGTCGCCCGCGATCATCGCGAACACCTGCCCGGCGTCCGGCTGTTGGAGTATCAGCCGGTCCTCGTCCTTGGGGTCGTCCAGGACCGGCACGGTGGTGAAGGTGATGTTCTTGGTGTCCACCTTGCTGATGTCCTGCGCCAGGTCCTTCAGCTTGTCCACGCTGCCGATGCCGGAGTCCACGGTGAGCGCCTTGGTGGCGGCGTCCGCGAGCTGGTAGAGCTTGCCCGGGTTGGTCAGGGTGCCGTCGCTCTTGATCTTGCGGATCATCGAGCTGATGAACTGCTGCTGGAGCGGGATCCGGGTGAGGTCGCCGCCGAAGCCGACCGCGTGCCGGGTGCGGACGAAGGCCAGCGCCTCCTCGCCCTGGACCACGTGCCGGCCCTTGGACATCTTCAGGTGCGAGCCCTTGTCGTCGATGTCCTTGGCCGCGCAGACCTCGACCCCGCCGACGGCGGTGGAGAGGGTCTTCACCGCCTCGAAGTCGACCTGCACGAAGTGGTCGACCCGGATGCCGGTCACCTTCTCCACGGTCTTCCAGGTGCAGCCCGCGTCGCGACCGCCCTGGCCGAGGCTGTTGTTGAACATGTCCCGCGCCGAGCCGGGGATCCGCTTGCCCTGGCCGTCCTGGCACTCCGGGATCGGCACCATCAGGTCGCGCGGGATGCTGACCACCGTCGCGTTGGAGCGGTCCTTGGCGACGTGGAACAGCAGCGTGGTGTCGGCGTGCCCGGAGCTGCCCTCGTCGCCGTACTCGCGGCCGAGGCCCTGCCGGCTGTCGGTGCCGATCACCAGGATGTTCAGCGCGTCCCCGGCGGCCTTGGGCCGCTCCGCCTCGTCGCCCAGCTGGACCTTGACCGAGGTCAGGTTGGAGTTGAAGTGCCGGTACAGGTAGTACGCCCCGCCGCAGCCCGCGACCATCGCCAGCGCGCCGGTCCCCGCCGTCCACCTGAGCACCCGCCGGCGCCGCCTGCGTTTGGCGGCCGCGGCCGCCCGCAGGCGGGCCTCCCGGCGGCCTTCCCCGCTGAACCGGCCGGTGTTCGGTTGTTCCTGCTGCACGGGATTCCCTACGTCCGGCCGGTCACGGGCGGCGGCCCACCCGGGCGGTGGGTCGGTCCGGACACACTAGACGAGCCGAACGGGGGAATCGTTCCTGGTATGAGAACCGTCACGGAAAAGTAATGGCCGGGCAAAGTCCATGCGGGGGGATCAGTGCTGGGCGCAGGCGTCCACGTCGGCGGTGCGTCCCTCGAAGGTGGGCGAGGCGTTCGCCGAGGGTGACGCCGTCGCGCCCGCCGTCGCGCCGTCGGAGCCAGGGCCGGTGCCGGTGCCGGTGCCAGGGCCGGCACCCACGGCGCCCCGGGCGCCCGGCGTGGGCGTCGGGGCGGGCGGCTGCACGGCGATCGGCCGGTCGGCGCGCAGTGCGTCGAACAGCTGGCCGGTCTGCGGCTGCACGAACTCGTCCCGGTCCGAGTCGTAGCGGTACGGGCGGCGCGGCGCGGTCAGGAACACCACGTCCGGCGAGGGGATGCCGCGCAGGTCCTGGGTGAGGTCGTAGAGCGCGCCGAGCGAGGACAGCCCGCCGTCCGCCTTCACCGAGGAGGTGGCCGCGTTCAGCACCGGCCACAGCTTGGCCGGGTTCAGCAGCACCCCCTGCGACTGCACCTTGCGGATCAGCGAGGCCAGGAACTGCTGCTGACGGCCCATCCGCTGGGTGTCGCTGCCGTCGCCGAGGCTCTCCCGGGCCCGGACGTAGCCGAGCGCCTGCTCGCCGTGCAGCACCTGGCGCCCGGCCGGGAGGTCCAGCTTGGCGTCCTTGTCGTGGATCGGCTGCGGCACGCACACCTCGACCCCGCCGACCGCGTTCACCATGGTCTTGAAGCCGTTGAAGTCGAGGATCACGTAGTGGTCGATCCGGATGCCGCTCAGCTGCTCGACGGCGCGGATCGAGCAGGCCGGGCCGCCCAGCTCGAAGGCCCAGTTGAACTGCATCGTGCCCGGCTTGCTGCGGCTGCCGTCCGGCTTCTGGCAGGAGGGCACGGTGACCATGACGTCCCGGGGGACGGAGACCGCGGTCGCGTGCTTCCGGTCGGCGGCCAGGTGCAGCAGGATCGTGGTGTCCGAGCGCTGGGTGCCGGGCTCGCCGCCGTACCCGGCGTTCGCCCCGGAGCGGTCGTCGCTGCCGATCAGCAGGATGTTCTCGGCGCCGTCGGCCCCCGCGGTGCGGCTCGGGCGCTCGGCCTCCAGCCTGGCCAGCAGCTGGTCGGTGGCCGAGTCGGTCCTGATGTTGCCGTCCAGCTTGCGGTACGCGATCCAGAGCAGCGCGCCGGTGGCGACCAGCAGGAACGCGACGACGCCGGCGGTGATCATCAGCCACCGCCGGCGCCTGCGCGGGCGTCCGGGTCCGCTCGGGGGAGCGGTCGTCGGGGGAGTTCCGTCGGTCGGGGGGTGCTCGGTCTCGTCCTCGGCCATGGCAGGGATCCCTACCCGCCGGGACGGCGCCGGGGTCAGCCGAGGCGGACAGTCACCCGTTCGGATTCGGTCCGCTTCTCCCACTGGGTGGCGTCCAGCCCCTGGGAGTTGCGGCAGAGCACCACCGAGGCGCCGGCCGCCAGCGGGGCCAGCAGGCCGGCCTCCAGGCCCGCCCAGTCGTCGAAGGAGAGGGTGGACATGACCCGGTCGCCGGGCTTGAGGCCGAGGCGGACGGCGCCCTCCCGGGCCAGCGCCACGGTCTGCTCGCCGGTCAGCTTCAGCGGCAGCCCGTCCACCGAGGTCTCCAGGGCCGGCCCGTCCGGGGCGACGGGGGAGTACGGCGCGAAGCGGTCGCCCTGGCCGGGCACCTCGGCGGCGTAGTCGAGGAAGCCGTCCGGGCGCTGCGGGAAGCGTCCGCCGAGCGGGCGCAGGGCGAGGGCCACCCGCTCGCCCTCACAGGCCTGGGCGGCCTCCAGGCCGTCCGGGCCGCTCACCACCAGGTCGGTGGCGGCCGGGTCGCCGTCCGGCACCGCCGTCACGCCGACCGACCAGCAGGCCAGCAGCCACACGGCGCTCTGCCAGTGGGCGGGCAGCAGCAGGGCGGCGCGGTCGTCCGGGCCGGCGTTCAGTTCGTCCTGGAGGAGGTTGGCGGTCTTGGCGACCCAGTTGTCGAACGTCCGGGCGGACAGTTCCACCCGTTCGCCGGTGGCGTCGTCGTAGAAGGTGACCAGCGGGGCCGCGGGATCGACCGAAGGGGTGCCGCCGCGCAGGTATGCGTGCAGCAGCTCGACGGGGGTGCGGGCATCGGCAGCGAATGGCGCAGTCATGGTGCGCCCCAGCCTACGGCCTTCGGGTGGACGGTCGGGAGGGGCGGCCGGGAGGGCGCGAGGCGGCGTGGCGGGCGGTCCGGTTTGCGGAGACGATCCCCTTTATGCATCTTTCGGACAATGCCGCGCATCTCGCGGACGACGCTGCGCGCCTCTCGGACAACGCCGTGCACCCTTCGGGCGGAGCCGTGGACTCCCCGGGCGCAGCCGTGCCCCCCTGGGGCCGGGCCGCGCACCGCGCCGCCAGGGCCGTGCGCCGCCCGTTCCCGGCCGCGCTGCTGGCCGGCTGCACCGCCGCCCTGCTGCTCCAGCCCGCTCCCGCCGCCTCCGCCGTGCCCCTTGCCCCCGCCGCCGAGCGCCGGGACTTCCCGGGCGGCGGCTCGACCGTCGCACTGCCGCTGCCCGCCGGGACCGGGCTCGCACCGACGACCACCCGACCGTTCGAACTCCTCGGCGTCGGCTGGGACGGCCCGGCCGGGGCGCTGGCCGACGGCGCCGTCCGGGTCCGCACCCGGGACGCGGCCACCGGCCGCTGGGGCGACTGGCACACCCTGGAGGCCGACACCGAGGACGGCCCCGACCACGCCGCGCACGCCGCGACCGCCCCGCTGTGGACCGGCCGCAGCGACGGCGTCGCGGTCGAGGTCCGGCCCGGCCCGGCCGGACCGCCGCCCGGTCTGCGGCTCGAACTCGTCGACCCCAGCGCCGGGGCGGCCGCGCCCGCCGCCACCCGCAGCCTGCCCGCGGCCGAGCCGGACGGTCACCGGGCCCCGCGCCCGGCCATCGTCACCCGGGCGGGCTGGGGCGCCGACGAGTCCATCCGCGAACCCGGTTACGAATACACCGGCCCGGTGAAGGTGGTCTTCGTCCACCACACCGCGACCGCCACCGACTACGCCTGCTCCGACACCCCCCGGGTGATCAGGTCGATCTACCAGTACCACGTCAAGACCAGCGGCTGGCGGGACATCGGCTACAACTTCCTGGTCGACCGCTGCGGCACCGTCTACGAGGGCCGGGCCGGCGGCGTCGACCAGCCCGTCCACGGCGCCCACACCCTCGGCTTCAACACCGACACCTCCGGCGTGGCCGCCATCGGCACCTACGTCGACGCCGCCCCGCCGCAGCACCTCCTGAACGGCCTCGCCGCCGTCGCGGCCTGGAAGCTCGGCCTCACCGGACAGGCCGCCGACGGCCACGCCAAGCTCACCTCCGCCTCCGACGCCAGCCGCTACCCCAAGGGCACGGTGGTCGACTTCGAGACCGTCTCCGGCCACCGCGACGCCTTCAAGACCGAGTGCCCCGGCAAGTCCCTCTACGCCCGGCTGCCCGCCCTGCGCACCGCCGCGGTCAGACTCCAGGCCCCGTAACTCCCGCGGCCCGCCCAGCCGTTCACCGCGCCTCCCGGCCCCCGCGTATCGTTCATGGCCCCGGGCGACACAGGAGGCGACGGCAGTGACGGGCGCAAGCGGGTCGGTACGGCGCTGGCGGCCGGGCTTCCCGCTCGACGCGGCACGGACCCTGCTGCCGCTGCGCCGGGGCCCCGCCGACCCCTCGTACCGGACCACCGGCGACGGTGCCGTCTGGCGCGCCTCCCGCACCCCGGCCGGGATCGGCACCCTGCGGGTGCTCGCGCACCCCGGCGCGGGCGAGGTGGAGGCGACCGCCTGGGGGCCGGGTGCGCCCTGGCTGCTGGAGCGGCTGCCGGTGCTGCTCGGTGCGCAGGACCACCCGGAGGCGCTGGTGCTGCCGCCCGGCCCGCTGCGGGACGCCCAGCGCCGCACGGCGGGGGTGCGGCTGACCAGGACCGGGCTGGTGCTGGAGTCGCTCGTGCCGGCGATCCTGGAGCAGAAGGTCACCACCGACGAGGCCTACCGCGCCTGGCGCACCCTGCTGCGGGACTTCGGCACCCCGGCGCCGGGCCCGGCCGAGGGCATGCGGGTGGCGCCGTCGGCCCGGGAGTGGGCGATGGTGCCGAGCTGGGAGTGGCACCGGGCGGGCGTCGACCCCAAGCGCTCGGCCACGGTGCAGCGCGCGGTACGGCTGGCGCCGCGGCTGGAGGAGGCCTCGGCGATGGGCCACGAGGAGGCCTTCGCCCGGCTGACGGCCGTCCCGGGCATCGGCGTCTGGACGGCCGCCGAGACCCTCCAGCGCAGCAACGGCGACCCGGACGCGGTCTCGGTCGGCGACTTCCACCTCCCCAACCTGGTCGGCTGGGCCCTGGCCGACCGCCCCCGCAGCGACGACGCCCAGATGCTCGCCCTGCTGGAGCCCTACCGCCCCCACCGCCACCGGCTCTGCCGCCTCCTGCTGGCCACCGGCACCCACGCCCCCCGCTACGGCCCCCGGCTCGCCCCCAACGACCACCGCCGACGCTGAGCCGCTACCGCACCGCGATGAAGGCCTCGGCGTCGCGGTCCGGGCGGGCGCGCGGGGGTTCGGCGGGGCGGCCGACGGCGACGGCGCCCATCGGGTCCCAGTGGTCGGGCAGGTCCAGGGCGGCCCGGACGGTGTCGCGGCAGAACATGGTGGAGGACACCCAGGCGGAGCCGTAGCCCTCGCCGGTCAGGGCGACCAGCAGGTTCTGCACGGCGGCGCCGGCCGCGACGGTGAACATCTCCCGCTCGGCGGCGGCCCGGCGCGGGTCCGGGTAGTCGTGCGAGCCGTCCATCACCAGACAGGGCACCACCAGGTACGGGGCGTTGCGCAGCACGTCGCCGCGGGCGGTGCGGCGGGCGATCCGGGCCTCGTCCCAGCCGTCCAGCTCGCGCAGGTCGCGCTGCCAGGCGGCGAGCATGGCGTCGAGCAGCCGGGTGCGGGTCTCGGCGGACTCCACCAGGACGAAGCGCCACGGCGTGGTGTGGTGCGGGGCCGGCGCGGTGACGGCGGCGGCCACCGCGCGCCGGACGGCGCCCGGGTCGACCGGGGCCTCGGTGAAGGACCGGACGGTGCGCCGCAGGGTGACGGCCTGGCGCAGCGCCTCGGAGGTGCCGAGCCGGAACATGTCCTGGCCGGCGGAGCGCACCAGCGGCCGGGTGCCCTCGCCGTCCTCGGTGGTGACGAGGTGCCCCAACCCGCGCACGACGGCGACCGGGACGCCGGTGGCCTTGCCCTTGACCAGGTCGGCGGCGGCGGCGAGTTCGTCGGCGGTGGCGGTGACGGTGAGCGCCAGCTCGTTGCCGTGGCTGTCGGTGCGCCCCCGGTGGTCCTCCAGGACGGAGAGCCCGGCGGCGCCGATCGCGACGTCGGTGAGCCCGCTGCGCCAGGGCCGGCCGAAGGTGTCGGTGACGACGACGGCGAGCCGGCGGCCGGTGAGCTCCTGGAGCCGGGCGCGCAGCACCCGGGCCGAGGCGTCCGGGTCCTCGGGCAGCAGCAGCACGGTGCCGGGGGCGGTGTTGGAGGCGTCGACCCCGGCGGCGGCCATGACGAAGCCGTTGCGGTTCTCCACGATCCGGGCGTGCCCGCGTCGGGCGACCACCCGGACGGTCTCGGCGTCGATCGCGGCCTCGCGGTCGGCGGCGTGCAGCAGCCGGCCCTCGGCCTTGCTGACGACCTTCGAGGTGACCACCACGATGTCGCCGTCCTGGTACGTCCCGGCCTTGGCGATCAGTCCGGCGAGGTCGGCCCCGGCCTCGATCTCCGGCAGCCCCTCGACCCCGACGACGGTCAGCGTCACGCGCGCACCTGCTCGGCGAGCTCCAGCGCGGCCCGGGCCATCGCGGCGGTGGCCTCGACGTCGGTCATCAGCAGCGGGACGGCCCGGCAGGCGATCCCGGCGGCCTCGACGGTCGGCACGGCACCGGAGTCCGCGGTGTCCACCAGCCACCCGTCGACGAGGTCGGCGCCGTAGTTCAGCGCGACGGCCTCGGCGGTGGCCTCGACGCCGACGGCGGCGAGCACCTTGTCGGCCATGCCGCGCACCGGCGCCCCGCCGATGATCGGGGAGAGCCCGACCACCGGTGCCGGGGCGGCGGCGACGGCCTCCCGGATGCCGGGGACGGCGAGGATGGTGCCGATCGAGACGACCGGGTTGGACGGCGGGAAGAGGATGACGTCGGCTGCGGCGAGGGCCTCCAGCACGCCGGGCGCGGGCTTGGCGGTGTCCGCGCCGACCGGGATGATCGCCTCGGCGTCGACGGCGGCGTGCAGCTTGACCCAGTACTCCTGGAAGTGGATCGCCCGGGTGCCCTGCTCGTCGGTGATCCGCACGTGGGTCTCGACCCGGTCGTCGCTCATCGGCAGCAGCCGCACGCCCGGCTTCCAGCGCACGCACAGCGCCTCGGTGACCTGGCTGAGGCTGTACCCGGCGGTGAGCATCTGGCTGCGGACGAGGTGGGTGGCGAAGTCCCGGTCGCCGAGCCCGAACCACGCGGGGCCGACGCCGTACTCCTTCATCTCGGCCTTGATCGACCAGGTCTCGTCGGTCCGGCCCCAGCCCTGTTCCTCGTGGATGCCGCCGCCGAGGGTGTACATCACGGTGTCGAGGTCGGGACAGACCTTGAGGCCGAAGAGGTGGATGTCGTCGCCGGTGTTGCCGATGACGGTGATCTCGTCCTGCGGTCCGACCGCCGCGAGGAGCCCGCGCAGAAAGCGCGCCCCGCCGATCCCGCCTGCCAGTGCCACGATGCGCATGAGGTCATCCTGCCACGGTCGGACTGCCCGTCAGTCCGGGTTCAGGGCGTCTGGGCGGGGGTGTGCGGGTGCTGGTCCGGGACGGCGGTGGCGCTGCCGTACTGGTTCATCTCGGTCAGGCCCGGGGTGTAGAGGTGGATGGAGACGGCGGGTTCGAGGGCGCCGTTGACCACCTCGTGCAGGTAGCCGCCGGAGAACACCCGTCGGCCGCCGGGGCGCAGGGTGCGGGCGTCCTCGCCGCTGCGGCCGTGGGAGCGTTCGATCAGCTCGCCCTGGACGACGGTCATGACGCCGGAGGAGGCGCCGTGGTCGTGGAAGCCGCTGCTCTGGCCGGGCAGCCAGCTGAGCAGCCAGACCTCGTAGCCGGGGCCGGTCTCCAGCCGGGCGTACCAGCGGGTGAGCGCGTCGTAGCGGACCAGCGGCTCCCAGCGGGCGCGGTCGGCGGCGATCTCGCGGACCAGCCGGGCGTAACCGGCGACGGTGGTGGGGTGGTCGGGCAGGTCGGTGCGGGCCAGGTGCGGGAAGGCGAGCGGGTCGCCGGCGATGGACACGTCGCTGAGGCCGTCCGTCCAGCGGGCGGTACGGGTGGCAGGGGCGGTACGGGCGGGGCCGCGGCGGGCGAGCTTGTTGCGGTCGCGGTTCCGCTTGCGGATGCGGATCATGCGCACGGGAGTCGTCCTCGGATGGGTCGGCTGGTCGGGGAGCAGCCGGATCCGGGATGTCCTGGGGCGGGAGTCGCGGGCGGCCTCTGTGCTTCCTGGCGGCGGCGCGCGGTGGGACGCGGGCGCCTAGATACAGCAGGAACAGAGGCGACAACAGGAGTTCACGGCACGACGGAGGGTGGAACCGCTCCGGGGGCTGGCGAACTCTGACATGGAGGAAAGGAGACCGCATCCGCGGGGGCGGTGTCAAACCCATTGATGCGGCATTCGAGTGGGTTAGTTCCGGATCCGTCCCGGATGGGGTGATTCATCACTCTCTATGTTTCGATGGGAAGATCGCCGGGAAGGCAGGCCGATGACCGGCCTGTGACGGTGACCGGGCGTCATCCTGCGAGTGGTTGCGGGCGGTTCCACGCCGTTCAGGGCTTTCGGGCCGAAGGTCCGATGTGTCCGGATATGTACACTATTCGTAACGGCTTGGTGCCAGGGAGTGAATCCCGGCCTCAATACCAGAGCTCGGCTTGACTGGGCCAGAGTGACGCAACTGTAATTTCACTCGTGTCGTCAGCCGCACGAGGCAACGGCAACCACGGGGACGCCAAGTAGGGGCAGAGGAGGCGCGCCACACATGAGCGAGCTCTTTGAGCTGTTGATCGGGGACGGCATCGCGGAGGAAGAGGAGGAACTCGGTTGGCAGGAGCGCGCGTTGTGCGCCCAGACCGACCCCGAGTCCTTCTTCCCCGAGAAGGGCGGCTCGACCCGCGAGGCCAAGAAGGTCTGCCTCGCCTGCGAGGTCCGCTCGGAGTGCCTGGAGTACGCCCTCGCCAATGACGAGCGCTTCGGCATCTGGGGCGGTCTCTCCGAGCGCGAGCGCCGCCGGCTCAAGAAGAGTGCGGTCTGATCGGGACGACTCCCGGACCCGCTGACCCTCCGCCAACGGCGGACGGCCGCACAGCTGTACGAGCGCCTCACCGCGACGGTGGGGCGCTTTCGTGTTCCCGGCGTGTTCCCGGTGTCTTCCCGGCCTTCGACCTCCGCCTCCCCGGGGCGTTCCCGCCGGTCCCGGCCCCGCTTCTTCACGTCCTCCCCACCGGCACCGGGCACGAAGTGGCCATCCGGAGCCGTTAGTGTGGTGCGCCATCCGGTTGCCGTTCACCGGCTGTGTCCACCGAGAACTGGGGCCCGCGCACTCGATGACCGTCTACAGCCACCAGAGCGGCTTCACCGCTGCCAGGCCGCCCGCCTACCCGCGTCACCTGGTCACCGCGGTGATCGTCTCGCACGACGGCGCCCGCTGGCTGCCGCAGGCCCTGGCCGGCCTGCTCGGCCAGGACCGCCAGGTCCAGCGGATCCTCGCGGTCGACACCGGATCCACCGACAACTCCCCGCAGCTGCTCGCCGACACCCTGGCCGACTGGCTGCCCGAGAGCGGCCCGCTGGTGCTCGGCCGCCGGGCCGGCTTCGGCACCGCCGTCGCCGAGGCCGTGGCGGGCAGCGCCCCGCTGCGGCCGGAGGACCTCCCGTACCGGCTCGACCCCTCCGGCTACGACCCGGTCACCGGCGGCTGGGACGACTTCGGCGACCCGCTCGGCCAGGAGGACGACCTCGGCCGCGGCGGCCCGCGCGAGACCGAGCCGGTCGAATGGCTCTGGCTGCTGCACGACGACTGCGAACCGCAGACCGACGCGCTGCGCCGACTGCTCCAGGTCGCCGACTCCACCCCGAGCGCCGCCGTGGTCGGCCCCAAGCTGCGCAGCTGGTACGACCGCCGCCAGCTGCTGGAGGTCGGCGTCACCATCGCCCGCTCCGGCCGCCGCTGGACCGGTCTGGACCGCCGCGAGCAGGACCAGGGCCAGCACGACCAGGTCCGCCCGGTGCTCGCCGTCTCCAGCGCGGGCATGCTGGTGCGCCGGGACGTCTTCGAGCAGCTCGGCGGCTTCGACCGGGCCCTCCCGCTGATGCGGGACGACACCGACTTCTGCTGGCGGGTCAACGCCGCCGGCCACCGCGTGGTGATCGCCCCCGACGCCGTGCTGCGGCACGCCGAGGCGGCCAGCCGCGAGCGCCGGGCGATCGACTGCGGCGCCTCCCACCCGCACCGGGTGGACAAGGCCGGCGCCGTCTACACCCTGCTCGCCAACTGCCGGGGCGCGCTGTTCCCGTACGTGCTGCTGCGCCTGGTGCTCGGCACCCTGGTGCGCGCCGTCACCAACCTGCTCGGCAAGGACCCGCGCCAGGCGGTCGACGAACTGGCCGGTCTCGGCCACGAACTCGTCCGCTTCCCAAGGCTGTTGGCCGCCCGCAAGCAGCGCTCCCGGACCCGCGCGGCGGACCCGCTGGACGACCGCACGCTCTTCCCGGCCCCCGGCGCGACCACCCGGCTCGCCGTCGAGGGCGTCATCGGCTCGCTCGGGATAGGGGGCGGCGACGACTCCGGCAGCCGGCACGGCTCGGTCGAGGCGGGCGGCGACGAGGACGGCGAGGACCTGGTCGTCGAGCAGTTCGCGCTGATCAAGAAGCTGGCCCGACGCCCCGCGCCGGTGCTGTTCGCCGCCCTGCTGGTGTTCGCCCTGGTCGCCTGCCGCGGCCTGTTCGGCAGCGGCTCGCTGTTCGGCGGCGCGCTGCTGCCCGCCTCCGACGGCGCCGGCGGCCTCTGGGCGATGTACGCCGACGCCTGGCACCCGATCGGCACCGGCTCCAGCGCCACCGCACCGCCGTACCTCGGGGTGCTCGCGGTGCTCTCCTGGCTGCTGTTCGGCCACGCCGACCTCGCGCTCACCCTGCTGGTCGTGCTCACCGTCCCGCTCGCCGCGGTCAGCGCCTACCTGGTCTCCCGGCCGCTGCTGGACTCCAAGCTGGTCCGCGCCTGGGCCAGCGCCACCTACGCGCTGCTGCCCGCCGCGACCGGCGCGCTCGCCCAGGGCCGGATCGGCACCGCCGTCCTCGCCGTGCTGCTGCCGCCGCTGGCCCGCGCCGCCGCGATCTCGGCCGGCCTCGGCATCCGCCAGGAGAGCGCCGCCAAGGGCGCCCGCCCCGGCTGGCGGCCGGTCTGGATGACCGTCCTGCTGCTCACCCTGGCCACCGCCTTCGTCCCGCTGACCTGGGCGCTCGCCGTACCGCTGTGCCTGGCCGTGCTGCTCCTCGCGGTGCTGCGCGGCGGCGCCTTCGGCTCCGGCGGCACCGCGCTGCGGCTGCTCGGGCTGCGCGTCCTGGTGATCCTCGCGGTGCCGGTCGCGGTGCTCGCCCCCTGGTCGCTGAAGGTGCTGTCGCACCCGCAGTGGCTGCTGCTGGAGGCCGGCCTGCCCGGCCTGCACGGCGCCGGGGCGAGCGCGGCCGGCCTGCTGCTGGTCAACCCGGGCGGCGCCGGCGTGCCGCCGGTCTGGCTGTCCACCGGTGTGGTGCTGGCCGCGCTGGCCGCGCTGCTGCGCGCCGACCGGCGCCGCGCGGTGCTCGCCGCCTGGGGCGCGGCCGGGGCCGGCCTGGTCTTCGCGGTCGCGGTGGCGGGCACCTCCGTCACCCCCGCCTCCGGCGGCCAGCCGGTGCCCGCCTGGGCCGGCCCGGCCACCCTGATCGCCGGGATCGCCCTGCTCGCCGCCGCCGCGATCGGCGCCGACGGCGCCAACGCCCGGGTCGCCGGGATCGCCTTCGGCTGGCGTCAGCCGGTGGCCGCCCTGGTGGTGGCCACCGCCGTGCTCGCCCCGCTGGGCACCGGCCTGTGGTGGGCGCTGACCGGCGCCGGCGGCCCGCTGCAGCGCTCCCAGGCCGACCAGGTGCCCGCCTTCATCGCCGAGGAGGCCGGCACCACCGACCGGTCCCGCACCCTGATCGTCACCGGCCAGAAGGGCGACGTCCGCTACAGCGTGGTGCGCGGCGCCGGCCTGACCCTCGGCCAGGCGGAGTCCACCGTCGACCCGGCCACCGGCACCCAGGACGGCCTGAACCGGATGGTCGGCAGCCTGCTGGCCGGCTCCGGCGCCGACCAGGCGAACGCCCTGGCCGGCTACGGCATCGCCTACGTGCTGGTCGAGCGCCAGGCCGTGGACGCCTTCAAGGACGTCCTGGACACCACCCCCGGCCTGGTCAAGGCCAACCAGGACCGCGACTCCGCGCTCTGGCAGGTCAACGGCGCCCCCGCGGTGCGCGCGGTGATCACCGCCCCGGGCGCCAACCCGGTGGTCGTCCCGTCCGGGGCCCGCGACCTCACCGGCACCGTCCCGGCCGGCCCGGACGGCCGGGTGCTGCGGCTCGCCGAGTCCGCCGCCCCCGAGTGGAAGGCCACCGTGAACGGCACCGCCCTGGAGTCCGTCACGGTCGACGGCTGGGCGCAGGGCTTCAAGCTCCCGGCCGCCGGCGGCAAGCTGAGCGTCACCCGGGAGGGCGGCCTCGCCCACACCGGCTGGATCTGGGCCCAGGTGCTGCTCGGCCTCACCATCCTGGTGCTGGCCCTGCCCGGCCGCCGCAACCACAAGGACGACGACCTGCCCGAGGAGGTGGTGGCCGCCGCCGCGCTGGCCGCCGCCGCCCAGGCGCAGACCCCCGCCCCCGGCAGCCGCCGGGCCCGCCGGATGGCCGAGCGCGGCGAGGGCGGCGAGCCCGGCGCCGACGAGCCCGGGGTGTACGACGGCCGGCCCGGCACGATCCCGGCCCAGCCGACCGGCGAGCCGGTGACCGAGGCCGTCCAGGCGGCCGCCGCCGTCCAGGAGGCGGAGCCGTACACCGACCCGTACCAGACGTACCAGCAGGCCGACCCGTACAGCTACGACCAGTACGCGGCCCAGCAGCCGGCCGCCGTGCCGTACGGCAACCAGGGGTACGACGGGCAGGGCTACCAGGGCCAGGGCTACGACGGGCAGCAGCAGGGCTACCCGCAGCAGGGCTACGAACAGCAGCAGGGCTACGAGCCGTACCCGCAGGAGCAGTACGGCTACGACCCCTACCAGCAGCAGCCCGAGCAGCAGTCCCCGCAGGCCTGGCTGCCCGGCCAGCAGCAGGGCGAGCCGTACTACGACCCCAACGACCCGGGCGGCACCGGCCACTCCTCTGGGAACTACCGTCCGCACCAGCACGGATCGGGGAGCTGACCCGCGATGAAGAAGCCCGCTTTCAGGAAGAAGTCCGGCGCCGGGGCCGAGGAGCCCTTCGAGCCGACCGAGACCGCCGGGGCGGCCGAGTCCGCCGAGCCGACCGGGTCCGCCGGTCCGTCGGTGCGGCTCCCCGGCCGGTCCGCGGGGAAGACCACCCAGTCCCTGCTGGCCGCGGCCGTGGTGCTGGCCGCGGTGTTCGGGATCGCCGAGGCGCGCCCCCCGGCGAGCCCGGCCAAGGCGGACGGCGGGGCCGCCCCGAGCACCGCCCAGGTCGAGCGGACCGCGGCGGTCTGCCCCCAGCCGTTCCAGGGCCTGACCGGCTCCACCACGCTGACCGCCTACACCCCGCCCGGCACCGGCTCCGCCACCGGCGGCGCGGGCTGGCTCTCCGAGGAGTCCGCCCCGGCCGTCCCGCCGACCGCCGCCTCCTCGGCCCCGGCCACCCAGGCGCCGAGCGCGGCCCCGAGCGGCTCCGGCGCGCCGGCCACCCCGGCTCCGGACAAGAACGCCGCGCCCGCCGACGCCAAGCTGACCGTCACCAAGCCCGGCACCCCGGCCACCGGCCCGGCGAGCAACGGCGACAACGCCCCCGGCATCGGAGCCGTCGCCAACGGCGCGCTCGCCCCCGGCTTCACCGTCTCCCAGACCACCGTGGTCACCGAGCAGCGCGGCACGGGCCTGTCCGGCCTCACCTGCACCCCGGAGAACACCAACTTCTGGTTCGCCGGGGCCAGCACGGCCGGCGACCGGGTCGACTACCTCAGCCTGGTCAACCCCGAGTCCTCGGCCGCCGTGGTCGACATCAAGCTGTACGGCGACAAGGGCCTGATCGACAACGACGCCGCCAACGGCATCACCGTCGCCCCGGGCAGCTCGCAGTCCGTCCTGCTGTCGACCCTCAGCAAGGGCGCGGTCAACGACCTCGCCGTCAACGTGGTGGTGCGCTCCGGCCGGATCGGCGCCGCGCTGCACGCCGCCGACGGCAACAAGGGCGCCGACTGGATCCCGGCCTCGGCCGACCCGGCCCCGACCCAGGTGATGGCCGGTCTGCCCGCCGACACCTCCGCCGCCCACCTGGTGGTCTGGGCACCGCCGGAGGACGACGCCGACCTGAAGATCCAGCTCTCCGGCAAGAACGGCTGGTTCACCCCGGCCGGCAACGAGTCGATCCACGTCAAGGCGGGCATGGTGGCCGCCGTCGACCTCGGCAAGGTCACCCGGGACGAGGTCGCCGGGCTGCGGCTGTCGCCCACCGACGACAAGCACCCCACCAGGATCGTGGCCGGCCTGCGGGTCGACCGCACCGGCGGCAACGGCAAGAGCGACGCGGCCTGGCTCAGCGGCAGCGTCCCGGTCGGCGCCCGCGCCACCGTCGCCGACAACCGGGCCGGCGCCTCCACGGTGTTCCTGACCTCCAGCGGCGACGCCGCCACCGTCAAGGTCACCGGATCGGCCGGCAGCGGCGGCGGCACCCCGGCGACCAAGGAGGTGCAGATCCCGGCCGGCGGCACGGTCGCGATCCCGGCACCCGAGCCCGCCGGGCTGAACGGCGTCTTCGCGGTCACCGTGGAGACCGAGTCCGGCGGCCCGGTGGTCGCCGCCCGGATGCTCTCCGTCCCCACCAAGGACGTGCCGATGTTCACCGTCCAGGCGCTGCGCGACGACCGCAGCACCGTCCAGGTCCCGCGGGCCACCCAGGACCCGGGCGTGGTGCTGCGCTAGGGCCTCGCGAGTCCGGCGCACCGGGTGCCCCCGACCGGGGCACCCGGGAGGTCACTCCTCGTCGTAGCGCGGGTCGATCGCGTCCGGCGACAGGCCGAGCAGCTCGGCCACCTGCTCGATCAGGATCTCGTGCACCAGCGCCGCCCGGTCCTCCCGGGTCTTCGCCCGGATCTCCACCGGCCGCCGGTACACCACGATCTGGCTCTTGCGCCCCTTCTGACCCGGCGACACCCGGCCCAGCGGCACGCCGTCCTCGGTGTCGGAGCCGTCCGGCTCGTGCAGCGGTACCTCCTGCACGGCGAACTCCACCTCGATCAGCTGCGGCCACCGCCGCTCCAACCGCTCCACCGACTCACGCACGTAGTCGTCGAAGAGCTCGGAGCGGGTGAGCGAGATCGGCACCTGGGGCGGCGCCAGCGGGCCGCGCAGCCCCCTGCCGTGCCGGTCGCGGTGCCGCGGGCGGCGCGAGGGCCCTGTCGATGACTGCGGTGCGGAGCTGTCCATATCACTGCCGAGAGTAGTCCTTGGTTGGTCGGAAGTGGACCACTCCGACGGGGGAATCACCGGTGCGGCGGCGCGTGCCCGAACGGCCGGAGCGAGCCGGACGACGGGAGCCGGGCGGCGCGCCGGGGGGCGCGGGCGGGTACCCGGACCGCGACACGGCACCCCCACCGGGCAGGCGGTCTTCGCTCCCCGGCGGGGAGTGCGGTACCGTCCACCTTCGTGAGCTCTGTACGTCGTTGTTCGCGGACCGCGTGCGGCCGACCGGCCGTCGCGACGCTGACGTACGTCTACGCGGACTCCACCGCCGTCCTGGGCCCGCTCGCCACCTACGCCGAGCCGCACTGCTACGACCTGTGCGCCGAGCACGCCGAGCGGCTCACCGCCCCGCGCGGCTGGGAGGTGGTCCGGCTGGCCGCCGAGGCCGGGCCGCTGCGCCGCAGCAGCGACGACCTGGAAGCCCTCGCCAACGCCGTCCGCGAGGCCGCCCGCCCGCAGACCCCCCGTCAGGGCCGCGGTCCCGACCCCGATTCCACCGAGGGCGGCCGCCGCGGCCACCTCCGGGTGCTGCGCTCGCCCGACAACTGAGCGCCTCACC
Source organism: Kitasatospora sp. NPDC089509 (assembly GCF_044749365.1). Classification (NCBI taxonomy): domain Bacteria; kingdom Bacillati; phylum Actinomycetota; class Actinomycetes; order Kitasatosporales; family Streptomycetaceae; genus Kitasatospora; species Kitasatospora sp. NPDC089509. Next base: position 11,051 of record NZ_JBIVHS010000047.1, on the reverse strand, counting down.
CGCACGGCGCGTTCGCCCGGCCCGGGTACGCTGCCCGTCTGACCCCACCGCGACCCGTCGAGCGACGGGCGGGGTGGCCCGACGTATCGATCAGCAGAGAACCAGGGTGGAGCCGCAGTGCGCGACCTCAAGCAGCTCGTGAAGGCGTACGACGTCCGAGGCGTCGTCCCGGACCAGTGGGACGAGAGCCTGTCCCGGGCCTTCGGCGCCGCGTTCGTGCAGGTCACCGGCGCGTCCGCGATCGTGGTCGGGCACGACATGCGCCCCTCCTCCCCGTCGCTCAGCCGGGCCTTCGCCGAGGGCGCGGCGGCCTACGGCGCCGACGTGGTCGAGATCGGCCTCTGCTCGACCGACCAGCTCTACTACGCCAGCGGCAAGCTCGACCTGCCCGGTGCGATGTTCACCGCCAGCCACAACCCGGCCCAGTACAACGGCATCAAGCTCTGCCGGGCCGGCGCCGCCCCGGTCGGCCAGGACACCGGCCTGTCCGAGATCCGCGAGCTGGTCGAGTCCTGGACCGCCGAGGACGACACCGTCACCGTCCCGGCCAAGGACGTCAAGCCCGGCGCGCTCTCCGCCCAGGAGACCCTGCGCGGCTACGCCGACCACCTGCTGGGCCTGGTCGACCTCACCGCGATCCGCCCGCTGAAGGTCGCCGTGGACGCCGGCAACGGCATGGGCGGCCACACCGTGCCGACCGTCTTCGACGGCCTGCCGATCGACCTCGTCCCGATGTACTTCGAACTGGACGGCACCTTCCCCAACCACGAGGCCAACCCGCTCGACCCGAAGAACCTGGTCGACCTCCAGGCCAAGGTCCGCGAGGTCGGAGCCGACCTCGGCCTGGCCTTCGACGGCGACGCCGACCGCTGCTTCGTCGTCGACGAGCGCGGCGAGCCGGTCTCCCCGTCCGCGATCACCGCCCTGGTCGCCGCCCGCGAGATCGCCCGCGCCCAGGCCGCCGGCGAGGCCGAGCCGACGATCATCCACAACCTGATCACCTCCTGGACCGTCCCCGAGGTGGTCCGCGAGCTCGGCGCCACCCCGGTGCGCACCCGGGTCGGCCACTCCTTCATCAAGCAGGAGATGGCCGTCACCGACGCCGTCTTCGGCGGCGAGCACTCCGCGCACTACTACTTCCGCGACTTCTGGCGCGCCGACACCGGCATGCTCGCCGCGCTGCACGTGCTGGCCGCGCTCGGCGGGCAGCCGGGCACGCTCTCCGAGCTGACCGCCGAGTACGACCGCTACGCCGCCTCCGGCGAGATCAACAGCACCGTCGCCGACCAGGCCGCCAGCACCGCCGCCGTGCGCGCCGCCTACGCCGGCCTGGAGGGCACCGCCGTCGACGAGCTGGACGGCCTCACCGTGGCCGGCCAGGACTGGTGGTTCAACCTGCGCGCCTCCAACACCGAGCCGCTGCTGCGCCTGAACGTCGAGGCCAAGGACCCGGCGAAGATGGCCGAACTGCGCGACGGTGTGCTCGCGATCGTCCGCGGCTGATCGTCCGCCGATCCGCTGCGCCTGACCGCGGGCCCGGGTGCCCCGGCCGGTAGGGTTGCCTATCGGCCGGGGCACCTCCGTGCCACCCCCGAACTTTGGAGAGCCCCATGAAGCTCGAATCCTTCCTGCTGGAGATCCTGGTCTGCCCGCAGTGCCGGGCCGCGCTCGTCGAGGGCGGCACCGAGGACCAGCCCGAGCTGGTCTGCACCGGCGCGGACTGCGGCCTCGCGTACCCGATCCGCGAGGGCATTCCGGTCCTCCTGGTGGACGAGGCCCGCCGCCCGGCCTGATCCTGTTGGGGCGCCCGGCGCCCCGACGGCGCCAGAGCCCCAACCGCGCCAGAGCCCCAACCGCGCCCGCCGCCCACAGGACAGCCGGAGGCCCGCCGCATGCTCGACGACACCCTGCTCGACGACCCGGCCGCCCTCCAGCGCGCCGACCACGACCGCGCCCTGCTGTCCCTGGCCGGCGCCGGCGCCCGGGTCCGCACCGCGCTGCGGCAGGCCGACGCGGCCGGCCTCGACCGGCTGCGCCCGGACGGCCGCCCGCGCACCGTCCTGGTCGCCGGGCACGGCAGTGCCCTGACCGCCGCCGAGGTCCTCGCCGCGCTGGCCGGCTCCGCCACCCTGGTCACCCCGCTGCCGCCGACCGAGGCCGCCGCCCCGCGGGCCGACCGGGCCGGCGCCCCGCCGGTCTTCACCGCCGGACTCGGCTGGCAACTGCCCGGCTGGGCCGGCCCGCTCGACCTGCTGGTGATCAGCTCCGCCGACGGCGGCGAGCGGGGCCTGATCGGCCTCGCCGAGCAGGCCTACGCGCGCGGCTGCGCCATCGTCGTCACCGCCCCGGCCGGCAGCCCGCTGGCCGAGGCCGCGCTGCAGGTGCGCGCCCTGCCGCTGCCGTACGTCGCCGGGGTGCTGCCCGACGAGGGCCGGCCCGCCGCGCCGGCCGCCGAGCCGGACCTGCCGGCCGAGGACCCGGCCGCGCTGTGGTCCCACCTGACCCCGTTGCTGGCGCTCACCCAGAAGCTCGGCCTCACCCAGCTGCCGTACGACGCGCTGCCGGGCGTCGCCGACCTGCTGGACGCCGCCGCCGTGCGCTGCCGCCCGGACGCCGCCGCGTACACCAACCCGGCCAAGGGGCTGGCCGCCCGGCTGGCCGGGACGGTCCCGCTGCTGTGGGCCGAGGGCCCGCTCGCCGGGGCGGCCGCCGGCCGGTTCGCCGCCCAGCTCGCCGACCGGGCCGGCCGCCCGGCGCTGGCCGGGTCGCTGCCGCAGGTGCTCACCGCCCACCGCGGCATGTTCACCGGCCAGTTGGGCGCGGGCGCGGACCCGGACGACTTCTTCCGCGACCGGGTCGAGGAGCCCGACCCGCTGCACCTCCAGGTGCTGCTGCTGCGGCACCTCCCGGGTACCGCGGCCGGTAGCGCCGCCGGCACCGTCGCGGTGGGGGAGCAGGACGGCCCGGCCGAGGTGACCGAGGACGACGAGCGGCCGCGCAGCTTCGGCGCGAGCCGCGCGCACCGGCTCGCCGCCGCCCACGACGTCCGGCTGACCGAGTACGCGAGCACCCGCCCGGACCCGCTGCACGCGCTGGCCGACCTGGTCGCGCTGACCGACTTCGCCGCCGTCTACCTGGGGCTCGCCGCCGCGCAGTCCTGACGGCCTTCCCGCTAGCGTTCTCCGCATGAGCACTGAGGGCGGAACGAAGGCACTCGTCGCGGCGCTGTCCGCGAACCTGGCGATCGCGGCGGCCAAGTTCACCGCCTTCGGCTTCACCGGATCCTCCTCGATGCTGGCCGAGGGCGTGCACTCGGTCGCCGACTCCGGCAACCAGGTGCTGCTGCTGATCGGCGGCAAGCGGGCGCGCCGGGCGGCCGACGAGGAGCACCCGTTCGGGTACGGGCGCGAGCGCTACGTCTACGGCTTTCTGGTGGCGATCGTGCTGTTCAGCGTCGGCGGACTGTTCGCCGTCTACGAGGGCTGGCACAAGGTCAACCACCCCGAGACGCTGGACTCCTGGGGCTGGGCGGTGGGCGTGCTGCTCTTCGCCGTCGCGATGGAGGGCTGGTCCTTCCTGACCGCGGTGCGCGAGTCCACCAAGGCCAAGGGCGGTCAGGGCTGGGTGCAGTACATCCGCACCGCCAAGGCGCCGGAGCTGCCGGTGGTGCTGCTGGAGGACACCGGCGCGCTGATCGGCCTGGTGCTCGCGCTGTTCGGCGTCTCGCTCACCGTGGTCACCGGGAACGGCGTCTGGGACGGCGTCGGCACCCTGGCCATCGGCGTGCTGCTGGTGCTGATCGCCGTGGTGCTCGCGCTGGAGACCAAGTCGCTGCTGCTCGGCGAGTCCGCCGACAAGGAGTCGGTGCGGCGGATCCGTGCCGCGCTGGTGGACGGCGAGTCGGTCACCGGGGTGATCCACATGCGCACCCTGCACCTCGGCCCCGAGGAACTGCTGGTCGCCGCCAAGATCGCCGTCAACGCGGAGGACAGCGCCGCCCGGGTGGCGCGGGCCATCGACGAGGCCGAGGAGCGGGTCCGCGCCGCCGTCCCGATCGCCCGGGCGATCTACCTGGAGCCGGACGTCTACAGCGCGGAGAAGGCCGCTGCGGGCGAGGACCCGGCCGCCACCCCGGGCGGTCCCGGACCGGCCCCCGCGCACTGACGGTCCGTCCTGCGCGACGCCCGGGGACGCGGCTCGGGCCCCGGTCGAGCGGCGGTCGGGTCCGCGACCGAAATCGGTCATCGGCGGACGGCCGACGGGGCCGCCGGTGTAGATTCGTCACCAGAGCCAGAACGTCGCTGCTGATGGCGGTCGATCGGCGGTCCGCGCCCGTAGGGTGTGCGCCGGTCGAGGGAGAGAGGTCCTCCGACGGTTTGTGCTGCGCAGCGGGGAGCCGGTCCGCACCACGGGACCAGGGCGCCCCGGCGTAGCCGTGCACCCGTACGGCCCGCCATGCGCAACGCACATCCGGACCTTTGGCCGTGCCCCACCCCCATCAGCGAGGAGCAGACGCATGTCGACCGACATCACCGGTGACTTCAAGGTCGCCGACCTTTCCCTGGCGCCGTTCGGCCGCAAGGAGATCCAGCTGGCCGAGCACGAGATGCCCGGCCTGATGTCCATCCGCGCCGAGTACGCGGAGTCGCAGCCCCTGGCCGGCGCCCGGATCACCGGCTCGCTGCACATGACCATCCAGACCGCGGTGCTGATCGAGACCCTGACGGCGCTCGGTGCCGAGGTCCGCTGGTGCTCCTGCAACATCTTCTCCACCCAGGACCACGCGGCCGCCGCCATCGCCGTCGGCCCGGAGGGCACCCCGGAGAACCCGCAGGGCGTGCCGGTCTTCGCCTGGAAGGGCGAGACCCTGGAGGAGTACTGGTGGTGCACCGAGCAGGCGCTCACCTGGCCCGACGGCAAGACCCCGAACATGATCCTGGACGACGGCGGCGACGCCACCCTGCTGATCCACAAGGGCGTCGAGTTCGAGAAGACCGGTGCCGCCCCGGACCCGTCCACCGCGGACAACGACGAGTTCCGGATCATCCTGGAGCTGCTCAACCGCACCCTCAAGGACACCCCGAACAAGTGGACCGAGGTCGCCGCCACCATCAAGGGCGTCACCGAGGAGACCACCACCGGTGTCCACCGCCTGTACGAGATGCACCGTGACGGCCAGCTGCTGTTCCCGGCGATCAACGTCAACGACTCGGTCACCAAGTCGAAGTTCGACAACAAGTACGGCTGCCGCCACTCGCTGATCGACGGCATCAACCGCGCCACCGACGTCCTGATCGGCGGCAAGGTCGCCGTGGTCTGCGGCTACGGCGACGTCGGCAAGGGCTGCGCCGAGTCGCTGCGCGGCCAGGGCGCCCGCGTCATCGTCACCGAGATCGACCCGATCTGCGCGCTGCAGGCGGCGATGGACGGCTACCAGGTCGCCACGCTGGAGGACGTCGTCGAGATCGCCGACATCTTCATCACGACCACGGGCAACAAGGACATCATCATGGCCTCGCACATGGCCCGGATGAAGCACCAGGCCATCGTGGGCAACATCGGCCACTTCGACAACGAGATCGACATGGCCGGCCTGGCCAAGCTCGACGGCGTCGTGAAGACCGAGGTCAAGCCGCAGGTCCACGAGTGGCGCAAGGCCGACGGCCGCACCATCATCGTGCTGTCCGAGGGCCGCCTGCTGAACCTGGGCAACGCGACCGGCCACCCGTCCTTCGTGATGTCCAACTCCTTCGCGAACCAGACGATCGCCCAGATCGAGCTGTTCACGAAGACCGAGCAGTACCCGATCGGCGTCTACGTGCTGCCGAAGCACCTGGACGAGAAGGTCGCCCGCCTGCACCTCGACGCGCTGGGCGTGAAGCTGACCACCCTGAGCCAGGAGCAGGCCGACTACATCGGCGTTCCGGTCGAGGGCCCGTACAAGGCGGAGCAGTACCGCTACTGATGCGGTGACGCCTGCGACGCCGGTGGCCGGCACCCCCGCCCGGGGGTGCCGGCCACCGGCGTGTTCAGCGGATGACCCGGGTGGTCCAGGTCTTCTCGTCCGGGCCGGTGACGTGCATCAGGTTGGTCACCGCGTCCAGGTCGCCGAGTTGCGGGGCCAGCGGCAGGTCGTCGCTCTCGGCCGTGGCGCAGATCTGCAGGCCCTGCTCGCGGCGGCAGCGGGTGTCGGTCTTCCCGTACCGCCGGTTGTCGTCGGGCAGGACGAAGACGCCGAGGGTCTTGCCGTCGAGCCACAGGTCGGCGCTGGCGGTCCAGGGCTGCCCGTTCGCCGGGCGGGTCACCGCCGCCCCCGTCACCCGGGTGCCGGTCGGCAGGCCGGAGAACCAGAACGGCATCGGGACGGGCCGCTCGTCCACCACGGCCTCGGCCGCGACGCGGAGCAGCGCGTCGTCGGGGACGCCGGCGTCCTGCGGCGGGCTGGAGATCAGCTGCGCCCAGCGGCCGGAGGCGGTCAGCCACCGCAGGATCCGCTGCCGGTCGAACGTCGGATGCGTCGGGTCGGTCACCCAGTAGGCGGTCCGGCCGTCGACGGGCGGGGCCGGCACCTTCACCTGCTTCTGCTGCGCCGTGTCGACCAACGGGGGCTCGGCCCCGGTGGGGTGGACGATGAGCGCCAGGTTCAGCCCGTTCGAGACGGGCTGCGAGGCCCGGGTGACGACCGCGTCCTGGCCCGCCTCGTAACTGACGTCGCGGACCGGGTCCAGCCCGTCCGGCAGCCAGCCGAAGGTCCCGCCGCTGATCAGCGGGTCGGTGGGAGTGCCCACTGCTGTCCGGACCGGCTTCGGGACGACCACGCCCTGCTCCCCGTGCGGCGGGGCGGCCGGCACCAGGCGGAGCGAGGACGAGCCGCCGCCACCGGGGACGAGCAGCAGCGCGGCGGTGACCGCCGCCACCGTGGCGGTGGCCACCGCGGCGGCCACCGCTCGGCGCCGACGGCGCAGCCTGGTCCGGCCGGTGGCGACGGCCGTGTGGGGATCGAAGGTCGGCGGCGGCGCCGGTTCGGCGGCCAGGTCCGCCAGCCGGACGGCCAGTTCGACGTTGTCGAGGTTCGTCATGACGTCCTCTCTGCGGCGGCGCTGGGGCGGGGGAGCAGGGTGTTGCGCAGTGCCTCCAGAGCGCGTGAGCTCTGGCTCTTCACGTTGCCCGAGGAGCAGCCCAGGGCCTCGGCGGCCTGGTCGATCGACAGGTCGCAGTAGTACCGCAGGACGACGGTGGCCCGCTGTCGGGGCGGCAGGGCGGCGAGGGCCCGGCGCAGGTCGAGCGAGGCCTCCAGGTCGAGGGCCGCGACCGCGCTCTCCGGGTCGACGTCCGTCCGCACCGTGCGGCGCCACCAGGAGGTGCGCTGTTCGGCGAGGAAGGTGTTGACCAGCGTCCGGCGGGCGTAGCCGTCCAGGTTGTCCGCCCGGCTCGCCCTCGACCAGTGCACGTACAGCTTGGTGATCGTCTCCTGCACCAGGTCGTCGGCCCGGTGCCAGTCCCCGCACAGCAGATAGGCGACCTTGCGCAGCCAGCCGCCCCTGGAGGCCACGTACTCGGTGAACTCCTCGTCACGCGTCGGCTTCGCCATCCGCACCCCCTCTCGTCGTTCCGCTCCCGGCGTTCGGACGGCGTCTCCCGCGCCGTCCGACCCACTGATGCGGCCACCGGCCCGGAACGTTGCACGGGAGTTCGTGCGTAGGCTTCGGGCATGCCCAACGGCCGGTACTCGCTCCACGACACCCACGACCACCTGCTGCTCGGAGAGGAGCGCTTCAGCTGCGCGCCCGGGGCGGCCGGCTGGCGGTACGTCTCCAAGACCTACGCGCCGGACGGCCGGGTGATCGGCGGCGTCGACCTGACCCTGGACTCGCGGGCCCGGCCGCTGCGGATGGAACTGCGGGCCGGCGGCTGGCAGGTGCGCGGTGGCGCGGTGGACGGCGTGGCCTGGGTCCGCACCGACGCGGCCGACCCGGGTGGCGGGCAGGCGGTGGAGGGCCACGACCGGGCGCACGGGTTCGCCGGGCGCTCGCCGGGCTTCCTGATCGCCACCGCGCGGATGCTGCGGCTGCGGGAGGGGGCGAGCGCGCGGGTACGGCTGGTGGCGTTCACCGAGCCGGTGCTGGCGCCGCGCACCTTCGACCAGGGGTGGCTGCTGGAGGGCGTGGACACCCACGAGACGGACTCGGGGGTGCTGACGGTCGAGCGGTACCAGGTGGCGGACCTGGAGACGGGGGAGCAGCAGGTCGTGCACCTGGCGGGGGACGTGGTGCTGGCGGCGGCGGGGGTCGAGCTGGAGGAGCTGGCGTCGCCGCCGAACGCCTGGCCGGTGGTGGGGGAGTAGCGGGCCCGGACGGGACGTGGGCTCAGGCCGGACGCGGGCTCAGGCGGGCGGGGCGAAGCCGGCGTCGGGGGCAGGGGCAGGGGCAGGTGCGGGTGCGGGGGCAGGGGCTGCGGGCTTCTCGAAGGACGGCGCGGTGGGGGCGGCCGGTACCGGGGCAGCAGGTGTGGTGGGGGTGATCGGGGGAGTGGGGGCCGCGGCGGGCGCGGCGGGCGCGGCGGGCATCCCGAGGACGCGGTGGGGCCGGTCGTCGGCCGTGGCGGCGACCGGCGCGGCGGCCGGCTGCGGGGTGGGCACCGGCATCGGGTTCGGCACCACGAACCGCTGCTGGGCGCGCATCCACTCCCGGCGCTGGCGCTCGGTGAGAACCGCGCCCAGGTAGGCGGCCGGGTGCAGCCCCGACGGCACCGGGTGACCGATCCGGGCGGCCAGGTCCGCGGCCAGCTCGGTGGACATCCGGAACGTCACGCCCGGGTCCAACTGGCCGATCCGGCCGAGCAGTTGGCGGCTCGCGAGCCAGAGCGGCTCGGGCACCGCGGACAGGTCCATCGCGACCAGCTCGCGGCCCATGTCGTGCAGCAGCTGGGGGTGCACCGGCGGCAGCGGAGCGGTCGCACCGGCCCCGCCCGGGGTGCGCTCGCGGACCACCACCGTCCCGGCGAAGATGTCGCCAAGCCGCTTGCCGTCCGAGTTCAGCGCGGAGGTGATCACGGCCGGGGCGCCGGTTATCGCGATCACCTCGAAGAAGCCCACCAGCCCGCGCACCAGCGAGTGCCGGAACCGCACCGGCCCGCCGTCGGTGCGCACCACCCGCAGACCGAGCGCGGCCTTGCCGACCGAGCGCCCGTGGCTGAGGGTCTCGATCATCACCGGCAGGGCGATCAGGTAGAACACCGTCATGCCGATCATGGTGGCCGCCAGTGCGGCGCTGTCCAGGTCGGACAGGGCGACGGTCATCACCAGGGTGGTGACGAACAGCGCGGCGAACTCGATGAGCAGGTCGAGGACGACCGCCAGAGCCCTGCTCGGAAGCTTCGCCGTCTGCAGGTCGAGGACGACCGCCTCACCCGTCACCAGGTCGCTCAAGACACCTGTCCGTTCACGTTCACGCGGGCGGGTGGAGTGCGGTTGGATCGGCCCCCACTGCCCGCTCTCCGCAGTCCGATCCGCAGCGGCCAACATACGGCGCCCGGTGGGCGCACGGGAAGTGAGATCCCGACGGCCGGGGTGGTGACGGCTCCTGGCATGCTGGGCCCGCACGTGTCCGTACGTACCTGCCCGACCGCGCACGCGCGCTTCGCGCCATCGCCTCGCGCCATCGCCGACCATGGAGCCGCCGAATGGACCTGGACGTCTTCGTCGCCACCCACCAGGGGGAGTGGGCCCGGCTGGACGCCCTCGCCCGCAGGCGCCGGCTCAGCGGTGAGGAGGCCGACGAGCTGGTCACGCTCTACCAGCGCGCCACCGGCCACCTCGCCAAGGTTCAGGCCGCCGCGCCGGATCCGGCCCTGGTCAGCCGGCTGACCGGTCTGGTCTCGCGGGCCCGCAGCACGGTGACCGGCGCTCGCAGCAGCGGGTGGCAGGACGTCGCCCGCTACTACACGGTCAGCTTCCCGGCCGCGCTGTACCGCGCCCGCCGCTGGTGGGTGCCGGTGGCGGCCGTGTCGATGGTGCTCACCGTGCTGCTCGCCTGGTGGATGGCCACCCACCCCGAGGTCCGCAACAGCCTTCTCACCTCCGACGACCTGCGGGAGATGACCCGCCCCGGCGGACAGTACGAGGCCTACTACTCGGACCGGCCGGCCAGCTCCTTCGCGGCCCAGGTCTGGACGAACAACGCCTGGGTGGCGGCGCAGTGCCTGGTCTTCGGGATCGCGCTGGGCATTCCGGTGCTCATGGTGATGTGGACCAATGTGGTCAACCTCGGCATCGGCATCGGACTGATGGCCTCGGCCGGGCGGCTCGACACCTTCCTCGGCCTGCTCATTCCGCACGGCCTGCTGGAGCTGACCGCGGTCTTCGTGGCCGGCGGCCTGGGCCTGCGCCTCGGTTGGACGGTCATCGACCCCGGACCGCGCACCCGTGGGGTGGCCCTGGCGGAACAGGGCCGCTCGATCGTCGGCATGGCGATGGGCCTGGCGACGGTGCTGGCGGTCTCCGGTGTGCTCGAAGCCTTCGTCACCCCGTCCGGCCTGCCGACCTGGGCGCGCATTTCCATCGGCGTGGTGGCCGAGGCGGCCTTCCTCCTCTATGCCCTGGGGCTGGGCCGAAAGGCGGCGGCGAGCGGAGAGTTCGGCGATGTGGATGCGGCCGATCGGGCGGACCTTCAGCCCGTCGCGGCCTGAGCCGATGTGATCAACAGGCCGCTGACCTGCTACTCTTCTCGCATCCCGACCAAACCATTGACGTGGTGAGGGTGGGCTAGTAGGTTTGAACGGTTGGGACTGACTGGACAACGGTCGGGCCCGGGCGTTAGTGTCTACGACACCGCCGAAATCGAGGCGAGTGCATTTCACGAAATGCGCACCCTCTGATGAAGCAAATCCCACGGACGGAACACTCCGAAAGCTTTGATAGGCTTCGGGACGAAGTTCGCAGGAAATCCCGCCAGCGGGAATCGGATGAATGAAACTCCGGAAAACGGAGCGGAAAACATCTGGTAAGCTGGAAACACGAAAGAACGAAGCGCCCGGAGGGCCCGCTGGAAGGC
>NZ_JBIVHS010000046.1:0-43226 GCF_044749365.1 Kitasatospora sp. NPDC089509 | reverse complement strand
GGCCGCCGTTGGCAGTCTGAAAATCACCCGTCACGCCCCTCTCCGCACCCACCCCCTCCACCGCCCCCTCCCGCAGCGCGTCCCTCTCGCCTGGTGGAGGGGAGGGGGTGGGTGGTTGCTGGGGGTGGGTGGGTGCGGGTTGGGGCCCGCGCGCCCGGAGGAGATGGGGTGTGGGGATGGGTCAGTTCGGGGTGGTGGGGGTGGGGAGGGGGTCGGGGATGCCGGGGAAGGGGGTGTCGGGGGCGCCCCAGCGGTGGGCGCGGAGGGTGCAGTCGCGGAGGGCGGTGGCTGCGGTGGGGCGGTGGGGGGCGGGGAGGTCGGCGACCAGGTCGGCGTAGACGGTGGTGAGGCCGGTCTCCAGGTGGGCGGCGAGCTTGGTGGCGCCGGCGGGGTCGGTGACGGGGAACGGGAGCTGGTAGCCGCCGGCGGCGGGGGTGGGGGTGGCGCCGAGGGTGCTGAGGAGGCGTTGCCAGGTGTCGCGCTGGGACTGGTGGGCGGCGTAGGCGGCGCGGGCGTCGGTGCGCTGTTGGTCCTCGGGGAGGTGGGCGCCGACGACGCCGTAGCCGTAGACGGCGGCGTGTTCGGCGCTCAGGGCCTTCTGGAGGGCGGGGGCGGCGGCACCGGGGGTGGCGGCGGGGGTGGGCGTGGCGGTGGGGGCCGGGGTGGGCTGGTCGGCGGGGGCGCCGAGGGCGGCGGCGTGCAGGGCGTTGGCGGCGGCGACCGAGGCGAGCAGGCGGGCCAGGGGCGGGCCGGCGGCGCCGAGGTCGGCCAGGCGGGACTGGGCGGTCTGGCGTTCCAGGGCGGCCAGGGTCGCCTGGGTCGGTGTGCCGGTGGGGGATGCCGTGCCGGGGGTCGCGCCGGTGGAGGCGGCGGGGATGCCGTCGGAGAGGGCGGCGCGGTGCTGGGCGGTCTCGGCGCGCAGGGGTTGCAGCAGGGCGGTCTGCGCTCCGGGGGCGGCGAGCAGGGCGTCGTAGGCCGTCAGCAGGGTGTCGGTGGCGGCGACGGCGCGCAGGCGGACGGGGAGGTCCGGGTCGGGGCCACCGGGCGTCGCGGTGCTGGTGGGGTCGTGGCCGGTGCAGGCGGTGGTGAGGGTGAGCAGTCCGAGGGCCAGGAAGGTGCGTCGGCTGGGCGGCTGCATCGGGTTCACTCCGGGGGCTGGTACGGGAGGACGGCCTCCCCGCCTGCCTCGTTGGCGTGAATCTTCGCAGAATCCCCATGTTTGCGAGTGGTGTTCGAGGGTCGCGTGCGAGGGGTGGGGCGGTGTGAGCTTGCTCGCAGTGGGTGGTGTCCGACTGGTCGTGGCAGGTCCGGAATCGGTGGTTCGCGCCTTCACCGGCTAGGCTTTGGGCCGAGCTGCCGTGACCCGGTGTGCGCCCGTGGGGCGCGCGGAGGGGGCGCGGGGCGACCTCTGACAACAGCAGACGCGGCCGAGGAGTCCACCCGGATGAGCACCACCCACACCGACCGGCTGCGCGCGTTGCTGGAGCCGCTGGCCGTCCAGGCCGGACTGGACCTGGAGGACGTCAAGGTCACCAAGGCGGGCAACCGTCGGCAGGTGCAGATCGACGTCGACACCGACGGCGGTGTGGACATGGACGCCATCGCCGAGTTCAGCCGGGTGGTCGGCGAGGCCCTGGACGCCTCGGACGTGATGGGCGACGAGCCCTACCTGCTGGAGGTCGGTTCTCCGGGTGCGGAGCGCCCGCTGGTGCTGCCCCGGCACTGGCAGCGCGCGGAGGGTCGGCTGGCCCAGATCCACCTGGTCGACGGCGGGGAGCTGGTCGCCCGGGTGCTGGAGGCCGACGAGGCCGGCGCGCTGGTCGAGGTGCAGCCGGTGAAGGGGCGCGGCCGCCCCAAGGAGCGCCGTCTGGAGTACGTCGAGGTGGCTCGGGCGCGGGTCCAGGTCGAGTTCAACCGCAAGGAAGACGAGAACCTCCTGGACGAGGCCGCCGACTTCGACGAGGGGGACGACGGCGCCGAGTGAGCCGGCCGCCGTACGACCATGATGAACGTGACGAAAGACGAGGAGGCGTAGCCGTGGACATCGACATGAGTGCCCTGCGCACGCTGGTCAACGAGAAGAACATCCCCTTCGACCTGCTGGTCGAGTCCATCGAGTCAGCCCTCCTCACCGCGTACCACCGCACCGAGGGCTCGCGCCGCCGCGCCCGGGTGCAGCTGGACCGCAAGAGCGGCCACGTCACCGTGTGGGCCGTGGAGGACCCGGCGGAGCTGGACGAGGGCGTCGAGCCGAAGGAGTTCGACGACACCCCGAACGGCTTCGGCCGGATCGCGTCCAGCATCGGCATCCAGGTGATGATGCAGCGCCTGCGCGACGCCGCCGACGACCAGACCTTCGGTGAGTACGCGGGCAAGGAGGGCGACATCGTCACCGGTGTCGTCCAGCAGGGCAACGACCCGAAGAGCGTGCTGGTCGACATCGGCAAGCTGGAGGCCATCCTGCCGCCGCAGGAGCAGGTCCCGGGCGAGGACTACCGGCACGGCACCCGGCTGAAGTGCTACGTGGTGGCGGTGCGCCGCGGTGTCCGCGGGCCGTCGGTGACGCTCTCGCGCACCCACCCCAGCCTGGTGAAGAAGCTGTTCGCGCTGGAGGTCCCGGAGATCGCCGACGGCAGCGTCGAGATCGCCGCGATCGCCCGTGAGGCCGGCCACCGCACCAAGATCGCGGTCTGGTCGCGCCGGGCCGGGCTGAACGCCAAGGGCGCCTGCATCGGTCCGATGGGCTCCCGGGTCCGCGCCGTGATGGGCGAGCTGCACGGCGAGAAGATCGACATCGTCGACTGGTCCGAGGACCCGCGGGAGATGGTCGCCGCCGCGCTGTCCCCCGCGCGGGTGACCAGCGTGGAGATCGTGGACCTCGCCCAGCGTTCCGCCCGGGTGATCGTGCCGGACTACCAGCTGTCGCTGGCGATCGGCAAGGAGGGGCAGAACGCCCGCCTGGCCGCGCGCCTCACCGGGTGGCGGATCGACATCCGGCCGGACACCGAGGGTCAGCCCGAGGAAGCCGCGGCCCAGTAGTCAGCGTTGTTCCCGGCGCCCTCCGTCGGTCCTCCGGGATCTATGGGGCGGCGCCATGTCCCTTCGGAGGGGTAGACTTGCCTTCGTCTGGCCGGACGCATGTCCGAGCACGCCCGGAACGCACCTGCGTGGGCTGCCGCAAGCGAGCGGCCAAGCACCAGCTGTTGCGTGTCACGGCGGTCGAGGGCGTCTGCGTCCCCGATCCCCGGGGCGCACTGCCGGGCCGAGGCGCTCACCTGCACCTCGATCCGGCCTGCCTCGACCTCGCGGTCCGCCGTCGGGCGTTTCCCCGGGCCTTCCGGCTCCAGGGGACGCTCGACACGGAGCGGCTCCGCGGGTTCATCGAGGAGCGGGCGGGCGGAGCCTCCTAGGCGGGCCGCCCCCACGCGACGGCCGCCGCTCACCGCGGCGGAGAACCACCGCAACAAGCCCAGTGCGCGGGCAGCCGCGCGCCGTGCCACCAGTCAGGTACCTCGCGATGTGGAAGTAGGTCGAGATTGCGATGAGCACTCGATGAGTACGCGATGAGTACGCGATGGGTACGCCCATGAAGTAGCGACAGTCCGGCGGACGAGACCCCCGGACTCATAGACAGGAGTGAAGTGGCTAAGGTCCGGGTTTATGAACTCGCCAAGGAGCTTGGCTTGGAGAGCAAGGCCGTCATGGCCAAGCTCACCGAGCTCGGTGAGTTCGTCCGTTCGGCGTCCTCGACGATCGAGGCGCCGGTCGTGCGCAAGCTGACTGACGCGCTTGGCGTGGCCCCCACCGGTGGTGGCGCTGCCAAGCCTGGCCCGCGGAAGCCCGCGGCGCCCCAGCCCGCGGCAGGTGCCGCGGGTGCACCCAAGCCGGGTGCCCCGACCCCGGGTCCGCGCCCCGCCGCGACCCCTGGTCCCCGTCCGACCCCTGCGGCTGCCGCGGCTCCGGCCGCTCCGGCCGCCCCCGCGCCGGCCGCCCCGCGTCCGGCCGGTGCGCCGACCCCGGGCCCGCGCCCGGCCGCGCGTCCCGCCGCTCCGGCGGCCCCGGCCGCTCCCGCGGCCGAGTTCTCCTCGCCGGCTCCGGCCGGTGGCGAGGCCGCGCGTCCGGCCGCCCAGGCCCCGCGTCCGGCGGCCCAGGCCTCCGGTGGTGCCCGTCCGGGCCCGCGTCCGGCCGGCCCGCGTCCGGGCAACAACCCCTTCACCTCCGGCAGCGCGACCGGCATGGCCCGCCCCGGCGACCGCCGTCCGGGCGCGCCGGGTGCCCGTCCGGGTGCTCCGGGCGCGCAGGGCGGCGACCGTCCGCGTCCCGGTGGCGACCGTCCGCGTCCCGCCGGTGCCCCCGGTGCTGACCGTGGCGCCCCGCGTCCCGGTGGCGACCGTCCGCGTCCGGCCGGTGCTCCGGGTGCCGACCGTGGCGCCCCGCGTCCCGGTGGCGACCGTCCGCGTCCCGCCGGTGCTCCGGGTGCCGACCGTGGCGCCCCGCGTCCCGGTGGTGCTCCGCGCCCCGACGGCATGCCGCGTCCGGCCGGCCCGCGCCCCGGTGGCGCCCCGTCCCCGTCCGGCATGCCTCGTCCGAACCCGGGCATGATGCCGCAGCGTCCGGCCGGTCCGCGTCCGGGCCCCGGCGGCCGTGGCCCGGGTGGCCCCGGCGGTCGTCCGGGTGGTCCGGGCGGCGCCGGCGGTGCCCGTCCCGGCTTCCAGGGTCGTCCGGCCGGTCCGGGCTCGCGTCCGGCCGGTGGCGGCGGCTTCGGCGGCCCGCGTCCGGGTGGCGGTGCTCCCGGTGGTGGCGGCGGCTTCGGCGGCCCGCGTCCCGGTGGCTTCGGCGGTCGTCCCGGCGGCCCGGGTGCCCGTGGTGGCACGCAGGGCGCCTTCGGTCGTGGCCCGGGCGGTCGCCCGGCGCGCGGTCGCAAGTCGAAGCGGGCGAAGCGCCAGGAGTACGAGGCCATGCAGGCCCCGTCCGTCGGCGGTGTGATGCTCCCTCGCGGCAACGGCCAGACCGTTCGCCTGTCGAGCGGCGCCTCGCTGATGGACTTCGCGGAGAAGATCAACGCCAACCCGGCCGCGCTCGTCTCCGTCATGTTCAACCTCGGTGAGATGGTCACCGCGACCCAGTCGGTCTCCGACGCGACCCTTGAGCTGCTGGCCGGCGAGATGGGCTTCCAGCTGGAGATCGTCAGCCGGGACGACGAGGACCGCGAGCTGCTGGAGTCGTTCGACATCGACTTCGGTGCCGACGAGGGCGACGAGGACCAGCTGGCCCCGCGCCCGCCGGTCGTCACCGTCATGGGTCACGTCGACCACGGTAAGACCCGCCTGCTGGACGCCATCCGCAAGTCCAACGTGGTGGCCGGCGAGGCCGGTGGCATCACCCAGCACATCGGTGCCTACCAGGTGGCGACGATGGTGAACGGCGAAGAGCGCCCGATCACCTTCCTCGACACCCCGGGTCACGAGGCGTTCTCCGCCATGCGTGCCCGTGGTGCCAAGTCCACCGACATCGCGATCCTGGTGGTCGCGGCCAACGACGGTGTCATGCCGCAGACGGTCGAGGCGCTGAACCACGCCAAGGCCGCCGGTGTGCCGATCGTGGTCGCCGTCAACAAGATCGACGTCGAGGGCGCCGACCCGACCAAGGTCCGCGGCCAGCTGACCGAGTTCGGCCTGGTGGCCGAGGAGTACGGCGGCGACACCATGTTCGTCGACATCTCCGCGCGCCAGGGTCTGAACATCGACCAGCTGCTGGAGGCCGTGGTCCTGACCGCGGACGCCTCGCTCGACCTGCGGGCCAACCCCGAGCAGGACGCGCAGGGTATTGCGATCGAAGCCCACCTGGACAAGGGCCGCGGCGCCATGGCGACCGTCCTGGTCCAGCGCGGTACCCTCCGCGTCGGTGACTCGATCGTCGTGGGCGACGCCTACGGCCGCGTCCGCGCGATGCTCGACGAGAACGGCAACAACCTCGCCGAGGCCGGCCCGTCCCGTCCGGTGCTGCTGCTCGGTCTGACCTCGGTGCCCCGCGCCGGCGACAGCTTCATCGTCGTCGACGAGGACCGCACCGCCCGTCAGATCGCCGAGAAGCGCTCGGCCCGCGACCGCAACGCCGCCTTCGCGCAGCGTCGGGTCCGGGTGTCCCTGGAGGACCTGGACAAGGCCATCGCCGCCGGCTCCATCGAGCAGCTCAACCTCATCATCAAGGGTGACGTCTCCGGTTCGGTGGAGGCCCTTGAGGACGCCCTCGTCAAGCTGGACGTGGGCGAGGAGGTCGAGCTCCGGGTCCTGCACCGCGGTGTGGGTGCCATCACCGAGTCCGACGTGGACCTGGCGATGGGCTCGGACGCCATCATCATCGGCTTCAACGTGCGCGCCGAAGGCCGTGCGCGCACCGCGGCCGACAAGGAAGGCGTGGACGTCCGGTACTACTCGGTCATCTACCAGGCGATCGAGGAGATCGAGAACGCCCTCAAGGGCAAGCTCAAGCCGGAGTACGAGGAGGTGCGCCTCGGCGCCGCGGAGATCCGCGAGGTCTTCCGCTCCTCCAAGTTCGGCAACATCGCCGGTGTCCTGGTCCGCGACGGCATCATCCGCCGCAACACCAAGGCCCGTCTGCTGCGCGACGGCAAGGTCGTGGCGGAGGGCCTCACCATCGAGGGCCTGCGCCGCTTCAAGGACGACGCGACCGAGGTCCGCGAGGGCTTCGAGGCCGGTGTCACCCTGGGGTCGTTCAACGACATCAAGGTCGAGGACATCATCGAGACCTACGAGATGCGCGAGAAGCCGCGCGCCTAGTCGGTGTCAGCCGGGGCCGGTCGACGGGTGGTATTTCCGTCGACCGGCCCCGGTCTCGCTGTGTAGGGTCCGGGGTGTCAGCCCGGTTCAGGGCTGCTCCCCGAGGCCTCCCAGGTCGGCTTGACCTGTCACTACATGTTCGTGGGAACACTCACCTTCGACCTGCTGCTGGGCGACGTCCACTCGCTCAAGGAGAAGCGTTCGATCGTGCGGCCCATCGTGGCCGAACTGCAGCGCAAGTACAGCGTGTGCGCTGCCGAGACCGGGAACCAGGACCTGCACCGCCGGGCCGAGATCGGCCTCGCGGTGGTCTCCGGCGAAGCCGGGTACGTCACCGAGGTCCTGGACAGCTGTGAGCGGTTGGTCGCCGGCCGCCCCGAGGTGCAACTCCTCTCCGCGAGGAGGCGCTACCACAACGACGACGATGAATGAGAGCTGTGGAGCCGGCCGGCGGAAGTCGCCGTTCTCACACAGATCAGGACCGAGAGCGCCCGCAAGGCCGGGCGCGGGCCGGTACTTTGGGGCATGGGCCCCGACGGGTGCGCAACTCGCCCCGGTACCGGGCCCACTGCACGAGGAGGCAACGTGACCGACACCGCAAGGGCGCGCAAGCTCGCCGACCGCATCCAGGTGGTCGTCGCCCAGACCCTGGAGCGCCGGATCAAGGACCCGCGACTGGGGTTCGTGACCATCACCGACACCCGGGTGACCGGCGACCTGCGCGAGGCCACCGTCTTCTACACCGTCTTCGGTGACGAGACCGACCGCGAGGCCACCGCCGCGGCGCTGGAGAGCGCCAAGGGCGTGATCCGCTCCGAGGTCGGCAAGATCGGGGTGCGCTTCACCCCCACCCTGACCTTCGTCGCGGACGCGCTGCCGGAGAACGCCCGGAACATCGACGACCTGCTCGACCGGGCCAAGGCCATCGACGCGGCGGTGCGCACCACCGCCGCGGGGGCGGCCTACGCCGGCGACGCGGACCCGTACCGGGTGCCGGCGTCCGAGCGTGACGACGAGGACGAGTAGTCATGGCGGGTGAGCCGGCGCAGGCCGCCTCGCGAGCCGGATCGACCACGGGGGCGTCCTCCACCAGCACGGTGGAGGGTGCCCTCGCGGCGCTCCCCGGCCCGCGCACCGAGGAGAGCGGCTTCGAGCTGATCTGGCAGCAGGTGGTGGCGGAGATCGGGCGGGCCCGCTCGATCGACCTGATCTGCCACATCTGCCCGGACGGCGACGCGCTGGGCTCCTCGCTGGCGGCGGCCCTGGCCCTGCGCGCGCTCGGCAAGCAGGTCCGGGTCTCGTTCGGCGACGACCCGCAGATCGTGCCCGAGTCGCTGGCCTTCCTGCCCGGTCAGGAGCTGATCGTGCCGGCCGCCGAGGTGCCGGACGTGCCCGAGCTGGTGCTCTGCTTCGACGTCGCCGCGCAGAGCCGGCTGGGGCTGCTGCACGACAAGGCCTTCGCCGCGCCCGTCCTGGTGGTGTTCGACCACCACGCCTCCAACCCGGGCTTCGGCACCCACCAGCTGATCGACCCGACCGCGCCGGCCACCGCCGTCCTGGTGGACGAGCTGCTGCGCCGGCTCGGCGTCGAACTCGACCAGTCGCTGGCCACCTGCCTCTACACCGGGGTCGCCACCGACACCGGCTCCTTCAAGTACCGGGCGACCACGCCCGCGACCCACGAACTCGCCGGGCGGCTGCTGGCCACCGGCATCCGGCACGACCTGATCTCCCGGCAGCTGTGGGACACCTCCTCCTTCGGCTACCTCAAGGTGCTCGCGGCCGCGCTGGACCGGGCCGTCTACGAGCCGGCGGCGGCCGACGGGCTGGGCCTGGTGTGGACCTGGGTGCCGTACCAGGACCTGGCGCTGTTCAGCGTCACGGTCGAGGAGATCGAGGGGCTGATCGACATCCTGCGCCGCCCGGCCGAGGCCGAGGTGGCGCTGGTGCTCAAGCAGGACCCGGACGGCACCCTGCGCGGCTCCTCCCGCTCCAAGGGGGCGGTGGACGTGGCCGCCGCCTGCGCCGAACTGGGCGGCGGCGGGCACGTCTTCGCGGCCGGGTTCAGCGCCCGGGAGGACGTCGCCGTGGTGGTCGAGCGGTTCCGGGGCGCGCTGCGGCCCGTCCGCTGAGGCCGACCCGTCCGCTGACCGGCCCGCACCTCTCGTACGGTGTCCTGGAGCACGTCCGCACGTCCTAGAGAAAGACCCGAAGAACTCGATGAAGCGCAAAGGCACCGGCCCGGACGGCCTGGTGATCGTGGACAAGCCCGAGGGCATCACCTCGCACGGGGTCGTCGCCAAACTGCGGTGGCTGGCCGGGACCCGCAAGGTCGGGCACGCCGGCACGCTGGACCCGATGGCCACCGGCGTGCTGGTGATCGGCATCGAGCGGGCCACCCGGCTGCTCGGCCACCTGATGCTGACCGCCAAGACGTACGAGGCGACCATCCGGCTCGGCCAGACCACCGTCACCGACGACCGGGAGGGCGAGGTCACCGCCTCCGCCCCGGCGGACGCGGTCACCCGGGAGGCGATCGACGCCGGGATCGCGGCGCTCACCGGCGAGATCATGCAGGTGCCGTCCAAGGTCAGCGCGATCAAGATCGACGGCAAGCGGTCCTACGCCCGGGTGCG
This sequence comes from Kitasatospora sp. NPDC089509, assembly GCF_044749365.1. Classification (NCBI taxonomy): domain Bacteria; kingdom Bacillati; phylum Actinomycetota; class Actinomycetes; order Kitasatosporales; family Streptomycetaceae; genus Kitasatospora; species Kitasatospora sp. NPDC089509. Next base: position 33,790 of record NZ_JBIVHS010000046.1, on the reverse strand, counting down.
CGAGGGCGAGGACTTCGAAATCGCGGCCCGGCCCACCACGATCCACTCCTTCACCGTGCACGGGCAGCGCGCGGCGGTCGCCGAGGACGGCACCCCGGTGATCGACCTGGACGTGACCGTCGAGTGCTCCTCCGGCACCTACATCCGGGCGCTGGCCCGCGACCTGGGCGCCGGGCTGGGCGTCGGCGGGCACCTGACGGCGCTGCGGCGCACCAAGGTCGGGCCGTACGGGGTGGAGTCGGCGCGCACCCTGGAGGAGCTGGAGGCCGCCGTCACCGGCGAGTCCGGCGCGCCGCTGGAGGTGCTGCCGATCGCGGCGGCCGCGGCGGCCGCCTTCCCGCGCTGGGACCTGGACGAGGACTCGGCGGAGAAGCTGTCGCACGGGGCCCGGCTGAAGGCGCCCGGGCTGGGCGTGGACGGGCCGATCGCGGTGTTCGGGCCGGACGGGCGGTTCCTCGCGCTGGTCGAGGAGAAGGGCGGGCAGGCGAAGCCGGTCGCGGTGTTCGTCGGCTGAGCCCCGGGGCCACTGAATCTCTGGGGCCGGCAGAACCGGTCGCGTCGAAACCCCCGTCGGGAGTCCTCCCGGCGGGGGTTTCCCCTGTGCGGACGCATTCACCCCCACGGGGGAGCGCGCGAGGTGAACGACCGTGGTGAACGGCGCGGGGGCGGTCGGGGCGACCCGACCGGGGGCAGGCTCCCCGCGGCGAGCGGGCGACGGGCCCGGACGACGGGCGAAGGGGCTTCCATGCCGGGGTTTGCGGAGGGCGATCCGGGGCGGTACCTGCTGCGGATCCGCGACCTCAACGGGCGGCTGCACGGCTTAGGGTTCGCGGCCGACCGGCAGGGCGGCGTGCTCACCGCGCACGAGGCCGTGGCCGGCCTGGACCGGGTGGTGCTGCACACCCCCGGCGGCCGGACCCTGGTGCTCGGCCCGGACGCCGTGCTGCCGCTGCCCGAGCACGGGCTCGCCCTGCTGCGCACCGAGGCGCTCGGCGGGCTGCCGGTGCCGCCGCTGCCGGTGGCCGCGGTCGGCGCCGGGCACGAGGTGCTGCTGCCCGCGCTCACCGGCGAGGACGATCGGGCGGTGGTGCTGCGCTGCGGGCTGCTGGGCGTCGGCGGTGCGGCGTACGGCGGGCACCGGCTGGCCGGGGTGCTGGTGCTGGACGTGCCGCTGGTGGCCGGGGTCGCGGTGCCGGCCGGCTCGCCGGTGCTGGACGCCCGCAGCGGTGCCGTGGTGGCGCTGGCCGCGCCCGCCCTGCGCGGCTCGCAGTACGGCGGTTCCGGGCCCGGTGGGGCGCTGGCGGCCGTGCCGGCCGGTGGCGGGGCGGTGGTCGCGCAGGCGCTGGCCGGGCTGCTGGCGCGCAACGCGGCGGCGGTGCCCGGGTACGGTCCGGCGCTGAACCTGGCCGGGGTGCTGCGGCTGGCCGCCGCCCAGCTGGCCGCCGCCGGGGCCGGACCGGACCGGGTGTCCGGGCTGGCCGCCGACCGGGTGGACCGGCCGGACGGCCTGGCCGGGGACGAGCCGGAGGCGACCGTCACCGCCCTGGTCGGCGCGCCCGGCAGCGGTCGCTCCACCGAACTGGCCGCGCTGGCCGTCCGCCGCTCCGGCGGCGACCGGCCGCGGCCCACGCTCTGGCTGCGCGGCGCCGACCTGCGCGCCGAGGACCGCTCGCTGGCCGAACCCGTGGAACGGGCGCTGGCCGCCGCCGCGGCCGGGCTCGGCGTCCCCGCACCCCCGCCGGAGCCCCTCGCGGCGCTGTGCGCGGCGGCAGGACGCCCGCTGCTGGTGGTGCTGGACGGCCCGGAGGAGGCCCCGGCCGAGCCGGACCCGCGCTGGCTGCGCGGCGCCGGGCAGTGGCTGACCGGCTGCGGGGCCCGGCTGCTGACGGCCTGCGGCGAGGAGGTCTGGGAACGGCTGGCGGCCGAGCCCTGGGGGCGCGGCGGTCCCGACCTCACCTGTTCGGCCGAACCCGGACCGGACGGCGACCTGGCCAGCGCCCCGACCGTCCGGATGGACGGCGGCGGCCCCGGCGCGCCGACCCTGGCCGGGCACCGGCTGGGCCCGCTGCCCGCGGAGGCGGCCGAGCGGGTCCGCCGCCGCTACGGGCTGCCACCGGGCCGACCGGCCGCCGCCGAGGACGCCCGGCACCCGCTCGCCGTCCGACTGGCCGCGGAGCTGTGGGCGCAGGGCCTGCACGACGGGCCGGCCCGGCGCGGCGAGCTGTTCGGCGCCCACCTGGACCTGTGCTGCCTGCGGGTGGCCCAGCGGCTGGCCGAGGACGGCCGGCCGCGCCGCCCGGGCGCCCACCGCCGCGGCACCGCCCGGCCCACCGGACCGCGCCAGCGCCGGGTGCGCCGGCTCGCGGCGGCGGTGGCCGGGCGGGTGCACGAGGCGGCCCGGCGGATGCTCGGCGCGGAGCCGGGGGCGCTGGGGCGGGAGGCCTTCGAGGAACTGTTCCCGGTCGACGGCGGCTGGGCCACGGCGGTGCTCGCCGAGGGGCTGTTCGTTCCCGCCGGGCCCGGTTTCCGCTTCGCCCACGGGGAGTTCGCCGACTGGTTGCAGGGCCGGCACCTGGACCTGGATGCGGCGCTACGGATGCTGCTGGGCGAGGCCGAGGACACCCCGCCCGGACCGGAGGGAGCCGGCCCGGCCGTCCCCCGGCACCGGATCGGCCCGGTCGCCGCCGCGCTGCGCCGGATCGGCGAGACCTGGGGCGCGCCCGCCCTGGACCCGTGGCTGCACCGGATCTGGCGCGCGCTGGACCTGCGCCCGCCGGGCAGCGAACCCGCCTGGTGGGCGGCCCGGTTGCTCGCCGCCGGGCTCGCCGCCAGCCCCGACCGGGTCGAACACCGGGAGCTGCTCGACCAGTTGGCCCGTCGGATGGCCGAACGGGCGGCCACCGACGGGAGTTGGGAGACGCTCGACGGACTGAACCGCTTCGGTCCGGAGTTCTGGACCGGCCTCGGTCTGCCGGTCGAGGCCGAACTCGCCCTGCTGCGACGGCTGGTGGTCGCCGACGGCCCCGGGCGGCGGTTCCTCGGCGCGGTGGCCGAACGGCTGCGCGCCGACCCGGTCGCGGTGTTCCCGCTGCTCTGCACCTGGTTCGACGATCAGGGCTCCAGGGTCGCCGAGCTCGCCCACGACCTGCTGTACGCCCACCGGTGGCTGGCCCTCGACGAGTTGGCCGACGCGCTGGCCGACGCCGCCCACCCGAGGGCGGACGCCCTGCTCACCGTGCTCGCCGCCGAGGAACCGTCCACGCTCTGCCGCGCGGTGGACCGCTGGAGCCACGACCGGCGGCCCGAGCGGCACGTCGCGGCCGCCGTGCACGCGCTGCGCACCGCCCCGTACGCGGGCGGGGCCGGGGCCGAACTGCTGCGCTTCGGCGCGCTGACCCTGCTCGCCCGCGAGGACGAACCGGGCCTGCACGGCGCCGCGCTGGCCCTGCTGGTCGCCGACCCGGTGACCCGGGCCGGGCACCTGGACGCCGCACTCGCCCGGCACCGCGCGGGCGGCGACGCCTTCCTCACCCCGAGCGCGCTCGCCCCGGCCCTGGAGAGCGACCCGGAACCCGTGCTGGCCGCACTCGCCGACCGGCTCGCCCGCCCCGGCGCGGCCCCCGCCGAGACCCTGCGGGTGCTCGCCGACGCCCGGGCCCCGGTGGCCGCCCGGCGCAGCGCCGAACTGGCCGCCCGGCTGCTGCGCCGGCACCCGGAGCTGGCCGGGCCGGTCGCCGTCGACTACCTCGGCCGACGGCTGCGGCAGGCCGCGATCGACGGTCCGGCCGCCCGGCTGGAACTGCGGGTGCTGCTCGGCGGCGCGCTGGCGGCCCGGGCGGCGGCCGTGCGCCGGCCGTTCGCCGAGGTGCTGTCCGTGCCGGTGACGGACCCGGCCGCGGACGCGCTGCGCTGCGAGCTGCTGGACACCCTGCTCGCCACCGAGACCGACCGGGCGGTGCTGACCGTCGCCGTGGAGCGCCTCGCCGAGCACTGCGCGGCCGAGAACCCCGCCCGGGCCCGCGCCGTACTGGCCCGGGCGACCCCGGGGCTGACCGGCGCCGACGAGCTGCTGGTGCGCTGCGCCGGGCGCTCGGCGGCCTTCGCCCGGCTGCTCGCCCGCTGGCCGCGGGATGCCGCGCCGACCGCCCCGGACGGCCCCCGGCTGGCCCGGCTGCGGGCCCTGGTGGCGGCCGGCCGGGACCCGCAGTACGCCGCCGCCGAGGCCGAACGGACCGTACCCGCGTCGGCTCCTCGGGCACCGCTGCGCCCAACCCCCATTCCGGTGCCGGAGCCGGGGCGGGCGCATGGCACGCTATAGGGGTTCGGTTGTGAGCGTTTGAGCGTACGAGGGTACGCACCGTACGGAACAAGGAGCAGTCGGGTGCAGCGCTGGCGTGGCCTGGAGGAGATCCCCGGTGACTGGGGACGCAGCGTCGTCACCATCGGCTCGTTCGACGGGGTGCACCGCGGGCATCAGCTGATCATCGGTCGGGCGGTCGAGCGGGCCCGCGAACTCGGCCTCCCCTCGGTCGTGGTGACCTTCGACCCGCACCCGCGCGAGGTGATCCGCCCGGGCAGCCACCCGCCGCTGCTCGCGCCGCACCCGCGCCGGGCCGAGCTGATCGCCGAACTCGGCGTGGACGCGGTGCTGGTGCTGCCGTTCACCACCGAGTTCTCCAAGGAGTCCCCGGAGACCTTCGTCCAGCAGGTGCTGGTGGACGCGCTGCGCGCCCGGGTGGTCATCGAGGGCCCCAACTTCCGCTTCGGGCACAAGGCCGCCGGGAACGTCGCGCTGCTCGCCGAGCTGGGCCGGGCGGACGACTTCCAGGTCGAGGTGGTGGACCTCCAGGTGTCCGGCACCGCCGGGGACGGCGAGCCGTTCTCCTCCAGCCTGACCCGCCGCCTGGTCGAGACCGGGGACATGGCCGGCGCCAACGAGGTGCTCGGCCGTCCGCACCGGGTCGAGGGCGTGGTGGTGCGCGGCGCCCAGCGCGGCCGCGAGCTGGGCTACCCGACGGCCAACGTGGAGACCGTGCCGCACAGCGCGGTCCCGGCCGACGGGGTGTACGCGGGCTGGCTCACCGCCCAGGGCGAGCGGATGCCGGCCGCGATCTCGGTCGGCACCAACCCGACCTTCGACGGCACCGCCCGCACCGTCGAGGCCTACGCCATCGACCGGGTCGGCCTCGACCTGTACGGGCTGCACGTGGCCGTCGACTTCCTGGCCTACCTGCGCGGGATGGAGAAGTTCGACTCCATCGAGGCGCTGCTGGACCGGATGGCCGACGACGTCAAGCGGGCCCGGGAGCTGACCGGGGTCTGACCCCGCGCACGTGGAAGGGCCCGCCGACTCCTCGGAGTCGGCGGGCCCTTCGTCGTCACTGCTGGGGCGGCTGCGCCTGCGGCGGCGGGTAGCCGTAGCCGGGGCCCGGCTGGGGGGCGGGCGGCTGCTGCGGCCAGGGCGCGCCGGGGGCGGGCTGCTGCGGGTAGCCGTACCCGGGCGGGGGCGGCGGGGCCTGGCCGGGCTGGGGCTGCGGTGCCCACGGCGCCCCGGGGGCGGGCTGGGCGGCCTGGCCGGGGTAGCCCTGCTGCGGGTCGACGGGGTACGGCTGCGGCTGGCCGGGCTGCTGCTGGTGGGCCGCCTGGGCCTGCTGCTGCCAGCCGGACTGCTGGGCGGCCGCCTGCTGGGCCCGGGCGATGTCCTCGCCGACCAGGGTGGCCAGCTCGAAGTACGCCTCCCGGACCTTGGGCCGCATCATGTCGAGGTTGACCTCGGCGCCGGCCGCCAGGCTCTCGTCGAAGGGCACCACGACGACGCCGCGGCAGCGGGTCTGGAAGTGCGCGACGATGTCCTCGACCTTGATCATCTTGCTGGTCTCGCGCACCCCGGAGACCACCGTGATGCTGCGCTGCACCAGGTCGGCGTAGCCGTGCGCGGAGAGCCAGTCCAGGGTGGTCGAGGCGCTGGAGGCGCCGTCCACGCTCGGGGTGGAGACGATGATCAGCTGGTCGGCGAGGTCCAGTACCCCGCGCATCGCGCTGTACAGCAGACCGGTGCCGGAGTCGGTCAGGACGATCGGGTACTGGCGGCCCAGCACGTCGATGACCTGGCGGTAGTCCGAGTCGTTGAAGGTGGTCGAGACGGCCGGGTCGACGTCGTTCGCCAGGATCTCCAGGCCCGAGTTCAGGTCCTGCGAGGTGAACTGACGGATGTCCATGTAGCTGCGCAGGTGCGGGATCGCCGTCACCAGGTCGCGGATGGTCGCGCCGGTCTGGCGCTTGACCCGGCGGCCCAGGGTGCCGGCGTCCGGGTTGGCGTCGATCGCGATCACCTTGTCCTGGCGCTCGCTGGCCAGGGTCGCGCCGAGCGCGGTGGTGGTCGTGGTCTTGCCGACGCCGCCCTTGAGGCTGATCACGGCGATCCGGTAGCAGCTCAGCACCGGGGTGCGGATGATCTCCAGCTTGCGGGCCTTCTCGGCCGCCGCGGCCTTGCCGCCGAACTGGAACCGCGGCTGCTGGCGCTGCTGCTTGGGCTGGCTGCGCAGCAGCCGGTCCGAGGACAGCTCGACGGCGGCGGTGTAGCCGAGCGGCGCGCCGTGGGCGGTCTGCTGCGGGGCGGCGGCCTGCTGGAACGCGGCGGGCGGCGGCGTGGCGGCGCCCTGCGGCGGCCAGGGCTGCGCGGGGCCGGGCTGCTGCGGCTGGCCGGGGTAACCAGGGTGACCGGCGTAACCGGGCTGGGGCTGACCGGCGGCCGGCGGCGGGTAGGCGCCGGGCTGCGGCCAACCGCCCTGCCGCGGGTCCACCGGGGCGGGCTGCGGCTGGACGGGCTGCGGTTGGACGGGCTGGGCCTGGACCGGCGGCGCGGGCTGCGGCAGCGGCGGCTGCGGCTGTCCGGCGGCCGCCTGCTGGGCGGCCCAGGCGGCCTGCGGGTCCCAACCGGCCTGCGGGTCCTGCGGCAGCTGCGGCGGCTGCGGGGCCGGGGGTGCCTGCGGAACCGCCGGGGGCTGCGGGACGGCCGCGTCCTGAACGGGCATCGGCTGGACGGGCATCGGCGGGACCGGCGGCTGCGCGAAGTCCTGCGGCGCCACCGGCGGCGCGGGCAGCGGCGGTGCGGGCTGCGGCAGCGGCGGCTGGGATGCCTGCGGTGCCTGGGGTGCCTGCGGAGCCGCCGGGTACGACAGCGGCGCGCTCGGCTGGGCCGGGGCCGCCGCGGCCGGCGGCCAGGCGGCGGACACGGGGGCCTGCGGGGCCTGCGGCTGCTCCGGCAGCACCGGCGGGGCCGGCGGAGCCGCCACCGGGAACGGGACGTGCTGCGCCTCGGCCTGCACGGGCGGCCCCGGCGGCACGGGTGCGGCCACGGCCGCCGGACCGGGCTCGGCCACCGGCGCGGGGCCCGCGGCCGGGGCGGGAACCGACGGAGTCGGCGGGGCGGCCGGGTCGGCGGCGGGCTCGGCCGCCGGCGTCGCCGGGCCCGACTGGACGTACCAGGACGGGGGAGTGTAGTCGGGCGCGTCGGACCAGTCGTCGTCGTCCTCCGCCGCGTTGTCGCCGACGTAGACGCCGTCCCGATCGCTGCTCACTAGGGCTCCCTCGTGTTCGCCGCCGCTTGTTCAGCGGTGCCGTTGCCGCAACAAAGACTAGGCCGTTCGGCTGCTCCGGTTGAAGGCGGCTGCGGTTCCGGACCGGGATCGACCGGCCGGGGAACGCCCCTCAGTCCATTCGGCGCGGGCCGCCGAGCACCTGCTGTTCGGCCTGTCCGGCCACCGCCCGGACGTACTGACGCCGCATCCGGGTGGCCCACAGGGTGAGGTCGTCGCCGAGCGCGGGCAGCGCGGCCACGTCCTCCGGCGGCAGCGACAGCACCCGGCCGACCAACTCGGCCTCCTGGGGCATGATCCGCTGCACCCCGACCAGGTCGGCCGCGTTGAGCACCCGGGAGGCGTTCGGGCCGAGGTACGGGAGCAGCGTCAGGGTGGTCTGCCAGGGAGCGGCGGAGAGCCGGCTGCGCGGCGGACGGGCGCCGAGGTCGCGCACCACCAGTACCGGCGAGGCCACCGAGGCGCCCTGCGGGCCGAGCCGTCCGACCTGGTGGACCGTCACGCACGGCTGTCCGCCGCCGGCGGCCTGCGCCATCGGGCCCCAGAGCTGCGCGCGGGCGGTCTCCACCGCGACCCGGGCGCCGATCGCGGCCGCCCGCAGCGCGATGACCTGTGCCGTCCAGACGCCGCCGACCAGTACCAGGTCGTACGCGCTGGGACGGAACAGTCCCAGCACCGCGGGTGACCCCTGCGGGTCGACGCCGATGACCACGCCGTCGTCGCCGACCGGGAAGGCCAGCGCCCCGAGGTCGGCGGCCTCCAGCACGTGCTTCTCCCGGCGCGGCCCGCGCAGCCCGAAGCCGGGCAGGATCCGCGGCCGCGGTCGGCGGCGCTCGGGGCCGGGCGTGGGGCCGGCGGTGGGGTAGGTCCGGTACGCCATCAGGACGTTCCTCCCAGTGGCAGGGTGGCGAGCACGCCGGGGGCCTGTTCGAGGTCGAGCCGGACCAGGCCGAGCCCGGCGCTCTGCGCCCGCGCCTCCACCTGGCGGCCGACCTGGCCGACCTCGCTCTCGTTGCGCCCGGTCACCCGCAGGTGTCCGCTGACGGTCACCGAGCCGCCGGTGCCGCGCCCGGCGGTGAGGCTGAAGGTGCTGGCCAGCGCGGGGGTGCCGGTGATCAGGTTGACCAGGTCCGGGGCGCCGATCCGGCCGGCCGGGCCGCCGGGGCGGGACAGCTGCGGCCAGCGGGAGATCCAGTAGGTGCTGTGCCAGCGGTCGTCGATCCGCCAGAAGCGGGTGCCCTCCTGGGTGCGGCGGGTGGTGCCGCCGCCGCTGCCGGTGCCCTGGCGCCCGGCCACCGCGATCGGGTTGGCGCAGGTGGCGATGGACAGGGCGGCGATCAGTTCGCGCTCGTCCAGCACGGTCGCGTTGAACCCGGCGCTGTTCAGCCGCCCGGCCAGCTGGTCGGTCACCCGCTGGAGCGCCTTGCGGGCGCCCTCCTCGCCGCCGCCGCGGGCCCGGACGGCGGTGGCCGCGCGCTCCGGGTCGAGCTTGAGGGCGATCCAGGTGAGCCGCAGCCCGGGGGTGGAGGTGCCGTCGGGCAGTTCGCGGTAGGCGCGGGCGGCCAGCGACTGTTCGGGCAGGTGCTGGGCCGGGGCGGGCTGGGTGTGCTGGACCAGCTGCACCGACTCCAGGGTGATGTCGTCCACGGTGAGCGCCGAGCAGATCACGTCCAGCGGCAGCGGCAGCGCGGTGCGCACCGGGCGCAGCGGCTGGTCCTTGGCCTGGACGAGCAGCACCGAGGTGAGGAAGGTGCCGTCGCCGACCATGCCGGTCTCCCGGCGGACCGGGCGGCCGCCGAGGTCGGCCTCGGTGGCGTGGGTGCAGGTGCGCAGTCCCGGTTCGAGTTCCAGCGCGGGCGCCAGGGCCGGGTCGGTGCCGGGCGGCGGCAGCAGCGACTTCGCCTGCCGCAGGCGGGACTTGAGGGCGGCGCGCACGCTCAGCAGTTCCGGGACGGTGCGGCCGCGCACCGGGACGACGGCCAGCACCAGCAGGACCAGCGCGACCGCGCCGAAGCCGACCGCGACCGGGCGGCTGATCGTCCAGCCGACCGCGACCAGGGCGGCCGCGACCTCGACCAGGACGATCTGCTGGAGCTTCAACCGGCCGCCGAGCAGCCCGGGTCGGGGGTTGACGCGCACCTGGACCGGGCCGCCGGCGCCGGTCGCCGACGGGTGGCCGGCCGCCGTCCGGTCGGGCGGGCCGCCGCGCCGGGCCCGTCCGGGCCGGCCCGGCCCGGGGCCGCCCTCGGCGCCGCGGCGTTCTGGAGCGGTCTGGCTTGGCATCCCCCGATGGCCCTCTCTGATCCGTTGGCGCGGCCCGGCTGGCTGGTTCGCGGACCGTACCCGTACCGTACTCACCGTCTGCTGCCGCATCGTAGAGGGTTCGAGCCGGGTCCCGCCCGGCGGGTGCGGACCGCGGGGCCGGCCGGTCCGACGGGAGGCCGGCCGCGGCCGGGACACGTCTGACAGAGGGGGACGACGAGGATGGCATCGCGCCGGGACGAGCTGAACGCGTACACCTTCGCGCGCAAGCGCACGGTGGGGGCGTTCCTGTCGCCCTCCGGCGGCGGCAGCGACGAGGACGCGCCGCGACCGGTGAAGGCGGTGCTGCCGAGCGTGCTGGTCGGGGCGGTGGTGGTGGCCGGGTTCGGGCTGTGGGGGGTGTTCAAGCCCGCCGCGCCGGTGCAGTGGGACAACGGCAAGAACATCATCCAGGGCAAGCAGTCGACCACCCGGTACGTGGTGCTGACCGACCCGGACGGCCGGACCAAGCGGCTGCACCAGGTGCTCAACATGTCCTCGGCGCGGCTGGTGCTGCCGGTGGACGCCAAGGTCGTGGTGGTGGACGACGGGGTGCTGGACCGCTACCCCAACCACGGCCCGACCATCGGGATCCCTTACGCCCCGGACAAGTTGCCGGGCAAGGACAACGCGAGCCGGCCGATGAAGTGGGCGGTGTGCGACCGCCCGGGCTCGGACGACAAGCAGGAGACCGTCAACCAGGCGGTGTTCGTGGCGGCCGGCGCGGACGCGGCGGCGCTGTCCGCCAAGGACCGGATGCTCGGACCGGACCAGCTGATGCTGGTGCAGCAGGCGGACGACCAGCAGGTCTCGACCTCCTCGGGGGCGGGCCAGCCGGCCGCGGCGCCGGTGTACCTGGTCGACGCGCAGGGCCGCAAGCACGAGATCGGCTCGCCGCAGTCCGACGCCACCGAGCGCAAGGCGCTGGTCACCGCGGTCTTCGGGCCCAACGCGGTGCCGCAGCGGGTCAAGCGGGAGTGGCTGGACACCCTGGTCGCGGCGAGTCCGATCACCTTCCCGCAGGTCCCGGACATGGCCGACGCCCCGAACCCCAACTCCGGGGTGAACCTCGGCAACCCGGCGGACCGCCGGATCGGCCGGCTGGTGCACTACCAGGACCGCGACTACGTGGTGGGCAAGGACAGGCTGTTCCTGGTCACCCCGTTCCAGGCGGAGCTGATCCGGCAGAACCCGGCCTACCAGGTGCTCTACAAGTACGACCAGGACAAGCGGCCGCGCAGCGACGAGATGACCCCGGACGACCAGTCCAGGTTCAACACCGACGTCAAGCTGCCGAGGACCTCGGACGACTGGCCGCTGCGGACCGGTGCGCCGGTGAACAACTGGAAGGCGCCCCAGGACGCCCGGCTGGTCGTGTGCAGCACCTTCGACGGGATGACGGAGGACGGCCGCACGGCCAAGCGCAGCGTCTGGGCCGGGACGTCCTACCCGGCGGCGTACAACAACGGCGCGGGCGCGGCGTACGTGACGCCCGGCCACGGCCTGTTCTACCGGGCGATGGACAACGCGGCCGGCGGCAACCAGGGCGGCACCAACGCCAACCCGAACGCCAACGCCAACGCCAACGCGAATGCCAACGCGAACGCCAACGGCGCTGCGGCGGCCGCCTCCGGCACCGACTTCCTGATCACCGAGACCGGCCTGCGCTACTCCGTCCCCGCCAACGGCGACGGCGGCCACGGCCCCACCCCGTCGGCGAGCCCGAGCGCCCCGAAGACGGCGGCCCCGGCGCCGGGGGACCAGCCGACCCAGAACCCGGACGACCAACCCGGCGGCAACCAGGCGCGATTGGGCTACCAGAACGTCCAGCCGCTGCCGGTGCCCAAGGAGTGGTCGAACCTGGTCCCGGCCGGTCCGCCACTGACGGCGAAGAGCGCCGCGCAGCCGCAGAACGCCTGATCGGCCGGGCCCGGCAACGGACTTGGCCACCGTGTCATGGTCTGGTAACTACTCAGCGTTCGATGTTGGGTGAGTTGCGTGTGCCGACTACAGTGCTCCTGGACATCACACGGGTGATGCGACGGCGGGGCCCAGGTTCCTCCGTACACACAATGTTTGTCTCATGGGGGATGGTGCGCATGAGTGACGGCCAGTTCACGGTGACCGCGCAGGAGATGATGGACTTCGCCGGGAAGATCGAGACGGCGCTCGGCCAGATCGAGACGGAGCGCAAGGCGCTCCAGACCACGGTCGAGAACATCACCAGCGGCTGGAAGGGCCAGGCGGCGGATGCCTACAAGACCCTCCAGCGCAATGTCAACGACGACGTCAAGGCGCTGCACGAAGCGCTGACCGCGATCAAGCACGCCATCGAGCTGACCACCAAGCACTACGCGAGCGCCGAAGAGGAGCAGAAGGCGCTGTTCGGCCCGCAGGGCTGACCACCGCAGCGCTGACCGTCGACGAGCCGATCGTCGACGAGCCGATCACCACGCCGTTCCGACCGTCCGCTCGACGGGGTGCCCGCGGCTGAGCGCCGGGTGCTCCGCATCCTCGTCCAGGGAGACATTGTGACCGACCACATCCTCGTCAACTTCCAGACCCTCCACCAGGCGTCGCAGGACGTCCAGACCTCGGCCAACAAGATCGACCACATGCTGTCCGACCTGCGCAAGGAGGTCACCAAGATCTCCCAGGGCTGGCAGGGCCAGGCCCAGCAGGGCTACAACACCCAGCAGACCAAGTGGGACACCGCCGCGCAGAACCTGAAGGACACCTGCGCCACGATCTCCAGCTCGCTGGAGAGCGCCGCGCAGAGCTACCACGCGACCGAGAAGAAGAACGCCGGTCTCTGGCAGGGCTGATCGACCGTTCCCGGACGGGAACGACAGGGGCGGGTACCCGGATTCCGGGCACCCGCCCTTCGGCGCGCGGCGCGGCACGGGGTGGCGAACATGAGGGGTGGCAGGGTGTCCGGACGCGGGTTCCGCAGGACGGCCGCGGCACTGGCCGCGCTCACGGTGCTGGGCGGCCCGCTCGCCGCCCCGGCGTACGCGGACGGCGGGCCGGGGCTCGCCGCCGCCGGTGACTGCCCCAAGCCCGCGCCGGACGTGCCGACCGTGCCGTGGTCGCTCCAGCGGATACTCCTGGACGAGCTGTGGCAGGGCGGGTCGACCACCGGCCGGGGCGTGACCGTCGCCGTCATCGACACCGGGGTGGACGACGCCAACCAGCAGCTGGCGGGCAAGGTCGACATCGGACCGAACCTGCTGTACGACAAGCAGAACAACAAGTTCGTCGACGGCAACTCCAAGACGGACACCGTCGGCCACGGCACCAAGGTGGCCGGGATCATCGCCGCGAGCCGCAGCGACCGGACCGGCTTCGTCGGGCTGGCCCCCGACGCCCGGATCTACGCGATCCGGCAGAACGACAGCGAGGGCAACGGCGACGTCTCCAGCCTCACCGCGGCCATCGTCGACGTCGTCAAGAACAACAAGGACCCGAACAAGGCGCCGATCAGGGTCGTCAACATCTCCCAGGACGTGCGCGGCGCGGGCGACGCCCACTTCGGCGGCTACCAGGAGCTCAAGGCCGCGATCCAGGACGCCGAGGACAACGGCATCGTGGTGGTCGCCTCCAGCGGCAACGACGGCAAGGAGGGCGACACCTACCCGGGGGCCTTCCCGACCGTGCTCTCCGTCGGAGCCTCCGACCGCAACAACGAGCGGGCCCCGTTCTCCGAGTACGGCTCCTTCGTGAAGGTCGCCGCGCCGGGCGTCGACATGCTCTCCACCGTCCCCGGCGGCGGCCAGTGCGTGGACAACGGCACCAGCTTCGCCGCCCCGTACGTCTCCGGGCTGGCCGCGCTGCTGATCGGCGCCCACCCCAAGTGGACGCCGGCCCAGGTGCGGGCGTGGATCGAGCAGAGCGCCCAGCGCACCGAGCCCGGCCCGAACCGGTTCGTCGGCTGGGGCGTGGTGGACCCGGTCAAGGCCGTCACCAAGGCGCCCGAGAACCCGCCGTCCGCCGCCGCCCCGGACGCGCCGGTGCAGCTCGCGGCCGCGCCGATCGTGCCCCGGCCGGTCGGGCTCGGCGAGACCCAGGCCGACCGCGACGGCCGCACCGCCACCTATGTGGTCGGCGTCGGGGCGCTGCTGGTCGCGCTGCTGATCGGCGGCGGCGTCGTGCTGCGCGACCGGCGCCGCGGATCCGCCGACTGACCGTCCGCCGACCGTCCGGCCGCCGGCCGCCCGGGAAATCCGCGGAACGTCTGTAACACCGGCGCCCGTTCACCGCATCCATCAAGTGTCAGGGGGCACACGAACGCGGGGGAGCGAAGGCGATGGGGTGGATCGGCGGCGGCCGCGAGGCCAAGGACACCGAGTTCCTGGAACTCGTCTCCAGCCGGACCGGGCACCTCTACCGCTCGGCCTGTCTGCTCACCAGCGGCGACACCCACTACGCCGAGGACCTCGTGCAGGAGGCCCTCAGCCGGATGTACGTGCTCTGGCGGCGCAGCGCCTACACGGGCGGCCGGCACCGGATCGACAACCCGGCGGCCTACACCCACACCGTGATGGTGCGCACCTTCATCGCCCAGCAGCGCCGCCGCTCCAGCGGCGAGCGCCCGACCGAGGCCCTGCCGGAGCCGGAGGGGCAGGACGCGGACAGCAGTCTGCGGCTGACCCTGCTGGACGCGCTCGGGCGGATGCCCGCCAAGGACCGCGCGGTGCTGGTGCTGCGCTACTGGGAGGACCGCAGCGTCGAGGAGACGGCCGAGGTGCTGCGGCTCTCCTCCGGTGCGGTCCGGACCAGGACCACCCGGGCGCTGGCCCGGCTGCGCGACCAGTTCGGCGACACGCTGGCCGAACTCGGGGCCCGCTGAAACGGCGTGCCGAAACGCTTCGCCGAAACGCTCCGCCGAACACCTCCGCCATTCCGCCAATCCCGCCATTCCCGCCACATCCACGACGCAAGGAGACGGTGATCAGCCATGTCCGAGTCGGACAAGTTCGAAGACGATCTTCTCTACGCCATCACCCGTACCGGTGAGGGTTTCCACCCCGAGCAGGCCGACCAGGCCGGGCTGGTCGCGGGCGGGTACCAGCGCGGCCGCCGCCGCTGGCGCCGCCGGTCGACCGCCGCGGTGGTGGGCGGCGCCGCCGCGCTGGCCCTGGTGGGCACCGGGGCGGTGTACCTGACCGGCGGCGGCTCGCCGACCGGTACGGCCACGGTCGCCGCCGCCTCCACGGGCACGGCGTCCGGCACGGCCGGTGCGAGCCTGACCCCGGCCTCGGCCGGCACGCCCGCCGCCAAGGTGGTCACCGGCCCCGAGGTGCTGGCCGCCTTCCAGGCGCTGCTGCCCAAGGGCCAGGTCACCGATGGCAAGGGCACCGGCACCGAGCCCGACAAGAAGGGCTGGAGCGTTCACGCGGGCGCCAGCCTGCTCTTCGACGACGGCCAGGGTCAGGCCGCGATGGGCATCTCGCTCACCCGCCTGGCGCCGGACGACCCCAACCGGGCGCAGAACTCCTGCCCGGACAAGAAGCTGGTCCCGTACGACGCCTGCACCGCCACCAGCCTGCCGGGCGGCGGTTCGCTGACCGTCTTCCAGGGCTACGAGTACCCGGACAAGCACGTCTCCACCAAGTGGTGGAACGCCAAGCTGATCGGCCAGGACGGCCGGCAGATCGAGCTGTCCGAGTGGAACTCCCCGGCCGAGAAGGATGCGCCGGACAGCCGTCCGAACCCGCCGCTGTCGCCGGAGCAGCTCAAGGCGATCGTCACCGACAAGTCCTGGGACCCGGTCATCGCCGCGATCCCGGAGCCGAAGCCGGTCAAGCTGCCGGACACCGGCAAGGAGTACAGCGCCAAGGAGATCCTGGAGATCACCGCCACGCTGCTGCCGAGCGGGCTGACCGAGACGGAGACCGCCGGCGACGGCTCCGGCTACGCCAACTTCGTGCTGGACGACGGCAAGGGCAAGTCCCTGGTGCAGCTGAACGTGCAGGACTGGAGCCACGGCGGCACGGGGGGCCTGTTCGGCAACGCCCGGACGCTGCCGGACGGCACCAAGGTGGTGGTCCGCAAGGAGGGCGGCAACCCGGGCATGTGGACGGTGGACACCCTGCACCCGGACGGTCTGCGGGTGGTGATCAGCTCGTTCAACAGCGGCACCCAGAAGACCCCGCCGACCCGCAAGGCCCCGGTGCTGACCGACGACCAGATGCAGACGATCGCGGCGGCCCCGGTCTGGAAGCTCAAGAAGTAGCGGCGGGCCGGACGGAATGCGGCGGTGCCCCGGGCTCTTGGGGGAGGGCCCGGGGCACCGCCGTGTGGGGGAGGGGTGGGGGTCGGTGGGTCAGTCCCGCTGGTCCTCGGGGAGGGTGATCACCCAGCGGGTGTCCTGCCGGGGGCGCAGGTAGAGCAGCCAGTAGAGGGTGGCGGCGGCGGTGATGCCGCCGGTCCACAGCAGCGGCTCGGCGTCCAGCTTGGTCATGACGTAGAGCAGGACGAGGATCAGCAGCACCGGGACGGCCGGCCACAGCGGCATCCGCCAGGCGGCGGCGTGCTTGTGGTGGCCGCGGCGGGAGAGCAGCGAGGCGATGGCGACCAGCAGGTACATCGCGGTGACGGCGACGCCGGTGATGTTGCTGAGCAGTTCGCCCTTGACGAAGCAGAGCGCGGCGCCGGGCAGGCCGACGGCCAGGGTGGCGACCCACGGGGAGCCGAAGCGGCCGAGGGTGCCGAAGGCCTTGTTGACCGGCTCGGGCCAGGCCTTGTCGCGGGCGGAGGCGAACAGCACCCGGGAGTTCTGGATGACCATGACGATGCCGGCGTTGATGATGGCCAGCGCGATGCAGAGGCTGATGAAGGTGCCGACCGCGGAGTTGCTCCAGGCGGTGACCATGCCGGAGATGTCGCCGTCGGTCAGGCTCTGCAGGTCGGGGGCGCCCATGGTGATGGCGGCGACCGGGATCAGGATGATGGCGCTGGACAGGCCGAGGGTCCACAGCACGGTGCGGGAGACGGTGCGGCGGGGGTTCTCCAGCTCCTCGGAGAGGTAGACGGCGGTGGAGAAGCCCTGGGTGGCGAACAGCGCGATGCCGAGCGCTCCGACGATGGCGCCGATGCCGACCGTCTTGGTGGCGCCGCCGTCCCCGGCGACCAGGCCGTGCAGCAGGCTGGCGTGCTCCGGGTTGGCGTGGGCGAAGCCGAGCACGGAGACCACGCCGGCCGCGATGACCTCCAGGACCAGGAAGATGCCGGTGATCCAGGCGTTGGCGCGCAGGTCGAGCAGGCCGGCCAGGGTGGCGGCGAGCATCACGGCGGCGCCGGCGATCGGCTTGTCGACGTGCAGCACGGGCGCGAGGTAGTCGGCGGTGCCGAGGGCGATGACCGAGGGGACGATCATCACCACGATCAGCGACTGGATGAAGACCAGCCAGCCCGCGAGCCGTCCGGCCAGGGTGCCGACCATCGCGTACTCGCCGCCGGCGCTGGGGATCAGGGTGCCGAGCTCGGAGTAGCAGAACGCGACCGCGATGCAGAGCACCGAGCCGATGGCGATGGCCAGGGCGGTGGCGCTGCCGATGCTGGAGAACAGTTCCGGCACGATCACGAAGAGCGTCGACGCGGGCGTGACGCAGGACAGCGTGAGCAGGGTGCCGCCCACGACGCCGATCGAGCGCTTGAGCTGCTGGGGCGCGACTGCCCCGTCCGCCGTGGCGGCTACGGTCTGTGGCGGGCGAAGCGTGTCGGTCATGTGGCATCCGATCGGCTCTGAACGGTCCTGGAAGGGGAGCGGGTATCGCCTCCGCTGGCTGGTTGCTCGGGTCTGGTCCGGTCGCTCCCGGGCCGCCATGGAACCTTGGGCGTATTGATTGCGTCAACGCCGGAACTGCTTCGGAATCCGTTGCGGTGGACGGCGCAGACATGCGATCCGATGATCACTTACCGTCATCACGCTGTTTGTCCGACTTGTTACCTTGGCCACAATGGATATGAATCAAAGGTAAACAGTCTGTTGCAAGCCACCTTTCAAAGGCGGCATCTCGATCGGACGGCGACACGTCCAGGTGGCCCCGGGTAGGGCGACAACTCGCAGGTCGGGTACGGGAACCGTAGCCCCGGGCCGGAAAGATCTAGGTAACGTTTCAGCACCTGGGACGCCGAAGGGGCCGGACTCCGGAAGTCCGACCCCCTCGATCACCGTCCGTAGCGGACGGCTCGGTCACTCCGTGCGCTCACTGGACCGGCAGCCAGCCCGTCTGGACCATCTGCCCGCCGGTCACCCGGCGTGACACGAAGACCCCGCGGCCCGGCGGCAGCGCCTGCGGCTTGACCGTCCCCAGCAGCGCGCCCTCGTCCCGGTTGCCGGACAGGATGACGCCCTGCCCGCCCAGCTCGCGCATCCGCTGCACCACCGGCTCGTACAGCGAGCGTCCGGCACCGCCCGCGCTGCGGGCCACGATCACCCGCAGGCCGATGTCCCGGGCGAACGGCAGGAACTCGGCCAGCGGCGCCAGCGGGTTGCCCGAGCCGGTCGCGACCAGCTCGTAGTCGTCGACGATCACGAACATGTCCTTGCCGCTGTACCAGCTGCGGTTGCGCAGCTGCTCGGCGGTCACGTCCGGGCCGGGCAGCCGGCGGGCGCAGGCCCCGCGCAGCATGTCCACGATCGCCGCCATGGCCGGCTGGGCGGCCGCGTACTCCACCAGGTACTCCGGCGGGACGGTGCCCAGCAGGGCGCGCCGGTAGTCGCCGACCACGATGCCGGCCTGGTCCGGGGAGTAGCGCTCGGTGATCTGCTTGATCAGCATCCGCAGCAGCGCCGACTTCCCGGACTCGGTGTCGCCGAACACGATGAACAGCGGGTCGGTCTCGAAGTTGACGAACACCGGCGCCAGTTCGGCCTCGTCCACGCCGAAGGACACCCCGCGCTCCGGGTGCTCGAAGCCCTTCGGCAGCGAGGTCCCGTCCAGGACGGCGGGCAGCATCCGCACCTGGGGGGCGCGCGGCCCGGTCCAGGCGCCGTCGACCGCGGCCACCAGCCCGGTCACCCCGTCCTGGAGGTCCTCCACCGCGGCGGAGCCGTCCAGCCGCGGCAGGCCGCCGAGGAAGTGCAGCCGCTCCGCGGTGATGCCCCGCCCGGCCAGCGCCGGGACGTTCTGCGCCACCCGGCGGTCCACCTCGGACTCCATCGCGTCACCGAGCCGCAGCTCGATGCGGTTCTGCAGCAGGTCCTTCAGCGCCGGGCGCACCTCCGCGTACCGGGCCGCGGTGATCACCAGGTGGACGCCGTAGCCGAGGCCGCGCTGGGCGAGGTCGCCGATGACCGGCTCCAGCCCCTCGAACTCCTGCTTGAAGGTGTTCCAGCCGTCGATCATCAGGAACACGTCGCCGAAGGCCTGGTCCGGCAGCTGTCCGGCCGCCCGGCGGGCCCGGTAGGTCGCGATGGTGTCGATCCCGGCCGCCCGGAACAGCTCCTCGCGCCGGTTCATCACCGCGTGCACCTCGGAGACCATCCGGCGCACCTTGTCCACGTCCAGCCGCCCGGCCACCCCGCCGACGTGCGGCAGGCCGAGCAGCGACTGGAAGCTGCCCGCGCCGAAGTCCAGCAGGTAGAACTGCACCTCGCGGGGGGTGTGGGTGAGGCCGAAGGCGGCCGTCATGGTGCGCAGCACGGTGGACTTGCCCGACCGCGGGCCACCCACCACCAGGCCGTGGCCGGCCGCCCCGGAGAAGTCGACCTCCAGGATGTCGGTCTTCTGCTCGCGCGGCTTGTCCACGATCCCGATCGGCGCCCGCAGCCGCCCGCCCGGGTAGCCCGGCGCGGTCAGCCCGCGCTCCGGGACGACCTGCAGCGGCGGCAGCAGGTGGTCCAGGCTCGGCGCCTCGTCCAGCGGCGGCAGCCACACCTGGTGCGCGGCCGGTCCCTGGCCGGCCATCCGCTGGACGAACACGTCCAGCACGGTGTCCACCAGCGCGTCGTCCTGCTCCGGGGCCTGCGGCGCCTCCTCCTCCGCCGGGGCCGGCGGCAGGTCCACGAAGGCCGAGGTGAAGGCCACCGGGCGGGCGTTCACCCGCCGCCCGCCGGTCGAGCGCTGCTGCCCCGGCGCCCGGTACGGCCCCGAGACGTACGCGGCCTTGAACCGGTCCATCACGTCCTCGCCGAACTTCAGGTAGCCGACGCCCGGCACCGGCGGCAGGTGGTAGGCGTCCGGCACGCCGATCGCCGCCCGCGACTCGGCCGCCGAGAAGGTGCGCAGACCGATCCGGTACGAGAGGTAGGTGTCCAGGCCGCGCAGCTTGCCCTCCTCCAGGCGCTGCGAGGCCAGCAGCAGGTGCACGCCCAGGGAGCGGCCGATCCGGCCGATCTGGATGAACATCTCGATGAAGTCGGGCTTGGCGGTGAGGAGTTCGGAGAACTCGTCGATGATCAGCACCAGTGAGGGCAGCGGGTCCAGCGCCGCGCCGGCCGCCCGGGCCCGCTCGTACTCGTGGATGTTGGCGTAGTTGCCGGAGCGGTGCAGCAGTTCCTGGCGGCGGTGCAGCTCGCCCTCGATCGCGTCGCGCATGCGGTCGACCAGGGTGAGCTCGCCCTCCAGGTTGGTGATCACCGCGGAGGTGTGCGGCATGTCCGCCATGCCGAGGAAGGTCGCGCCGCCCTTGAAGTCGGCGAGCACGAAGTTCAGCGTCTCCGAGGAGTGGGTCATCGCCAGTGCGAGCACCAGCGTGCGCAGCAGCTCCGACTTGCCGGAACCGGTCGCGCCCACGCACAGGCCGTGCGGGCCCATGCCCTCCAGCGCGGCCTCCTTGATGTCCAGGTAGACGTGCTCGCCGCCCGCGCCGACGCCGATCGGCACCCGCATCCGCTCGTGCTGGGCGCGCGGGCGCCAGCTGCGGGCCACGTCGAAGGAGCCCGGGTCGCCCGAGTTCATCATGTCGGTGAAGTCCAGGTTGGACAGCAGCGGTTCGTCGTCCCCGCCGGCCGAGGCCCGGTACGGCGCCAGCTGCCGGGCCAGCGCCTCGGACTGCCACAGCGAGAGCAGGTCCGGCTTGCCCGCGTAGGTCGCCCCGGAGGCCGAACGCAGCACCAGCTCCTGCGGGTTGACCGTCACCATCAGGTGCCCGCTGGGCTCGTCCACCTCACCCGGGACGACCTCGATCACGGTCACCCCCTGCACGCCCTCGGGGCTCGCCAGCACCGAGTCGTGCGGCACCCCGGCGCCGTCCATGACCACCACCAGGTGCGGCTGGTCCGCGGCGGGCGCCGCGTCCCGGACGAAGCGCTGGCGGCCGGACAGCTCGTCCTGCAGCAGGTACTCCAGCTCGCCCAGGTCGTTCGCGCTCAGCCGGCGCGAGCCCGCGCCGTCGCTCTCCTTGCGGTGCTGGTTGTGCGGGAGCCACTTGGTCCAGTCCCACTCCTCGGCCGCGCCGGGCGCCGCGGCGACCGCGACCAGCAGGTCGTCCGGCGAGTGCAGGGTGGTCAGTTGGGCGATCATCGCGCGCACGTTCCCGTACACCGAGTCCGGGTCCCCGCACACCGTGATGTGGTAGAAGGCCCGCAGCGAGACCGCCAGCGGCAGGTCCTGAAGGGTGCCGTGCGCCTTGAGGAAGGAGTGCATCGCGGCCGCCGACAGTGGCTCCAGCTCGTCCATCGGCGCGGTCTGCGGCGCCACCAGCGGGGTGGACAGCTGCACCGGCCCGAGGCCCACCCGGATCTGCGCGAAGTCGCCGTCCGCCGTGCGCCGCTCCCACAGCCGCCGGCCGTCCTCGACGATCGACCACAGCTGGTCCGGCGCCGGGTTCAGGAACAGCAGCGCGCCGCGCTGGCTCTCCGCCGTGCGGCGCACCTGGCGGCGGGTCTGCTGGAGGTACTTGAGGTAGTCGCGCCGCTCGTCGGCCATCGCGGTCGAGCCGCCCTTGCGGGCCCGGACGATCTGGGCCAGCACCATGCCGAGCGTCGAGACGATCATCAGACCGCCCATGATCTTCATCGGGGCGGCCGCACCGGGGGAGAAGAAGAACACCGCCGAGCCGCCCATGCCGAGCATCGGCAGGATGCTCATCAGCCAGTCCTCGTGGCCCTGCCGGGGCAGCTCGGGCGGACTGACCAGCTCCACCGGTTCGTCCGGCACGGTCGGCGGGTAGGCCCTGGCCGGTCGCTTGACCATGATCACACCCATGCGTCATCCACCCCGCGGCGTCGATCGATCACTTCGGCATCAGCCCTCACGCGACTGCGCCGGCTCCGGTACGGGATCCCGTGGCTGAGGACGCCCCACGCAGCGCAGCCCCCGTACCACCGTGCGCAGGCGCCGATCCTAACGGTCGCCCCCGCACCGCCCGCCAGACCCCGGCGCCGTGCGGCCTCCCCGCCCGACCCCGCCGCGGCAGCGGGCACGAACCGAGCGGGTAGGGTAACGCCGCGCCAACTCGCGGCCCGGCCGGGCCGGTTCCGCAGCCACACACCGCGCGCCGCCGTGCCGCGGCACCGTCAACCCAGGGGGAGCGCTCAGTGCGTCGAAGGATCGAGGTGCGGACCAATGAGTGAGCGGAGCGAGCTCATCATTGAGAGGTGCGCGTGGGCGAGTGCCCCTGCCGAGCGCAGCGAGGTGGGCGCATGAGCACTAGTACGGCTGCCACGGGCTACTGCCGGGTCACCGTCGTCGCCCCGGACCGCCGGATCGACGTCGCCCTGCCCGAGGACGTCCCCCTCGCCGACGTCTACCCCGAGGTGCTGCGACTGGCCAACCAGAGCCAGCCCGAGGGCGCCCCCACCGGCTACCACCTGGTCCGCCGCGACGGCACCGTGCTCGACAGCAGCCTGTCGCTGGCCGCCCAGCAGGTCCGCGACGGCGACCTGCTGGCGCTGCGCCCCTTCGCCGAGTCGCTGCCGCCGGCCGTCCACGACGACGTCGCCGACGCCATCGCCAGCGCCGTCGAGGCCGACCGCCGCTTCTGGACCGTCGACCTGATGCGCGGCTTCGGCCTGATCGGCGCCGGCGTCCTGCTCACCCTGCTCGGCTTCGCGCTCTGGTTCTCCGACCTGCGCCACGACATGCACAGCCTGCCCGGGGTGCTGGCCGGCGTCACCGCCGTCGTGCTCACCGCGCTCGCCGGGGTGCGCGCCCGGGTCTACCGGGACCCGCACGCCGCGGTCGCGCTCGGCCTCGGCGCCCTCCCGCACGCGATGATCGCCGGCAGCGGCGTCATCGCCGTCACCCATCCGGGGGACGGCCCGGGCCGGCTCCAGTTCCTGGCCGGCTGCGTCACCGTCCTGGTGGTCGCCGTGCTGCTCGCCGGCCTGCTGCCGGAGCAGGACGCGGTGTTCGTCGCCGCCGCCCTCGTCGCCACCGCCGGCGCCCTCGCCACCTTCGCCGCCGTGCTGATGCCCGGCACCCCGGCCGGCAACATCGCCGCCGTCACCGGCGTCGCCGCGGTCGCCGCCGTCGGCTTCCTGCCCGGCCTCTCCGCCCGCTTCGCCCGGCTGCCGGTCGGCTTCAGCGCCCCCGGCCAGACCCGCACCCGCAGCCGCGACTACGACGAGGAGGCCGAGCGCGCCGAGGCCGTCCAGTACGAGCGGATCGCCCACCAGGCCCGCCGCGGCCACGAGGTGCTGGTCGGCCTGGTCGGCGGCTGCGCCGCGGTCGTGGTCGGCGCCTGCGCCGTCCTCTCCTTCACCGACCGGACCTTCCCCGAACTGCTCGCACTCGCCCTGGGCATCGCCACCATGCTGCGCGCCCGGCTGTTCCGCTACACCGCGCAGGTCCTCGGCCTCACCGTCGCCGGCCTGCTGAGCCTGTGCCTGCTGATCGTCGGGCTGTCCCTGCACACCCCGCAGTTCATCCTGCGCGCGGCCGGCTCCGGCACCCAGCTCGACCTGCGCACCGTCTGGCTGGCCGCCTCCATCGCCTTCGGCGCCGCGCTGCTCACCGCGATCGCCCTGGTGGTGCCCCGGCTCGGCGTCTCCCCGTTCTGGGGCCGCATCCTGGACCTGGTGGACAGCCTCACCCTGATCTCGCTGGTCCCGCTGGCGCTGGCCGTGCTGAACGTCTACCGGCTGGTCCGCGGCGCCACCGGCTGAGCGCCCGACGGGCGCCCGCGCACCCGCCCGTCACCCGGGTGGGCCGCACTGGTACGCTTGGCCACCGAGCGCAGCCATGTGTCCGCCCACTCGTGGGCAGCCGACCGCGGGCCGCGCTCACGACACCGAGTTCTCGCAGAGTCCTGTGCAGTCGACCAGGACCGCTCGGTAGACCTTGAAGGAGTTGCAGTGGCTCTCGCCTCTGACGTCAAGAAGCAGATCTTCGCCGAGTTCGGCCAGAAGGAGGGCGACACCGGCTCCCCCGAGGTCCAGGTCGCCATGCTGTCGCGCCGTATCTCGGACCTGACCGAGCACCTCAAGTTCCACAAGCACGACCACCACTCGCGTCGTGGCCTGCTGATCCTGGTCGGCCAGCGTCGCCGCCTCCTGCAGTACCTGGCCAAGAAGGACATCGAGCGCTTCCGTACGCTCGTCGACCGTCTGGGCATCCGTCGCGGTGCCGCCGGCGGCGCCCGCTAAGACCGCCGCTCGGGGCGGCTCCCCACACCGGGGAGCCGCCCCGCGTGCGTATGCCGCCGCGGTTCGACCGCGGCACCCTGACATAACAACTCGCGCGCACCTCCCCAGGTGGCCGAGGATTGCACCGTAGGGTTGTGGGCATGCCGGGTGATGGCGCAGCAGCGCGCCACCCGGGCAGCAAGCCCGAACCCCCCGCGGGACGAAGGCTTCAAACGGAAGCCGCCCGCATCCGAGAGAGCGTCCAGACGCGGACCGCCCGTCCCGGCCCGGCAGCCGTGAGGCGCCGGTCCTCGGTAGTGGCCCCCGGAACCCCCGCAGCCGAGCGGGGCACCCCGGAGGCTTCGATCGAAGACCGGCCCGACTGCCGCCCTCCTTGGCAGGAGGGCCCCAGGGCCGAACAGAGGCAGCGCGGGGACGCTCTCCCGGAGACGTACGAAAGAGGAGATCTTCCAGGTGGAAGAGAACGTGTTCTACGCCGAGGCCGTGATCGACAACGGTTCCTTCGGCACCCGTACCATCCGCTTCGAGACCGGCCGTCTGGCCCGTCAGGCCGCCGGCTCCGCCGTGGCCTACCTCGACGACGACACCATGGTGCTGTCGGCCACCAGCGCGTCCAAGCAGCCGAAGGAGCACTTCGACTTCTTCCCGCTGACCGTGGACGTCGAGGAGCGGATGTACGCCGCCGGCCGCATCCCCGGCTCGTTCTTCCGTCGCGAGGGCCGGCCGTCCGAGGACGCGATCCTCACCTGCCGCCTGATCGACCGCCCGCTGCGCCCGTCCTTCGTCAAGGGCCTGCGCAACGAGGTCCAGGTCGTCTGCACGATCATGGCGCTCAACCCCGACCACCTGTACGACGTGGTCGCGATCAACGCCGCCTCCGCCTCCACCCAGCTGGCGGGCCTGCCGTTCTCCGGCCCGATCGGTGGCGTCCGCGTCGCGCTGATCAACGGCCAGTGGGTGGCCTTCCCGACCCACAGCGAGCTGGAGTCGGCCGTCTTCGACATGGTCGTCGCCGGTCGCGTCCTGCCGGACGGCGACGTCGCGATCATGATGGTCGAGGCCGAGGCCACCGACAAGACCATCAAGCTGGTCGAGGGCGGCGCCGAGGCGCCGACCGAGGAGGTCGTGGCCTCCGGCCTCGACGCCGCCAAGCCCTTCATCAAGGTGCTGTGCGCCGCGCAGGCGCAGCTGGCCGCCCAGGCCGCCAAGCCGACCGCCGACTTCCCGGTCTTCCTGGACTACCAGGACGACGTCCTGGCCGCCCTGACCGCCGCCGTCAAGGACGAGCTGGCCAAGGCCCTCACCATCCCGGGCAAGCAGGAGCGCAACGCCGAGCTGGACCGCGTCAAGGCGGTCGCCGCCGAGAAGCTGCTCCCCGAGTTCGAGGGTCGCGAGAAGGAGATCAGCGCCGCCTACAACGCGCTGACCAAGAAGATCGTCCGCGAGCGCGTCATCAAGGACAAGGTCCGCATCGACGGCCGCGGCGTCACCGACATCCGCACCCTGGCCGCCGAGGTCGAGGCCATCCCGCGGGTCCACGGCTCGGCCCTGTTCGAGCGCGGCGAGACCCAGATCCTGGGTGTCACCACGCTGAACATGCTCCGGATGGAGCAGCAGCTCGACACGCTCTCCCCGGAGACGCGTCGCCGCTACATGCACAACTACAACTTCCCGCCGTACTCGGTCGGCGAGACCGGCCGCGTGGGCTCGCCCAAGCGTCGCGAGATCGGCCACGGCGCGCTGGCCGAGCGCGCCATCCTGCCGGTCCTGCCGACCCGCGAGGAGTTCCCGTACGCCATCCGCCAGGTCTCCGAGGCGCTGAGCTCCAACGGCTCCACCTCGATGGGCTCGGTCTGCGCGTCCACCATGTCGCTGCTGAACGCCGGTGTGCCGCTGAAGGCCGCCGTCGCCGGCATCGCCATGGGCCTGATCTCCCAGGAGATCGACGGCGAGACCCACTACGTCGCGCTGACCGACATCCTGGGCGCCGAGGACGCGTACGGCGACATGGACTTCAAGGTCGCCGGTACCCGCAACTTCATCACCGCCCTCCAGCTGGACACCAAGCTGAACGGCATCCCGGCGTCGGTGCTGGCCGCCGCGCTGAAGCAGGCCAAGGACGCCCGCCTGCACATCCTCGACGTGATGAACGAGGCCATCGACTCGCCCGACGAGATGTCCCCGAACGCGCCGCGCATCATCACCATCAAGATCCCGGTGGACAAGATCGGTGAGGTCATCGGCCCCAAGGGCAAGATGATCAACCAGATCCAGGAGGACACCGGCGCCGAGATCACGATCGAGGACGACGGCACCATCTACATCGGTGCCGCCGACGGCCCGGCCGCCGAGGCCGCCCGCACCACGATCAACCAGATCGCCAACCCGACCATGCCGGAGGTCGGCGAGCGCTACCTGGGCACCGTGGTCAAGACCACGACGTTCGGCGCGTTCGTCTCGCTCATGCCGGGCAAGGACGGCCTGCTGCACATCTCGCAGATCCGCAAGCTCGCCGGTGGCAAGCGCGTGGAGAACGTCGAGGACGTCCTCGGCGTCGGCGCCAAGGTGCAGGTCGAGATCGCCGAGATCGACCCGCGCGGCAAGCTCTCGCTGATCCCGGTCATCGAGGGCGAGGAGGCCGGCGAGGCCGCTTCCGAGTGAAGCGCCGCTAGCTGACCCTTGCGGCCCGTACGCCTCCCGGCGTGCGGGCCGCACCCCGTTGTCCACGCGTTCGTCCGTACGTGCCATTCCACGTGCGTTTCCTCTGGAGGTACCCACCGTGGCCCAGGCCCCGGCGGTAAAGCAGCGTCCCGGCACCACCCGGACCCTGCTCAAGGGCGTCGACGGCGCCGGCACGGTGCGCCGGACCGTCCTGCCCGGCGGCCTGCGGGTCGTCACCGAAACCCTGCCGACGGTTCGCTCCGCGACGTTCGGCATCTGGGTCGGCGTCGGCTCGCGGGACGAGACCCCGCAGCTCAACGGCGCCACCCACTACCTGGAGCACCTGCTCTTCAAGGGCACCGAGCGGCGCAGCGCGCTGGACATCTCGGCGGCCCTGGACGCGGTCGGCGGCGAGATGAACGCCTTCACCGCGAAGGAGAACACCTGCTACTACGCCCGGGTCCTGGACACCGACCTGCCGCTGGCCATCGACGTGGTCTGCGACATGCTCACCGGCTCGCTGATCCGCACCGAGGACGTCGACGCCGAGCGCGGCGTCATCCTCGAAGAGATGGCGATGGCCGAGGACGACCCGGGCGACGTGGTCCACGACCTGTTCGCCAGGGTGATCTTCGGCAGCGGCCCGCTCGGCCGCCCGATCCTCGGCACCCAGGAGACCATCAAGGCGCTCACCCGGGAGCAGATCGCCGGCTTCTACCACCGCCGCTACCGCCCGGAGCACCTGGTCGTCGCCGCGGCCGGCAACCTGGACCACCGCAAGGTCGTCAAGCAGGTCCAGGAGGCCTTCGCCCCGGTGCTGGCCCGCTCCACCGCGGCGCCCGCCGAGGCCCGCCGCGGCGTCAAGGCGCTGCGCACGGCCGGCAAGGTCGAGGTGCTCAACCGCTCCACCGAGCAGGCCCACCTGGTGCTGGGCGTCCCCGGGGTGCCCCGGCACGACGAGCGCCGCTGGGCGATGGGCGTGCTCAACGCGGCCCTGGGCGGCGGGATGAGCTCCCGGCTGTTCCAGGAGGTCCGGGAGAAGCGCGGCCTGGCGTACTCGGTCTACTCGTACTCCTCGTCCTACGCGGACAGCGGCCTGTTCGGCATCTACGCCGGCTGCCAGCCCAAGCGGGTCGAGGAGGTGCTGCGGATCTGCCGCGAGGAGCTGGCCAAGGTCGTCGCCGACGGCATCACCGAGGAGGAACTGCACCGCGCGATCGGGCAGATCTCCGGCTCCACCGTGCTCGGCATGGAGGACACCGGCTCGCTGATGAACCGGATCGGCAAGGCCGAACTCAGCTACGGGCACCACCTGTCGGTGGACGACATGCTGGAGCGGATCGCGGCGGTGACCCTGGAGGACGTCCACGCGGTGGCCCGTGATGTGCTGGGCGCGTACCGGCCGTCGCTGGCGCTGATCGGGCCGGTCAACGACAAGCGGGCCGCCCGGCTCGCCGATCTGCTCGTGTGAGACTGCCTTGTCTGAGAGGAATTCCGCAATGACGCTGCGTGTCGCCGTGATCGGAGCCAACGGACGGATCGGCTCCGAGACGGTCAAGGCCGTCGAGGCCGCGCCCGACCTGGAGCTGGTCGCCACCCTGGGCCGTGGGTCGAAGCTGACGGAGCTGACCGAGGCCGGGGCCCAGGTCGCCGTCGAACTGACCCACCCGGACTCGGTGATGGGCAACCTCGACCACTGCCTGCACCACGGCATCCACGTGGTCACCGGCACCACCGGTTGGACGGACGAGCGGCTCGCCACCGTGCAGGGCTGGCTGGCCGACGCCCCGGAGCTAGGCCTGCTGATCGCGCCCAACTTCTCCATCGGTGCGATCCTCGGCATGAAGTTCTCCCAGATCGCCGCCCGCTACTTCGAGTCGGTCGAGGTGGTCGAGCTGCACCACGACCGCAAGGCCGACGCCCCCAGCGGCACCGCCACCCGCACCGCCCAGCTGATCGCCGCGGCCCGCGCCGAGGCCGGCCGGCCGAAGCAGCAGGACCCGACCAGCCACAGCCTGCCCGGCGCCCGCGGCGCCGACGTGGACGGGGTGCCGGTGCACGCCGTCCGGCTGCGCGGCCTGCTGGCCCACCAGCAGGTGATGTTCGGCGACACCGGCGAGACGCTCACCATCCGGCACGACTCGCTGCACCACAGCAGCTTCATGCCGGGCATCCTGCTGGGCGTGCGCAAGGTCGTCGACACCCCGGGGCTGACCTTCGGCCTCGAACACTTCCTGGACCTGTGAGCCGCAGATGACCTCCCGCACCGGTTTCTTCGTCCTGTCCGGCGTGCTGCTGCTGGTCGCCCTCGTCTGCGTGGGGGAGGGCGTCCAGCTGATCGCCACCGGCAAGCCGCTCGGCATCGGCATCGGCCTCTGCGCCTTCGTCATCCCGGTGATCGGCGTCTGGTTCCTGCGCCAGACCGTCCGCTTCGGCCGGGCCAGCGAGCGGCTCGCCCGCGAGCTGGACGCCGAGGGCGGGCTGCCGGTGGACGAGCTCCGGCGCAGCAAGGGCGGGCGGATCGACCGGGCCTCGGCCGACGCGGTGTTCGCCCGCCGCCAGGCCGAGGCGGAGGCCGAGCCCGGCGACTGGCGGGTGTGGTTCCGCCTCGCCGTGGCCTACGCCGACGCCGGCGACACCCCGCGCGCCCGCAAGACCATGCAGCACGCCATCAAGCTGCACAGCACCGAACCCGCAAGGAGTAACGCGTGAGCGAAGAACCGACGGCCCCCAGTTTCCGCAGCGATGTGACGGTGGAGCTGGTCCGCAGCGCCGCCGCCGACTCGGACGTCATCTGGGCGGCCCGGGTCTCGACCGCGGGGGAGCAGTCCCTGGAGGCGCTCCAGCAGGACCCGGAGAAGTCCAAGGGCCTGATCAACTTCCTGATGCGCGACCGGCACGGCACGCCCTTCGAGCACAACTCGATGACCTTCTTCATCAGCGCGCCGATCTTCGTGTTCCGGGAGTTCCACCGGCACCGCAGCGGCTGGTCCTACAACGAGGAGTCCGGCCGCTACCGCGAGCTGGAGCCGGTCTTCTACGTCCCGGCCGAGGACCGCAAGCTGGTCCAGCAGGGACGCCCGGGCAAGTACGAGTTCCACCAGGGCACCCCCGAGCAGCACCGGACCACCGGCGAGGCGATGGAGGCCGCGTACCGGGAGTCCTACGCCCGCTACCAGGAGATGCTGGCGGCCGGCGTGGCCCGCGAGGTGGCCCGGGCGGTGCTGCCGGTCGGCCTGTTCTCCTCGATGTACGCGACCTGCAACGCGCGTTCGCTGATGCACTTCCTCTCGCTGCGCACCCGGCGGGAGAACTCGGCGGTGCCGTCGTTCCCGCAGCGCGAGATCGAGATGGTCGCGGAGCAGATGGAGGAGCAGTGGGCCCGGCTCATGCCGCTCACCCATGCGGCCTTCGAGAAGCACGGCCGGGTCGCCCCCTGACCTGGGAGGACAGGCATATGGGCTGGATGTCGCGCATGTCTGGATTGCGGCTTTTCTAGCCGCTCCCTACATTCGTGACCACGGATTCCGGTGCTGCCCGAACCCCCGAGCGGGCAGCACCGGAATCCCATTCCCCGCCCCCGGCCTGCTCCACCTGTCCGAACCATGGACCGGCATGGGTACCGCCCCACCGCCTACGAGTAGCTTTGGACGCATGGCTCCGACCTCCACCCCCCAAACGCCGTTCGGCCGGGTGCTGACCGCTATGGTCACCCCGTTCACCGCCGACGGCGCCCTCGACATCGACGGCGCCCAGCGCCTCGCCACGCACCTCGTCGACTCCGGGAACGACGGCCTCGTCGTCAACGGCACCACCGGTGAGTCCCCGACCACCAACGACGCCGAGAAGGCCCAGCTCGTCCGCGCCGTGGTGGAGGCGGTCGGGGACCGGGCCCACGTGGTGGCCGGGGTCGGCACCAACGACACCCACCACAGCGTCGAGCTGGCCCGGCAGGCGGAGGCCGCCGGGGCGCACGGCCTGCTGGTCGTCACCCCGTACTACAACAAGCCCCCGCAGGAGGGCCTGTACCGGCACTTCACGCAGGTCGCCGACGCCACCGGCCTGCCGGTGATGGCGTACGACATCCCGGGCCGCAGCGGGGTCGCGCTGAGCCACGAGACCCTGGTCCGGCTCGGTGAGCACCCGCGGATCGTCGCCAACAAGGACGCCAAGGGCGACCTCGGCGCGGCGGCCTGGGCGATCTCCCGCTCCGACCTCGCCTGGTACTCCGGCGACGACATCCTCAACCTGCCACTGCTGTCCGTCGGGGCCGTCGGCGTGGTCAGCGTCGTCGGGCACGTGGTGGCCGGCTCGCTGAAGACGATGATCGAGGCCTACCTGGCCGGCGATGTGGCCAAGGCCACCGTGGTCCACCAGGGCCTGCTGCCGGTGTTCACCGGTATGTTCCGCACCCAGGGCGTGATCCTCACCAAGGCCGCGCTGGACCTCCAGGGCCTGCCGGCCGGGCCGCTGCGGCTGCCGCTGGTCGGCGCGACGCCCGAGGAGATCGACCGATTGAGGCAGGATCTCGCCGCCGGCGGGGTACACCTGTAACCGACAAAGACGTGCGCGCCCCGGCTCGCCGGACCCCGCCCGGGTCCGCCGCTGGACCGGACCGAAGGCGCGAGAGCACCGACCCAGTAGGAAAACGACACTGAGTACGCACGCCATATGTCACCAGGGGAGGACCCCGGGCATATGGCGTGCGTCGTGAGGAGAGTCTTTTGAGCCACCCGCACCCCGAACTCGGCGCACCCCCGGCCCTCAAGGAGGGCGCCCTCCGCATCACTCCGCTCGGCGGCCTCGGCGAGATCGGCCGCAACATGACGGTCCTCGAGTACGGCGACCGCATCCTGATCATCGACTGCGGCGTCCTCTTCCCCGAGGACGAGCAGCCCGGCGTGGACCTGATCCTGCCGGACTTCAGCTACATCCGGGACCGCCTGGACAAGGTCGACGGCATCGTCCTCACCCACGGGCACGAGGACCACATCGGGGCCGTCCCCTTCCTGCTCCGGGAGAACCCGGACATCCCGCTGATCGGCTCCAAGCTGACCCTCGCCCTGATCGAGGCCAAGCTCGCCGAGCACCGCATCCGGCCGTACGTGCTGGAGGTCAAGGAGGGCGAGCGCGAGCGCATCGGTCCCTTCGACTGCGAGTTCATCGCGGTCAACCACTCCATCCCGGACGCCCTCGCGGTGGCGGTCCGCACCCCCGCCGGCATGGTCGTGGCCACCGGTGACTTCAAGATGGACCAGCTGCCGCTGGACGGTCGCCTGACCGACCTGCCGACCTTCGCCAAGCTGGCGGAGGAGGGCATGGACCTGCTGCTGGTGGACTCCACCAACGCCGAGGTACCCGGCTTCATCCCGCACGAGCGGGACATCTCGGCCGCGCTCCGAAACGTTTTCGCGAACGCCGACAAGCGCATCATCGTGGCCTCCTTCGCCAGCCACGTGCACCGCATCCAGCAGGTCCTGGACGCCGCGCACGAGTACAAGCGCAAGGTCGCCTTCGTCGGCCGCTCGATGGTCCGCAACATGGGCATCGCCCGTGACCTCGGCTACCTCAAGGTGCCGGGCAACATGATCGTCGACGTCAAGCAGCTGGACGACCTGCCGGACAAGGAGGTGGTGCTGATCTGCACCGGCTCCCAGGGCGAGCCGATGGCCGCGCTGTCCCGGATGGCCAACCGCGACCACCAGATCCGCATCGTCGAGGGCGACACCGTCGTCCTGGCCTCCTCGCTGATCCCGGGCAACGAGAACGCGGTCTACCGCGTGATCAACGGCCTGACCCGCTGGGGCGCCAAGGTCGTGCACAAGGGCAACGCCAAGGTGCACGTCTCCGGCCACGCCTCGGCCGGCGAGCTGCTGTACTTCTTCAACATCTGCAAGCCGCGCAACCTCATGCCGGTGCACGGCGAGTGGCGCCACCTGCGGGCCGCCGCCGAGCTGGGCATCGCGACCGGTGTGCCGCGCAACCGCGTGGTCATCGCGGAGGACGGCGTCTGCGTCGACCTGGAGAAGGGCGTCGCCCGGATCGTCGGCAAGGTGCAGGCCGGCTACGTCTACGTGGACGGCTCCTCGGTCGGCGACATCACCGAGGCCTCGCTCAAGGACCGCAGGATCCTCGGCGAGGAGGGCTTCATCTCGGTCTTCGTCGCGGTCGACTCGACCAACGGCAAGATCATCGGTGGCCCGACCATCCAGGCCCGCGGCTCCGGTATCGACGACAACGCCTTCGTGCCGGTCGTCGCCAAGCTCCAGGAGGCCCTGGACCGCTCGGCGAGCGACGGCGTGCTGGAGCCCCGCCAGGTGCAGCAGCTCGTCCGTCGGACCATCGGCAAGTGGGTGGCGGACAACTACCGCCGCCGGCCGATGATCCTGCCGGTCGTCGTCGAGGTCTGAGCCTCCGCTCCGACCCTCGTCCGACCCGGCTGAGGCTGGTTTGACGTGGGGCGACCCGGTGCGTAATGTTCTCCGGGTTGCCCCACGGGACGAGCCCCAAGGAAGTCCTCGAATGCGAATTCGAGAACATCCGGGAAAACGGACCGAGAAACTCTGATAGAGTTCGGGAGCGCCGAAAGGCGAAAGCCAAATCCGATGAATGAAACTCCGGAAAACGGAGCGGAAAACATCTGATAAGCTGGAAACACGAAAGAACGAAGCGCCCGGAGGGCCCGCTGGAAGGC
>NZ_JBIVHS010000045.1:0-49092 GCF_044749365.1 Kitasatospora sp. NPDC089509 | reverse complement strand
TTCGACTTTCCCCTGGTGGCTGCGGGCGAACCGGCCGGCCACTCACCTGCCATTGCATTCTGTTACCAGATTGGCCAACGGTACAACCCCTCCCGCGGGGGGCAAGGTGGCCAGCCACCCGGCCAAGGTGGTCTAGACCCATGGCCTCGATCGGCGACCCCGTGCAGCCTTGATGACGCCACCGATGCAGCATGAGAATCACATCATCGGATGATCTCACCATGTTCTGTCCCCTCATTCGGAAGCAACCATGGAAATACTTCACCGCCCCGGATGTGTCACGGTCAGTTGTGTAACGTCATCAGTTTCCATTCGTTACTTGTCAGGCCGTCAGCTCCCTCCGTATAAAGCGAAGTGACGTTACAGAATCCGGTCCTCTCAGATTTCGGCCCCTCACGGAGATCCGTCATCGGCGCCGCCCCCGGACGGCCTCGGTGAAGGTGAGACCGTTCCATAGCCGCCCGGTCTGCAGTGTGCGCCCGCGGTGTGACGGGGGTGGGGGCGGGCAGCCTCGCATGTCTTCGGTGACGGCCCAGGGATAGTAGTAGCGGGCGGTACTCAGGGGCCAGACGGTCTGTTGCTGCGTCTTGTGTCGTGTGGGGCCTGGGCGTGGTGGCTGGGGCGGGCGCAGTTTGCAGGACTCGGCGAAACGGGTCACGAAGGGCAGGCCGGTGGTCGGGAAGGGCGGAGTGAACAACGGCCCGTCGGGGGCTACGGCGATGCGCCGCAGGTACACGGTCGCCAGAAGGAAGGGGCGGGCCCAGGCCGGCACGGGGTGGGCCATACAGCCCTGTCGCAGGCGGCGGGGGTCGTGCAGGGTGATGGCGGCGGCGTCCGGGGCCAGGTCGCGCGGGTGGACGGTGTTCAGTTGGGTGGTGGAGGCAGCGGTGAAGACCGCGGTGGCCAGCAAGGCCGCCAGGCGCGGGTGCGCGGTGGCGGTGTGGAGGCGGCGCGCGATCTCCTCGGCAACCGTGGAGCGCACCTGCGGGGACCTGAAGCCACGCGCCTCGGTGGTGGGTGCGGTACAGCGGCAACGCTGGTCACGGCCGTCGATCGCGACCAGGGTCGTCAGCGCCGACAGCGAGAGCCAGCGGTTCGTGAGCGGTCCCGGGCCTGGAGGTGGGGGTTGTTGGTCCGTGTCGGGGAGAACTGCGCGGGCCTGCGCGAGGTGGTAGCCGTGTGGGTGGAGCGCGCGGGCCATTGCGACTGGGACGCTGGGGCGGTGGCAAACCAGCATCAGGCGTATACCGGTGCGCGAGCGCAGGGTGAGGAGGTCCTCGATGCGGCGGCGGGTGAGGAAGTGGGCGCGCAGCACGGTGAGGTGGGTGATGCCTGAGGCGAGGGTCCAGGCGGCGGCCGTGGCCCAGGGTGGCTGGGTGCCGGTGAGTGGGACTGGTTTGCCGAGGGTGGCCAGGAGGTCGTAGGCGAGGCAGGTGCTGGAGTCGGTGGCGGGTGTGGGGTGGATGGTGATGTGGCCGATGGCGGGGTGGTGGGCTGCCAGGGCGGCGCGGGTGTGGGGCAGGTCGTCGTGGGGGTCCATGATGACGGTGACTGGTGGTGGGTCGGGGCAGGTCGGCATGGTCAGGCTGCCCGGCGGCCGAGTTTGCTGTAGGCCCAGCGCAGCAGGTCTTCGTCGACGGTGGTGCGTGCTGTCTGCTTCAGGCCGGCGGTGAGGTGGTGGGTGATCTTCGCCCAGGCGCGGAAGTTGCCGTGGGCCGCTTCGCGGTCGCACATGGCGATCAGGTCGGGGTCGGCCTGGGTCCAGACGGGGTGGAAGGCGGGGATGACGGTGAGGACCTCGTCCAGGGCCATGGGGTCGATCTCCTGCCAGGCGTAGACGCGGGATTCGAGCATCGGTTCGCTCTGCAGCATCTCGAAGCAGCCGTTGCCGCCGGTGAAGATGATCGTCAGGTCGGTGCTGGTGTCGTCCCACAGGTAGCGCAGGTACTCGAAGCAGAGTTTGGACAGCCACTGGGCCTCGTCGCAGACCAGGACGCGGGGTTCTTCCAGTGCGCCGCGCAGGGTGCGGTCGAACTCGATCGCGTGGGAGGGCGGGCGGCCCGGGAGGCCCAGGGCGTGGAACAGTTCGTGGCGCAGGTCGCGGGTGGAGGGGCGGGCGCGGAACTGGATGCGGTGGGTGATCTGTGGGGCGAGGTCGCGCAGTGAGGCGTTGACGGCCATGGACTTGCCGTGTCCGGTCGGTCCGTAGATACAGATCATGGCCTTCGCGTCGATCGCGGCGCGGATGTTCTCCCGTACCGCCAGCAGGGCGCGGGTGCCGACCACGTGGGCGCCGCGCAGGCGCATGTAGTGGTCCTCGCGTTCGGCCGGCAGCCGGCCCTGACGGCCTGCAGTGGTCACAGGCGTCCTCCCTCTTCTGTTTCTTCTCCGTTGGCCCCGTCCAGTGCACTGCCGGCGCCCGGGGTGTGTGCCGCCCCGGGCGCCGGCGGGCCGACATCGGCATCGGTTCCGGGTGTCGCCGGACGGGGGCGGCGAACCGGGCGGGCCCACGACGCGGGTGCCTCGCGCGGCGGGATCAGGTCCGGCAGTGCCCGCTTCGCCAAGTCGCTCCGGGCGGTCGCGGCGAGTTGCTCCTCGGCCTCGGCTGCGGTCAGCGCCGCCAGTGGCTCGGGCTGCCCCGGCTCGGTGACTGCGCCGTAGCGGCCCAGTCGGCGGCGCTGGCGGTCCGCGGAGGCCAGTGCCCGCACCATCGTGCGCCGCTGGGCGTCCTTGGCCCGGCGCAGCGCGGCGCGCTGGGCAGCTGTGGCGGCGTTCGCGAGGTGGGCCGGCCCAAGGTGGGCGCCGGTGGCGGTGTCGAACACCTCGATCTCGTGGTCGTGGTGGGGGACGAAGCGCACGCGCACGCGGGTGCCGTTCATGCCGTGCATCCAGGGGCCGACGTAGTAACGCCCTCGCCAGTACACGCCTTTCGTGGAGAGGATCTTGTCGCCTCCCGCGTCCTCGAGGGTGAAGGAGTGCAGCAGGGCGGGCGGGACGTCCTCGATGGGGGTGGGGTCGTCCTGCCATGCCTGGAGCGGTGTGCGGCCGCCGAGTGGCTGCGGGCGGTGCTCGGTGTTCCACCACCGCACCCAGTCCAGAAGCCGTGCGGTGAACTCGGTGAACGGCAGCAGGCCCTCCAGGTCGCCGCGTCGCGCCCGCGGGCGGGTCGTGGTGGTGGGGGCGTGGAGGTATCCGGGCTGCGCGACTAGGAACATGTCGACGACGCAGTGGTTGAGGTTCTCCACCGTGCCCTTCAACTCCGGCCTGCGCGCGGGCAGATCCTGTACCGGGACCGCGAGCGCGCCCAGTGCCCGGGTCACCGTGGCACACAGGAACTCCTTGCCGCGGTCGACCCGTACCAGTTCCGGCAGTCCTCCGATCGGCCCGTACGGGCCGCCGCTCTCGTCGCGTGACAAGGCGATCCGCAGAGCCGCGAGCACCGCGTCCCGGGAGGGTTGGTGCGGGGTGACGGCCGCGCCGGTGATGGCGTTCCTGGCGCAGTCGATGAACCACGTCACCCACGGACGCACCGTCTGCCCGTCCAGCTCGACCTCGACGGGCAGGTGCTTGTGATCGCCCTCCCAGCATGCGTTGCGCCACTTCACCGGACGGGCGAGATGCACATCGTGGGCGCGCCTGGCCTTCTCCCCGTCCTTGAGCGCGGCGCGCTGACCTGCGTTCAGATCCCGGCGCACCGCCCGTTGGACCGTCGCCAACGACGGCACGCCCGCTCCCCCACCATCCCCGGTGCCTGCGGCTGGCTCATCGCCGGCACTCCCGTCCACGGAGCCGTCTGCCGACGCACGGGCCTGTGCGAGAAGCTCCCGGTGGACCGCCGCGGCGTTCCCGCACCACAACGCCAATCGCGCGTGGACCTCGTCCGTGACCGTGAACCGCGGCCGGGACTTGCGCGCTGTCCGGCCCTCCTCGCGTGCCGTCTGTAGCCAGCGCTGGACCGTTCGTACCGACCTGCCCGCCGAGGAAGCCGCAAGGCGCACGTGACCAGGTGCCAGGAGACCGCGTTCCTGAAGGGTCAGGAGCCTGTGCACCACCTGCTCACGCACCACCCACGCCGGAGCGCCGGCCCCTGCCGCATCGCTCCCGCCACCGCCGTGTGCCATCCACGCCCTCCCGGCCCGCCCGACAGCCCCGGGCACCCACCGGACCCGTACCTCGCCCGTCCAGGAAGACAGCGAACGCACCACGATGGCGCCTGAAACCGCATTCCGACGACGCCCGGCAGGACTATCTGGTACAAGCCGGACATGCCATCGGTGCTAAGGAAACCGCACGAACCTGGCCAGGGAACACATCATCTCGATGACGCCGAAAGCTGCACGAAACTGACGCACGGCCAGCCACCACCGCTACCGAGCAGCCAAAACACCTCCACACCCCGCGACAGAAAACCGCCACACCCGACGACAAATAAGCACAGCTTCACACCCGGACGGCGGACGAGCCGGCTGTCCCCGCGGACCGCGGCCCCCACCCGGACGGCGGCCTGGCGAGGCCTGCGGCACCCTCCAGCGAGCACCACCACCCCCCATCCCAGACGGCGACCCGGACGGCAGCGAGCAGGACGGCGGGCAAGGACCACCGTCACCCCAACTCAATGCCCCACGCGAGGCATCCCGGCGACGAGCAGGCCGACCGCTCCATGCCCCACGCGAGCCATGGCAGCGACGGCCAGGCCGGCGACGACGCGGGCGAGAACGCACATCGCCCCCGCGCCCGGCAGCGGACACGGGGGCGACAAGCGGCCGACCTACGGGTGACTCTCGATCACGTCCGCGAAGGCCCCGGCAGCGGTGGCCATGTAGCCGACGGTCACCACCACGGCCGACACCGCAACCACGACAACCCGACGAAACCTGCTCATACATCCCCCTTCGAGCTGACCAGCCCCGCCCTGAGCGGGGCCAGTTCCGATGCTAAGCACCGTCACGCCCCCTACCCCAGAGACGGCGTACAAACTGCCGGTAGACAGGGTTGGGACGACGCCGGAAACGGGCACGGCGGGCCGGCGGGCGAGCAAGCCGACGCCCCCACCCCCAGGACGAGCAGCACGGCCAGCACCACCGCGGCGGCCGCCACCAGGCGGACGCGGAAAGGGAGAAGCACAGCACAGCGACCCACCCCACCGGCCAACGCCCCGGCCAGGGTTGGGGAGCATCCGAACGGCGGCGTGTGGGGGTCTGGATGGGCCACGGGTGGTGGGCGGTGCGGTTGGGTGCGGGTCGACGATGGCTGTGGGCTGGTGAGGCTGGATCAATGGGGTCTGGGCGGCTGGTTCGTGTTCTGACGAGGAGGCGGCGGTGCGTGCGGTGGTGGGATCGGATGGCCGGGTGGTGTGTCGGTCGGGTGGTGGTCGGCGCGGTGCCCGGGTGGTGGCGGTGGTGGGCGCGTTGGCGCTCGGTTGGACGTCGTTGGGTGGTTCGGTGGCGGTGGCGCGGGTCGCCGGGGTGTCGGCTGGTCTGGGGGCTGGGGGCAGCAGGCGTTCACGGAGTCGGGGACGTTCACCGTTCCGGACGGTGTGAGTGCGGTGACGGTCTACGCGTGGGGTCAGGGTGGCCGGGGCGGCCCGGGTGCGGGTGGCGGGGGTGGGGGCGGCGGGGGTCAGGCCGAGCCGCTCGCCTCGACGTCCGTCGGTGGTGGGGGCGGTGGGGGCAGCGCGGGTGGCAGCGGC
This sequence comes from Kitasatospora sp. NPDC089509, assembly GCF_044749365.1. NCBI lineage: Bacteria > Bacillati > Actinomycetota > Actinomycetes > Kitasatosporales > Streptomycetaceae > Kitasatospora > Kitasatospora sp. NPDC089509. The sequence goes on along the minus strand of NZ_JBIVHS010000045.1, from coordinate 43,403 downwards.
GGCGGCAGTGGGGGTGGTGGCGGGGGCGGGAGCTATGTGCAGTGCGTGCTCGCGGTGACGCCGGGGACGACGCTGACGGTGATGCTCGGTGGCGGTGAGACGAACGGGACGCCTGGCGGTGGTGGCAGTGGGGGCAGTGGGGGCCCCGACGGAAGCCTGTTTGAGAGCGGGCAGGCCGGCGGTGCCGGTGGCGGCGGGGGGAATGCGGGCACATCGGCCTTGACCGGTTTCACGGGGACCCGGGTCGGGGTGTCCGGGGGAGCCCCCAGGGTCGTGGCTCCCGCCGGTTCCCCGGGAGGATGGGTGGTGGGTTTGTCGGAAGCGGGCGGTGGCTCCGGCTCGGGGGCGGGCGGTGGCGGTGAGAACGGCAAGATCTCCGAGAGCGGCGGTGCCGGCACGGCGGGTTCCGGCGGCCGTGGGACCTGCCTGGGTGGCACCTCCACCGTCCTGCAGAGGGGCGGACAGGGTGTGGACGGGAGCCCCGGCTCGGCGGGCTCTTCCGCCGCCGACGGGCAGAACGGGATCGTCGGACGCGGCGGCTCCGGCGGCAGCGGAGGTTCGGGCGGACCGGGTGGCACCGGCGGCTCGGGCGGGACACCGGCGGTGGGGAACGTGAGTCCGCCGGTCGGCGTCGCGGTCGGAGGTAGCGGTGGCGGTGGCGGTGGCGGGCAGGGCGGCGCCGGCGGGGCGGGTGGCAAGGGCGCGACCCGCAGCGGCCAGAGCGACACCCCCGGCGCTGACGGCGCCCCGGGATCGGCCGGACAGCCCGGCGCCGCGGGCGGTCCCGGCTATGCACTGATCACCTGGTAGACCCTGGCCGCCAGGGTGGTCCAGTACTGAGGCAGGCTCCTCACCACGTCCCTTGACCGGACACGGGGAGTCTGCCTCGCGCAACGGGCTCGGGCCCGGGCCCGGGCTCGGGGCGCGGGCTGGCGAAGGAGCAGGACCCGGACGGCGGCGAGCAGGACGTCCCCGCGCATCGCGGACCACGCCCGGGCGGCGGCGAGGATCTCCCGGACGGCGGCCTACCGAGGCCTGCGGGGCGGCGGCGAGCACCACGGTCACCCCGGCCCGGACGGCGACCTGGACGGCGACCTGGACGGCGGCCCGGACGGCAGCGGGCAGGCATCGAGGAGGACCACGGCCACCCCAACCCAATGCCCCACGCGAGGCATCCGACGCGGCCGTCCCGAGGCCCCGTCGCCGCCCCGGGACGGCCCGTCAGGAACCGCCCCGGGCGCCCTCACCACCCCCTGGCACAACCACCCCGATCTCCCCGAGCACCTGCGCCCCCTCCTCAACCCCACACCCCACCCACACCCCTGACCGGCCACACGTCGACGGCCGACGGCTCGTACGGCGCTCCCCTACCGGCGGGCGAGGCGGAGTGGGGGCGCATGATCCCGGCACGCGCGCCGTCGTACCCGATCGAAATCACGCGGAAGCTGATTGATGGTGACCGGACTGCGGCCCCGCTCGTGGTTCCGCCAGCGTTGCAAATCCGAGCCGCCAACGTGGTTTCCCACGAGGTGAGTTAAGCGTGCCGGACGGTGCAGTGGAGCCGTTCGCGGGCGGTAGCGTTTTCGGTGGCTCTGGTGAGGAGCTGCCTCGGACGGTGGTCGCACACCGTCCGAGGCGTTGGTCGTCCGATCACGTGAAGGTTGGGACCCATGCATGACCGAACTGCCCGCAGGCGGGCTTACCCGCCCTCCCGGGCCCCTCAATCTAGCAGCGGCCCGCGGAGGGCCCTGGGATTGCGAGCGGCTACTCAAGCCGCGTCCGGGCTGCTGTGCGGCAACGCCACGCCTGTGCTCGTCGTCGCCTGGATGGCGCTGCGCGGGCTGCGTATCGATGCCGAACAGGCACTGCTGGTAGCCCTGTTGACCCAGGCCGGCGCCCCAGCGGGCAGGAGCGACAGGCCAACCCCGCGGCGCTGACCAAGGCGCCTGTGCGGCCGGTCCCCAGGAGGGGCCGGCCGCACCCCGGGTATGCACGCTTCCGCGTGCCAGTGGCCCGAGGCACCTGTCCGTGTTCATTGGCGAGTTGACGTGGGGAGGCCGAGATGCCTGCTGACCGAACCCGACCGTCCCGAAACCCGCGCTGTTGCGCCGTCGGCTTCACCGCCTTCGTCGCGCTCCAGGAAGAGGGCTATCTCCGCTACGCACAGGCGAGGTTGGGCGATCGTAATCGGAGCCTGGAGGCCGTCGAGGTGGCGTTCGAGAGCATGGAAGACCACTGGGAGCAGGCTCTGCTGGAAGAGCGCCCGGGCGCGTACGCCTGGTGCATTCTGCGGGCGGCCGTCACCGCGGCCCTCGGAGCCGCTCCCGCCCCGGTGCAGGGGGACAGGCTTCACCCGACTCTGCCGCCGACAGAGGCCGATGTCGCCCTTCTCCATGACGGGCTCGGCATGCCCGTCGGAAAGACCGCCCAGCTGCTGGGAGTTGACGAGCCCCAGGTGCGCCTGGGCCTGTTGACGGCCCGGCGCCTGCTGGGTGCGGAGACCACCGCTCCAGGGAAGGAGTACTTCTCGAAGCTCTAATCGCATACCGAACGGACCGGCGCGTACTCCGGGGCGTGATCGCTCCTGATGGGCGCGCACGTCGCCGTGCAGGCACCGCGTCACCCGATTCGGCGGTGGTGCGCTCGTTGCTGCCCCTCTACGATGGGCTGATCAAGCCGCCGGGACCAGACCGGGGTTGCCGGACACGGAGGGGTGCCGTGGGCGAATCCGATCTGACGAGCCGGGTGAATGTGGAGATCCCGGCCGCAGCGAGGATGTACGACTTCCTGGGGGGCGGGACCAACAACTTCCCTGCCGACCGGCGGACCGTCGAGGACCTGCTCGCGATCGCCCCCAGCAGTCGCGAACTCGTGGGCCAGAACCGCGCGTTCCTGCTGCGCGCGGTGAAGAGCGTCGTCCGCGACTACGGGATCAAGCAGCTTGTGGATCACGGGTCGGGGTTTCCGACCGACCGTAACGTCCATCAGGTGGCCCAGGCTGTCGACCGGGACACCAAGGTCGTGTATATCGACAACGATCCGACGGTGGTGCTGCACAGTCGGGCGCTGCTCGACGAGAACGAGAATGTGCGGATCCTCGACGCTGACATCGTGGCCCCGGCAGTGATCCGTGAAAGGACTGACGGCTTCATCGACTTCGGCGAGCCGGTCGCGATGCTGTTCGTCTCGGTCTTGCACTGCTTCGCGGATGATCTTGAGGCCGCGGCGGTGGTCCAGGAGAGCGTCCGGGGTCTGTGTCCGGGCAGCGTGGTAGTCCTGTGTCAACTGGTCAGTGACCGCGCGGACTTCCGCCGGCAGGTGACCGGTTTCATGCGCGAGCGCACCCAGGGCACGTGGGGCCGGGTCCGGAGCCGGGACGAGGTCGCCGACCTCTTCGACGGCTTGGAGGTCCAGGAGCCCGGGCTCGTGGACGTCAGCGAGTGGTGCCCGGACACCGAGGTGCTCACCCCCCAGCGCAGCCACGAGTGGATCACTTACGGAGGCCTGGCCGTGGTGCGGTGACGGCCGCCCTCAGAGCTGCTTGAGGTAGTGCCCCGCAGCAGCGAGCAGCCGCTCCTGGCTCGCGGCGCGGTCCAGGGAGTGACCCATCAGGCGCCAGAGCATCTCCTTGGCGTAGGTGAATGGCGACGGCCCTTTGGACTGCGCGTCGTCGTCGTCGGCCGGCACCAGGTAGTCGGCGGCCATCAGGCCCTCGTTGTAGATGAGTTCCGGCAGGCCGGTGGTGCGGAAGTCGAGGTGGGTGACGGAGGTGATGCTGGAGGCGGCGGTGCAGGTACGGGGGATGACGCGGATTCCGTAGCCGGGCGTCTGGGTCAGGGCGATCAGCCGCTCAAGTTGCTCGATCATCACCCGCGGAGAGCCCACGGTGCGGGTGAGGACACCCTCGTCGATGTAGTGCACGGTGCGGACCTCGGCGTCGCGCACCCTGTGCTGGCGCTGCATCCGCAGCACCACCCGCCGGTTGATCTCCGATCCCATGGAGCCGGGCAGGTCATCGGTGATCAGCGCACGGGCGTACGCCTCCGTCTGCAGCAGCCCGGGGAGTACGACGCGCTCGTACCCGTACAGTTTCCAGGCCTTCGACTCCAGCGCGACAAGCCGCTCGACGAAGCGAGGCAGCAGGTCCCGGTAGGGGGCGGTCCACTCGGGCTGCATCGCATGGCGAGCCAGCTGCTCGAACTCGCGGACGACCTCCGGGCAGGCCTTGTACGTGCGCAGCAGGGCACGTACATCCTTGAGCGTGACGGGGTTGTTGGCCGTCTCGAAGCGGCTGAGCTTCGACACCGAGAAGCCAGCGGTCCTGCCCGCGACCTCCTTGAGGGTGGCATCGTTGCGCAGAAGGCGGAGGCCGATACCGAGCAGAATGCGGGAAGCGGTCGGACTGTCCGCCCCGGAAACCGCCCTGAGGGCGAATCCGAATACATTTTCGCCAAGGCCGGTAACATCACTTGCGGCCGACACGCGGGACCTCCCCAATGGCGAGCATCGACGCTCGATTGTGGCACAGCGCGGCCCCGCGTGTCGCATGCCGAATTACCGGCTCAGCGGATCACCTGATGTACATGTGGTCGAATTCCCCGGATTTTGCCCCATGGATGAATGTCCTGACCTCGTCAGGCGTAAACACGAGTGCCGGACCGTCCTTGTGCCGGCTGTTCCGCATCGCGACATCCCCTCCCGGCAGTGCGGCGACTTCGACGCACTGGCCCACCCCGTTGCTCGCCGCCGCCTTGACCCACTTTACGCCCGAGATCGTGTCCGCCTGAACCCCATTGGCGATCATGGCTCACCGTCCTTCCCGTCATGACTGAGAGGCACCTCCGCAGGGACCTTGAATATGCTCAAAGCAGCAGCTCAAGAACCCCATGCAATCCCACCGTGCAATTGCGGCGGGTCCCGTGAATCCTAGGCCGGAAAGAATCGAACACGCCTGCCGCCGATCGGGTGAAGGGTGGAATTTCAGATGGGAGATGAATTTGACAGAATTTGCCAAGAATTGACCACTATGGAATTGGTCGATGCCGGTCGCGGCACATCGGAACACTGCCACGCCCCAGCACGGTGTCGGAGCCCGCGCGGAGCAGCCGGTGCGTCATCTCGTCAGCGGCGCGCGTGGGCCGGGCGGAGACCGGGTCTTGGGCCGCTGCCCACGCGACGGCTCGTGCGCTGGTGGAGGCGAGCATGAGAGCCAGAAGGATGCGGAGGACGTTGGGGACCGAGGGCGCAACGGCAGGCACGGCCACGGTCACGGCCAGGCATTGGCAATCCCCGTCGACCCCGCATGGGCACCGACGGATGAGCGGATTGGCAGCCCGCACGCTGAATCGCTGATCTGCGACGAAGTCCAGTTACCTGTCGCCCGAAAGTGCTGCCGCCACCCCGAGGGCAGACGCGGGCAGCCCGGTCCGCAGAAGTTCGGGAGAGTCCAGAACGCTGCCGTCGGCCACCGGGTCGGGCTACCAGCCCGAGTCGACCAAGATGATGCCGGAGTATGCCCGGCCCCAACCGTCTTCCCACGTCGGGTCGACCACGACTGCGTCAGCGGCGACACACCAGGCCAGGCATGGACGGTCGGCACCATCCTGCCGGTGCCGACCGTGGTCAAGGCGAAGCCTTCGATGTGACGAGGCCATGGCGCCGTCGGGCGGTCGCGGAGACTGGCGTCGTCGGAATGGCTTCCATGACGACCCGATCACCGGTCTCCCGAGCGTGTCCGCCGCCGGTGCCGGGCTCCTAACGCGTCCACGTCCGAGGCCGCAACAAGTGCCTTGGCACAGAGGACCGCTAGGGCGACCCGGTGGAGTTCTACCCGGTCCAGGGATGGCCGCGCCCGGTCGCACCGGAGATCCGGCACAAGCTGACCGACCGGCGCAGAGAACTCATCCGCACAGCCTGACAGTCATGGTGCCCGGCCGGTCGGTCCGACCGTACCGCGGATCGACCGGCCTGCTCTGGCAATCGGAAAGCGCACTGCCCCACACTGTCTGGCGTCGAGTGCCGATCCCGCCGTTGCATCCGAGGCAGGAAACGACGGTCGACAAGAGCCTTCCGCCCGTTGGGATCGCGGGGTCCTACGGGCGCTGCGCATCGAGAAGTGACCGAGCCGCGCAGCGGCCAGTGGGTCACGCGAACCCGCGAATGAAGCCTTGCAAGCCGTCGTGAAGGTTCATCCGTGTCAGCTCTGCGTCGTAGTCGATCCACCGCACGACGGGCACGTCGGGCGCCAGGTCGCGCAGCACCTCGTAGATGACGGTCAGCGGCGCGGAGAGCGGTTCCCGGTCCTCGAACGAGAAGGCGCCGTACCGGTAGTTGTACGACAACTCGGCTCGTCGGCCGGGTTCGATCTCCGCTTCGATCTCCAGGAAGTCCTCGAACGCGCTGCTCACCGTCGCATCCGGCCAGTGCCGTTGGATGCAGTCCTTCACCTGCTCGCCGGTGAAGGCCCACGGTTCGACGTGCTCCTGGTCGGCACTGACGTAGAAGCTGGATCCCACGGGGTGCTCGTTTCCTTCGGTCGTGCGGGCTCGGTGAGCCCGGTCAGGGTTCGATGCGGACGCGTCCGGTGACGTTCTCGGCCTTCATGAGGGCCTGGAAGTAGCCGCCGGCCTTGGCGTCGTTGGTGATGAGTTCGAGGTGGGTGACCTTGTTGCGGGGGTCCTGCAGGGCCGATGCGTACTTCTCCAGCTTCTTGGTCTCCCCGGCCATGGTGTTCTCGTAGGCGAACTGGAAGACGCCGTCGGCGTTGTCGAGGCGGAACGGGCTTTTGCAGCTCTTCTGTTGGCCGATGTATTTGGCGTCGATCGCGGCGCCGTCCTCCGGGCGGATGCCGTCGGCGTCCATGCCCAGCTCGCGGCCCTTCTCCGGGTCAGTGACAGAGGTGTACAGCCGGTACTCCGTCGATCCGGCCACCCTCACCTGGTAGGCCCGCCTGGCGTTGATCTTCGGGTCGGGCTTCTCCGGAGGCGCCGGCGCGTGCGGGCCGTCGGCTGGGAACGTACGACCGTCCTGTTCCATCTGCGCCATCCATGCCCGGATCGCGGCCTGCTGCGTCGGCGGAAGCACTGGAAAGGGGCTCGTCGGATCGTGGGGCAGCGGCGGCATCCCGGGGGTGACCGTGAACGGCGGGGGCTTGGGGCCGGGTGCTGCTGCGGCATCGGTCGCGCCCGCGAGGACGACGGCGGTGGTGGCCGTGGCGGCGAAGGCGGCGCCGACCGGGATGAGGTTCGCCGCGGCGGTGTCGACGACGGCGGCGGCCTCGGCGAGGACGGCGAGTTCCGCACTGCCTTCGACCGCGGTGGCCATGGCGACGGCCGCGGTGCCGGCCTCGGCGGCGATGGCGGCCTCCCCGCCCGCAGCCGCGACGTCGGAACCACCGAGGGTGAAGACGGTCAGGAGGAGGCCGGCGCCGGCGATGAGGCCGGCGCCAATGGCGAGATCCTCCAGCTTGTCCTGCAGGTCCTCGACGTCCTTGGCGTAGGCCTCGCAGGCCAGCCCGAGCTTGAAGGCCGCGTTCGTCATGCTGTTGAGCAGCGGCCCCTCGCTGGCGCAGCCGTCGTGCACCTTTGCCCAGTTCTGGGCGAAGCTCGTGACCGCGCTGGAGGTACTGGAGGCGGTGACGCGCTGGACCCGCTTGTCGCCTTCGACGCCGAGGCGGCTGACGAGCTCGGCGAACTTCTTCCACTCCTTGCCGGCCTGGCGGAGCTTGGAGGGGTCGCCCTGGGGCCAGAACTTCTTGAGGAAGTCGTGGACGGCCCCGCTGTCGTTGTGGCCCGCCGCGGAGTGGAGTTTGGCCTTGGCCACTTCCTCATCGCAGTCCGGGCTGGCGCCTTCGGGGAGTTTCTGCGGGGCCATGAACGCGGCCGCGACGTCGGCGTCGCTCTGGAGGTAGCTGAGCGCCATGGTGTAGAGCCCGTTGGCGGTGCCTCCGAGCTGGCCGACGACCTGGGCCATCGCGTCGACGAGTTTCTGCGCCGCGGGGTCGTACTTGGCCGCGAACTTCTTCCCCGCGTCGTCGTCGCCTGCCATGCCCGCGGTGTCGTCCATGGAGAACACCAGGCTCCGGTAGATCTGCGCGGCAGCGTTGTGCAGGTCGGTGAAGCCGGCCGAGGAGAGGATCATGTCCGCCGGCTTGACGTGAAACTCTGTCATCGCACCCCCTGTCGTCCGTGCGCGTTCACCGTAGCAAGGGCCCCGGGGCGCGGTAGGTGCCCGGACAGGTTTGTGCTGGGCACGACTTCCGCGCCCGGGTGCCGGGTTTGCCACCGCGGGACCAGCGGGCCGGGCCTGCACCGCGGTGGGCCGCCGCCAGGCCAGCAGCCGGTGCCCCGCCCTCGGGAGGCGGGACCTCCGGGGCGGCGCACCTTGGCCGCGCTCGGTCCGTCGGCCGTCGACCCCGGGGCGCGGACTCACCTGGTACTTCGTCATGTGCTGCGGGAGACCGGCCGGGCCCACGGCGGCGACCGTACCGGCCCGATGGGTCCCAGCCCCGGACGGGCGGAGGCCACCTGCTCGCTCGTCCGGGTGACTACCTGGCAGGTCACTGGCCGCCCGACCCAACGGGGTGGGGCGCTTGGTGTCGCTCTACCGGCACGGCGCCATCCCCGGTCGCATCGCCGATCTTCTGGCTCGCCCGCATCACAGCCACCGTCCGCCAGGTGCCCTACACCATCCAGCGGCTGCCGCAGCGTGGAACCGGCTCGTCGAGGCCGCTGTACCGGGTGAGCAGGGCGCGGTGTGGAACGCGGCCGGCCCGCTGTGGACGGCACCGAGCTGACCATCACCTACACCCCGACACTGCCGGTCCCGCCACACGCCCGGCAACGGGCAGGTCGCCGAGCTCGCCGACGCCCCGGTGCACGCCGCGCCCGCGGCCGCCCTGGCAGCCGCAGCGACCCGCCACAGCGACGCCACCCCGTGGAGCGCCGGCGCCGAACTCGTCTCGCCCGGCAACGCCTTCTGCAGCTCCGGCTTCGGAGCCTGGCGTGACAAGACCGCGGTGCTGCTCACCACCGCGCGCCGCGGCGCCTCCGGCCTCTACAAGACCGGCACCGGTCCGGACGGGGCGACCCGGCGGGCCGCATGCTGGCTCCGTGACGCTCAGCCCCTGAGGTCGGCGGTGCCAGGACGCCTCGCCCATCGCCTGGCCTTCGCCTCAGCGAAGCTCGCCTTCTTCCTTAGTTCCTTGGCCGAAAAGTAGACGTGCCTCCGCAAGTGCCTAACAGCCCCGCTATCAGCGGCGTTGTTGATCTGTACACGTGTCAAGGGGTTGGGTTGAGACGGAGGGGCCAGTTGGGCATGGACCTCTTCTGTGGCGGCGCATAGCGTCGCTCAGCAATCCCGCCTGTCGCAGATGGCGACGGGCAACCCATGGTTGGAGGCAGCGACGTGAGCGTTGAGATCTACTCGACCGACACCGACTCCGGTCAGATCTCGGTCATCCGAAAGAACGGTTTGTCCGAGTACAAGGTGGTGAAGGAAATAGCCGTCGGCAACGCGCCGCGCGGGAGCGTGAAGTTCACCCGTGACGGGCGCGGCTTCGTTTCCAACACGAGCACCAACTCGGTGTCCGAGCTGGACGCCCTGACCCGCCGGGAGGTTGCGCGGATCACGGTCGGCTTCGGCCCCCGGGGGCTGGGCGTCGTCCCGGGCGAGCGGTTCCTGCTGGTGTCCAACTCCGGTTCCAACACGGTGTCCGTGGTGGACCTGGAGTCCCGTACCGAGCTGACGCAGGTTGCCGTCGGACGGGACCCGCGGCACATGAGCATCAGCAAGGACGGCAGCTTCGCCTACGTGTGCGTCTGGGGCTCGGGCTACATCGCCAAGCTCGACCTGCGCGGCCTGGTCGGCGAGGGCCGCGCCGACTCGATCCGCGAGGTGGCCCGTATCCGGATCGGCGAGGACTCCTTCCCCTACAGCCTGAACATCGACCGCGCCGGCAAGCGCGCCTACGTGGCCTGCAACGCCGGCGACGAGATGCCGGTCATCGACCTGGAGACCGACTCGGTCATCGCCCGGGTCGAGGTTCCGGGAGACGGCGGCCGCGCGATCGCCTTCACCCGGGACGGCCGCTTCGCCCTGCTCACGCTGGAGCGCACCTCCCGGATCGTCGTGGTCGACACCGCCACCCTGAAGGTCACCCGCACCATCCCGGTGGGCCCCGCGCCGCGCGGCCTGGTCGTGGACGAGGACACCGTGTACTGCTCGGTGTTCTCCCGCGCCGTCCCCTCGGAGGACGACCGGATCGAGTTCAGCTTCAGCCCGCACAGCCTGACCGTGGTCCACCTCGACGGCGTCGACCTGTCGCTGCCGGCCGAGGAGGGCGGGAAGGTCCGCTACGACGAGATCAAGGTCGGCTACGGCCCGTGCAGCGTCTCGGTGTTCGACTCGGCGCAGGTCGAGTTCGACGCGGGCAAGCTGAACGAGGCGGCCGCCCGGCTCGGCCAGGCCTCGACGGCCGCGAAGTAGGCACAGCACACCAATCCGGTGTCCGGTTCCCGGCAGGCCTCCGTCGGCAACAGCCGACGGAGGCCTGCCCACCTGGTGAAAGTTGAGAGCTCTTGCCCGTCGAAGTTCGTTTCCACCAGCTCCATCCGTGGTCGCTCCCCCCGCGCCGGATCGAGGTCGACCGGCGGGAGAGCCGCGAGCACGCCGAGGTCCTGCGCGAAAGCTTCCGCTTCGTACGCGCGGACCGCCGGCCCGAGCACTGCGCGCCGTGGGTCATGGGCCAGGAACTGGGATGGCGGGTGCACAGTCCCCTCGACGTCTCGCTCACCCCGCTCGACCAGATCGAGCTGAACGGCGCCGACGAGCCCGAGGCGGCCGGGCGGGCGGTGAACCGGACCGAGCTGTGGCAGCGGGAGAAGTCGCACCTGGCAGTGAAGAAGACGTCCTGGCTGCACCTGTACCAGTTCAGGACGGGACGCGGCTGGGAGAACACCTTCCTGCCCAACGGAGCCGGCACCGTCGAGTGGCGCCTGGGCTGGACGGCGCAGGTTCCCCGCGGCCACTTCCTCCTGGTCCTGCCGCCGGAGCGACCCGTGGCTGGTCTGGACGTGCCCACCGGTGTTCTCAGCAGCACCGCCGTCACGCGCATGAACCGCGACAACGGCCTGAGCATCGCGGTGCGGCCCACCGCACCCCTCACGCTGCGCCGCGGCCAGGAGATCGCCCGTATCGTGCTCCTGCACGCCGACTCCCTCCAGGTCCGCAGCCTCTACGCGGAGACGGCGCAACCAGACGCGAAGGGGGAGCCGAGTGCTTGAACTGTCCTTGCGCCAGGCCCAGGTGATCGCCGTGACGACGCAGGGCCTGCACACCGAGTCGGCGCCGCCGACCGCTGAGGAGACGCTGCGCCGGCTGGGCTGCATCCAGCTCGACACGATCAGCGTGGTCCGGCGCTCGCACGAACTCGTCCAACTGGGGCGAGGCGTCCCCGCGGCGCAGGCCCGCCGGCTCATCGAGGGGGCGGGCGCGCCCGTGCTCTTCGAGTACTGGGCGCACGCCGCCTCCCTGATCCCGATCGGCCTGTGGCCGCTGTTCGCCTTCCGGCGGCGCGGCTACGCGGCCAAGGGATGGACCGGCCCCGTGGTCGACCCCGCCGCCGTCGACCACGTCCGAACCGTGCTGGCCGAGCGCGACGCGGTCACCATCACCGACATGGGCGGCGCCCAGGGCAGCGGCTGGGAGCGCTCCTCGGCCAACAAGTGGGCCCTGGAATGGCTGCTGGCCACCGGCGAGGTAGCCGTCGTGCGCCGCAGCGGCTGGCAGCGCGTCTACCAGCGGGCCGAACTGGTCGTCCCCGCAGCACTGTTGAGCGCCGAGCCGGACGACGCGTACTGCCTGCGCGCGCTGGCCGGTCTGGCGCTTCGGGCGCTCGGCGTCGCCACCGCGGGGGACGTCGCCGACTACTTCCGGCTGCCGCCGCGCAAGGTCGCCGCGTGCCTGGCCACGCTGGAGGACGCCGAACCCGTGCGGGTGGAGGGCTGGGCCGAGCCCGCCTGGCTCTCCCGTGGGTCGGCCGGCGGGACGTCGGCCGACCCGGATCTGTGCACACCTCTGTCCCCGTTCGACTCCCTCCTCTGGCACCGCCCCCGTATGCGCCGCCTCTTCGGCGTCGAGTACCTGCTGGAGGCGTACAAGCCCGCCGCCAAGCGGGAGTGCGGCTACTTTGGCATGCCCGTCCTCGCCGGGACCACGATCGCCGGCCGCATCGCGGTGCGCGTTAGCAAGGGCACCGCCGTCGTCGAAGGGCACCAACTGGCCGACGGCCACGACCCCGCCCACCTGGAACGGGCCCTCGCCACCATCTGCCGGTGGGCTGGCGCCGACCAGGTGCCCGCCCTCGACCAGCCGCCCTCACCCGCCGGAGCGACTCCGTGAACGACACCACGACCCCCGGCTACCGGACCGTCCTGGCGGTGCCACGGGCCCGGCAGGTCCTCGCCCTCGGAGTACTCAGCCGGCTTCCCTCCGGGCTCGTCCCGTTCGCGGTCCTCATCTCCTTCACCCAGCAGTACGGCATCGGCATCGCCGGCCTGGCCGCAGGCGCCCTGCTGCTCGCCATCGCCCTGCCCGGACCCGCCCGCGCACGCTGGTGCTCCACCCGCCCGCCCGCGGCCGTCCCGCTCATGGCACTGGCCAGCGTCCTGCTCTTCGCCGCCGCCGCATCCACCACCGGCCTGCGCGCGTGGCAACTCCCCCTCGCCCTCACCGCCGCCGCCGGTGCCCTGTTCCCCCCGCTCACTCCCAACCTGCGGGCCGCCTGGTCACGGCTGATGCCGGACCGGCAGTACCTGCAGAGCATCCACGCCCTCGACTCCACCGCCGAGGAACTGACCTTCGTCGTCACCCCGCTGCTGGGCACCGCAGCGATGACCCTGGCCGACGCCCGATGGGTGATCGCCGCCGGCGCGCTGCTCCTGCTGCCCGCCGCGGCAGGCCTCATCCGAGTCCTGCGGACCCTCCCGCCCGCCGGCGAGGACCCGGCCGCCTCCACCGGCACCGGCGTACGGCAGCGGTCGATCATCCGCACCCGCAACGGCCGGGGCATCACCGTCCCCGTCATCGCCCTGGGCCTGTGCGGCGGCGCACTGACCGTCGTCATCCCCGCCGCCTGCGCCCGCTACGCCGACGTCATCTCCTCCGGCTACTCCTTCGCCGCCTTCTCCCTCGGCGGCGCCGTCGGCGGACTCGCCTACGGACGCAGGAAGTGGGCCGCCTCGCTCCGCACCCAGCACACCGCCGCCACCGCCGCACTCGTCGCGGGCACCCTGCTTCTGGCCGCGCTCGCCGCCTCCCCGCTCACCATCCTGGCCGTCTTCTGCGTCGGACTTCCCCTGACGCCCGTCTTCGTCGTCGCCTACCTCCTCGTCGACGAACGCATCGACGCCCCGCAGCAGGTCGAGGCCAACGCCTGGCTCGGGTCCGGCTACAACCTCGGGTCAGCGACCGGAGCGGCCCTCGGCGGCCAGCTGCTCGCCCTCACCGGCCCACGCACCGTCGCCCTCGCCCTCGCGGGCACCGCGGCCGCCGCGACCCTGATCGCCCACCGGCTGCCCGACACGGCGACACCAGCAAACCGAGGAGGCGCGATGGAGACGGAGCTGCCCGCCCCCGAGGACTCGCACACAGGCCGGACCGCTTGATAGCCGGGAGAGGGTGAGAGCGTCGACCAGCCAACGGAGCCAATCCCGCCTGACGAGCCTGCTGCTCCCCTCCCCCGGATGCCCCAGGCCGTTGCGGCCCCTCCACAGCAGCGACGGCCTGGGGTATCCGGAGGCGCCGCCATCAGGAGCATCCCCCGCTGGTTCCCGTCTCATGACACGCTGCAAGCCATGGCTCGTTCAGGCCGAGAGCACTGCTCGACCATGATCCAAATCCCTCAAAGGACCCTCCGACGGCCTTGCCACACCCCTGACGGGCATTCGTACCGGCGGGATGCCGAAAGGCGCCAGAAGGGGCCATTCCACAGGCCCACTTTTGCCGTGCGCGCAACAGAATCGTCCCGGCGCGGGCTCCCGGACCTGCGTTCACCGCCCATCGATGGACTCAGACCCCACCAGGTGATCGCGGCCCACAGGGCACGTGGTGGCCGCCCCGGCGGCATTGTGGGAAGAAGGCCGGGGCCCGGGGCCGCGACGCCGGCCATCAGCGCGGCGGCGCGTCCTCACAGCCCCCCGGCGGGTTCGGTCTGCTGCGCCCTGTCCGTCCAGAACCTGCGCTCCTCCTCCCGCCGGGTGGCCACGTCGGGGATCACGGAGAGGGCCTCGGCGTACTTGCCCTGCCGCACCAGCAGACCGGCCAGGTCGGTGGCCGCCCGGATTCCCGGCAGCGGACGCAGGCGGGCGATCGCGTCGTCGAGCCGGCCGTCCTGGGCGAGCAGCCACGCGATGGTGAGCTCTCGGTCGTCGACCTCGCCCTCGGGCAGGGCCTCCACCTCGGCGGTGGCCTCGCGGCAGCGCCCCGACTCCCCCATCAGCCACCACCGGTTGTCCCGGATCCAGAACTTCTCGTTCTCCGTGAGGTATTCGGGGCTGCGCTGTGCAGCGATCTCCAGGGCCCGGTCGTGGCGGCCCTGTTCGGCGAGCAGGATCATGGCCGCCTGCAGGAGGTTCCCGTCGTAGAGGTCGTCGAAGGTGTGCTCCACCACCTGGAGCGCGTCCTCGGTGCGGCCCTGGCGCATGAGCAGCTCCATGAGCCTGCTCTCGTAGTTGCCCGGGTAGGGGGTGGCGGCGATGAGGCCGCGCAGGTAGTCCTCCGCCTCGTCGAACCGGCCTGCGGCCTCCAGGGCGGCGACGTAGGGGCGGACGGCGTTGTACCGGGCCGGGCCGGTGGCGAGTTCGCGCAGCTCCTCGAGCCGGCCGTGCCGGGCGAGCAGCTTCGCGTAGTCGTCCACGGTGTCGCTCGGCCAGCCCCGGTCCGCGACGACGTCTTCGGCCCGCAGGCGGAGTGCCTCGTCCGCGCGGCCCGACCGCTCCAGTACGCGGGACTGCGCGGACGGTGCGGCCCACAGGGCGCGGGCCCGGGGCTGTTCCGGGTCCCGCCGGACTTCCTCGGCGATCGGGGTCAGCAGCTCCAGCACCCGCTCGTCGTGCCCGCGCTCTTCGGTCACCTCCACCAGGGCCCACAGCATCCGCATGTCCCACAGCCGCGCGGCGAACACGTCCACCGCCTCATCGACCCGCCCGGCTCCGACCAGCACCTCGGCGTAGTCCCGCCACGCGTCGTACCCGTCCTCGTCCCCGTCCTGCGGACGCACCAGGTCCAGTGCCTGCGAGGTGCGGCCCAGCCCCAGCAGGACATCGGCCCCGGCCCGCACCGCAGGCCGCCAGCCGGTGGCCGCGAACGGGGCGATCACCTCCCAGGCCCGCTCCCACTCCCCCTGGGCGGACAGCCCGCGCACCGCGGCCTGCGCGCAGGCCCAGTCCCCGCGCTCGCGGGCCGTTTCCACCAGGAGGTCCAGGCAGCCGTGTTCGACGAGCGAGTCCACCAGCTGCGTGAGCACGCGGCCGTTGTGGGTCCGCTGCCACTCAAGATCATCAACGTTCACGAACGGACCCTACGACCCGCTACCGACACCACCCACCGGCGCACCACCTGCCACGACACGTCCCGGTGATCCCCGGTCAGCGATACCGGAACAGCTGATGCAGGCGCAGCGTCTCGGCCTGCCAGTGGGCGTGGACCGCGCCGAATCCGTCGGGCAGTGCCCGGCGAAGGCGGCCCGCGAGGTTCCGGTAGAAGGCGGGCTGGGCGCCGGTGCCCGCCGCGAGCAGGGAGGAGAGCAGCGGTTCGTCGGCCGGGGTGGCGCTCTCCACCTGCAACAGAACTTCGAGCTGGTCATCCGGGTGGAGGTCGGGCAGTGCGCTTCCCAGTTGGCGGCCCAGCTGCTGCCAGGCGGTGGTCGAGCGCTCGCGGGCGGACTTCTTCAGTGCTCCCCGGACTGCGGCCGACACTCGGGTGAGCGTGTCCCCCGGCAGGCGGGGTGGGGCCGTCAGGAGCGACTTCTCCTTCGCGCGTTTCTGCGCGGTGCCGGCCGCCGCCGTGCTCCGGGCGTTGGGCACCGGCGGGGCCTTGTCCCTGCCCCTGCCCGCCCCGACCCGGGCGGCGCGGTGTTCGGGTGTCCCTTCCTCGGGTCGGCGCCGGGAGGCCGGGATGCTTCCGGTCTTCCCCGCTGTCACCGCGGCCCCGGCGGCGGCCGCGTGCGAGCCGCTGCTGGGCCTCGGCCCGCTGTGCCGGGGTCACCCTCTCCCCCGCCGTCTTCACGGTGGTGGCCAGCGACTCCAGCAGGTGCAGCAGGGTTCGTGGCCCCATCGAGGTTCCCAGCCGCCGCAGGTCGCCGAGGATGTCCTGCATGCGCCGGTGCGCGGTGTCGACCGGGTCGAGGGTTTCCGGCGCGCGGGTCGTCGTTTTGCGTGCACGCGTCTTCCTGGCGGTGGCGGTGTGGGAGCGCTTGGCCTCGCGGGCCCAGTAGGTCTGAAGCTGCTGGTGGTCAAGGAACTCCCGCGCGCGTGGCCACGGAGTCCTCAGCCCGATTACGTTCTCCGGCGGCGTGGCTGTCAGCACGCGCGAGCAAGGTGCGAACCGCTTCGGTGTCTCTCTCGTGGAGCGCCTGCCGCAGCTGTCCGAACAGGTCCAGGCGTTCGCCGGCCTGCTGGACCAGCCAGTCCCGTGCCCGTTCCAGCGCGGCCGCGACCTCGCCGTCGGTCGGGCCGACGGCCTCGAGGTCACGGCATGCCGACTGCACCGCGATGCGGAGCCAGACTCCATTGCTGCCTCTAGCCTGCGCGCTGGGCCGGGCCGAAGCGGCTGGACCTGCTTTGGTTCCGGCTGGGACGGCCTCCACGCGCCCTGGGGAGCGCGGTTACGGCGGGCGTGGATAATCTGCTCGACCGCCGGGGTCCGGAAACCGTCCGGTGTCATCGCGCATTCGTCCATGCCGAACCGCTCGGTGTCACGGGAGAAGGCCTGAGTGCCGATCCGGACCCGCCGGGCGGTACCGACGCTGTCGAAGCGCACCCGTACCAGCGGCGTACCAGCGTCTCGTCGTCGACCGGCACAGAGACGCCGAGGACCGGCTCGACATCCTGGTCGTCCCACACGGGAGGCACCTCGGCGTCCAGGTGCAGGCGCAACCCGCGGGCCTGACTTCCCCAATCGTCGACCGCCTCACCTTCAACGGCACCATCCTCGAGACCGGCACCGACTCCTACCGGCTCGCCAGCACCCGCGCCCGAGCCGAACAGCAGGCCGCCGCCCGCTGACTGAATCCGGGGCTCACAGAGCGATCGGACGATACCTGAGAGCCTCGGCGACAATCTGCTCGGCCGAGGCGTCCCGCAGTCCGGCCGGGGGATGGAAGATGAGGTCGCTGACCCGGGGGTCCGTCACGTTGGCTTCGAGGAGCCGCAGGTAGTAGTCGGTCTCCGGGTCGCCGGCCAGGATTCTGCGGACGATCTCGACGAGTTCGTCCGTGGTGACATCCGCGATCCGGGGCCTGGCCGGCCGGGCAGCCTCCAACGCGAAGTCGGCCAGATCCCGGCTGCCGTCGTACTCGGTGAAGTCGAGAACCGCGTAGTCGTGGCCCGTCCGCGCGTTGAAAGCCGTGATCTCCGCATGGGTGTTCTCGGACCCGCAGAGCACCGGGTCGGCGATCCGCAAGATCTCATGGCTGAGCCCGGCCAGCTGCTGCTGGCTCACCGACGGGGGCCTCAGTTCCACTCTCAGATCCACGGCTCGGATTATGCCGCCAGCCTCCGACACGCCGACACCGCCGGCCAGGTGCTGTCGCTTCTCGCCGACATCATCCGCCAAGGCGATCAAGAACCGATGCCAGAACTCACCGACACCTGCTCTCGGTTTTCACCTACACAGCCACCCGCGGGTGGGTTGGGGGAATCGGGTGTCGGCGTGGCGATGAGTTTTGCGGGTGTGGTGGGTCTACATCTCGACAGGGGACGACCAACTGATCGGGAGTACGGACATGGGACTGATCCACATCGAGCTGTTCGCGACGCTTGACCTGGTCGGGCAGGCGCCCGGCGGGCCTGACGAGGATCCGGTGGGGTTTCCGTTCGGCGGCTGGCAGGCGCCGTTGCTGAATGAGGTCATCGGGGCGCAGATCCTGGCGGCGTACGAGGGGATGGATGCCCTGCTGCTCGGGCGGCGGACCTATGACATCTTCGCGGCCTATTGGCCGGGGCAGAGGGAGGGGGAGATCGCCGAGCTTTTCAACAGGGTGCCGAAGTATGTGGCCTCGCGTGGCACGCCGGAGCTGCCGTGGGCCGGGTCCACGCTGCTGGGGCCGGATCTGGCGGGGGCGGTGCGTGAGGTGCGTGAGCGGCACGAGCACGTGAAGGTCGTCGGGAGTCTGGATCTGGTGCAGTCCCTGTTGCGGGAGCGGCTGTTCGACCGGCTCGATCTGTGGGTGCATCCGATCGTGCTCGGTGTCGGGAAGAAGGTGTTCGAGGACGGTGTGGTGCCGATGAACATGGCGCTTCTGGAGCCGCCGGTGGCCGGGCCGCAGGGGACGGTGTTCCTGCGGTACGGGCTTGCCGAGGGCGTGCCGCGGACGGGGGACATGACTCTGCCGGACCGGGGGCTCGGGCGTGATGGGGTTCGGTGATCCGGTGGCCGTGGTGGAGGTGGGACGGGCCGGGGCCGGGGACGGGGACGGGGTTGTTTTGGGGGTTGAGTCGTTCGGTGATGGTGGGGGGCCGCTGGTTCTGTTGGTGGGTGCGCCGACGATGCTGTCCTGGCCCGATGCGCTGTGTGAGCGTCTGGCGGCGGGTGGGCGGTGGGTGGTGCGTTACGACCTACGTGACAGTGGGGAGTCGACGACGGGGGATCCGCAGGCGCCGCGTTACAACTTGCGTGATCTCGCGGCCGATGCGGCGGCGCTGGTCGGTGCGCTCGGCGGGGTGACTGCGCACCTCGCGGGGATCGGTGTCGGTGGGATGGTCGCCCAGGTGGCTGTGCTCGACCATCCCGGTGTCTTCTCGGCGCTCACCTTGGTCGGTACCCGTCCGGTTGCCCCCGGACCGCCGGACGGGGATCTTCCCGATCATGACGAGGTGGTGATGAGTCGGCTGTTCGCGCGTGCGGTGCCGGATTGGGGTGACCGTGCGGCGGTTGCGGAGTTCGCCGCAGCCGGGGCGGAGGTCCTCGGTGACGATCCGGTGGTTGCGCGTACCGTCGCCGGGCGGGTCTGGGACCGCACTCCGGGCACCGCTCCCCCGGTTCAGTTGGCCAATCAGCTGGGGTCGGTGTTCGGCAGGCTGGACTGTACGCCCCGCTGGCGTGAGCGGCTGCCGGGGATCGGGGTGCCGGTGCTGGTGGTTCATGGGCGTGGTAACCGGTTCTTCCCGCTCGGCAACGGTGAAGCGTTGGCGCGGGAGATTCCCGGGGCGCGGTTGCTCGTTCTGGAGGAGGCTGCCACTGCGATCCCTGCTGGGGCGGTCGGTGAGGTGGCTGGGGCGATGCTCGCGCTCGGGTAGCCCACGCTCCGACGGGGTGACGTGGCGCGACCGGCGCGCGGGTGGGACCGTCGCGCTTGCGGGGCCGTTTCGTCTGTCGCCGTCCGGGCGACGGACTCCGCGTCCGGAGATGTCCCGGCTCGGTCTGGTCGAGGGTGGTGAGCAGCACGTGGTCGTGGTTGCTGGGGCCGATGTCGGGCTGGTCGCCTGGGTGTTGGGGGCGGTTGGTCGGTAGTCGGTCGTTCCGGTGGGGTGGGGGTGGGGGGTCACTGTGGTGGGGTGGGGGTGGGGGTGGGGGTGGGGGTTGCGGGGGTGCGGGGCGGCAGGTTGACCGCCAGGAGGGCCAGGCCGGCGAGGGTGACGTTGCGGATCGCGGCGTCCAGGCCGTTCCAGGTCTTGGACTGCCACATGGCGAACCACTCGCCGCCGATGGCGATGAAGCCGGCGCCGAAGAGCAGCAGCATGAGGAGCAGGCCGAGGGTGCTGAGGCGGCGGGCCAGGTGGGGGCGTAGCCACCAGGCGAGGGTGGCTGCGGTCAGGATCAGGGCGGTGAGTGTCTCCCAGGTGATGATCGCGATGTAGGCGGTGTTCTGCAGGACCGGGGAGGTGATGGAGCGCCACATCAGGTTCTGGTCCTGGAAGGTGGTGTCCATGGCGAGGACGTGTTGGACGAACTTTTGGTTGGTGGCGAAGTCGGTGATGTTTCCGAAGGCCACGAGCAGGAGGTAGAGGGCGTTGGTGCCGGTGAGTGCGGCTGCGGCGGTGGATGGGGTGCCGAGGGCGAGTAGGCGGTCGCGGGTGGTGGGGTGCGGGGTTGTGGTGCGGGTGGTCAGCATGTGGTGAGGCTAGTGGGTGGTGGGGGTTGGGTGGGGGTGGATTGGGTGGGGAGGTGGGTGGGGGTGGGTTGGGTGGGTTGGGTGGGTGGGGGTCAGGTTGTGGGGGCGAGGGGGTGGGTGGGGTGGGTCTGCTCGTAGGCGTGGCCGACGTGTAGGAGGGTGGGTTCGCCGAGGGGGTGGCCGAGCAGTTGCATGCCGATCGGCAGGCCTGCCGGGTCGTGGCCGACCGGGAGGGTCAGGGCGGGCAGTCCGGTGATGTTGGCGGGGGCGCTGAGGCGTACGTAGGCGTCGGAGACGCCCTCGGTGGTGCCGTCCGGCCAGGTGATGGTCGTCTGGTCGGTGCGGGCGGCGGTGATCGGGGTGCTGGGGGCGGCGATGAGGTCGACGTGTTGGAGTGTCTGTGCCCAGGCGGCGCGCATCAGGGTGCGGGCGCGCTGGGCGCGGATGTGGTCGCCGGCGCCGATGAGTTGGCCGGCTTCCAGGAGGATGCGGACGTCCTCCTGGTAGAGCTCGGGGGCGGTGCGCAGGTTCTGTGCGTGGTAGGCGCCGGCTTCGGGGACCATCAGGCCCCACTGGGTGGCCTGGATGTAGCGGGTCATCGGGATGTCGATGTCGATGAGCTGTGCCCCGAGGGTTTCGAGGTGTCCGATGGCGTCGCGGACGGCGTTCTCGACGTCGGGGTGGACGTGGTGGAAGTAGTAGGTGCGGGGGATGCCGATGCGCAGTCCGGTCAGGTCTGTTGGGGTGTCGGTGCGGTAGTGGGGGGTGGGTCCGGGCAGTGAGGCGGGGTCGCATGGGTCGTGTCCGGCCAGTGCGGTCAGGACCAGGGCGGCGTCCTCGACGGTGCGGGTGAGGGGGCCGACGTGGTCCAGGGACCAGGACAGGGGGGTGACGCCGTGTCGGGAGATCAGGCCGTAGGTCGGTTTGAGGCCGACGACGCCGTTGAGTGCGGCGGGTACCCGGATCGATCCGCCGGTGTCGGTGCCCAGGGCGAAGGTGGCGCTGCCGGCGGCGACGGCGACCGCGGAGCCGCCGCTGGAGCCGCCGGCGACCCGGTCGGTGTGCCAGGCGTTGCGGGTCTGCGGGGTGGTGAGGCCGAAGGCGAACTCGTGGGTGTGGGTCTTGCCGAGCAGGACCGCGCCGGCCTGGTTCAGGCGTGCGGCGACCGTGCTGTCCGTGGTGGCGCGGTGGTCGGCGCGGACCCGGGAGCTGGCTGTGGTGGGGATCCCGGCGACGTCGATCAGGTCCTTGAGGCCCATCGGGATGCCGTGCAGTGGTCCGCGGTGGTGGCCGTGCGTGATGTGGTGTTCGGCTTCGCGGGCGGCTCGGCGGGCCTGGTCGGTGGTGACCGTGACGTAGGCGCCGAGGTGCGGGTCCGTTGTTTCGATGCGGTCGAGGACGGAGTCGACCAGTTCGACCGGGGAGAGTCGGCGGGTGCGGATCTCCTCGGCGGCGGCGGTGAGGGTCAGTTCATACGGTTGCATGGTGCTGCTCCTGGGCGGTGGGGTGGGTGGTCGCGTGGTAGGCGGTGGCGGGTGGGGTGTCCGCGAGGTCCAGCTCGTGCAGGACGGCGAGGACGGCGTGGATGTGGTCGGCGACCGCGGCCACTGCGGCGTGGCGTTCGGTGGGCAGGAGGAGTCCGGTGCGGGCGGCCCAGCGGGCGGCTTCGGGTGGGGTGAGTGCGGTGGGTGGGGTGAGTTCGGCGGGCACGGGGGTGATCCTTCTTGGTCGGGGGTGGGTGGGGTGGGGCGGCCCGGGGTGATGGAGGCCGGGTGTTCGCTTCAGACGGCTGCGGGGAGCTCGGTGCCCGGTTCGGCGTGCAGCCGGTAGTGGCCGTTCTCCCGGCGGACGGTGCCGGCGGTGGGGTGCGGGAAGTGGGTGCCCATGAGCAGGGCGTCGGTGTCGGCCAGGTGCTCCAGCAATCGGGCGCGGGTGCGGACCGCCTCGGCGGGGTCGACGTCGACGCAGCTGTGCACGTGGGGGTGGGACAGCTGGACGGGGTGGTGGATGCTGTCGCCGGTGATCAGTGCGCGGCGGTCGCTGCCGAGCAGTTCGACGGCGACCTGGCCCGGGGTGTGGCCGGGGGCGGGGACCAGCAGGATGCCGGGGGCGACCTCGTACCCGCGGCCCTGTTCGGGCACGGGCACCCGGGCGTACAGTCCGGCGTCGCGGACGGGGTGGACGGAGTCGCGGAACATCTGGGCGCGGGCCTCGTCCAGGTCGGTGGCGGCCCAGTGGTCCCATTCGGTGCGGCTGGTGAGGTAGCGGGCGTTGGGGAAGGTGGGGACCCAGTTGCCGTCGGCGAGGCGGGTGTTCCAGCCGACGTGGTCGGTGTGCAGGTGGGTGGTGATCACCAGGTCCACGGACTCGGGCGCGAAGCCGGCCGCCGTCAGGCGCTGTGGGAAGTCGGTGTTCAGGCCGTTCCAGGCCGGGTTGGCGCGGGGCTTGTCGTTGCCGATGCCGGTGTCCACGATGATCCGCAGTCCGCCGGCCTCGATCGCGAAGGCGTGGCTGGCCAGGCGGGGGACCTCGGCGTCGGCGAAGTCGGGGCGCAGCCAGGGTGCCTGGTCGAGGATCTCCGGGGTGGCGGCCGGGAGCAGCCAGGGGCCGGTCTGTCGGGGTAGTTCGATCTCGTCGATGCGGTGGACGGTGATGTCGCCGAGGTTCCAGCCCGTGCTGGTGTGGGGGGTGGCCGGGTGGGAGGTGGGGGTGCTGGTCATTGGTGGGTCCTTTCGGTGGTGCGGGGTGCCGTGGTGCGGGAGGGTGGGGCGTGTTCAGGTGGTGGGCGGTCGGCGCAGGGTGCGGGTGAGGCCGGTCAGGGCGAGCAGGAGGACGGTCGCGGCGTAGGGCGAGAGGGCGGTCCGCAGGCCGTAGTGGGTGGTCAGCAGGCCGGCCAGGACGGCGGGGACGCTCATGGCCAGGTAGCTGAGGACGTAGTAGGCGGCGAGGGTGGCGGCGCGTTCCTGTGGGGCGGCCGGGGGCAGCAGGAGTCGTAGGGCGCCCTGGGTGACGGTGCCGAAGCCCGCGCCGGCCAGCGCGGTGCCGGTGAACAGCGCGGGGAGGCTGTGCAGTTGGGGGGCGCTCAGGGTGAGCAGGGTGCCCGGGATCAGGAGCGCGGTGCCGGCCGCGGTCACGGTGCGGGCGGGCAGTGCCCGGGCGGCGTGGCCGGCCAGGCCGGCCGCGGCGGTCAGGGTGAAGAAGATCAGTCCGCCGGTGGCGGGGGTGGTGTGCGGGGCGATGAGGCGGGCGAGGGAGGGGCCGAGGGAGGAGTAGAAGCCGCCGAGTGCCCAGGCGGCGATGATGCCGGGTGCGGCGAGGGCCATGGCCGGGCGGGAGGCGGGGGCGAGGGTGATGGTGGGGCGCAGTGAGCGTCGGGCGCCGGGGTGGGGGTGGGCGGTTTCGGGGGTGCGCAGGACGGCGGCGGCCTGGGTGGTGAGGAGCAGGAGCAGGAGGAGGTAGACGGTGTGGGTGGGGGCGGGGGCGTACTGGGTGAGGGCGGTGGCGGCCAGCACGCCGGCTGCCATGCCGGCGACGGGGGTGATGCCGTTGACGAGGGTGGCCCGGCCGGGGCGGTCGGGGTCCTCGAAGTCGAGCAGGGCGGCTCCGGCGGCGCTGGTGGCGACGCCGGTGGCCAGGCCTTGGAGGATCCGGGCGGCGATCAGCGCGGGTACTGACTGGGCGGTGGCGAAGAGGGCCATCGCGGTGGCTTCGGCCAGCAGCGCCCCGGCGAGGACGGGGCGCCGGCCCAGGTGGTCGGAGAGCGTGCCGGCGGTCAGCAGGGCCGCCAGTAGGGCGAGTGCGTAGGCGCTGAACACGACGGTGAGCGTGAGGGCGGAGAAGTGCCAGGCGCTCTGGTAGAGGGCGTAGAGGGGGGTCGGTGCGCTGGAGGCGGCGAGCAGGGTCACCAGGACCGAGGCGTGCAGCCGGAAGGCGCCCTGACGGCTCAGCAGGGGCAGCCGGCGGGAACGCGGGTGGGGGTGGGTGGGGGGTAGGGCGGTGACGCTGGTCATGGGAGCACCTCGAACCGTTAAGGCGAATGCTTTGCGTTAAGCACTCTAGGCACTCGGGCTCCCATGACGCAAATATTTAGCTTTTAGGCGGCCGGCGGGGGCGGGGGGCTGCCGAGCGCCGCCGCGACCAGGCGGTCGACGTAGGCCTGGGACAGGTCGGAGGGGCGGAACAGGATCCGGTACATCAGCGGGGCGACGACGGCGTCCAACAGGGTCTCCACCCCGGGCACGGCCTCCCCGCGCCCGGCCGCCCGCACTCCGAGGGCCTTCAGCTGATCGGCGGCGTAGTCGGAGCAGCGCACCGCGTTGCCCTGCTCGGGGTCGCCCAGCAGGGCGTCACGGATGTACGTGCGGCCCGCCGTCGAGTCCATCTCCTCCGCGAACTGCAGGGCCCAGGCCTCCAGGTCAGCCCGCAGGCTGCCGTGGTCGGCCGGCGGGGCGTCGGGGCGCAGCCGCTCCACGGCCACGTCGGACAGCAGCTCCCGCAGGTCGCCCCAGCGCCGGTAGACAGTGGAGGGCGTCACCCCGGCGCGGGCGGCGATCAGCGGCACGGTGAGCGCGTCCCGCCCCACCTCCGCCTCCAGATCGCGCACGGCCTGGTGCACGGACTGCTGGACGCGGGCGCTGCGCCCGCCGGGGCGTGTGGTCGGTTTGGCACTCATGGACCACAGCTTAACGCGAAGGAGTTGCGTCTGGCCGGGTGCCGACCCGGAGCGCCCGCGCCGGGCGGCCGGGATCGGCGCGGGCCGCGCGGCGGGCCGTCGACAGCAGGTCGCGGGCCGGGCCCCGGGGCCGGTGGCCGGTGGGCCAGACCGCCCGCAGGGCCCGGCCCAGGTCGACCCCGGCGATGTCGACGGCCACCAGCCGCCGGGCCCGCAGTTCCTCCTCGACCACGAGCCGGCTGAGCACCGCCGGCCCGGCCCCGCAGACCGCGGCGGCCTTCACCGCCGTCGAGGAGGACAGCTCCAGCAGCGGGCCGGCCAGGCCGCCGTACGGCGCCAGGACGCCGGCCAGGACCTGCCGGGCGCCCGACCCCGGCTCCCGCAGGACCAGCCGGGCGGCCGCCAGCTCCGCGGGACGGACCCGGCTGCGGCGCGCCCAGGCGTGCTGCGGGGCGGCCACCACCACCAGTTCGTCCCGGGCCACCACGGCCGCGTCCAGCCCCGGCGGGACGGTGGCGCTCTCGACGAACCCGAGGTCGACCTCGCCGCGGAGCACCTTCTCGGCCACGGCGCGGGAGTTGTCGGCGCTCAACGAGACGAAGGTGTCCGGGCGTTCGGCCCGCAGCCCGACCAGCCAGCCGGGCAGCAGGCACTCGGCCACCGTCTGGCCCGCCGCGACCCGAAGCCGGTCCTCGCGCTCGCCGCGCAGCACCTCGATGCCCGCGTCCAGGGCCTCCGCGGCCTCCAGTACCCGGGCCGCCCAGCCGGCGACCAGGGCTCCGGCCGCCGTGAGACGGGAGCCGTTGGGCGAACGCTCCAGCAGACCGGCCCCGATCTGCGTCTCCATGACCCGGATCCGGGCGGAGGCGGCCGGCTGGCTGATGCCGGCCTCCCCGGCGGCCTTGCCGAGGCTGCCGAGCCGGGCGACCGCGAGCAGCATCTCCAGGCTGGACAGGTCGGGCACACGGTGGGACAGCGGCATGGCGGCTTCGCAGACGTCGTGGCGGTTCGGACGGGTGGGCCGAGTGCCCTACCGTCCGGGCGGGTTCGGGCGTCGGCGGGACCGTCAGTGCCGTCGCCGTCGCGCGCGGGCGGCCCGGGCGGCGAGGGCCAGTGCCGCGCCCGCGCCGAGCGCGACCAGGCCGGCCTTCAGTGGCGTGCCGACGGAGTCCGCACCGGTGCGGGCCAGTTCGCCGCCCGGCGCCGGGGTGGCGGGTTCGGGGTCGGCGGGCCCGGGATCGGCGGGTTCGGGGCCCGGGGTTTCGGAGGGGCCGGGGGTTCCCGGGCTGCCGGTGGCGGTGGGGGACGGCTCCGGGCTGCCGGTGGCGGTGGGAGTGGCAGTGGGCGTACCGGTCGGCGTGACTGTGGGGGTGCCGGTGGGGGTGGCGGTCGGGGTGGGGGTGCCGCGGACCAGCCGGATGACCTTCAGGTGCTGGATCTTCACGACCTCGGTGGGGCCGTAGCTGGCAATGAGGCCGATGTCGACCCGGTCGGTGAGCGGGGCGTCCGCGCGGAACTTCAGCCGGACCGGTATCTCGGTGACGTCCGCCGGGACCGGTCCCTCGTCCAGGGGGATCGGGAAGTCATACCAGTCGTCCGTCTCCGGGTCGTTGAAGGACTCGGTGGAGCACCACCGGCCGTCCCAGAAGTACTGGACCTCGATCTGACCGACCTTCAGCCCCGCCCCCTGGGTGTCGTGGACCTGGAAGAACAGCGGCCGGAACTGCTTCGCCGGGTCCCCGTGGTGCAGGACGGCGGTGAACTCCCGCCAGTCCGCGCCGGGGACGAACTCGCCGGGCAGGCCGCGCAGTTCCAGCGCCGCTTCCGCCGCGGCCGGCTTCCGGGAGGCGGTCGGGGTGGCGCTCGGGGACGGCTCCGCCGCCGGGCCGGACGCGTGCGGGGCGGAGGGCGACGGGCGACGCTCCCCCGCCGTGGCCGGCGCGGCGGGGGCGGGCGCCACCGCGACGATTCCGGTGACCCCGGCGGTGACGACGGTGGCGGCGGCCATTCTTCTCAACTGCACGTGTTTCCCTCGTCCGTTGCTGAGTGGGTACACAGGGAATCCTCCGTGCACCCACCAACTCCGGGTAGTGGGCGGCCCCCTATGGGGTCATAGCCCGGGCCTCTGGCCCTCCCCCGGGTGACGGTCCGCCGGCCCGCCGCGTCCGGCGTCGCTGTCCGACGTCAGTGCCCGGTGTCGGTGACGGACCTGGCGATGGCGAGCATGGCGTCGTTGTCCTGCTTGATGCGGGTGAGTTCCGGCAGTTTCTGCTGGATGGCCTGGGCCTCGTAGGCGGACTCGACGGTGTACCAGACGCCGACGACGTTGGTGGCGGCCTTGCAGGCGACGTCCGCGGTGGCGGTGGCGAGTTCGTCGGGGGTGGGCTGGGGGGCGGACTTCCAGCGGGTGTCCTTGGCCGCGTCGGCAGGGGTGGCGTAGCCGAACCCCTTGGCCTTCATGCAGGCGGACCATTTCTGGAAGACGTCCTTCACCCGGGGGTCGGTGGTGGACTGCTGGTAGCCGCCGAAGTTGATGCCGACGACCAGGTCCGGGTCCCGGCCGGTGCCGCCGTGGGCGGTGAGCCGGGCGTGGGCCTGGCCGAGGCAGCCGCCGGGCGGGACCGCCTTGCCCCGGTAGCTGCGGGGCGTGGCGGACGCGCTCGGACCTGCGCCGGCGCCGGCGCCGAGGACGGTGGCCGCGTCGGGGCTGATGCTGGGTTCGGCGGGCTTGGCGCCCGCGTTGGGGTCGGCCGGGTGGTAGCCGTGGGCGGCCGCGACCTGGGGGTCGACCGGGTCGTAGCGGTGGGTGGTCTGGCCGGTGGGCGCGGCGTCCGGGGCGGGAGGGCGTTCGTAGGGGAGGCCGAAGTCCTGCATGCACTGGCCGACGAGGACGTCCTCCGCGGCGGAGAGCTGCCGGTACTGCGCGCCGCTCAGCAGGTAGGTCTCGACGGGCAGGGACCGGTCGGCGACCTGGGTCAGGACGGGCGGCTCGGTGATGGCCGGGGGCGCCATGGCGTGGGCCGCCGCGGGGCCCGGTGTGCCGGCGCAGCCCGCGGCGAGCAGCGGAAGCGCGGCGAGTGCCGCGATGAGCGGGGCCGACGGGCGCCGCGGCAGGGCTGTGCGGGTGAGGGCGGGCATCTCGGGGCTTCTTCCACGGTCGGGGTGCCGCGCCGCCCCTGGGTGCGGGGACGGCGCGGCCTGGTGCACGAGGGGGGTTAGACGTACCAGCCCTGGGAGTGGTTGTTGTTGCGCATGTCGACCGAGCCGCCGTTCCACGGCACGGGGCCGAGGTTGACCCACTGGCCCTTGGGGACGTACTGGTTGGGGCCGGACAGGTCCGGACCGTAGTAGACGCGCAGGTTCCACCAGGTGCTCAGGTTCTCCACCGAGGCCGCGTTGTTGATCACGGCCTGGCCGTTGCCCGCGCCGCCGCCGCCGAAGTAGGCGCCGTCGTAGTTGCCGGTCTCGCTCTTGCCGAAGAACGCGCCCCCCTTGTTGGGGCTGTAGTAGAGGCAGGCGTCCCCGCTGATGCAGCCGCCGCTGCTGGCGAGGGCCGGGGTGGCGCCCATGAGGATGCCACCGATGGTGGCCGCGGCCAGGAGTGCGGCCGCCTTCTTGACGATCATGCTGAGCCTCCGTGCTGTCGATGCGGGAGGGCAGTGCGGACGCGTGAAGGCACCTGTGGGGCGCGGTACGCGGGTCCCCTGCCGGCGGGAGGCGCCGGTCGGCGTCCCGCCTGCCAGGAAGCTGCCATCCGGTCGCCCGTCCCACCACGCCGGGACGGGATCTGGGATATCCCACGACGTCCCCGCAGGTCCGGGCACCCCTTCCCCGCCGGCCCGCTCGTCCGTCCCCGTGTCCCCGGCCGTACGGTGGCAGCGGATGGTTCGTGGGAGGCTGTTTGTTGCGGCCGGTTACGCCGGATTCCTTGCATGGAAGCGGAACTGACGATTCGACAGCTGAATGATCATCCTCTCTGGCGTGAAGGAACGCGGATGCGGACCGAAACCCGGCGGAGCACCGACGATGGCGGGTGCCCGTGGCCGGACAGCCGGCGCCGCGGGCCTTGGATAGGGTGCCGGGATGGCCTTCGACTCGCCCCGGCTGCTGCGCGCCGACGCCGCCCGCAACGTGGAGAGGATCGTCCGGGCCGCCCGGGAGGTCTTCACCGAGCAGGGGCCCGACGCCCACCTGGACGACGTGGCGCGCCGGGCCGGGGTCGGGGCCGCCACGCTGTTCCGCCGCTTCCCCGACAAGGCCGCGCTGCTGCGGGCCGTGCTGGACGCCCGTTTCGCCGAGAACGTCCGGCCCGTCATCGAGGCGGCCGCCCTGGACCCCGACCCGGCGGCCGCGCTGGCCCGGGTGCTGGGGACGGCGCTGGAGTCGGTGGCCGGCGACCACAACGTGCTGGCCGCCGCCCGGGCCGCCGGGGTGCTGACCCCGGCGACCGGCGAGGAGTTCTTCGCCGCCCTCGACGACCTGCTGGCGCGCGGCCAGCGGGCGGGCGTGCTCCGCGCCGACCTGGTCTCCGACGACCTGCACCGCGTCGTCGTCATGCTGGTCTCGGTGCTGTGGACGATGGACCCGCGCGAGGACGGCTGGCGCCGGTACCTGGCCCTGGTCCTGGACGGCCTCTCCCCCGCCGGGGCCCGCCCGCTGCCCTGCCCCGCCCCCGCGCTGCGCACCCGCACGCCCTGACGCGCCGGCGCCCCGCCGCAGGAGTGAATGCGAACGGGTTTTCCCATGATGACGACCGGTTCGATTTCACGGCCCCCGACCTGCCACAAAAGGCCGATCTGTATAAAAACTGAGTTTTAATCAGAATGGCCAGCGACTTCGCGTTGGTCCAATTCTTTCGGCATTCCCTTATTTATTCTCGGCCTAACCACCCGGCATCACGAAGGAGATGCAGTGACCAGAACCTTGGGAGTGCCCGCCCCGACCGGCGAGGTACGCCGATGAGAGGCGCTCGCCGCTGGGTCGGCCCGCTCATCGCACTCTGTCTGTCGGGCGGCGGCCTGCTGGCCGCCGCGCTGCCGTCCAGCGCGCAGGTGGACCCGCCCGCCCGCGCGGCGGCCGCGAACCCGCCCGCCGCCGTGGCGCCCGCCGCCCCGGCCGCGGCGCCCGCGCCGGCGCGCCCGGCCACGAAGGCCCTCGCCGCCCCCAGGGGCGACAACAACGATCCGCAGTACTGCCACCTGCAGATCGTCAAGACCGCGGACCGGGACTACTACCTCCCGGGCCAGAAGATCACCTACACGATCACCCTCACCAACGACGGCAACGTGCCGATCACCGGCGCGGTGGTGACCGACGACCTGGGCGGCGACCTCGCCGACGCCGTCTACGACAACGACGCGACGGTGGGCACCGGCAAGCTGTCCTACGTCCAGCCCGTCCTGACCTGGGTCGGTGACCTGAACCCCGGCGACAGCACGAAGATCGTCTACACCCTGACGGCCAACGACCCCGACAACGGCCCGAAGATGCTGCGCGACGCGGTCACCGGACCGAAGTTCAGCAACTGCCCGACCGGCACCGAGCCGGGCTGCCACGTCGAGCTCGGCTCGCCGCACTGGACGGTCTCCAAGGTCGAGGACCGCAGTGACGTCGAGATCGGCGACACCATCCACTACACGATCACCGCGACCAACGACGGCACGGTCGACTTCGTCGGCGCCCGCCAGGCGGGCCTCGAGGACGACATGTCCCAGATCGTCGGCGAGTCCAAGTACGACGCGGACGCCCAGGCGGACATCGGCACCATCAGCTACGTGGCGCCCTCCTTCGTGGTCTGGCGCGGCGACCTGCCGGCCGGCGCGACGGTGACCATCCACCTGTCGATCACCGCCGAGGGCCTCAAGCCCGGCAACACCGAGCTGGTGAACATCGTCCGGGCGCTCTACCCGCACCACGGCGGCACCGACCTGAGCAACCCGCTGCCCCCGGCGAACCGCTCCGCGCTGATCCCGGACTCCTACCTGCGCGACCTGCCCCGCCCCGACGTGGCGCGGCACCGGGCCGGCAACGGGCAGATCACGGCCTGCACCATCGACCCGGCGACCGACGCCTGCTTCGTCGACGCCGACGAGCCCAGCTTCGTGGTGGCCAAGTCGGTGGACCGCACCACGGCCAGCCCGGGCGACGTCGTCACCTACACGGTCTCCTACGCCAACACCGGCAACGACCAGTTCCCGGACGGTGAACTCCCCTCGGTCACCGACGACCTGAGCCAGGTGCTGCAGCACAGCAGCTTCGTGGACGGCTCGCTGAGCTCGACGGTGCCCACGGCGACCTTCGACCCGGTGGCCAGGACGATCACCTGGACCGGACAGCTCACCTCGGGGCAGCACGGCAGCTTCACCTACCAGGTGAAGGTCAACAACCCGTACTCGGGTGACCAGTTCCTGGACAACCCGATCGTCTCGGCCAAGTCGACCGACTGCCAGGCGGGTTCCACCGACGCCCGGTGCCGCGCGCACGTCGACATCATCCTGCCGAGCGGCTCGCCGTCCCCCAGTGGCTCGCCCTCGCCCAGCGGTTCGCCCTCTCCGAGCGGCTCGCCGTCCCCCAGCGGGTCGCCCTCCCCGAGCGGCAGCCCGAGCGGCAGCCCCAGCGGTAGCCCCAGCGGTAGCCCCAGCGGCTCGCCGTCGCCCGGCGGCAGCCCGAGCCCCTCGGGCGGGCACCCGGGACACGGCCGCCCGCCCGGAGGCGTGCTGCCGCACACCGGTGCCGGCACCATCGGCGAGATCGCCCTGGTGACGCTCCTGCTGGCCGCCGGTGGCGGGCTCTTCTGGCTCTCCCGGCGTCACGGCAAGCACTGACCCCCCACCGGGACACCCTCCCGGGCATGACCCGACAGCACCACGATGACGGCCGGACCCCCACTGCTCACCGGGGGTCCGGCCGCCGCCGTTGCGGTACGGGCCTCCCCGTCAGCCCGCCGGGCGCAGCCGCAGCGCCGAGACCGGGCACCTGGCGGCCGCCTCGCGGGCCTGCTGCGCGGCCGCCCCGACGGGCTCGGCGGTGAGCACCACGACCTGCCCGTCCTCGTCCTGGTCGAACACCAGCGGCGCGGTCACCGCGCACTGCCCCGAGGCCACGCAGCGCGCGGCGTCCGCCTCCACCCGCTGGTTGCGCCGTCCCCCGTTCACCACCACCGGACCGGGACCTCGCCGAGGCCGCCCGCCAGCCGTTCGGAGTGGTCGCGCAGGCTGTGCGGGTCCACCGCCGGCCGCAGGCCGGGGAAGCGGCGGAACAGCGCGGTCAGCGCGGTCTGCAGCTCGGTGCGGGCCAGCGAGTTGCCGATGCAGTAGTGGCCGCCGTGGCCGAAGGCGAGGTGGGCGTTGGGGGAACGCGACGGGTCGAAGGCGTCCGGCTCCTCGAAGGCCCGGGCGTCCCGGTTCGCGGCGTTGATCGCCACCAGCACCGCCTCGCCCCGGGCGATCGCCGTCCCGGCGACGGTGAGGTCCTCGCGGGCGAAGCGGGTCAGGCCCAGCCCGCCGGGCGCGGCCATCCGCAGGATCTCCTCCACGGTCGCGCGCACCGTCCCCTGCGGGTCGGCGGCGAAGCGGTCCCGCCGGGCGGTGTCGCCCAGCAGGAACAGCACGCCCAGGTCGATCCGGGCCGAGGTGGTCTCGTGGCCCGCGAACAGCAGGCCCACCGCCAGGCGGGTCATCTCCTGTTCGGTGAACGAGGGGTCCTGCGCCTGCACGGCCAGGATGTCGCTGAACACGTCCTGCCCCGGCCGCTCGCGCTTGTCCTCGGCGACGGCGGCCACGTAGGCCTCGAACTCGGCCATCGCCGCCGCCGCGTCCTCCCCGCCGTACAGGGCGGCGATCCGCTCGGACCAGCCGCGCAGCAGGTCCCGGTCGGCGATCGGCACGCCCAGCAGTTCGCAGATCACCATCACCGGCAGCCGGAACGACAGGTGCTCGTGCAGGTCGACGGCGCGGTCCGGGTGGCGCGCGTGCTCCGCCTCCATCGAGTCCAGGCAGGACTCGGCGAGTTCGCCGATCCGCTCGCCCAGGCGGCGCATCCGCGGCGCGCTGAACGCGGGCGCCAGCATCCGCCGCATCCGCGCGTGTTCGCGGTCCTCCTCCTCGGGGGTGCCGGCCGGGCGGGTGTGCAGGGCCGAGGTGGAGATCCGCGGCCCGTCCTCGGTGTCGGGGCGCTGCCGGGAGAACCGGGTGTCGCTCAGGACCTCCCGGGCCTCCTCGTAGCGGGTCACCAGCCAGGCCGGGTCGCCGGCGGGGGTCGTCACCCTCGTGATCGGGCCCTGTTCGCGCAGCCGCGCGAGCAGGGGCGCCAGGTCCAGGGCGTTGGGGCGCTCGAAGGGTAACCGGGGTGCGGGTGCGGGGGCGGTCATGGTCTCTCCTCACCGGCCGAAGGCCACGGGGCGGTGCGCGCTCGGCGGAGCCGCTCCCCCTCCCGGCCGTCCGGGCCGCGGCCGTGGGCGGGGTTCCCGTCCCGGGCCGACAAGTGAGAGCTGACTCTCCTTTCTGCGAGCGTAACACCGTCGGCACGCACCGTCAGCCAAGTCGCGGGGTTGCTCGGCTACCGGGTCGGCGGGGCCTCGTGCAGCCGGCCCGGGTCCAGCCGCAGGAGGGTGCCCGCCCGGGCCTGGGACGGCGCACCGGGATGCCGAATCCCTTTCCAGTTCGGCGAGTTGGGCCCTGGCCAGGGCCAGGAAGTCGGCGGCCGACGGGTCGCCGACCTGCCCTGCAGGCAGCGTCCAGTCCGAAAGCCGGGCCAGCGGCACCGCCTCGCGACACGCGCGCAGCCTGGTGCGGGCCTCGGTGTGCGCG
This sequence comes from Kitasatospora sp. NPDC089509, assembly GCF_044749365.1. Taxonomy (NCBI): domain Bacteria; kingdom Bacillati; phylum Actinomycetota; class Actinomycetes; order Kitasatosporales; family Streptomycetaceae; genus Kitasatospora; species Kitasatospora sp. NPDC089509. Next base: position 9,595 of record NZ_JBIVHS010000045.1, on the reverse strand, counting down.
CCAGCGCGCAGGAAGGGCCGGGCCAGCCAAAGCTGAAGCAGGTCCGGCCGGGGCACTGGCAGTCCCGCCAGGGTCCGCCCGGGCGGGAGGTCCGGCTCCAGGCCAGCGAGGAAGGCAGGCGGCCCCGGTAGAACAGCCGCTCCGGGCCGAGGATCGGATGCACCTCGCGGACGGCCGTCAGGGCTTCGCACGCCCGGGCCCGGTCGGCCGTCCCCCACCCGCAGGAGGGCGAGGTAGGCGACCCGCTCGCGCACATGCGGGTCGCCGAGCTCATTGGGCCCGGCGAAGTTCCTTTGCGCCCAGCCCAGTTGGCCTTCCTTGATGGCGTGACGCCCGAGGTCGCACCACCGCTGCGGGCCGATCAGTTCCACAGGCGGCCGCGCCGGGTGGGAGTCCGTCAGCGTCCGGCGGATTCGGCGGCTGCCCTCCCCCGGCCGGGCGGGGTCAGTCGTGCGGTACAGGCCAGTCAGCCGCTCGGTCAGGGATGGCCCAGCCACTGGTAGACCTCGTGTTCCAGCCGGTACGTCGCACCGTCGCGGATCCATCCGGTCGGCCCAGCGGTACGTGCGTTTGCGGCGTTGCAGATGGGGGCGATCCAGGTCCCGGAACATCGCCTTGGTCCGCCGCACCCTGAGCCGCGCCATGCCCGGTTTCCTCCACATCCGGCCCAGGGTAACGACCTTGCCCAGACGGGGCGTTCCGGTGCGGCTGGGCCTACAGCCCGAAGGCGGGCGGTGTCGCCGTCAGGGCCGGGGCGGTACAGAAGCGCCAGGCCCCGATGTCGCGTCAGTGGATCGGTTCCGGGTCGCGGCCGGCGTTGCTGCCGATCAGGTGGAGGCGTTCAGCTGGCCAGCGGCGGCCCCGGAAGCTAGCCAGGCCGCCCGCGGGACGCTGGCGGGGTCCCACCGCAGGCGCGGGCCAGGGTGCGGTGAGGGCGCAGCGAGCGGTCGTTGAACGCGATGCTGTGGGAGCCGACGAGATCGTGGAGGTGTCGTTTGGGCTTCAAGTCACCCTAGGGAACAGGGATTTCACGACAACAGCCCACTGCCGGAAACCGCGCCTACTGGGCTGGATCGGGCCATGCGACACGTACAGTTGCTGCGACATGGCCCTGGGTCACCAATTCGGGAAGCACTGGCGACGGCGACATTCGGCGACCAGCTCTGCACCATGGCTGTGATGTCGATGCTCCGGGAGTCGCCGCTCCGAATCACCCTCCGTCCCCCTAATACCCCCTCCAGTTGTGTGTCGTCGCGAAGATCCAAGTAGCCGCCGGACAGATCGAAGAGGCCGCAGGTACCCTCCGCCGCACCGTCGACCGTGCAGGTGGCTGCCTCCAGGACTCGCAGACCAGTTCCGGCACAGCCTGGCCTCCCACTCCAGGAATCCGTACGCGCGAGAGGCACTGGACTACCCAGCCGAATGGTCCTGACGGGTCTATACAGTCCTGGATGTGAAGCGGTGCGAGCGGTTGGGTTGAGTTGGCAGCGGCCGGCGGAGAGTCGGTCGTCGAAGGTGATCTCGAAGGCGTTCAACGCGGCCCTCCATCACGTCATCCAGCGCTTTCGGCCGTCACCGGTCGGGTCGGGGGACATAGGGGAAGGTCTATGTCCTTGACCTCGGCGTCATCGTTGATCGGACTCCTGGCGAAGAAGGAGTTTCCCACCACAGACAGGACCGCTGACTTGATGTCAGCGCTGACCAACCAGAGGAACCGGTCGATCGCCTTTACGAGTTCGCTATCCGAACCACTGCATCGAATTCCTCGTACGTTCTGACAGAATTGCTTGTCTGCATCCCTCCGCTCGGCCTCCCATTCTGCCCGAAGTGTGACATTCGGGCCGATAGTGTAGCGAAAGTCATGCTGCGCGGCGACATTCCAAAGAATGTCCGGCTGAAGTGACTCGAATATCCCGGTCACGCCATTGGAAAAGAAACTCGCTTGGAGCGCCCGCGTGTAGTAGTCATCAGCCTGGCGACTCAAGATCGAATTGCGGTAGGCGATGAAGTCTTTGATCTCCAAGTTAGCGATCCGCCGGTAGTCGGATCGCCTGAACTTCGCCACACGGTTACAATCGGACGGCACCGCCGAATTCAGACGCGACAACGTCTCACATCCATTCTTTTCGGAGAACCTCAGGAGTTCGGGCACACAGCCGACCGGCCTGGACATTCGGACCCGAAGCACGGCCTGACTGCCATTCGAAGCTACCGCCCAAACCCACGCGACATCCTGCAGTTCATCAAAAACGGAAAAAAATCGGGCATCGTCCTGTCCCACACAGCGAGAAACGACCCGAGCGCGCCGGTCGCCGGGACCGGGCCTAGAACGCTGATGAAGATCTTGGTGTGATCGGGGCTGCCGCCGTCAGGCGGCGGCCCCGATCTGCCAGGTGGTGCCGTTGTGAGTGAGTCCGAGGTTGATCAGGGTCCGTAGGTTGAGGGCGGCGGCGCGGGTGTGGAGCCAGGCGTTGTTCTTGATAGTGCCGATGTGCCGTAGGCGTCGGTTGCCGTGAGCGACGAGCCAGGCGACGGCGCGTTCGACGGGCGGGCGCCAGCGGCGGTAGGTGGCCTGCCATTCGGGGTCGTTCGCGCTCTGGCGGGCTTGGGCCATGAGGTCATGGTCGGGACGGATGGTGACGATCCGCCCGGCCTTGGCCCGGCTGCATCGCTTGCGCAGGGGACAGTCGGTGCACTGACCGGTGAAGACCGCCTTGCGCTGCAAGTGTCGGCCGGACGGCTCCGACAGCGCAACGGTGTGGCCGGCGGGACAGGTCACCGTGCCGGCGTGGGTGTCAATGGCGAAGTCGTCGAGGCTGAAACCGCCTGGGATGACGGTCGTCGCCGGAGTGGGCTTGAGGAACAGCCGGTGACGGGCCTGCCGCATGGCCCGTCGGGTGGGTCCGGTGGAGTAGGCCGTGCCACCGAAGGCGTCCACCGGCTCGGGCTCCTCGGCGAGCAGGTCGAGGACGATCTGCGCCCAGCGCCCTGGCCGACTCCGTGGACGGCACGGGCGTGACAACCTTCGCGACGTCGCCCTCGGTGGTGAACACCCGCTTGCCGAGCCAGATTTCGAAGAGCCCCCTGCAGCTCACCCCGGCCCCTGACGCCGATCCGAAGTCCCCCACGGACTAATGAACTTGGTTGAGCGATGTCGGAGCCGTTCGCCTGACAGCTGGACGTCGACACCAGTAGCCACGGTTGCCTGAGGTACGCGCAGGGCGGCGGGCTGACCGGCGCCGAGAGAACCGCGCGGGAGCGGTTGCGCCTCCTGGCCCGTGGAGCGTTTCGAGGGCTGGCAGAAGAACGCGGAGTTTGCGGCCGCTCTGCGGATCAGCGTACGGTCCGTCGAGCGGAGGCGCCGTGCCTGGCGCGAGCTTTGCGAGGCGGGAGTCCTGTCGAAGGGGTCAGCTACGCGGCCGCAGCTCAATACTGTCGAAGCGGCGCGCAGCAGCCACTGGATATCCTGCGGCGCGGTCCGGTAACCAGAACCCACCTTGTCGTCCTGCGTCATGTCGCCACTTCTCCGGCCGGCAGATCGAGGTCTCGGGCGACGTGCGCGGTCAGGTGCGCATTGACGGCGTCGATCAGACCTGCCGGTGTGCGGGCGTGGCCGAGGACGTCCTCATTGAGAGTGATGCCGTACTCGCGCTCGATCCGGGTGAGCGTCTCCAGCAGCGCGAGGGAGTCGTAGCCCAGGTAATCGAACTCGGCGTCGGCGGTGAGCGGTTCGGCCGCACCAGCACCCTCCAGCAGGATGCGTTCCAGGTCAGCCAGCGTGAACAGATCGGTGCTCATGGGGGTCTCCTCCGTTGGGTCAGTGAGTGGCGGCGCGGACGACGACGGCCGAGTTGAAGCCGCCGTACCCGCGGGCGATCACCAGCGCGATGCGTACCACAGCCTCCCGCGGCGCGCCGGTGACCAGGTCGAGCCCATAGCGCCTGGCCGGGTCGGTGTGGACGGTCGGCGGGATCACGCCGTCCCGGATGCTCAGCAGGGCGGCGGCGACGTCCAGCGGCGCGGCGCCCGAATACAGCCGTCCGGTCATTGTCTTCGGAGCCGTCACTGGCACCCCGCGCACACCGAACAAGCCGGTCAGGGCCTCGACCTCGGCCCTGTCCAGCTCGGGCACGGCAGCCGCGTCAGCGAACACCACGTCGATATCCGTGGCGCTCACCCCCGCGTCCGCCAGGGCCAGTTCGACGGCCCTGCGCAGGCCGGGCGGGCGGGCGCTGCCCGGTGCCGGATCGATAGTGGCGCCATGGCCGGCCAGCTCGCCGTACACCCGACCGGCGCCCCGAGCCCGGGCCTTCCCGGCGTCCTCCAGCACCAACAGGGCGCCGCCCTCTCCCGGCACATGCCCGGACGCAGCGTCGTCAAACGGCACGTATGCCCGCCGCGGGTCCCGGTTGACGGTCAGCCGGTCGCTCGCAAGCTGTGCCACCCAGCCCCACGGGCAGATCGCGGCGTCGACCGCGCCGGTCAGCACCAGCGGCGTGCCCCGGCGGATCTGGCGGCGGGCCTGGGCCAGCGCGTCGAGCCCGCCGGCCTGGTCTCCGACGACGACGCTGCTCGGGCCGCGCATGCCGTTGCGGATCGAGATCTGGCCGCTGTTCACAGCGTAGAACCAGGCGAACGACTGGTACGCACTGACGTACCGTCCGCCCTTGCTCCACAACGCCCGCAGCTCGTTCTGGCCGAACTCGAAGCCGCCCGAGGCACTCGCGGTGATCACGCCCATGTCGAACTCGGGCAGCTCGGCGGGCACCACGCCCGCGTCGGCGAGCGCCCAGTCAGCGGCCACCAGCGCGAGCCTGGTCATCCGATCAGTCTGCGGCAGCAGCCTCGCCTGGAGGTGTTCCTCTGCAACGAACCCGCGGATCTCCCCGGCCAGTTGAGCCGGATACGAGGACGGGTCGAAGCGCGAGACCCGGCCGATCGCGCTCCGCCCGTCCAGCGTCGACTTCCAGTAGGCCTCCAGGCCGAGGCCGGTGGGCGAGGCGATGCCCAAACCGGTCACCACGGGGCCGCGGGTCATCGGATACTCCGCTCCGCGTCAGCGAGCACCACTGCGCTCTGGAACCCGCCGAAGCCGCTGCCGACCGACAACACCGCGTCGGTGCGCCAGTCCCGTGCGACCAGTGGTGTGTAGTCGAGGTCGCACTCCGGGTCGGGGGTGTGCAGGTTGGCGGTCGGCGGCACGACGTCGTACTTAATCGCGAGCACCGAGGCCGCAACCTCGATCGAGCCGATCGCGCCGAGCGAGTGCCCGACCATCGACTTGATCGAGCTCACCGGCACCCGGTAGGCGTGGTCGCCGAGGCTTCGCTTGAAGGCAGCCGTCTCGTGCCAGTCGTTCTGCTTGGTGCCGGAGCCGTGCGCGTTGATGTAGTCGACATCTTCCGGGTTGAGCCGCGCCTCGTCCATCGCGACCCGGATCGCCTCTGCCATCTCCCGTCCGTCGGGCCTCAGCCCGGTCATGTGGAAGGCGTTAGAACGCGTCGCGTACCCGGCCACCTCCGCGTAGACCTGCGCACTGCGCCGCCGGGCGCTCTCCAGCTCCTCCAGCACGAACACCGCGGAGCCCTCGCCCAACACAAAGCCGTTTCGGCTCGCGTCGAACGGCCGGGAGGCATGCGCCGGGTCATCGTTGCGTGGGGTCGTCGCTTTGATCGCGTCGAAACAGGCTACCGTGATCGGCGAGATCGGCGCGTCCGTCGCCCCGGCCACCATGACGTCGGCAGTGCCCTCACGGATCAGCTCGACGGCGTACCCGACGGCGTCCAAGCCCGAGGTGCACCCTGTCGAAACGACCGTGCTCGGCCCCTCGGCGCCGACCGCCCACGCGACCTCCGCCGCGAACGAGCTGGGCACCAGATAGTTGTACAGGTGCGGCACGGCGTACTTGTGGTCGGCGAGTTCCAGCCGGCCGCCGTCGCTAACCGTCCGGTACTCCTGGTCCAGACCCATCGTCGCGCCGACCGCGCTGCCGATCGTCACACCGATCCGGTGCGGCTCGACCGCGCCGAACTCCAGACCGCTGTCAGCGACCGCCTCCCGGGCAGTCACCACGGCGAACTGCGCGGCCCGATCCATCCGTCGGATCTCCTGCGGGCGCAGCCCGTGCAGCTCCGGATCGAAGTCCGCCTCGGCGGCAACCTGGGAGCGGAACGGTGAGGCGTCGAAGAAGGAGATCCGCCGGGTCGCAGTGCGGCCCTCGGAGATCAGCTGCCAGAAATTCTTCGTACCGATGCCGCCGGGGGCGATGACCCCGACCCCGGTGATGACTACCCGGCGCCCGGCCTCGCCGCGTCCCGGTGCGCCGCTCACTGCGCCCCCGAGTGGTAGGAGCACTGCGCCACCACGCCGGCCGGGGAGCGCCAGGTGGCCTGGTCGTATGCCTGGACGAGCGGCCTAAGGTCCTCGCTGATCCCGGCGAAGCCCGGGTCAGTCTTGGCGGCCTCGCTGCGCTCGCTGCCGTTCTCCGAGTCGAGGCCCTGACAGTGGAAGTAGAGCCCGCGATGGGAGAAGAGCTGACAGCGCCGGATGCCCATGAGGTGTGGCATCTTGGTACCGTCGTACTCGCCGAACAGGCTGGCAACGTTGGTAGCCGTGCCACGGTCCGTCCGGGCGACGATCAGTGTGCTGTGCTGCATCGGTTCCCTTTCCGATGGTCGGTACGTCAGGTGGGCAGGGTTCGGCCAAGAACACGAGCAGTGATGCTCTGTCACTGCAGAGCTAGCCCAGGCTTGCTGGGTCAAGAAGTTTGCTGGCCATTGCTACTGGTGCCCCTGAGCTTGCGGCGTGGACGCGCTGCGGCATCCTCGCGAACGCTCACCGGGACAGGGGGGTGACCAATCGCGGACGAGAACGGGCCGGCGCTGACGAGAAGCACGGGCCTGGGACAGGTAAGACTCAGCCCGGTCTGATCGGCGGTAACGCTCGCAGGCCAGCCTCCCGGCGACGCCTCAGACCGCGTTGACCTCAGCCCTGAAGCCGCCACTTGAGCCTTCGGACAGGATCAGCCCCGGCATCCCCTGGTCTCCTCGGAGCCGATTGTCGTGCGCCTCTGGTGACGCTTCCGAATACAGGTGAGGATCTCTCCTTGATGTGTTCAGCTACTACGTAGCTGTAAGAACGCGGATCTCGTGGCAACCAGACGGGCCGTCATCATCGCAGCCATGTGGCCACGCACATCGGAGACGCTGCCGACGGCGCGAACGGCAATGATCTCGGTGGCCGCCACATCGTCCACACCCATGTCCTGTTACGGGGCCGAGAATTGGCGGGCGACCGCGACCATCCCCGAGACCGCGTCCGCGTGGAAGTTGTGCACCAGCCGTCCTCCGGCCGCTGATACGTATGCTGAAGTAATAGGCGAGCCAACCATCTCCGTCCGGCGGGACGACCGGTCTGTGATCCTGGACAGCGCCCCCAACCTGGCCTTCTGACCGTGGAGCGAGTCGAGCGCCTGTTGGCGTCATCAGGGAATAAGCTAGCTGCCCGACGAGGACGTTCATGGACTGTAGCCTCCCCAGAGATCGGCACTAATAGCGGCGCCACTGTGCTGTTCCCCTTCACGGCAACTCCTCGATAGGATCTGGCGATCCCTACGAAATCCGACCCGGATTAACCACGCCCTGACCAGCACAAAAAAGAAGGCTACACCGCCTTTGCTTCATCGGGCCGGGAAGGTGTTTCTTCGGGACTCCGACGAAGGAACTGGGAGCTTAGACAGGAGTTTTCGAGCCCGCACCGCCTACAGTGATGGCGCACCGCGAAGTACCTGTTGGCAGAATGCTAGGCCACACTCCCCTGAATGCAAGATAGGGTTAGGAGTGCTTCCTTCGTGCCTTGACTTCGGCTTGTGAGGGTGACGTTGAGGTGTCGAGAGTCAGGCCCGTGTCCGGCTACGAAGCCGTCGGTGGTGTCGGGTCGGTACTGAAGACGTTTGAGCCGTCTGCGGACCGGGGCCTCGAGTCGGTCGAGGGTGGCCGCCGCGAGGTGGCACTATCCCTCCCACCACGACACCGGCCTGGCCGCTTTCGGTCCGGCCGTGATGGCCAGGTCCTTCACGCTGTGGGGCTTGTCCGGGTGCTTGGGCGCCTACAGGCGGCCGGTACCGCTGTAGGTGGGCATAACCCGGCCGGGCCTGGACGGGGCGTGGGCAGCGGCTGCGACGGTCGCCCTTGTCCGGATCCGCATTCGCCGGGAGAAACCGGCTGCCAGTCGACTGGCACGCCAGCGTGGTCGCGGGCTGGGTGGAGTGACATGCCCACTTGGCAGTTGGTGACCTCGCCCGCGGTTCCGCTGTACTGCCGCGACACGCACGCGGACACGTTCCCCTTTGAGGAATCCAGTGTCGTCGATACTCCGCACCGTCGGTGCGATGGCGTCCTGCGTCCTCCGCGTCACCCGGGCACGGAGGCGTGCCGAGGCCCACGGACTCGTCGCGGCAAAGTGCGCCAGAGCCTGCCGATTACCGTCCTCACCGAGCCGCGCGGCCATCGGCTCCACCGACTTATGCCGGCCGTCCAGCAGCAGGCCCCGCGCATCCACCTGTCCCCCAACAGTGCTGGTCAGCACGGGTGAACGCGTCGAGCATCTCCGCCGCAAGCGCCTCCAACCCCCGGCCCTCGGCCATCTCTCCAGCTTGTCAAGCCCCAAGCAACGCACCACCCGACAAAACGACACGCCATTCCGAGCAAACCTGACCAAGCCCTACTAAGACTTGTTGAAGAAGATTGGGTGCTGGCAGGCCGGAGTCTGCTCTGACCTGCTGATTCAGGTGGCCCGGACGAGGTTGTGCACGTGGGCGACGGCCTGCACCGCGTGGTGCCGACCGTCGCCTTTCTGTCGGCAGTCGCGGAGGATCTTGTAGTTCTTCATGGGGGCGAAGGTGTGCTCGACACAGGCGCGCACCTGGCGGGAAGGCCGGAGGCCCACCACGCGTGGGCGTCAGCCTTGTTCCCCGGCGCCGGGTGGGCGGTGGCGACCACGAACCGAGTGTCGGCGCCGATGACGACCTTCACGTTCGCCGAGAACCGATAACGCCCCGACACTGCGGCCCCGCACCGGGATCAGGATGTCGTCCACGATCAACAGTCGTTCCACGCTCGGCCGCGGGCGTAGAACGGCTTCGAGGGTCAGGAGTAGGCCGAGGCGCTGAACGATGCGGCACACCGTCGCCGAGGAGATCCCGAACAACGGCGCCTGTCACATGGTCAGATTTGTCCGGTGGTAGACGGCGATCAGCAGGATCCGGTCCAGCAGCGGCAGGCACCACAGCCGGCCTCAGCTCGGATCGTTGCCGCCCTGCTCACGCACCACGCGCACCAGGCCCCCGAACTGCCGCAACTGCAGCCTCGTGGACGTCTCCACCCACACCGGCTTAACCCGAAGCGCCCCCACCCATACCGGAGAAATACTCTCCCCCCCCCGACCTTCCGGAACAAGCTTTAGAAACCGGCTCAGCCCGCGGCCGACGAGGGGGCCGGCGGCGCCGCCGGGGTGCCGAGGAAGGCCTCCCAGCCGCCGGCCGGGGACTGGCCCGGGCCGAGGCCCTGCAGCTTGCGCAGCACCGCCGGGTCCTGGG
>NZ_JBIVHS010000044.1:0-53477 GCF_044749365.1 Kitasatospora sp. NPDC089509 | reverse complement strand
GTACTGCAGGGGGGACCCTGTGGGAGAGTAGGACGCCGCCGAACAATTCTTCAGAAAAGGCCCACCCGGGTTACCGGGTGGGCCTTTTCGCGTTTCCGGGACAATGAGCCGGGCGACTGTGACGCAGGTCACGCGACAGTGAGAACCTGCACGTCGTGGCGGGCGTCTGGCTGGTGTGAGATCACGCAGGAGAGCACTGGACGAGCTGGACGAGGAACGCCTCCTCCGGCTGGTGGCCAGGGGCGACCGCGGGGCGTTCGAGGAGCTGTACCGCCGGACGTCGCCGTGGCTGGTGGTGCGGTTGCGCCGCCGCTGCTCGGACGAGCAGATCGTCGCCGAGGTCATGCAGGAGACCTATCTGGCGGTGTGGCGCGCGGCCGGCGCGTTCGCCGGGAGTGCGGTCGGCGGGACGGCCGTCGGGTGGCTGTGGACGATCGCGGCGCGTCGGCTGGTCGACGCGTTCCGGCGCCGGGCCCACCACGCCGAGCCGCCGGTCGCCGCCGCCGAGCGGTCGGTGGTGCCCGCCGCCGAGGAGGAGGCGCTCGCCGGGACCGTCGGCGGTGACGTCGGCGACGCGCTGCGGCGGCTGGCGCCGGAACTGCGCGAGGTACTGCAGGCCACGGTGCTCGACGGACTCTCCGTCCGGGAGACGGCCGTGCTGCTCAGACTGCCCGAAGGCACGGTCAAGACCCGCGCCCGCCGGGCCCGGATCGCGATGCGGGAGGCGCTGGGATGAGGGAGGAACACGCGTCGAGGCGGTTGATCGACGACTACGCCCGGGGTGACGTGCCGATGCCGGCGGACACCGTGTGGGCGTTGGAGGCCCATCTGGAGAACTGCGCGTCGTGCCGGAGCCTGTTGGCGGCCTCGGTGGCCGCCGGGGCGCCCGAGGTCGGCGCGCTGCTGGACACCGTCCTGGCCGACCTGGAGCCGCAGTTGGACGCGGCCGCGGGGCCGCCGGCGCGGCGCCGCCGCCCGCGCTGGGTGTCGGCCTGGCTGACCCCGGTGATGGCGCCGTGGCTGGCGATGACGGCCGCCGTCACCCTGGCGGCGCTGCTGCTGGACGCGGTCGCGCCGGGGACGCCGCTCGGCGGTGCCTCGCCGGTGTCGCTGGTGGCCCCCGTGCTGCCGCTGTTCGGCGTCGCCGCGGCCTGGTCGCGCGCGCTGGACCCGGCGTACGAGCTGACCGCCTCGACCGCCCGGGCGGGGCTGCCCCTGCTGCTCAGGCGCACCACCGCGGTGCTCGCCGTGGTGCTGCCCGGGCTGCTGCTGGCGGGCTGGCTGACCGGGACGACGACGGCCGCTCAGTGGCTGTTGCCCTCGCTGGCCTTCACCTCCACCGCGCTGGCCCTGGGCAGCGTGATCGGGGTGACCCGGGCCGCCGCCGGTCTGGGGGCCGCCTGGGGGATCGCCGTGCTGGTGCCCGCGGGCCTGACCGGCCACGTCCCGCTCGCCGTGCGGCTCGCCCTGGAGGCGGACCGGATGCCGGTCTGGGCGGTGCTCCTGCTCCTCGCCGTCGGCGCCGTGATCGCCCGGCGGAACGCCTACTCGACGCTGTGAACGCCCAATGCTCTGAACACCCAACGACCATCGACCCTCGAAAGGGGCCACCGCATGGTGCCCATGACGCGCGCGGCCGAGACCGCGCCGAAGACCTACGGCTGGGAGATCCGGGCCAGTGACCTGCGCGTGCGGGTCGGCCGGAAGAAGCTGGCCGTCGACGGACTGGACCTCTCCCTGGGCCTCGGCACCCACGGACTGCTGGGCCCCAACGGCGCGGGCAAGACCAGCCTGATCCGGGCGTTGGCGACGGTGCTGCGGCCGGCCGGCGGTGAGCTGGAACTGCTCGGCACCTCCGTCGCCGGGCTGGGCGACCACCGGGCGCTGCGGCGCCGGATCGGCTACCTGCCGCAGGACTTCGGCTACTACAAGCGCTTCACGGTCCGTGAGTTCGTCGAGTACATGGCCTGGTTGAAGGAGGTGCCGAAGGCGGCCGTCCCGGCGGCCGTGCAACGGGCGGTGGAACGGGTCGGTCTGGCGGACCGGGCCGACCACCGGATGAAGACGCTGTCCGGCGGCATGGTCCGGCGGGCCGGCATCGCCCAGGCGATCGTCAACGACCCCGAGGTGCTGCTGCTGGACGAGCCGACGGCCGGACTGGACCCGGCGCAGCGGCTGCGCTTCCGCGAGTTGCTGCAGGAACTGGGCCGGGACACCTGCGTGGTGGTCTCCACCCATCTGGTCGAGGACGTCGCGGCGGCCTGCTCCGACGTGGTGCTGTTCGCCGAGGGTCGGCTGGTCTTCCAGGGCACCCCGGACGACCTGGCCGCCGCGGGCGGTGCCGAGCACCCGGGCGACAGCCCGCTGGAGCGCGGCTACTCGGCCCTGCTCCAGGACTCCGGCCGGACGGGGGGCAACTGGTGAACGGTCGGGTGCTGGGCATCGAACTGCGGCGCTCCGTCGCCCCGTGGGCCGGGTTCGCCGTGCTGGCGGGCAGCCTCGCGGTGTTCTTCCTGATCGACGGGATCTGGTGGCGGGGCGCCGCCGGGTGGACGGCGCAGTGGACCTCCATGGCCATGTGGACCCGCTCCTTCCTGGTCTTCTGGTGGCCGCTGGCCGTCGGTTTCGGGGCGGTGTACGGGCTGCGCGACTCCCGTTCGCGGATGGGTGAGTTGCTGAGCAGCACGCCGCGCCCGGCCTGGCGGCGGGCGGCGGCGCCGGGCGGTGCGCTGGCGCTCGCGCTGGCGGCGGGTTTCGGCGTGCTGGTCCTGGTGGGCGGGGTCCAGGTGGCGCTGGGCCCGACGACCTACCTGCCGCTGGGCTGGCTGCCGATCTCGCTGGTGGCGGCGCTCGGCCTGGTCGCGGGCGGGGTGTTCGGCATGGGTGTCGCGCGGGCGCTGCCCTCCGTGCTCACCCCGCCGGCGCTGGCGATGGGCTTCCTGCTGCTGTCGATGGTCCTCACGCCGAACAGCGACGGATCGCACCCCGCGGGCCGCTCCGCCAACCAGCTCACCCAGCTGTCCCTGGCGACCGCGTGGCCGAGGGAGCTGCTGCTGACCCTGTCCTGGGCCGTCCACCTCGGCCAAGCGCTCTGGCTGCTCGGCCTGTTGGGCACGGGGTTCGCCCTGCTGTCCGCCGTGACCCGACGGGGTCGGGCGCTCGCCGTGCTGCCGGTCGTGGTCGGGCTGGCCCTGGCCCTGCTGATCCTCCCGGGTGCCCCGCGGGACAGCTATGTGGTCGACCGCGCCGCCGCCGCCCCGGTCTGTGCCGGGCCGGTCTGTGTGACCAGGGTGAACAGCGACCGGCTGCCCGAGGTCGCCCTCCGCAGCAAGGAGGCACTGAAGGCGCTGCACGAGGTCCTGGGCGACGCGGCGCCCAGTGCGGTGCGGGAGGACACCGAGCTGCGGGACATCGGGGCCGAACGGCGGCTGTCCGCCGATGCCGTGCTGGTCGACTTCGACGAGCGGCTGTTCCGCGACGCCACGGGCGAGGCGCTGACCCGCGCGCTGATCGCCCAGGGACTGGCCCCGAACTGCCGCCCGAGCAACGACCGGGAGGGCGGTGGGCGCCCCGACATCCCCGTCCAGAGCATCGCGGTGAGCTGGGCGCTGCACGACGCACGGCTCCAGCCGCTCGCCGACAAGGGCGGCGACGCGTACTCGCTGAGGATCTGGGCGGACGCGGACGCGGCCTGGGAGCAGCTGACGTCGGCGCCGCCGGCCGAGCAGCGGGCGCGGATCGCCGCGCTGCGGGCGACGATGCTCTCCTGCTCGGCGTCCCACGGGCTTTCGATCGTGAGCGGGGAGGCGGCGCGATGAGGTGGTTGGTGCTGTACGCCCGGTCCCGGCAGGTGCCGCTCTCGGCCGCGGCGGTGGTGCTGATGACGTCGGCACTGTGGGCCCTGACCCGGCCGGACGGCGCGGGGACGGAGCACCAGGCGCAGACGGTCCTGGTCCTCAGCGCGAACGTGGTGGCCTGCTCGGTCGGGCTCGGTGGGACGGACGTCGTGCTGGAGCGGACGGCCGGGCTGCGCTGGGCTCCCCGTCGGCTGGCGCACGCGCTGCTGATCGGCGTGTTCGCCGGGGCGGTGGTGCTGGCGGTCCGGGCGGCGGGGGCGGGGCTCGCGCCGGTGGAGGTGATCGTGCGGGACTGCGCGGGGCTGGTGGGGCTGGCCGCGCTCGGGACGGTGCTGTGCGGTGCCGCGTTCGCCTGGACGCTGCCGACGGCCTGGCTCGCGGTGGTCCTGCTCACCCCGGCGCCGAACGGCACGGTGGGAGCGGTGCTCCACTGGCTGACCTTCCCGCCCGGTACGACGGCCTCCACCGGGACGGCGCTGGTGCTGTTGGGGGCGGGCGCGTCGGTGTACGCCGTGGTGGGGCCGCGACGGTAGCGGTCAAGACGATGAAGGTGTGACGAAACCGACGAACCGTTGAGCACCGTCCCGTGGGGGCGGTGCTCAACGGCGTTTCCGGCACCCGGCGGCGGGGGCCGGGAACGCCGATGGGGTCGGGTTCTCGGCAGACCGCCCGTTCGGTCGGTGCGGGGGTGTGGCGGTGGGTTTGTTGCCCTCTTGTGGTGATCCGGTGCGTATACGGCTTCAGGAGGGCCACGGGGGCGGATCGGCGCCGGGTTGCTGATGTACTGAGTACGCGTCAGTAACGTACGCGGAGGGTAGTCCGGGGGTCCACGGGGGACGGGCCGTCTGCCCCTGGAGGGCGGTCGGGGCTTCCCTGGGAGGGCACAGGGCCCGTATCGGTGCGGTTCGAACGGGTTGTCGGTCGGCGTGGGTGCCGACCGCGGTGGCCGTCGGGTTTGACATGGTCACAGGGCGTGAGAGGAGATGGGGGGAGCGAGATCGCTGGGGGCGGACGGGGTGATCCCGGGGGGAAAGGGCTCGTTGACACCGCCGGTGCGGCGGGTGCACCTTTCCGGTCCGGTTGCCCCCGGGGCGGGCAGGACGGCCCGCCCCGGGGGCAACGGATCAGTGCGCCTGTCGGATGTCGCTCAACGTTCCGCTGATGTTGAGGAGTTCGTGGCACGTGGGTGCCTGCTTGCCCGAGGCGGGGGTGCCCGGGGCCTCGCAGGTCACGGTCGCCGTCACAGCCTGGTCCGCGGGGACCTGGATGGGAGTCACCCAGTGGTAGTCCTGGTTGCGGAAGGTCTCCAAGGCGATGGTGTTGAGGATCTGCTTGCCCGCCATGATGGTCACCACTCCCTGGTCGCCCTGGGAGTTGGCGATCACCAGGTCGGTCATGTCGAAGACCTTGCCGTGGGGCACCTGGTAGCTGCCGGTGCCGGTCCCGCCGCCCCCGGTCTGCACGTCGATGGTGGCGGAGCTCTGCTGGCCGGTGCCCGGCAGCGCGAGGCCCGGGCCGCCACCGGTGCCGGAAGTCGGCTGTCCGGAGCCGGGCTTGGTCTGGCCGCCGGGGTTGCCGCCCGGGTTCCCGCCGGGGGCCGCCGTCGCGCCGCCGGGTTCGGGGGCGTTCGGGTTGGGGGTGGCGATCTGCTGGGCGACGGCCTTCTCGGCGGCCTGCTTCGCGGAGCTGCGCACCGCCGGGCGGACCAGGGCGAACCAGGCCAGCAGCAGCGCGATGATCGCCGCCAGCAGGGCCAGCAGCCACTTGGGGAAGATCGGCAGCTGGATGAACTCGCCGTTCAGCAGCGGCCGTTGGACTGTCGCGGCGGCGTCGGGCGCAGGGGTGGCCGGGGCCGCAGGGGTGACGGGGGCGGCGGCCTTGCCGTCCTTGCCCTCGCCGGTCTTCCCGTCGCCGGCCTTGCCCCCGGCGGCGGTGGGCTTGCCCTCCGCGGCCTGCTCCGGGCCCACCGAGACCTCGAACGGCCAGGTCGCCTGCTTGCCGAACCAGATCAGCTTGCGCGCCCGTGCCTGCAGCCGCAGTTCGGCGGACTCGCCGGGTTGCAGCCGCAGCCGCTCCGGAGTGGTGGCGAAGCGCAGGTCCTCGCCGGCCTGTGCCGGGGTGACGGCCACCGTGGTGGGCGCGTTGCCGAGGTTGCGCACCGAGGTGCGGTAGCGGCCGCGCAGCCAGCCGCGGCGGCGGCGGGGCGCGAGCGCGGCCTGCAGTTCGTGGAACGGCGTGACGGTGACCGTGGTCTCGGGGACCGTCACCAGTTCGGGGCGCTCGGTCGGCAGGACACGGATGCCGAGCGGGAAGTCACCGGCGCGGGCGGCGGGCGTGCGCGGCGGCGCCAGGCGCACCGTCACGGTCTGGGAGGTCCCGGGGAACAGCGACACCCGGGCCGGCTCCACGGTCGTCCACGCGGCCAGATCGCCGACCACCTCCAGCGTGTACGCCTCAACGATGTCGAGGTCGTTGCGTACCGTCAGGGTGGTGGTGGCCACGCCACCGGGCGCCACCGTCAGCGCGGGCAGGCCGAGTTCGGCGGATGTGGTCATGGCGAGACGGTAGGACCCACGGACCGTCCGCGGAGAGGTCCGTGCGGGCAAGCCGTGGGCACACCACTTGCCCGCACGGACCGACCGACCCTGCCCGGTGCCGTCGCGTCTCACCACGCGACCCGGGCGTCCATCCCGATCAGGCCCACGACCGGCTCCGCCGCAGGCCTCCTGGAGAAACGGAGAGAACGATGACGACGACCGAGGCGCCCCGAGGGGGAGCCGTCACCACCACCCGCCGGGCACCGGCGGCACCGCCGGCCGGGGGCACCACCACCCGGCTCGCCGGGAGCCGGGTGCCCGTCCAAGGACGCGTGCGGCCCACCCAGATACCCGTGGCCGTGTACGCCGAGGACCTCATCCTGCAGACCGGCGTGGTCCAACAGCTGCGCCAGCGGCCCGAGGTGGAACTGCTCAGCGAGGGCGACGCCGGCCGGGCGGAGGTGTCCCTGCTGGTGGTGGACGCCCTGACCGAGGCGGTCGTCGAGCACCTGCGCCGGCTGCGGCTCGCCACCTCGGGCCGGATCGGCCTGGTGGTGGGCCAGTTCGAGGCCGGGGGACTGCAGACCATCGTCGAGAACGGGGTCGCCGCCGTCCTGCGCCGCTCGGAGGCCGACCAGGACCGGCTGGTGCACCTGGTCACCGCCCTGGCCAACGGCGAGGGGGTGATGCCCGGGGACCTGCTCGGCGAACTGCTCGACCGGATCGGGATGCTCCAGCGCACCATGCTCGACGGGCGGGGCCTGACCCTGTCGACCCTCACGGCCCGGGAGGCGGAGATGCTCCGGCTGGTCGCCGAGGGCTTCGACACCAGCGAGATCGCGGCCAAGACCTCCTACTCGGAGCGCACCGTGAAGAACGTGCTGCACGAGATCATCACGCGGCTGGGGCTGCGCAACCGGGCGCACGCCGTGGGGTACGCGATGCGGCGCGGGCTGATCTGACCTCGCGTCGATCCGACGCGGGCGCATCCGTTGCGGGGGCCGATGCGACGCGGAGGAGACGCGAGGAGGGGTGACGCGACGTGGTCGCGACCGGTCGGCGCCGACGGCCGTCCTCAACGCCGGCGACCGACCGGTCCGTGACCACGGGGTCCGTGACCCGGCCGGGCGGGTGAGCCCGCCGGGTCCGTGATCCTGCCAAGTCCTCGATCCTGCCGGGCCCGTGACCGCGGGGCCCGTGACCGCCGGGTCCGTGGCGGCCTGCCCTTTGCGGACAGCCGTCGTTACCCCCGGCTCGGGTGCCCGGGCCCTGTTCCCGGGCGCCCGGGCCGGTGAGACTGGCGGGGAGACCGCCCCTGCCACCCTGTGAGGTCGAGCGTGACCGGCGCCACCGCCACCCCCCGAACCGTCCGGCGGCCGGCCCGGGCCGCCGTCGCGGTGCTGCTCGCACTGGCCGTCGCCGTGCTGACGCTGGGCTCCGCCCCGGAGCCGGGCGGCCGCTCCGCCCCGACCGCCGCCGACGGCTCGGACGCCGGACGTGTCGTCTACGCCGGCACCAACCACCGCGGCCTCGGCCGGGTGACCGGCGTGACGTCCAGCAGCCCGCTGTTCGGGCCCGGCCCGGTCCACTTCGACCAGGACCCCTCGGCCCGCGGCAGCGACCTGGTCTTCACCAGCCTGCGCGACGAACCGCGGCCCCAGGTCTACCTGCGGGACGCGACCGGCGCGGTGCGCCGGCTCACCCGGGGCATGGACACCGCCCACCCCACGCTCGCCCCGGACGGCAAGGGCGTCGTCTTCGAGAACCTGGAGCCCGTCGCCAACGGCGGCACCCAGCACGTGCTGTGGGCGGTCAACCGGGACGGCACCGGCCTGCGCAAGATCACCGAGGGCGCCGCCAACGAGACCCACCCGACCGTCTCACCGGACGGCCAGTGGGTCGCGTACTCCTGCGACGGCGAGCCCGGGCACCTCCAGATCTACCGGCGGCCGTTCGCCGGCGGCGCGCCGGTCAAGGTCACCAACGTGACCAACGGCAACGCCCTCGACCCGACCTGGAACCCGGTGAACGACGACGCGCACCGCAACCAGATCGTCTACACCTGGGACCAGGCCGACAAGGGCCGCACCCTGCGGCTCACCACGCCCACCGGCACCGACGACAAGGCGTTCTTCCCCGGCACCGGCGGCAACTGGAAGACCGGCTCCGCCTCCTGGCTCGCCGACGGCACCGGCGTCCTCTTCCTCAGCGCCGACCGGCTCGCCACCATGCCCCCGGCCCCGCAGCCCGACCCCAACCAGCCGCCCGTGGTGAACCTCTACCGGGCCCCGACCTGCGACTGCACCGACCCCATCCCGCTGTACACCACCAACCGGCTGATCGCCACGCCGACCTGGATCGGCACCCAGGCCGAGGGCGGCCCAGTGGTCGAGCAGACCAGCGCCACCGCCGCCAACGTCGCCGACGTCCAGGACGTCCAGCCCGACGGCACCGACCCGCGCGACCTCGGCATCAGCGTGCTCACCGAGGACCCGGCCGCCGACGGCAACACCAGCACCGACCCGGCCAACGACCCGCTCTTCCACCCCCGCCCCGGCTACGACCCCTGGTACGAGCGGCAGGGGTACACCCCCGACGGCCGCCAGATCGTGGTCACCCGCTACGAGGACTCCCCGGCCGGACGCATCCAACGGATCTGGCTCGCCGACGCCGACGGCGCCAACCCGCACGTCCTGAACCTCGCCGGACGCGGACCGACCGACCGCGACACCGACCCCTCGTTCTCGCCGGACG
The DNA here is from genome assembly GCF_044749365.1 of Kitasatospora sp. NPDC089509. Taxonomy (NCBI): domain Bacteria; kingdom Bacillati; phylum Actinomycetota; class Actinomycetes; order Kitasatosporales; family Streptomycetaceae; genus Kitasatospora; species Kitasatospora sp. NPDC089509. Next base: position 44,329 of record NZ_JBIVHS010000044.1, on the reverse strand, counting down.
GCAAGCTGGTCGTGTTCAGCCGCAGCACCCCGGCCGGCGGCGGGCAGCCCGCCCGCCCGGGCCGGGTCATGGTCGCCGACGTCGCCACCGGCGCGATCGTCGGCACCGTCCGGCCGCCCGCCGACCTGCCCGGGGCCGCCGACGCCTCGGACGGAGAGCCCTTCTGGTCGCCCGACGGCAAGCTGATCGCCTTCTCCCGCAGCGCCGTGGTCAACGGCAACGCCGGGAACCTGCACGTCTGGACCGTGGCCGCCACCGACCTCAACCGGCAGACCGACCTCAGCCGGACGGCCTGCCCGGGCGCCTGCAACGTCATCGACGACAGCCCCGTGTTCTCCCCCGACGGCCGGCGCATCGCCTTCAACCGCAAGGCCGGCGACGGCGGGAACAACCGGCAGGACGCCCTCCTGGTCACCTCGGCCACCGGCACCGGCTGCACGGTGCTGCTGCCCGCCGGACACAAGGACGACAAGGGCGCCTGCACCCGGCCGCCGGCCGACACCACGGACACCGGCCCGTACCAGCCCCGCGACGTCGCCTGGACGGCCGACGGCAAGCAGCTGGTGCTCACCTCCCGCCGGGCCCTGCCGCCGAACTCCCCCGAGGGACTGGGCGTCTACGACTTCGCGAGCGGCAAGCTCAGCCCGCTGGACTGGCGGCTGCCGGGGCGCCAGAAGGAGCCCGCCGTCCAGCAGTCCGTCCATCTGACGCTGAGCGCGCCGCCCCGGGCCGCCGTGGTCCGGGTCGACGGGTCCACGGACGTGCCGGTCACCGTCACCAACAAGGGCCCGGCGCCCTCGCCCGGGACCGTCCTCACCGTCGCGGTGCCGACCGGCGCCCGGCTCGGCAAGCTGACCACACCCGTCGGGACCTGCGACGCGGCCGCGCTGCGCTGCGAACTCGGCACGCTGGCACCGGGGGCGCAGGTCCGGGTGACCGCCACCGTGATCGGCACCCGCAGCGGTGACCAGCCGTTCGGCTGGACCGTCACCGGGACGGTGGTCGACCCGAACCCCGAGGACGACTCCGCCGAGACCGTCCTGCCGGTGCTGGACGCGACGCCGAGCCCCACGCCCAGCCCGACGCCGTCACCGACCGCCTCGCCGACCCCGACCCCGACCCCGAGCACCCCGACGCCGAGCACCCCGGCCCCGAGCACGCCTGCGCCGCCCCCGCCGCCGGCCCCCGAGCCCCAGGCCGGGCCGACCGTGGCGATCGACGCCCAGCCCGACCCCGGCTACGTCGGCGGCCACGTGACCGTCAGCTACACCGTGCGCAACACCGGCCAGGCCCGGGCCACCGGGCTGCGCCTGAGCCTCGGCCTGCCCGCCGGAGTGCCCACCGAGGCACTGCCGCCCGGCTGCCGCGCGGGCAGCTGCGAGCTGGCCGACCTGCGGCCCGACGGCCGTCAGGTGATCCGGGTGGTGCTGTCGCCGGTGGCGGTGCTCGACACCACCGTCACCGCCGAACTGACCACCACCGGCACCGACGCCACGCCGGGACCGCACCGGGCCAGCACCCCGCTGAAGATCCTCCAGCCCCGCATCGTCGCCGTGCCGCCGATCGGCAAGCCCGGCTTCGTGACCTCGGTGCGCGGCATCGACTTCCCGCCCGGCGTACCGGTCCGGTTCACCTGGCAGCCCGGCCTGACCGCCGCCGCGGCTCCCACCTACCCGAAGGCCGACGGCACCTTCGCGGGGCAGCTGCTGATCCTCCCCAAGGACGAGACCGGCCCCCGCACCATCACCGCCGACGGCCCCGGCTTCTCGCCGGTGACCACCCCGTTCCTGGTGGTCAAGGGCAGCATCGGCCCGCCGGGAGAGGTGGAGCGCCGGTGAACCCGGCGGTGGCGTCCGACCCGACCGCCCGCCCGGCTCCGGCCGGGGCCCGCGCGGGAGGTCGGCCGGGTCGAGGCCCGGTGCGGTGTGGTTCGGGCCGGTACTCCGTGGTCGGAGCCGGTGGAGAGGAGACGGGACGGCGATGATCCACGAGGTGGACGAGGGGCTGCGGTTGCTGCTCGCGGAGGCGGGGCTGCCGGAGCGCGGCGTCGAGGTGGTGTTCGACGCGCCCACCCGGGACCTGGCGGCCCGGCGCACCGCGCCGACGGTCAGCGTCTTCCTGTACGGGATCCGTGAGGAGACCGGCCGCCGGCAGAGCGGGACCGTCGCCGAGCACGACGAGGACGGGCTGGTGGTCGGGCACCGCGCCGCGCCGCGCTGGTTCGAACTGGCCTACCTGGTCACCGTCTGGACCAACCGCCCGCAGGACGAACACCGGCTGCTGGCCGAGGTGTTGCAGTGCCTGACCGCCGTGGACGCGCTGCCCGCCCGGCACCTCACCGGGACGCTCGCGCGCCTCGGGACGACCGTCTCACTGGACATCACCGGGCGCGAGACGGGCCTGCCGTCGGTGTCCGACGTCTGGTCCGCGCTCGGTGGGGAGCTGCGGCCCTCGATCGACCTGCGGGCGATCGCCCCGCTCGCGGGCGGGCTCGCCCCCGCCGGGCCGCCGGTCACCGAAGGGCTGGTGGTGCGCGCCGAGGACCGCAGCAGGGACGGCGCGACCGAGGACCCGGCCCGCCGACTGCGCTACCGCGAGGCCGCCGACACCGGGGTGGACGGCTTCGCCGCGCCCCGCGAGCGCGCGCTGCCGCCCGGCCGCCGGGTCCGCGGCGGTGGCTCCGGAGCGGGCACGGGCCTGGGCAGGCAGCGATGACCCCGGCCCTCCGGACGGCGGAGACCGAGGCGCCCGCGCGCGACCACCTCTGGGACCGGCTGCACCGGGTCGAACAGCGGGTCCGGACCGCCGTGCGCGAGCGCCGCGCCGAGGACCCGGACCCGGACGACCCGTACCGCGGCCAGTACCTCGGCCCGGAGGCGGTGGAACGGATCCTGGCCTCCGCCGCCGCGGCCGGCCTCAGCGGTGCCGCGGTCGCCGCCGCGCCCGCCCCGCCGCCCGACTCGCGGCTCGCCCGGCTCGGCGCCGCCTTCGGGCTGCTCCCGGTCGACCTCGACCTCCTGACGGTGGCCCTGGCCCCCGAGCTCGACACCCGCTTCGAGCAGCTGTACGGCTACCTCAACGACGACCTGACCCGGCGCCGGCCGACCGTCGGCCTGGCCCTGGAACTGTGCGGGCTGCCGGGCGCCGGCGTCGGCCGCCTCCGGTTCGCCGGACGGGCCCCGCTGATCGCCGGCGGTCTGCTGGAGATCACCGAGCCGGAGCGCCCGCTGCTCTCCCGCACCCTGCGGGTGCCGGACCGGGTGACGGCCCACCTGCTCGGCGACGACGCGCCGGACGACGCGCTCGCCGGCCTGGCCCGCCGTGCGGGCGCGAGCACGGGCACCCGCGCGGCCTTCGGCGCGGACCTTGACACGGGCCCCGACGCGGACCGCGTCGCCCGGCTGCGCGCCGCCGCCGCGGCCGGCGGACCGGTGTACCTGCTGGACCGCAGCGGCCACGCCGGCCCGCTGGCCGAAGCCGCCCTGGCGGCCGCCGGCCACCCGCCGCTGGTCGTCGACGCCGCCGCGCTGGCCGCCCGCCCGTCACCCGGCCTGCTGCGGGTGCTGGCCCGCGAGGCCCGGCTCGGCGGCGGCGGGGTGGTGCTCGGGCCGCTGGACCGGCTGGAGCCCGAACGGCCCGAGCGGGCCGCGCTGTTGCGCGAGCTGTGCGCGGAACTCAGCGGTCTTCCGCTGATCGTGCACGGCGCACAGGTGTGGGACCCGGACTGGGCCCGGCAGAGCCCCGTGGTGGTCACCGTCCCGCCGCCGGACGGATCCGCCGTGGCCGGGCAGTGGGCCCGCGCACTGGCCGCCACCGGGACGCCGCTCGACGAAGCGCTGACCGACGGGCTGGCCGAGGCGGTGGCCGCCTACCGGCTGGACCTGGAGAAGCTGGAGCGGGCCGCCGAGGTGGCGGCCCGGACGGCCGCCGCCGAGCGCCGCCCGGTCGGTGCCGAGGACCTGCGGGCCGCCGTACGGGGGCAGAACGCCGCCGGGCTGGCCCGGCTCGCCCGCCGGATCGAGCCCGCGGTCGGCTGGTCCGACCTGGTGCTGCCCGAGCCCACCGCCGCCCGGCTGCGCGAACTCGTGCTCCGGGCCCGGCACCGCGACCAGGTGCTCGGGCAGTGGCGGATGCGGCCGGGCGGCGGCCGCGGCAACGGGGTGATCGCCCTGTTCGCGGGGGAGTCCGGCACCGGCAAGACGATGTCGGCCGAGGTGGTCGCCGCGGAGCTCGGCATGGAGCTGTACGTGGTGGACCTGTCCACCGTGGTCGACAAGTACGTCGGCGAGACCGAGAAGAACCTGGAACGCATCTTCAGCGAGGCCGCGCAGGTCAACGGCGTGCTGCTGTTCGACGAGGCGGACGCGCTGTTCGGCAAGCGCTCGCAGGTCAAGGACGCCCACGACCGGCACGCCAACGTCGAGACGGCGTACCTGCTCCAGCGGATGGAGTCCTTCTCGGGCATCGCGCTGCTGACCACCAACCTGCGGGCCAACCTCGACGAGGCGTTCACCCGGCGGCTGGACGTGATCGCCGAGTTCCCGCTGCCCGACGAGGCGCAGCGGCGGCTGCTCTGGGACCGCTGCCTGGGCCCGCGGCTGCCCCGCGCCGACGACCTCGACCTGGACTTCTGCGCCCGGCAGTTCGAACTCACCGGCGGGTCCATCCGGGCCTGCGCGGTCTCCGCGGCCTACCTGGCGGCCGGGGCGGGCACACCGCTGGGGATGGCGCAGCTGGTCGGCGCGGTGGTCGGCGAGTACCGCAAGCTCGGGCGGCTGGTGCTGGAGGGCGAGTTCGGGCCGTGGCTCGCGGTCCTCGGGGACGTCGGGCTCGGCTGACACCGGCCGACACCGGCAGACACGGGTGGGCCCCGGTCCGCCGGGCGCGGCCGACCGGGGCCGGGTGTGCCGGCCGGGGCGTCTGTGGGTACCCGGCGGGCTGCCCGCCGGGGGCAGCCGGTGCTGCCCCCGGTCCGGGACCTGCGGGCATGTCCCCGGACGGGCCTCCGGCCGCAGACTCGGATTCGAATGACTGGGCGAAATCGGCCACTGAAGGAGCGCGTATGCCGTCGTACCTCACCCCGGGCGTGTACGTGGAGGAGGTCCAGTCCGGTGCCCGGCCGATCGAGGGCGTCGGCACGGCCGTCGCCGCCTTCGTCGGCTTCGCCGAGACCGGCCCCTTCCACGAGCCCACGCTGGTCACCAACTGGGACCAGTACGTCCAGAACTTCGGCGGCTTCACCGAGGGCACCTACCTGGCGCACTCGGTGTACGGCTTCTTCGCCAACGGCGGCGGCTCCGCCTACGTGGTGCGGGTCGGCGATCCGGCCCGGCAGGCCGCCGGCACCGCCGCCCCCGCCGCCGTCACCGCGGCGCCGCCGGCCGAGATCGGGGGCTTCCTGGTCTCCGCCCTGCCCGGCGCGGGCGCCGACGTGTCCGTCGAGGTCGCCGACGTCGAGGGCGAGAACGTCCCCGACGACCGGTTCAAGCTGCTGGTGCGCCGGGGCGCCGAGGTCGTGGAGAGCTACGACGTCTCGACCCGGAAGAACACCAAGGGCTACGTCGTCACCCAGCTGCGGGACTCCAAGCTGGTCGCCGTCGCCGAGCAGCCCGGCACCGCGCCGAGCCGCCCCGAGCGCCGCAGCCACGTGCTGGCCGCCGCCCCCGCGCCCGCCCCCGGGCCGGTCGCGGCCCGGGCCGGCCGGCTCGACCCCGCCGAGTACGTCGGCGACGCCGCGGCCCGCACCGGCTTCTCCGGCCTGGAGGCGATCGACGAGATCACCATGGTCGCGGTGCCCGACCTGATGAGCGCCTACCAGCGCGGCGACATCGACGACGAGGGCCTGCGCACCGTGCAGCTCGCCGTCATGTCGCACTGCGAGCAGATGGGCGACCGGATCGCCGTGCTGGACCCGCCGCCGGGCCTGAACGCCCAGCAGATGCGGACCTGGCGGCAGGACGAGGCGGGCTACGACTCCCGCTACGCCGCGCTGTACTACCCGTGGATCAAGGTGTTCGACCCGGCCAGCGGCCGCAACGTGCTGGTCCCGCCGAGCGGCCACGCCGCCGGTGTGTGGGCGCGCAGCGACTCCGAGCGCGGGGTGCACAAGGCCCCGGCCAACGAGGTCATCCGCGGCGCGGTCGACCTCGAACTGCGGCTCAGCAAGGGCGAGCAGGACCTGCTCAACCCGATCGGCGTGAACTGCGTGCGGGCCTTCCCCGGGCGCGGCATCCGGATCTGGGGCGCGCGCACCCTCTCCTCCGACCCGGCCTGGCGCTACCTGAACGTGCGCCGGCTGTTCAACTACCTGGAGGAGTCCATCCTCCTGGGGACCCAGTGGGTGGTCTTCGAGCCCAACGACGACCGGCTGTGGTCCAGCATCCGCCGCAACATCACCGCGTTCCTCACCGAGGAGTGGCGGCGCGGGTCGCTGTTCGGCCAGACCGCGGCCGAGGCCTTCTACGTCAAGTGCGACCGCGACAACAACCCGCCGGAGTCGATCGACCTCGGCCAGGTGATCTGTGAGATCGGGGTCTCGCCGGTGAAGCCGGCCGAGTTCGTGGTGTTCCGGCTGGCGCAGTTCTCCGACAGCACGAGCCTCGTCAACGAGTGACCGTCGCACGGTCGGCCCGGCCCGGGCTTCCCGGTCCGGGCCCCGCCCGCGGCCCCGCGCCCGCGGGCACCCCAACGCAACGCATCGGAAGGTGACAACACGCCATGGCTGAAGGCGATCCGCTCTCCACACACATCTTCGGGGTCCAACTCGGCGGTTACAACGTCGAGTCGATCAAGGAGATCAGCAACCTGACGGTCGAACAGGACGTCGTCGAGTACAAGCAGGTGACCCAGCAGGGCAAACTGATCGTCCGCAAGCAGCCCGGCGCCCGGCTCCCCGGCGAGGTGACCATCACCCGCGGCCTGGACAAGAGCGGCGCCTTCACGGACTGGATCAAGGAGACCCTCAACAACGGGGCGATCAACACCGCGCGGCAGAACCTCACCATCGAGGTCAAGGACACCACCGGTGCCACCCTGCGGCGCATCCAGCTCAGCAACGCCTGGGCGAGCCGCTGGGAGGGCCCCACGCTCAGCGCGGGCGAGTCCGCCGCCGCCACCGAGACCGTCACCATCGTGTTCGAGGAGATCCGGGTCGAGTGAGGCGGAAGATCGGCCTTGAGGAACTGCTCGAACAGGCCCCGGCCCAGCAGAACCCCGCGCCGCAGCAACCGGTCCAGGGGCAGCCGGGGCCGACCGGGCCCCGGCGGCAGGCGCCGCACACCGAGTTCGAGTTCGAGCTGCCGCTCGGCTACGTCGACGACGAGGGCACCGTGCACCGCCACGGCGCCATGCGCCTCGCCACCGCCCGCGACGAGTTGATGCCGCAGATCGACCTGCGGGTCAAGGAGAACCCGGCCTACCTGAGCGTGGTGCTGCTCAGCCACGTCATCACCAGGCTGGGCGAGCTCACCGACGTGCACGCCGGGATCGTCGAGCGGATGTACGCCACCGACGTCGCCTTCCTCCAGGACCTGTACCAGCGGATCAACAGCGAAGGCCACACGCGCGCCGCGGTGACCTGCCCGCACTGCGACGGCGCCTTCGAGGTCGACCTCGCCGGTGGGCGCCTGGGGGAATCGTGACGTACGCGACTGCTCGGCTGTACGAGGAGATCGCGTACATCGCCTACCACTTCCACTGGCCGCGCGAGGACCTCCTCGACCTGACCCACCGCGAACGCGGGCAGTGGGTGCGGGAGATCGCGCGGCTCAACACCCGTGTCAGTGAGGGTGGGTGAGCCGGGTGGGGCTGCGGGACTGGATCGCGCGGCGGCGCGGCGGGGCCGTTCCGGGCGCCGTTGCCGCCGGCGGCGACGTCTCCGGCGGGGTTGCCGGTGAGGCTTCCGGCGCGGTCGCCGGCGGGCTCGCCGGTGGCTCGGACGTGCCCGTGCAGCGGCGCCCGGCGGCCGGGGACGGGGGATGGCGTGCGGTGACGCCGCTGGTCCCCACCCTGGCCGGGGCGGCGCACGGGGTCAGCGACGGGCTGAAGTTCCGCTCCCGGCTGGCCTCCTGGCAGGACCCGTCGCTGAGCGGCCGCCCGCTCGGGCACGCCGTGCTGCCGACCGCGCCGGTGGGCCTCCTGCGGGCGGTCGCGTCCCCGAGCGGTCCGGGCGCCGGTTACGCGGGCGCGGACGCGCTTGTGCTGCGGCCGGTGCCGAGCGCGGGTGGCACGGCGCCGGAGCAGCCGGCTCAGCCCGAGCCGTCGGCGCCGACGGGGGAAGCGGCGGCGCGGCGGCAGGCGGCACCGCCGGTCCAGCGGTCCGTCCGGCTGCGGCGGCTGCCCGTGCGCCCGGGGGCGCGTCCGACGGGTGCGCCGCGTGCGGACCGTCCGGCGGGTGCGAACCGTTCGGCGGGTCCGGCGGGTGCCGACGGGGGCGTGCCGACGTCCGGCTCCTCCGTGCCCGGTACGGCGGGTGCCACCGCGCCGAAGGCCGACGTGCCGAAGGCTGGTGCCGTGTCCCCGCAGCGGAGCGGGACGGCGGACCCGGCGCACCGTCCGGTGCGGCCGCGTACCGTCGGCGCACCGCTGACCGTCGCGCGACGGCCGCGGGCGCTGCCCGCGCGCCCGATCGCCGCCGTGCCCGGGCGGGGCCGGACGACGACGGATGCCGTCGGAGCGCCGGCGAGCCGGGGCGCGGACGCCCCGCGTCCTGCGGCGGCGCCGGAAACGGCCGAGAACGCGGCACCGTCCACGAGCTTCCGGGCCACCGCGCCCGGTTCTTCCGATGCGCCCGCGCGCACCGGGCAGGCCGACGGGCCGACCGTCCAGCGTGCCGCCGCACCGAGCGTTCCCGGCCCGGCCCGCCCAGTCCTCGGCGCGCCGCTGACCGCGCTGCCCGCGAGCGCCGCGCCCTTGGCTTCCGGCGGTCCCCGGACCGCCGTGCCCGCCCCGGGCGACACCGCCATGCCCGTCGTCCGGGCCGACGCGGGGCCCGCCGGTGCCGCACCCGCGGTGTCCGCGACTCCGTCGAGCGCCGCACCCGCACCGGGTGGTGCGACGGCCGGGCCCCAGGGCCGTGCTGGCGCCGGACCGTCCGGGACGGGGGCCCGCGCTGCGGGCTCCGCCCGAGCCGGTGGGGCGGCACCTGTCGCCCGCCCCGAGCGCGGGACCGGCGCAGGCGCTTCCGTCCAGCGCGCGCCGTCCTCCGGCGTGCCGTCTTCCGGCGTGCCGTCTTCCACCACGTCGTCTTCCACCGCGTCTTCCGGAAGCGGCACTTCAGCGGGGACGCCGTCCTTGTCCCCCGCCGTGCCGTCCGCGCGGGGCTCCGAACGCACCGGGCCGGCCCGGCCCACTCCGGCCCCCGCCCGAGCGCGCAGCGGCCTGGGCGCGCCCCTCGACGCGCTGCCGCCGACGGCTGCGGCGCCGGGTGCCTCCGCCCCGCTGCTCGGCGGCCGGCGGCCGGTCCGGCGGGTCATGGGGCCGATGTCGGGAGTCGGCGGGCCGAGCGTGCAGCGTGCCGCGGAGCGTCCCGGCCCCGGCGCTGGAGAGCCGACTCCACTGCCGGTGGTCGGCAATGACGGACCGTCGGCGACGCGGCGCGGCTCCGACGACGACCGCACCCCGGCGGTCGGAAGCGCCCCGGGGGCTGCTCCGCGCGTTCCGGGCGGCGGCAGTGTCCCGGTGGTCCGGCTGACGGTTCCCCAGCGGTCGGCAGGTGGTGGACCGGGCATTCAGCGTGCCGTCGAACTGCCCGGCCGCAGGCGCGGGTTGCTCGGTCAGCGACCGATGAACGTCACCCTCGCCGCCGCGTCGGCGGCCTCCTCGGTGAGCGGCACCGCCGCCCGCCCGGCGTCCGCCCCGCCCGTGGTCCCGGTCGCCTGGCCCAAGGCGCAGGCGCTGGTGCCCCGTACGGACGGCGGACCGGTTGCGGTGTCGGCATCGACGGCGGCACCGACCACGGCACCGACGCGTGACCGGGGCGGACGGCGTCCGGCGGCCGTCCAGCAGAGCCGGGAGAGCCAGCAGAGCCGGCAGAGCCGGGAGAGCCGGAGTCCCGTCGGCCGGTCGGCCCCGCAAGGGAGCCCGGCGCGGTCCGACGCGCCGGGGGCCGGCCCGCGAGCGGGCGGTTCCGCCGGTGGTGGAGTGGTGCGCGGGGTCGTCTCCGCCGTACAGCGCGCGCGGTTCCGGCGCTCCTCGGACGGCCGGGTGGACGGCGCCCGGACGGTGACCGATCAGCCTGCCGCGCAGCGGAGTGCGATGCCGCGCGCGGCCCGGCCGGAGTCCCGGCGGTCGCAGGACGGCGGGAGCGGCTCCGGCAGCGCGGCTGCTCAACCTCCTTCGGCCGGACGGACCTTGGCAGGGGGCGCAGGCAGGGCCGTCACCGGGAGTGCGGGTGGGACGGCCGTCCCGTCGGTGCCTGTCGTCCGGCCCGCGCCGCCGTCGGCTCAGCTGATCCAGCGGGCACCGGCCGCGTCCGGGCCGTCGCCGCAGCAGCCGTCCGCGGGGCCCTCACCGGTCGTGCCACTGGCCGCGCCGGCCGTGCCGTCAGGGCCGTTCGGGCAGGCCACGGGCGTCCCGTCGGTACGGCCCGAGCCCGTCCGGCCGGCCGTAGCGGTGGCATCGGCGGCCCCTCCGGTCCAGTCGCTGCAGCGGCTCCCGGTCGTCTCCGGGGTGCGCCCGCAGCCCTCCGCGGCGCCCTCACCGGTCATCTCGTCCGGGCCCGCCTACACGGGCGCCGCGACCGGATGGCCCGAGCCCGTCCGGCCGGCGGCAGCGACGGCAGTGTCGGCAGCGTCGGTACCGGCGCCGTCGTCGGCGCCGTCGGTGCAGTCCGTCCAGCGGCTCCCGGTCGTCGCCGGGCCGCCGCCGCAGCTGCCCACCGCGCCCACGCCGGTCGTCCCGTCCGGACCGTCGGGACCGTTCGGACCGTCCGGACTGTCCACGCCGCCCGTCCGCCCCGCACCGTCCACGCCCGGTACGGCGCGGCTGCTGCAGCGGGTGGCCGAGCAGACGGGCCTGGTCGGGGTGCCGCTGACCGCCGTTCCGGCCCGGACCCCGACCACGGTGCAGGCCGCGCCGCCGAAGAGCCCGCCGTCCACGTCCGCGTCCGCGTCCACGTCCGCGGCGAAGGCCACCGACCCCGCCGAGACCCCCGACCGGGCGGCACCCGCCGACCTGGACGAACTGGCCCGGCGCCTGGTCGAACCGGTCGGACGGCTGCTGCGCACGGAACTGCGCCGGGGCCGGGAACGCGCCGGGAAGCCGTACGACCTGCGCCGCTGACCACCAGGGCGGGGCAGGCCGGGGCAACAGCACGCAAGGAAGCAAGGAAGCAGGAAACGGGACCGATGACTGACAACATCTTCGCGAGCAGCGTCTTCTTCAGCCTCACCATCGGCGGCAACGACCTGGGCGAGTTCACCACCTGCTCCGGTCTCGGCGCCCAGGTCGAGATCGAGCAGTACGCGGAGGGCGGCAACAACGGTTTCTCCTGGCAGCTGCCGGGCCGCATCACCTGGACGAACATCACGCTGACCCGCGCGGTCACCGCGGACACCCTCAAGATCGCGCGCTGGCTGAACGAGATCGTCCGCAAGGTGGAGCCGAAGGACGGCGAGATCGTGGCGCTGCGGCCGGACCTCAGCCGGATCGTCGGCTGGCAGGTGCTCGGCATCGTCCCGGTGCGCTGGGAGGGGCCGTCCTTCGACCCGTCGAACTCCCAGGCGGCGGTGGAGACCCTGGAGATCGCCCACGCGGGCCTGCGCCCGTCCTGACCCGCCCGCCCCCGAGACCGGAACTTCCCCCCCCACCCAAGGAGCACGCAGGATGTCCTCGGCGGTCCCCGCGAGCGTCACCCGGGCCCAACTGACCATCATGGAGCCCCCGTCCACGGTCGGCGCCCAGCCCGGCGGGGCGATCGCGCGGCTGCCGCTGCAGTTCAACCCGGCGACCCTGGTGCTGCGCAAGAGCACCGAGTGGCGGCGCACGCCGTCCCGGATGGCCGGGGAGTCGGCGCTGCCGGAGTTCGTCGGCAGCGGTCCGCGGTCGCTGTCGCTCGACGTGTTCCTGGACGCGACGGCGAGCCACGACAACTCGGTGGAACGGGCGGTGGAGCAGCTGATGAAGGCCTGCGTGCCCACCCCGACCAGCCTGGCCCGCAAGACCCCGGCCAGCCCGTGGATCCGGCTGGACTGGGGCACCCTCAAGACCACCTCCTTCAACGGCGTGCTGAGCGGCCTGTCGGTCACCTACACGCTGTTCGACGTGGACGGCAGTCCGCTGCGCGCGGTGTGCTCGCTCTCCATCGACGAGGCCAGCGTCGACCCGGCCGGGCAGAACCCCACCTCCGGCTCCCCGGAGGCCCGCAGCACCCACCGGGTGGTGGCGGGCGACAGCCTGCCGCTGCTGGCGTGGCGCGCGTACGGGGACGCGACGGCCTGGCGCACCATCGCGGAGGCCAACGACATCGACGATCCGCTGGCGCTGGTCCCCGGGGCCGAGCTGATCGTGCCGGGGATCGACGAGCTGACCCGGGGTGGTCGGTCGTGACGACACCCGAGGCCCGGGGCGGCCGGCCGTTCGCCGCGGATCCCGTCGTGGAGGCGCCGGGGCAGCTGCCGCCGGCGTGGGCGGCCCAGCTGGTGTCCTGCGACATCGAGGAGAGCGTCGGCCTGCCCGACACGGCGGTGCTCAGCTTCCGGGACGCCGACCACACCTTCCTGACCGCGACCGGCATCACCATCGGCACGCCTCTCAAGGTGTCCGTGGTGACCGTCCAGGGGCACACCCAGGTGCGGCTGTTCACCGGCGAGGTGACGGCGCTGGAGCTGGAGGTGGACACCACCGGCTCGTACACCGTGCTGCGGGCCTCGGCGGTGACCCACCGGCTGATGCGCGGGCGCCGGGTGAAGGCCTTCCGGAACATGACGACCGCCGACATCGTCCGCGAGGTCGCCGCCGGCGCGGGCCTGAGCTGCGGGAAGGTCGACTCCTTCCCGGTGGTGCACCAGCAGCTGTCCCAGGCGAACGTCGCGGACTGGGAGTTCCTGCAGTTCCTGGCGCAGGAGAGCGGCGCCCAGGTGCGGGTGGACGACGACGGCAAGCTGGAGTTCGTCCGGCCGCAGCCCGCCTCCGCCGCGCCGGCCCCGAACACGCCCGCGCCGCAGAACCCGCTGGTGCTGGAGTACGGCCGCAACCTGCTGGAGCTGCGCGGGGTGCTGACCGGCGCGGCCGGGGCGGACACCGTGGAGGCGCGCGGCTGGAACGTCACCACCAAGAGCGCCCTGGTCGCCACCGAGCCCGCCCTGACCGCGCCGACCGTGCAGCCGGGGATGAGCCCCTCCGTGGTGGCCTCCGCCTTCCCCGGCCCGACCCGGCTCACCGTCGCCGACACGCCCTACCGCACCCAGGCGGAGACCGCCGCGGTGGCGCGTTCGCTGGCCGCCTCGGTGGCGGCCGGCTTCGGCGAGCTGGAGGCGGTCGCCGAGGGCAACCCGCGGCTGCGGGCGGGCACCCCGGTCGCCCTGGGCAACGTCGGTGCGGCCTTCTCCGGCCGCTACACCGTCACCGGGGCCCGCCACCTGCTGGAGCCCTTCCGCGGCTACCGGACCACGGTGGTGGTCAGCGCGTCGCCGGACCGCTCGCTGGCCGGGCTGGCCACCGGCGGCAACGCGCCGCCGCGCGGGCCGCGGATGCCCGGCCTGGCCGTCGCCGTGGTCACCGACGTGCGCGAGCCGGGCGACGGGAAGCGCGGCTGGGTGCGGCTGAAGTTCCCCTGGCTGGACGACACGTACGTCTCCGACTGGGTGCGCACCGTGCAGTGGGGCGGCCACGGGGGCGGCGGCGTGGTCAGTCCCGAGGTCAACGACGAGGTGCTGGTGGGGTTCGAGCAGGGCGACCTGGACAGCCCCTATGTGCTGGGCGGCCTCTACAACGGCGTGGACCGGCCCTCCCCGCACGACGTGCCGCTGGTGGACGCCACCGCGGGCACGGTCAACCGCCGCTCCGTGGTGTCCCGTTCGGGCCACCGGATGGAACTGCTGGACGTGCCGGGCGGTCAGTCCGGTGTCCGACTGGCCAGCGGGGACGGCAAGTTGGAGGTCCGGCTGGACCAGCAGCACGGGGAGATCGTGCTGACCGTGCACGGCGGGATGGGCGGGGCGGGCAGCACGGTGCGGCTCACCCCCTCGGGGATCACCCTGGACGCGGGCACCGGCACGGTGGACGTGCGCGGCGGCTCGGTGACCGTCCGGGGCAGCACGACGGTCACCGTGGAGGGTGGCGCCGAGGCGGTTCTCAAGGGGGCTTTCGTGCGCATCAATTGACGTGACGTCAGAATGCGTGACGTCGGCACTCGGGACCTCGAAGTGTCCGACGTCGGAATGGAAGACCACTGTGCTCCGGCAGGAGCCATCGGAACGGAGACCGTACATGCCCCCCGCAGCCCGGACCGGCGACCCCACCGACCACGGTGGCGCCCTCACCACCCCGCCGCCGGGTGCCGCCCTCAAGGTCGCGACGGTGCTGATCGGCGGCAAGCCCGCCGCGGTGGCCGGCACCGTGCACGCCTGCGTCCCGCACGTGGAGATGGGCCCGGCCAACCTGGTCGAGCCCCAACTCGGCGGGGTGACCGGGGGAGTGGTGCTGATCGGCGGCCTGCCCGCGGCCCGGATGGGCGACAAGACGACCTGCGGCGCGACCATCGTCGCCGGGGCGTTCAACGTGCTGATCGGAGGCGCGATATGACCAGCAGCTTCATCGGCCGCGGCTGGGCCTTCCCGCTGCGGGTGAACGCCACCGGCGGCATCGGCATGGTGGAGCGGGACCGGGAGATCGCGGAGGCCATCCGGCTGATCCTCGGCACCGCCCCCGGCGAGCGGCCGATGCGCCCGGAGTTCGGCTGCGGCATCCACGAGTACGTCTTCGCCCCGGGCGACAGCACCACCGCCGGGCGGATCGCCCGCGAGGTGCGGATCGCACTGGAGCGCTGGGAGCCGCGGATCACCGTGGACGACGTGGTGATCGCCTTCGACCGGGTCGACGAGGGCACCCTCTACATCGACGTCCACTACACCGTGCGCGCCACCAACGACCGCCGCAACCTGGTCTTCCCCTTCTACACCATCCCGGAACACCCGGACCTCGAACGGGCGGCCGCGATCGAGGAGAACGTGCGCTGATGGCCCTGCCCTCCCCGAACCTGGACGACCGCCGCTTCCAGCAACTCGTCGACGAGGCCAAGCGCTACGTCCAGCAGCGCGCGCCGGAGTGGACCGACCACAACGTCTCCGACCCCGGCGTCACCCTGATCGAGACCTTCGCCTACCTGGTCGACCAGCTGCTCTACCGGCTGAACCGGGTCCCGGAGAAGAACTACGCCGCCTTCCTCGACCTGCTGGGCATCCGGCTCTTCCCGCCCGCCGCCGCCCGCGCCGACGTCGACTTCTGGCTCTCCGCGCCGCAGCCCGAGACCGTCCTGCTGCGCGCGGGCACCGAGGTCTCCACCCTGCGCACCGAGACCGACGACGCCGTGGTCTTCGGCACCGCCGAGGACCTCCCGATCGTCCCCAGCGCCCTGGACCGGCTGGTCACCGTCTCCGCCTCCGGCGAGCAGGCCGACGTCACCGGCCGGCTGGCCGACGGCGTCGACGTGCGCTGCTTCCAGCCGCGCCCCGCCGCCGGCGACGCCATGCTCTTCGCCCTGCCGACCGTGGTGCCGCGCTGCATCCTGGCCGTCCGGCTGGACAGCCGGGTGGAGGGCGTCGGCGTCGACCCGCGCCAGCCCCCGCTGGTCTGGGAGGTGTGGGACGGCGCGCGCTGGATCGCCTGCGAGACCGGCAGCGACACCACCGGCGGGCTCAACCGGCCCGGCGAGGTCGTGGTGTTCGTGCCCGCCGGGCACACCGCCTCGGTGGTCGCCGGGCGGCGGGCCGGCTGGCTGCGCTGCCGGGTCACCGAGCCGCGCCCCGGCCAGCCGTTCTACTCCGAGTCGCCCACCGTCCGCCGGGCGGAGGTGTTCACCATCGGCGGCACCGCCACCGTCGTGCACGCCCAGACCGTCACCGGCGCCCCGCTCGGCACCTCCGAGGGGGTCGCCGGACAGCGCTTCCGGCTGGCCCGGCCGCCGGTGCTGCTGGACGGCGAGCCCCCGGTGGTCGAGGTCTCGGCCGGCGAGGGCTGGCAGCGCTGGACGGTGGTCGAGCACTTCGGCGACTCCGAACCGACCGACCGGCACGTGGTGCTGGACGCGACCAACGGCGAGTTCCACCTGCCGCCCGCCGTCCGCGAACCCGACGGCAGCCTGCGCGCCTTCGGCGCGGTGCCGCCCAAGGGCGCCCAACTGCGTGTCCCGACGTACCGCACCGGCGGTGGCATCGCGGGCAACGTCGCCCGCAGCACCATCACGGTGCTGCGCAGCTCCGTCCCGTACATCGCCCGGGTGGACAACCGCGAGGCGGCCCGCGGCGGGGTCGACGGCGAGACCGTGGAGAACGCCAAGCTGCGCGCCCCGCACCAGCTGCGACTGCAGGAACGCGCCGTCACCGCGGGGGACTTCGAACTGATCGCCCGACAGGCCGCGCCCTCCGCCGCCCGGGTCAGCTGCGTGCCGGCCGGCGGCGGGGAGGCCGGGACGGTACGGGTCCTGGTCGTCCCGGACGCCGTCGCCGACGAGGGCGAACGGCTGCGCTTCGAGCAACTCATCCCGGACGAGCAGGTGTTGGCCGCCGTCGCGACCGCCCTGGACGAGCGGCGGCTGATCGGCACCCGGGTCCTGGTGCAGCCCCCCTCCTACCAGGGCGTGACCGTGGTGGCCCGGCTCACCACCCGCGCCGCCGACCCGGACCGGGTCCGCGAGGAGGTGCTCGACGCGCTCTACCGCTACCTCAACCCGCTGCGCGGCGGCGCCGACGGCCGGGGCTGGCCGTTCGGCCGGGCGGTGCAGTACGGGGAGGTGTTCGCCGTGCTCCAGCGGGTGGCCGCGGTCGCGGGCGTCGAGGAGCTGCGGCTGTTCCCGGCCGACCCGATCACCGGGCGCCGGGGAGCGCCCGCCGAACGGGTCGACGTCCCGCCGGACGCCCTGGTCTTCTCCCACCAGCACCAGATCGTGATCACCACCGCCGCCGAGGACGGGACGGCATGACCAGAGCCGCGGTCCCGGGGCTGCCCAGCCCGCACCCGATCGGCGAACTGCTGCCCGCGCTGTTCGCCGAGGACGACTTCGCCCAGCGCTTCACGGCCGGCCTGGACACCGTCCTCGCGCCGGTCTTCGCCACCCTGGACAACCTGCCCGCCTACTTCCAACCCCGGCTCGCACCGGGCGACTTCGTGGACTGGCTGGCGTCCTGGGTCGCGGTGGACGTCGACCCGGCCTGGCCGGACGAGGTGCGCCGCGCGGTGGTCGGCCGGGCGATGGAACTGCACCGGTGGCGCGGCACCCGGCGCGGCCTCACCGAGCGGCTGCGCCTGGTGCTGGGCGCCGGCGCCGAGATCGTGGACGGCGGCGGCGTCTCCTGGGCCACCGCGCCCGGCGACGCCCCGCTGCCCGCGCACAGCGGCGAGGTGCTGGTGCGGGTCTGGCCGCTGAACGGGGCGGCGCTGGACGAGGACCAGGTGCTGGCCGTCGTCCGGGCGGGCTGCCCGGTCCACCTGACCTGCCGGGTCGAGATCCTGCCCGGTGCACCCGGGCGAGCGGAGGGCTGACGGATGCCGGTGTGTCCCGAGTGCGGTACGGCGAACGCGGAGGGGGACGACTTCTGCGGCAACTGTGGCGCGTACCTGGGGTGGTCGCGCAGCGGCCCGACCTCCCCGGCCGCGTCTCCGCCCGCGTCTCCGCCTGCGTCGACCTCTCCGTCGACCTCGCGGTCGACGTCTTCGTCGGCCGCTCCCTCGACTTCTCCCTCGACTTCTCCCTCGACCTCGCGGTCGACGTCCCGGTCGACGCCGACGCCGACGCCGACGCCGGTGCCCGAGCCCACCGCCGCCGCCACGCCCGGCGCGGCTGCGGCACCGGCTCCGGCACCGGCAGCGGCGCCCACCCCGGAGGCGGCGCCCGCCCCGGCCGAGCCCGACGCGCCCGGGACGGCACGCACCGGGTCCACCTGGCGGAACGTCTCCCGGCGGGTGACCAGCCGCAGCCGACGCACCCAGCCGACCGAGCCGGAGGCCGGGACACCGGCCCCGCCCGTCGAGGAGCCGTCGGTCCCGCCGGCCACCGGGACCACCCGCTCGACCTCCACCCGCGCCCGCCCGGCCCCCGAAACCCCGGCGGAGCCGCCCCGGGCAGCGCCCCCCGCGGCCGATCCGGGTCCGGTTCCGGCCCGCGTGCCCGAGCCCGAGCCCGAACCCGAGCCGCGGGCCGACCCGGTGGCCGTGCAGCCCGCCAAGCCCGTCGCCCCGCGTCCGGTCGTCCGCGCCACCGCGGCCGAGGAGGCCCAGGACGGCCCGCCGTGCCCCCGCTGCGGCACGCCCAACCTGCCCGAGCGGCGTTTCTGCCGCCGCTGCGCGGCCCCGCTGACCGTCACCGCGGCGCCACCGAAACTGCCCTGGTGGCGCACCCGTTGGCCGTTCCGCCGCCGGGCGCGGATGGGCGGCTCGGGCAATGCGCTGCGCCGCGTCATCGCGCTGATCGTGGTGCTCGCGCTGGTGGTGGCCGGCATCCTGCTGTACCCGCTCGGCAAGAGCGCCTTCCAGGACGTGCTGGACAAGCTCGGCAGCACCGCGCCGGTCAGTCCCTCGGTGACCACGGCGAGCGCCGCGGTCGAGGGCCACCCCGCGAGCGCGGCCGACGACGGTCTCAGCAACACCTACTGGGGGGCGCCCGCGATCGGGGACTCGATCGACTTCACCTTCCGCAGCCCGTTCCGGCTGGTGGACCTGATCGTCCACACCGGCGCCTCCGCGGACCCGGAGCAGTTCCGGCAGCAGGCCCGCCCGGTCGTGCTGACCCTGGAGGTGACGTCCTCGGACGGGGAGGTGCACCGCAAGCAGCTCACCCTCAACGACCAGCCGGGCCCGCAGACGGTGGCGACCGGGATCAGCGACGTCGTCCAGGTCAAGCTCACCGTCCGCGAGGCCGCGGGCACCGCGCCCGGGCACACCATCGCCCTGGCCGAGGTGGAGTTCTTCAAGCGCACCTGAGACGCCGGCCGGTGCCCGCCCCCACGCGTGGGGGCGGGCACCGGCCGTTCGATCGGCGGGCCGGTTCAGCCGGCGGCCGGCTGGTCGTGGGTGGAGCAGTGGATGCCGCCGCCGCCGGAGGCGATGGTGTCGATCGGCAGCGGGACGATCTCGCGGTCCGGGAACTGGTCCTTGAACACCTCCTGGGCGTGCCCGTCGGCCCGCGCATCACCGAACTTCGGCAGGTAGACGCCCTTGTTGCCGATGTAGAAGTTCATGTACGAGGAGACGAAGGAGTCGCCCCGGCCGGTGATCCGGTCCGGGTCGGGCTGGCTGATCTCGACCACCTTGAGCTTCTTGCCGGTGGCGTCGGTGGCCTCCGCCAGGACGGCCCGGGCCTGGTCGGCGGAGCGGGACCAGACGTCCGCGGGGGTGCCGGGGAAGGCCCGGTCCAGGAAGACCACGCCGGGGGCGGCGAACCGGGCCAGGCAGTCGACGTGGGCGTCGGTGATGTCCTTGCCCTTGACGCCGGCCAGCCAGATCACCTTGGTGACGCCCAGGGCCTGCTTGAGCTCCGCCTCGATCTGGTCGCGGTCGCGGCCCGGGTTGCGGTTGGCGTTGACGATCGAGCTCTCGGTGATCAGCAGCGTGCCCTGGCCGTCGCTCTCGAACGAGCCGCCCTCGGCGACCAGTTGGGTCGCGACCCGCTCGACCCCGTACTTGTCCAGGACGGCCCGGGCGATCCGGGCGTCGTTGGCGTGCTCCTGCTTGCCGCCCCAGCCGCTGAAGTTGAAGTCGACGCCCTTGACCTTGCCGCCCTCCTCGACGAACACCGGCACGGTGTCGCGGGCCCACAGGTCGTCCACCGGGACGGACAGCAGCTCGACGTCCTTGCCGCAGGCGTTGCGGGCCGAGTCCTCCTGGCCAGGGCGGACCAGCAGCACCAGCGGCTCGCGGCCGCCGATGGCCCGGGCCACCGAGGCGATGTCCTTCCGCACCGCGCCGAGCTGTTCGCCCCAGACGTTCTCCGAGGCGGGCCAGGCCATGAAGGTCCGCTCGTGCTTCTCCCACTCGCCGCCGAGCCGACGCCCGCCGGCCGGGGCGGAGCCGGTCGCGGAGGGGGCGGGCGTCGGGGCGGTGCCACCGGTCGGCTGGTCGGCGGGGGCGGAGGAGGACGGCGCGGCCGGATCCGCCCGGTCGTCGTCGGTGGCCGCGCAGGCGGTCGCGCCGACCGCGATCAGGCCGGCGCCGGCGAGGGAACGCAGCACCGTGCGGCGCGCGAGGGAGGACTGGGACACGGTGGACTCCGGAGGGGCCGAGGGCGGAACGGTCCGGCGCGGCGGGCGGGGCTCCGAGGAGTGCTGCGCATGGCGCCGGTCGGCGGCGGGCACGGGCGCCCGGCATCGCCGGATTGAACTCTCGCATTGACTGAAAAATCAGTCAAGCTTTACGGTGAAGACCGGTGAAGACCACCCAAACCACCCCGAGACGACCGGGGCCGCCCGTATGCGGCCCCGGTCCCGACGACGAAAGGCCGGGTGAGGCGGCGATGCTGCGCAACGGACTGGAGCCCTGGCACCTGCTGGTGGTGCTGGCGGTCGTGGTGCTGCTCTTCGGATCCAAGAAGCTGCCCGAGATGGCGCGCGGACTGGGGAAGTCGATGCGCATCCTCAAGGCGGAGACGGCGGCGATGCGGGAGGAGGACCAGGCCACGGCGGAACCGGCGGCCCCGGGTGCACCGGCCGTCGGAGCTCCCGCAGCCACCCCCGCAGCCACCCCCGCGGCCGCACCGGCGGCACCCGCACCGCCGCCCGCCGCGAAGGCCGAACCGCCCCGGCGCCTGGCCTGACCGACGCCCGGCCTGACCGGCGCCCGGGCGTGGGGGGGGGGGGGGGCCCCCCCCCCCCCCCCCCCCCGGCGGGGGGGGGGGGGGGCCCCCGGCCCCCCCCCACGCCCGGAGCGCTCAGCCGTTGCGGCGGTAGTGGTCCAGCGAGACCCGGACCGGCCCGTCCGCGCCCGCCGCCGACAGCACCCGGACGACGGCCAGCTCCCGGCCGTCCGCCGACCGCACACAGAAGGCCCGCGAGCCCACCGCGCTGAACGGCACCCGCGCGGTGGGGTGACCGGCGAGCCCCTGGAGGCACTCGGCGGGGCCGAGGCCGGCGTCCCGGCCGAGGAAGGAGTCGGCGCCCTCCGGGATCAGGAACTCGCTGTCGCTGCGCCCCAGGTACCAGCTCACGCTGTCGGTCGGCACCACCGTGCCCGCGGCGAGGTCGAACTCGTAGCCGGGATCCGCCGAGGTCAGCTCCATCGCCCGGTAGTCGGCCGTGTAGGCGGCGGCGGGCCCGGGCGGGGTCGGGCGGTCCGACGGGGCGTCGGCGCCGACGGGGGCCGACCGGGTGGGGCTCGGTGCGCCGCCGGGCGTCGACGGGGCGACGGGAGTGCCGGGGGTGCCGGGCGCGGGGGAGCCGGACACCGGGGCGTCGGCGGTCGCCGCCTCCACCGGGTCGGGGTCGTCGAGCACCAGCACGGCCGCCGCGGCGCCCACGGCCAGGGCGACGACGGCGATCAGCGCGGTCCGCCCGCGGGCCCGCTTCGGCCGCACCTCGGGCCGTACCTCGGGCCGTGCCTCGGGCCGCGCCGCCACGGGCGGGGGAGCGGCCGCCGCCGCGGGCCCGGTGGCCAGCAGCGTCGGCGTGGGCCCCGGCGACGGCGCGAGCACCGTCGGGAGGGCGTCCAGCCCGGGCCGGGCGGCCTCGGCGGGCGCCTGCGGCAGGTCGGCGTGCCGGGTGATCTGGCTGGTCAGCGGTTGCGGCAGCCAGTCCTCGCCGAACCGGAGGTGTCCGCCGACGGCCGGGTGGCTGCGGGCGGCGGCGATCACCTCGGCGGTGGTCGGTCGGTCCTCCGGCCGCTTGGCCAGGCAGCGGCGGAAGAGTGCGCGCAGGCTCTCCGGCACCCGGTCGAGATCGGGTTCCTCGTGCACCGTCCGGTAGAGCGCCGCCGGGTGCGGGCCGTCGCCGAAGGGCGGGGTGCCGCCCGCGACGTGGACGGCGAGCGCGCCCAGGGCGTACACGTCGGTGGCCGGGGTGGCGGCCTGCCCGACGGCCTGCTCGGGGGCCATGTAGGCGGGCGAGCCGATCCGCAGTCCGGTGCCGGTCAGCGCGACGGCGTCGGCCGCGCGGGCGATGCCGAAGTCGATCACCCGGGGGCCGTCGGCGGCGATCAGCACGTTGGCGGGCTTGAGGTCGCGGTGCACCACCCCGCTGGCGTGGATCGCCTGGAGCGCCTCGGCGATCCCGGCCACCAGCAGCAGCACGGTGCGTTCGGGGAGCGGGCCGTGGCGCTGCACCACCTGCTGGAGCGAGGGGCCGGGCACGTAGGTGGTGGCCAGCCAGGGGGTGGGGTCGTCCGGGCCGGCGTCCACCAGCTGGGCGGTGAACAGGCCGTGGATGAGCCGGGCGCTGGCCACCTCCTGGGCGAACCGGGCCCGGAACTCCGGGTCCCCGGCCAGCTCCGGGCGCACCACCTTGAGCGCCACCGGGCGGCCGCCCGGGGTGTAGGCGAGGTAGACCCGGCCCATGCCGCCGGCGCCGAGCCGGGCGTACAGCAGGTGGCCGCCGACCTCGCGCGGGTCGTCCGGGGCCAGCTCCTGGAAGACCGGCTGGAGGGCGAAGGGGGATCGGTCAGCGGACATGCGGGCTGCCTCTCTCGGCGGACAGGGACGGGAAGCGGAGCCGCCGCGCCCTGGGACGGGCGGCCGGCGGCCCGCTGGCGCCGCAGAGTTTAGAGGTTCCGTCAGGATCCATCGAATCCGCCCCCGCCCGGGCCGCGGCCGGCGCCCGGGCGGCCGTTCCCCAGCTCGGCCTCGATCGCGCCGTGGAGCAGCCGGCGGGCCTGCTCGACCGGCAGCGAGCCGCTCAGCCAGCGCACGCTGAGGCCCTCGACCAGGGCGGTGAGCCGCTCGGCGGCGGCCGCGTGGGCCGTGGCGGTGCCGAACGGGTCGGCGTGGGCGAGCAGTTCGGCGACGTCGTGCACCCAGCTGTGGGTGTTCCGCGCCAGGTCCTCGCGCAGGTCCGGTTCGAAGACGGCGCTCGCCCGCAGTTCGCCCCAGGCGGTGCTGTTCTCCCGCACCTCCGTGGTGTCCTGGAGTTCCAGCAGCAGGACCTGTTCCAGCTCGGTGCGCGGGTCCCGGTCGCCCGGCGGCGTCCGGGCCGGGGCGGCCTCGTCCTCGGCGGTGTAGTGGTCGGCGCGTTCGCTGATGTACTCCAGCGTCTCGCGCAGGATCCCCGCCCGGTCGGTGAAGTGGTAGTAGATCAGCGCGGTGGACACGCCGGCCTCGGCGGCCAGCTCGCCCATCCGCAGGCCGCGCACGCCGCGTCGGGCGATGACGCGGGTGGCGGCTTCGAGTATGCCTCTCCGGCGGTCCGACATGGGCGCCAACTCTACCGGCCCGGAGCCCGACCTTGACGAAATCCTGATCAATTTGTCAGTTGGACTCGCGTAATCCTGCTCACAGGGTTGACTGGATTTTCAGTGAGGTACAGGATGCGGGGCAACCCCCACACCTCCCCACCTCTTGCAGGGAGCGTTCATGACCACCCCCACGCCTTCCCGGGCCACCCCCGTGCCCGCACGCCGAAGACTTCTCCAGTTCGGCGCGGTGGCCCTCCCGGCGCTCGCCCTCGGCGCGGCCCTGCCGAGCCCCGCCCGGGCGGCGGCCCCGGACCGGACGGCCCCCGAACCGTCGACGGCCACCGCCGCCGGCACCGCAGCCACCCCCACCACGCTGCGGATGCCGGCCGAGACCGACCGCCACGACCGCACCTTCATGGCCTGGCCCGCGCTGTCCTCGATCTGGGGCAACCAGCTCTCAGCCGTCCGGGACGACATCGCCCGGGTCGCCTACG
The DNA here is from genome assembly GCF_044749365.1 of Kitasatospora sp. NPDC089509. NCBI lineage: Bacteria > Bacillati > Actinomycetota > Actinomycetes > Kitasatosporales > Streptomycetaceae > Kitasatospora > Kitasatospora sp. NPDC089509. Next base: position 20,309 of record NZ_JBIVHS010000044.1, on the reverse strand, counting down.
CGATCTCCCGCTACGAGCCCGTCGTCGTGGTGGCCCGCCCGGAGCAGGCCGAGGACGCCCGCTACTGGCTCGGCCGCGGCGGCTCCTACGGCATCACCGTGCTGGAGATCGCCGACGACGACCTCTGGATCCGGGACTTCGGCCCGACCTTCCTGACCGCCCCGGGCGCGATCGCCGGGGTCGACACCAACTTCAACGGCTGGGGCAAGAGCGGCACGCCGTACTACCAGCCCTACGCCGAGGACGCCGCCGTCGCCGCCGCCCTGCTCGCCGACTACGGCGTCCCGCGGATCCGGGCGTCCTTCGTCGGCGAGGGCGGCGCCCTGGAGACCGACGGCCAGGGCACCCTGCTGGCCACCGTCAGCTCCCTGGTCAACCCGAACCGCAACCCCGGCATGACCCAGGACCAGGTCGAGCAGGCACTGCGGACCGGCCTCGGCCTGGACAAGGTGATCTGGCTCCCCGGCCTGGCCGGCCAGGACATCACCGACGACCACGTCGACTGCCTGGCCCGCTTCACCGCACCCGGCCGGGTCCTGCTCGACCGGCCAGGCCCGGGCACCGACCAGGTCTGGATCGACGTCTACCAGCAGGCCAAGCAGGCCCTGGCCGGCGCCGTCGACGCCCAGGGCCGCCCGCTGGTCGTCACCGAACTCCCGGGCCCGGACCGCACGTTGATCCGCGGCCGGGGCAAGGACTTCCTCTCCAGCTACACCAACTTCTACACCGCCAACGGCGCCGTGTTCGTCCCGCAGTTCGGCGACACCGTTGCCGACGGGATGGCCTATGTGATCCTCCAAGCCGCCTTCCCGGACCGCGACGTGGTCCAGCTGGACATCGACACCATCGCGGGCGGCGGAGGCGGCATCCACTGCGCCACCCAGTCCCAGCCCACCGTGCCACCCCTCCTCTGAGCTGTCCCGATCCGGACCGTCCCGACCGGGACCCGTCCCGATCCGGACCCGTCCAGACCCCCGGCGGCCCGTGGCCCGACCCCACGGAGACGGGCCGCCGGGCCCGACGCCCCATCCGACCAGCCGATCCCGAAGAGGTACCCGTGACCGTCACCCACCGCATGCCCGCCGAATGGACCGAGCACGAGGGCTGCCTGATGGCCTGGCCCGTCCGTGAGGAACTGTGGGGGGACACCCTCGCCGAGGTGAAGCGCGAGTACGCCGAGGTGGCCCGCACCATCGCCCGGTTCGAGCCGGTGACGATGGCCGCCCCGCCCGGCCACGGCGAGGAGGCCCGCGCGCTGTGCGGCGAGGGCGTCACCGTCGTCGAACTGCCCATGGACGACTCCTGGTTCCGCGACTCCGCGCCGATCTTCGTGCTCGACGGCGAGGGCCGCCGGGCCGGCGTCGACTTCCGCTTCAACGCCTGGGGCCGCAAGCACCACCCCTGGGACGCCGACGACCGGATCAGCGCCCTGCTGCTGGACCACCTCGGCGTCCCCGCGGTCCGCTCCGAGATGATCCTCGAAGGCGGCGCGATCACCGTCGACGGCGAGGGCACCCTGATCACCACCGAGCAGTGCCTGCTGCACCCCAACCGCAACCCCGGGATGAGCCGCGAGGAGATCGAGGCCGAGCTCACGGCGCGGCTCGGCGTCACCAAGGTGATCTGGCTGCCCTACGGCGGCCTGCTGGACACCGAGACCGACGGGCACGTCGACGGCGTCTGCGCCTTCGCCGCCCCCGGCAAGGTCGTGGTCCAGCTCCCGGCCGACCCCGAGCACCCCGACTACGCCCGGATGCGGGCCAACCGCGCCGTGCTGGAGCACTCCACCGACGCCCAGGGCCGCCCGTTCGAGATCGTCGACCTCCCGCAGGCCGCGTTCGTGGAGGTCGACGGCCGCGAGGTCGAGGTCGGCTACCTCAACTACTACCTGGCCAACGGCGCGGTCGTGGTCCCGGTGGCCGACCACCCCGAGGACGAGGGCGCCCTGGCGGTCCTGGCGCAGGCGTACCCGGACCGCAAGGTCGTCGGCGTCCGCTCCCGGGTGATCGCCTGGGGCGGCGGCGGCATCCACTGCATCACCCAGCAGCTCCCGGCCGCCCGCGGCTGACGCACCGCACGCCCGAAGCGGACCGCACGGCACGCCCGAAGCGAACCGTACGGGACGCCGGAAGCGAACCGCACGCCGGAACCGCACCGCACCGAACTTCCGCCCCACGCACCGTACTTCCTCTCCCCGTACCGACCGGAAGCCCACCCTCATGACCCTCACCCCCGCGGGCCGAGCCGCCTCCCCGGGCCGGCTCGCGCTCGCCGCCACAGCCCTGCTGTCCGCCACCGCCCTGGTCGCCGCCTGCTCCGGCCCGCCGCACGGCGGCGCCGCCGACCAGGGGGGCGTCCAGCTCTCCGCCTCCACCCCCACGGCCAAGGGCGACATCGACTCCTTCACCTGGGCCACCTACGCCGAACCGCCCACCCTGGACTACATCCAGGCCTTCGACTACCCGCAGAACACCATCCTGTCCAACGTCTGCGAGAGCCTGATGCGCTGGACGCCCCAGCTCACCCTGGCCCCCGGACTGGCCGAGAAGGCCACCAACCCGGACCCGACCACCTGGGTCTACGACCTGCGCGCCGGCGTGCACTTCCACGACGGCTCGGTGATGACCGCCGACGACGTGGTCTACAGCTTCGGCCGGCAGACCAACCCGGACAACGCCGCGTCCTGGGCCCAGACGTTCCAGAACGTCGACTCCGTCACCGCGACCGGCCCGCTCCAGGTCACCGTCAAGCTCAAGCGCCCCGACTCCCAGTTCCCGCAGTACATGGCGACCGCCGCGGGCGTCGTCGCGGCCAAGGCCGGGGTGGAGGCGGCGGGCAAGGACTACGGCACCGGCGGCAGCCTGGACTGCACCGGCCCCTTCAAGCTGGGCACCTGGAACAAGGGCCAGTCGATCGAACTCGACCGCTTCGACGACTACTGGGGCACCAAGGCCAAGTCCAAGAAGGCCGTGTTCCGCTTCCTCACCGACCCCTCCGCCCGCACCAACGCGATGCTCAGCGGCGAGGTCGACGGCGGCTACCTGATCCCCACCGAGAGCTACGACCGGCTGCGGAAGAGCGGCGTCGGCACGCTCTACTTCGGCGAGGGCCTGAGCACCGTCAACCTCAACGTCACCAACCTCCAGGGCGTGCTCGGCGACGTCCGGGTCCGCAAGGCGCTGTCCCTGGCGCTCGACCGCTCCGGCTTCATCAAGACCGGCCTGGCCGGCGCCGGGACGGTCACCGGCGCGCTCACCACCAGGGCCGCCTGGGGCGGGGCCCCGGACGACGTCCGCAAGAGCGCCTTCGAGAACCTCACCCCCACCACCCAGGACCTCGACCAGGCCAAGGCCCTGGTCAAGGAGGCCGGCGCGACCGGCAAGACCGTCACCGTCGCCACCAGCAGCATCGGCCAGGACGTCTCGCTGCTCGCCACCGCCGTGCAGTCCGCCGGCGCGCAGATCGGCCTGAACGTCCAGCTCAAGACCATCGCGCCGAACGCCTTCACGGCACTGTTCACCGACCCCAAGGCCCGCGAGGGCCTGGACCTCTTCCCCGAGACCTACTACAACTCGATCACCGACCCGCTCGACCTGCTGGCCAACTTCAAGACCGGCGCCTACCAGAACTTCGGCGGCTACAGCGACCCGGCCTACGACGGCCTGGTGGACCAGGCCACCGCCGAGTACGACCCGGCCAAGCGCGGCGCGATCGAGGCCAAGCTCCAGCAGACCGCCTCCCAGCAGCTGCTCTGGATCCCGGTCGCCGAGTGGCCCACCGCCCTCTTCCTCAACAAGCGGGTCACCGGCGCCCCGACCACCATCTCCTACATGTACTACCCGTGGGCCGCCGACGTGGGGGCCGCCCGGTGAACTCCCCCGGAGCGATGGGCTTCCTGAGGTTCGCGGCCCGACGCCTGCTGGAGATGGCGGTCACCCTGCTCGGCGCCTCCTTCGTGGTCTTCGGCGCGATGTACCTGGCGCCGGGCAACCCGGCGAGCTTCCTGCTCTCCGGCCGCTCGGCCTCCCCGGAGGCCCTCCAGGCGATCAACGAGCAGTACCACCTGGACGACCCGTTCCTGGTCCGCTACCTCCGGTGGCTGGGCCAGGTCCTCCAGGGCGACTTCGGCCGCTCCATCACCTACCGCACCGACGTCTCCAAGCTGCTCGCCGACCGGATCCCGGCCACCCTGCTGCTGGTCGGCATGGCGCTGGTCGTGGTGGTCGTCCTCGGTCTGGTGCTCGGTCGGCTCGGCGCGGTGCGCGGCGGGGCGACCGACGCCACCATCCTGGTCACCACCACCTTCGCCCTCGGCACCCCCTCCTTCGTCGCGGCGGTCCTGCTCCAGGGCCTGTTCGCGGTCAAGCTGGGCTGGTTCCCGACCAGTGGCGCCGGGGACGGCGTCGGCGACATGGTCTGGCACCTCACCCTCCCGGCGATCGCCCTCGCGCTGTACCTGATCGGCATGCTCGCCCGGGTCACCCGCTCGGCCATGCTGGAGGCCCTGGAGGGCGAGCACGTCACCGTCGCCCGCAGCCGGGGCGTCCCGGAGCGGGAGGTGATCAGCCGCCACGTGTTCCGCAACTCGCTGGGCACCGTGCTGACCACCGGCGGCCTGATCGTCTCCACCCTGCTGGTCTGCACCATCCTGGTGGAGTCCGCGTTCAGCGTCGGCGGACTCGGCCAGCTGCTCGAACTGTCCACCACCACCAAGGACTTCCCGACCGTCCAGGCCATCTCCCTGATCATCGTCGCCCTGTTCATGACGGTGAACCTGGTCGTCGACCTGCTCCACCCGCTGGTCGATCCCCGGGTCACCCTCGGCTCCAGGAGGTCCGGCGCATGAGTACCGGTCTCACCCAGCGGTCGGGCCTCACCCGCCGCCCCGGCCTCGCCCGGATCAAGTCCGCCGGCGGCCCGCTCCACCTGATCTGCCTCGGCTTCGCCGCCCTGGTGGTGCTCGCCGCGCTGCTCGCCCCCTGGCTGGCGCCGTACGACCCGAACGGCGTCGATTTGAGCAACGCCCTCGCCGGGCCCTCGCCCGAGCACCTGCTCGGCGTCGACGCCGCCGGACGCGACACCCTCTCCCGGCTGCTGACCGGCGCCCGCACCTCGCTGCTCGGCCCGCTCGGCGTGGTGGTCTTCTCCACCGTCGCCGGCATCGCGGTCGGCCTGGCGGCCGGCTGGCGCGGCGGCTGGCTGGACTCCGTGCTCTCCCGCAGCACCGAGCTGGTCTTCGCCTTCCCCGGCATGCTGCTCGCCATCCTGATCGTCTCGGTCTACGGGGAGGGCCTGATGGCCCCCGTCGTCGCCCTGGCGATCGCCTACCTGCCGTACGTCTCCCGGCTCACCCGCTCGCTGGTGCTGGCCGAACGGACCCGGCCGTACGTCTCCGCGTACCAGGTCCAGGGCCACTCCGCGGTGCAGATCTGCCTGCGGCACGTCCTGCCCAACATCGCGCCGATCGTGCTGGCCCAGTCCGCCGTCAACTTCGGCTACGCCCTGATGGACCTGGCCGGCCTCTCCTTCCTCGGGCTCGGCGTCCCCGCCCTCACCCCCGACTGGGGCCGGATGGTCTTCGACGGCCAGACCGCGATCCAGCACGGCTACCCGCTCTCCGCGATCCTGCCCTGCGCCCTGATCGTGCTCACCGTGGTCGCCTTCAACGTCGTCGGCGAACGCTGGGCCGACCAGGTCGCCCGGAGGTCCGCGTGAACGGCGAGCCCATGAACCACGGCGAGCCCATGAACCACGGGAAGCGCACGAACAGCGGGGACCGCACGACCGGGGACCCCCGCACCACCGGAAGGACCACGTGAACGCCCTCGACATCCAGGGCCTGCGGCTCCGACTGCCCGGCACCGCCCGCCCCGTCCTGGACGGTGTCGACCTCACCGTCGCCCCCGGCGAGACCGTCGCCCTGGTCGGCGAGTCCGGCTCCGGCAAGACCCTCACCTCCCGCACCGCCCTCGGCCTGCTGCCGCCGGGCGCCACGACCGAGGGCGAGGTGCTGGTCGACGGCCGGGACGTGCTGACCATGGACCCCGACCGGCTGCGCGCCCTGCGCACCGGCCAGGCCGCGATGATCTTCCAGGACCCCCGGGCCGCCATCAACCCGCTGCGCCGGATCGGCGACTTCCTCACCGAGAGCGTGCGCCTGACCGGCGCCATGAGCGCCGCCGACGCCGACCGGCGCGCCGCGGAACTCCTCGACGCCGTCGGCCTCCGCCCCGACCTGCTGCGCCGCTACCCCGGCCAGCTGTCCGGCGGCATGCTGCAGCGGGTGATGATCGCCGCCGCCCTGATGGGCGACCCGATCCTGCTGCTCGCCGACGAGCCCACCACCGCGCTCGACGTCACCAGCCAGGCCGAGGTGGTCGCCCTGCTCGGCCGGCTGCGCGAACGCTTCGGCACCGGGCTGCTGTTCGTCACCCACGACCTCGGCCTCGCCGCCGCCATCAGCGACCGGGTCTACGTGATGTACGCCGGGCGGATCGCCGAACACGGCCCCGCCGCCGCGCTGTTCGAACGGCCCCGGCACCCGTACACCGCCGCCCTGCTCGCGGCCACCCCCGGGGTGGCCGCACCGGCCGGCCGGCTCGCCGCCATCGACGGCCAACCGCCGGACCTGCGGCAGGAGTTGACGGGCTGCGCGTTCGCCGCCCGCTGCCGGTACGCGACCGAGCTGTGCCGCGAGGAGGTGCCCGTCCAGCGCGGCGAGCACCCGGCGGCCTGCCACCACCCGCTGGACGGCCCGTCGGCCCGCCCGCTCGACCGACCACTCGACCGCCCGCTCGACCTCCCGCTGGAAGGGAGCCGCACCGATGACTGAGCCCGTCCTGCGGGTCAGCGGACTGCACCGCACCTTCGGCACCGTACGGGCCGTGGACGACGTCACCTTCGACCTCGCCGCCGGCGGCTCGCTCGGCATCGTCGGCGAGTCCGGCTCCGGCAAGACCACCACCGCCCGGATCGTGGTCGGCCTCGAACAGGCCGACGCCGGCCAGGTGCTGGTGCACGGCCGGGCCCGGACCGGCCGGGCCCGGGGGAGGGCCGAACGACTGGCCCGCGCCCGCGAGGTCCAGATGGTCTTCCAGGACCCGTACCTCTCCCTGGACCCGCGCACCAGCGTCGAGGCCGTGCTGCGCGAGACCCTGCGGCTGCACTTCCCCGACACCGACCACCCGGCCCGGATCCGGGAACTCCTCGACCAGGTCGGCCTGGGCACCCGGGCCGCCGAGGCGCTGCCCCGGCAGCTCTCCGGCGGCCAGCGCCAACGCGTCGCCATCGCCCGGGCACTGGCCGTCCGCCCGGCCGTCCTGGTCCTGGACGAGGCGGTCGCTGCCCTGGACGTCTCGGTCCAGGCCCAGGTGCTCAACCTGCTCGCCGACATCCGCGAACAGACCGGCATCGGCTACCTGTTCATCACCCACGACCTCGGCGTCGTCCGCTGCGTCACCGACCAGGTCGTCGTGATGCGCAACGGACGGATCGTCGAATCAGGCCCCACCGCCGACGTCCTGGACTCCCCCCAGCACCCCTACACCGGGCTGCTGCTGGAGTCCGTCCCCCGGCCCGGCTGGGATCCCGACCGGATCGCCGCCGCGCGCCGCGCACTGTAAGACGGCCCGGCGCCCAGCAGGTGGTGGGACCTGCGCGGTGCCCGGGCGAACGAGCACCACCGGCGGAGCGCGCCGGGCCGGCGGCGACCCCGCCCGCCCGGCGTCCTCCGCCGCGGAAAGGACGACCGTGCAGGTCACCACCGACGACATCACCACGGCCGCACCGGCCGGCACCGAACCGTCCGGCACCGAACCGGCCGGGCCGCCGACCCCCCGACGCCGCCGCCACTGGCGGTTCACCGCCCTGCTGGCGGTGGTCGTCACCCTCTGCTCGGCCGGCATCGGGCTCTACCTCAACGAGCGCAACACCCGCGAGGAGACCCGGGAACTGGCCGTCCCCTCGGCCCCCGACTGGATCGAACTGGACGTCACCGCCCAGGACGTCGACCCGACCGGCCAGCAGCTGACCCTCTACGTCACCCCCGTCCCGCACGGCCGGCTCGCCGCCGCCCCGGACTCCCCGGCCTTCGCCCGCCCGGTCGAGATCACCCTGGGCGGCCTCCCCAAGGCCACCGTCAAGGTCGCCGAGGGCGAGAGCGCGACCGCCCAGGCCGTCCAGGTCGGGATGTACGGGGGCACCAAGACCGACTACCCCTTCGACCGCTACCGCATCGAGGCCAACTTCGGCGCCACCAGCGGCGGCAAGGCCGTCCCCGTCGGGCTGGTCTTCACCGACACCGACCCGTTCTTCGTGGTGCGCCCGGAGGCCAGGGCCTCGGCCACCGGCGGCGTCACCCTGGACGCCAGGATCACCCGCTCCCGCAGCACCTTCATCCTCTCCTGGTTCATGATCGCCGCGATGTGGGCGCTCGCCCTGGCCGTCCTCGGCGCCGCCGAGGTGCTCTTCCGCAAGCGCGAGGGACTGGTCTGGCCCTCCCTCGGCTGGATGGCCGCCAGCCTGTTCGCCCTGATCGGGATGCGCAACGCCGCCCCCGGCGCGCCGCCGATCGGCTCGCTGATGGACTACCTGGCCTTCTTCTGGGCCGAGGGCATCATCGCCGCCAGCCTGGCCTGCACCGCCTGGTCCGGCATCCGCACCGAACACCGGCTGCGCCGCGAGAAGGAGGCGTCCGCCGACGCCTGAGCGGGGGATTCCCCCGGACGGCGGAGCCGCGCCGCGCCGGTTCGCGACCGGCTCCTCAGTAGCCTGCGGAGCCGGAACCGACCCCTACCGGAACGAGGCCCCATGGCTCCCTCCCGGCCGTCCCGCCGTGTGCTCCTGCAGTCCGGTGCCGCGCTCGCCGCGCTGGCCCTGGCCGGCGGCTGCTCCTCCGACTCCTCGGGCTCCGCCGGCTCCTCGGCCGGCGGGACGGAGGGGCAGCCGAGCCCGGGCGGGACGGCCCCGGCCGCGAGCCCGGGCGCCGAGGGGCGGGCGATGCCCGCCGAGTGGAGTCCGCACACCCGCACCTTCATGGCCTGGCCGGCCCTGGAGGAGGTGTGGGGCGACCAACTCCCCGGTGTCCGCCAGGACATCGCCGCGCTGGCCCAGGCGGTCGCCGGGTACGAACAGGTCGTCCTGCTGGCCCGCCCGGACCAGGCCGACCAGGCCCGCCAGGCCTGCGGCTCCTCGGTCGAGGTGCTGGAGCTGGCGGTCGACGACCTGTGGGCCCGGGACACCGGCCCCACCTTCGTCACCGGCCCCCAGGGCCTGGCCGGCGTCGACCTCAACTTCAACGGCTGGGGCGGCAAGCAGACCCACGCCAACGACGGCCAGGTCGCCCGGAACCTCCTCGACCACTACCGGATCACCCGCATCCAGGCGCCGATCACCGGCGAGGGCGGCGCCATCGAGGTGGACGGCGAGGGCACCCTGATGGCCACCGAGAGCTCCTGGGTCAACGACAACCGCAACCCCGGTAAGACCCGGGACCAGATCGAGGCGAGCCTCAAGGAACTGCTCGGCGTCGAGAAGGTGCTCTGGTTCAAGGGCGTCGCCGGGCAGGACATCACCGACTGCCACGTGGACGCCCTCGCCCGCTTCGCCGAACCCGGCACCGTCGTCCTGCACCGCCCGGCCGCCGACACCCCGCCGGACGTCTGGACCACCGCCTCGGCGCAGGCCCTCCAGGTGCTCCAGTCCGCGACCGACGCCAACGGGCGCAAGCTCAAGATCGTCGACCTGCCCGAACCCGACCTCGACCAGATCCAGGGCGCGGGCAAGAACTTCCTCGCCACCTACATCAACTACTACGTCTGCAACGGCGGCGTCATCGTCCCGCGCTTCGGCGACAAGACCGCCGACGACCGCGCGGCCGGCATCCTCGCCGACCTCCACCCCGGCCGCAAGGTCACCCAGGTCGGCATCAACCACATCGCCGCGGGCGGCGGCGGCATCCACTGCGCCACCCAGCAGCAGCCGGCTCTCCCGGGCGCCTCGCCCGCCCCCGCCCCCGCCCGTCCGTCGGCCTCCGCCAGCCCCGCCGCCTCGGCGTGAGGGGCCCGGCCCGGTTGCGCGGCAACCGCTTCGCCCTCGCGCTGCTGATCCTCGCCGTGCTCTGCTCGGCCGGCATCGCGCTGTACCTCAACGAACGCGACACCCGGCAGCAGACCAGGGAGCTGGCCCTGCCGACCACCGGGGACTGGATCGAACTCGACCTCACCGCCCAGGAGATCGACCCCGGTACGGGGGAGCTCACCCTCTACGTGGTGCCCGTCCCGCACGGGGGCCTCGCCGAGGGCCCGGACTCCACCGCGTTCACCCGCCAGGTCGACATCAGCGCGCTGTCGGCGGCCCGCACCGACCTGCGGGCCGCGCCGGGGGAGCCGGCGACGCCGCAGGCCGTCCAGGCGAACCTCTACGAGGGCACCGAGTCGGACTACCCCTTCGACCGGTACCACTTCGCCCTGGGGTTCGCGGCCACGGACGCCGCCGGCGCGGTGCCGGTCGGCCTGGTGTTCGCGGACGCCGACCCGTTCTTCGTCGTCCGGCCGACCAGTACCCCGCTCACCGCCGGCGCGCGGCTGCTGGAGGGGAAGGTCACCAGGGGGCGCAGCACCTTCATCCTGGCCTGGTTCATGATCGCCGCGATGTGGGCGCTCGCGCTGGCCGTGCTGGCCGGGGCGGAGGTGCTCTTCCGCAAGCGCGAGGGACTGGTCTGGCCCTCGCTCGGCTGGATGGCCGCGACCCTGTTCGCGCTGATCGGGATGCGCAACGCGGCACCGGGCTCGCCGCCGATCGGCTCGCTGATGGACTACCTGGCGTTCTTCTGGGCCGAGGGCATCATCGCCGCGAGCCTGGCGTTCACCGTCGTCGCGGGCACCCGGGTCGAGCACCGCGCGCGGCGGGCGGAGACCGCCGGGTCCGAACCACCGGCCGGGCCCGCCGGGCCGTGAGCGGGTGGACGGCTCAGACGGTGGCGGACAGCGAGTCCAGCAGGGTCCGCAGCACCCGTCCGTCGTCCACCGTCCCGTCCAGCGAGCCGATGGCGGCGAGCCCGTCCACGGCGGCGGCCAGGGCCTCGCCGAGCGGGACCGGGTCCGCGGCGGCGCCGCGCTCCTCGACCAGGCAGCGGAACAGCCGCACGAAGGAGGCCCGCCAGCGCGCGTACTCGGCCTCCAGGGCGGTGCGGACCCGGTCGTCGTCGAGGGCCAGCCAGTGCAGGGCCGCGTGCAGTCGGGCCAGGTCGGGGCTCTCGGGGCGGGTGAGCAGGGCCAGTACCCGCCCGGCGCGCTCGGCGTAGCCGCCGGGCCCGTCGACGGCCCGCTCCAGCGGGGCGATCCACTCGGGCCGGATGTCCACCACCACCGCGACGATCAGCTCGGTGCGGTCCGCGAAGTGGTAGTGGCACATCCCGTGCGAGACCCCGCAGAGCGCGGCCACGTTGCGGGTGGTGAAGCGTCCGGCGCCGTCGCCGGACAGCAGGGTGCGGGCCGCCGCGACCAGCCGGGCCCGGGTCTGCTCGCCCTTGGCGGAGGCCCGGGGGCGGGCGCCGCCCGGTCCGTCGTTCGGTCCGTCGTTCGGTCCGTCGGCCGGTTCGCCGTTCGGCCCGTCGTTGGGTGCCGAGCCCGTTCCCGGAGCCCCGGCCGTCTCCCGTGTCGCCATGGCCGCCACTGTAACGACTCCGGGAACACCGCAGGGCGGAACGGCAGCGGATGCTTCCGCGAGGTATTGACCGAGCGCTTGGCCAGTTCTACCTTTCGGTCAACTCGTCCACCCCACATGGACGTTGACTGGGAGGCAGTGATGGAGGAAGGCTCCAGACCGCACACCGTGACCGACCTGAGGCTCGGCCGCCGCCGGTTCCTGACGGCCGCCGGGCTCGCCGCCGCCGGCACCGCGCTGACCGCCGCGACCGGCCGGCCCGCCCACGCGGCGCAGCGCCGCGGAACCCCCACCGGCCCGCGCCTCGCGGCGGGCCTCCGGGTACCGCCGGACACCGTCCCGCACACCCGGACCTGGATGGCCTGGCCGGACAGCACCACCATCTGGCGCGGCAAACTCGGCGGCGCCCAGGCGAACATCGCCCTGATCGCCCGGACCATCGCCCGGTACGAGCCGGTCACGATGTGCGCCAACCCGGCCAGCGTCGCCAAGGCGCGCTCGCTGTGCGGCTCGGCCGTCACCGTCATCGGGAACGTCCCGGTCGACGACTGCTGGATGCGCGACACCGGACCGGTCTTCCGCACCGACGGCGCGGGCGGCCTCGACACCATCGGCCTCAACTTCAACGGCTGGGGCAACCACCAGAACCCGCACGGCAACGACGCCCTGGTCGCCCAGCGGGTCGCCGCGTACCTCGGCCTGCCGTTCACCGCCGCCGGACTGGTCTCCGAGGGCGGCGCCATCGAGACCGACGGCGCGGGCACCCTGATGGCCACCCGGAGCAGCATCATCAACGCCGACCGCAACCCCGGCCTGTCGCAAGCGGCGATCGAGGCCGCGATGTGCGCCGCCTACGGCGCCACCGAGGTGATCTGGTTCCCCGGCATCGCGGGCCAGGACATCACCGACGACCACGTGGACGCCACCTCGCGCTTCCTCGGCGCCGGCACCGCCGTCGTCCAACTGCCGCTGCCGGGCGACACCGACATCTGGTCCCAGGACGAGCGCCAGCAGTACGCGATCCTCGGCGCCGCCACCGGCGCCCAGGGCACCCCGATCACGGTCGGCACCGTCCAGGGCCCCGACTACTACCTGATCCGCTCGACCGACCCCAACTTCGTCGGCTCCTACGTCAACTACTACCTGTGCAACAACGCGGTGATCTCGGCCCAGTTCGGCGACACCCGGGCCGACGCCGCCGCCCGCGACGCCCTCGCCGGGCTGTTCCCCGACCGCACCGTCGAGCAACTGAACATCGACTACCTGGGGGCGGGCGGCGGCGGGATCCACTGCGTCACCCAGCAGCAGCCCGCCGCGTAGGTCCTGTCCGGCCGAGGCCATGGATCCGACGGGGCCATGAACCCGTCGGGGCCGGATCCGGTCCGCCGACCGGACCCGGCCCCGAACGGCGGCCGGCCCGGGCGTCCGTCCTCAGGACGCCCGGACCGGCCCGTCTTTCACCCCACGGCGGGGATGTCGTGGGTCGCGCAGTGGATACCGCCGCCGCCGGCCGCGATCGCGTCGATCTTCACCGGCACGATCTCCCGCCCCGGGAAGTACTGCTTGAGGGTCTGCTGCGCCCGGGTGTCGGCCCGGTCGTCGCCGAACTTCGGCAGGTAGACGCCCTTGGAGCCGACGTAGAAGTTCATGTACGAGGAGACGAAGGCGTCCCCGCGGCCGGTGATCTTGTCCGGGTCGGGCTGCTGCAGCTCGATCACCTGCAGCTTCTTCCCGGTCGCGTCGGTGGCGTTCTTCAGCACGCCGCGGGCCTGGTCGGCCGCGCGGGACCAGACGTCGGCCGGCCCGCCGGGGAAGGCCTGGTCGAGCAGGACGACGCCGGGGGCGACGAAGCGGGTCAGGCAGTCGACGTGGGCGTCGGTGATGTCCTTGCCCTTGACGCCCGCCAGCCAGATCACCTTGGTCACCCCGAGCACCTTCTTCAGCTCGGCCTCGACCTGATCCCGGCTCATCCCCGGGTTGCGGTTGGCGTTGACCACGGAGCTCTCGGTGACCAGCAGGGTGCCCTGGCCGTCGGTCTCGAAGGAGCCGCCCTCGCCGACCAGCCGGGTCTCGATCCGCTCCACGCCGTACTTGGCCAGCACCGTGCGGGCGACCTTGGCGTCGTTGCCGCGCTGCTGCTTGCCGCCCCAGCCGTTGAAGTTGAAGTCGACGCCCTTGACCTTGCCGCCCTCCTCGACGAACACCGGCAGGGTGTCCCGGGCCCACAGGTCGTCGACGGGGATCGGCACCACCTCGACCGCCGAGCCGCAGGCCTGCTTGGCGGCCTCCGCCTGCTCGGGGCGGGCCATCAGTACGACGGGCTCGCGGGCGGCGATGGCCTGGGCCAGACCGGCCACGTCCCGTCGGACGTCCGGGAGTTGGTCGCCCCAGACGTTCTCGGAGGCGGGCCAGGACATCACCGTGCGCAGGTGCTTCTCCCACTCGGCGCCGAAGCGCCGGGCGCCGGGGGTGGCGCCGGGCTGCTGGGTGGGCGGTACGGCGCCGTCCACGTCGTCGGTGGCGTCGCAGGCGGTCAGCCCGAGGGCCAGGGCGCCGACACCGGCGCCGGCGACGGCGAGGGTGCGGATCATGCTGCGGCGGGACAGGGCGTCGGTCATACGGGTACTCCGGTACTCCGGTCGAGGTCGGTGCTGGGCGGACGGGTCGGGTCGGGTCACGGCATCGGCTCGTGCATGGTCGAGCAGTGGATGCCGCCGCCCCCGGTCATCAGCCTGTCGACGTCGAGCTGCACCACCTCGCGGCCGGGGAAGGCCGCGGCGAGCGTCTCCCGTGCGGCGGCGTCCTTGTAGGCGTCGCCGAACTGGGCGGTGATCACGCCGCCGTTGACGAGGTGGAAGTTGAGGTAGGAGTCGACGAACTTGGAGCTGCGCGAGCGGACGGTGTCCGGGCCGTGCACCACCATCACGTGCAGCCGGCGGCCCCGGGCGTCGGTCGCGGCGGAGAGGATCGCGAACTGCTCGCGGGCGTCCCGCGCCCACTCGTCGTTGCGGTCGGCCGGCGGCAGCTGCACCATCACCACGCCGGGCCGGACGAACCGGGAGGTGACGTCCACGTGGTCGTCGGTGATGTCCTGGCCCTTGATCCCGGGCAGCCAGATCATGGTGTCCGCGCCGTACGCCTCCAGCACGGACTCCTCGATCTCGTCCCGGCTCATGCCGCGGTTGCGGTTCTTGTTGACCAGGCTGCTCTCGGTCGCCATCACGGTGCCGTCGCCGTCGGTCTCGATCGCGCCGCCCTCGCCGACGAAGTCCGCGTAGGTGTGGCGCAGGCCGCGGCGGGCGGCGATCCGCTCGGCGACCCGGGCGTCGTCGTAGTGGACCTGCTTGTTGCCCCAGCCGTTGAAGTTGAGGACGACGGCGTCCAGGCCGCCGTGGCCGTCCCGGCGGAACACCGGCGCGGTGTCGCGCATCCACAGGTCGTCGGTGGGGATGGCGGTGATCACCTCCACGGCCGGGCCGCACCGCTCGCGGGCCTTGTCGGCGGTCCAGTCGTCGGGGGCGCACATGACCACCGGCTCGAACTCGGCGATGGTGCGGGCGATCAGCGCGATGTCCTCCTGGACGCCGCCCAGGCGCAGTCCCCACACGCCCCGGCGGGAGGGCCAGGACATCCAGGTCCGCGCGTGCGGGACGTCGTCCGCGGGCACCCAGGGATAGCTCTCGGCGGAGTGGGCGTCGTGGTAGCTGGTCATGAGGGTCTCCAGTTCGTGCGACGGTGCCTGAGGAGGGTGCGGGAGCCGCCAGGACCACTCTTCGCGCCGCTACGCACCGGCGCACCACGGGAACGGGCCGGCGGGAGCACCCTGCCTGCGACGCCAGGCTTGCACTGACTGAAAAATCAGTCAAACTCAGCGGCGTGCCATGACCCGGCGGGTGGAATCCCGTACGGAGCGTGACGAATCCGGGCGTACGGCCGGGGTTCCCGGGGCCTTCGGACCTTCGGGCTCCCGGGCCGCTCAGGACCCGAGCCGGGACACCTCGGCCTCGATCGCGTCCACCATCAGCGTGCGGGCGTGGGCCAGCGGCAGGCTGCCGCTGAGCCAGCGGGTGCTCAGTCCCTCCAGTAGCGCCGTCAGCCGCTCGGCCGCGCCGGCCAACGCGACCGCCGAGGACATCGGCTGCACCAGGCCGAGCAGTTCGGCGACCTCCTGCACCCAGATCCGGGTGGCCCGCGCCAGGTCCTCGCGCAGCGTGTCGTCGAACACCGCGCTCGCCCGCAGCTCGCCCCAGGCGGTGCTGTTCTCCCGCACCTCGACGGAGTCCTGGAGCTCCAGCAGCAGGGTCTGCTCCAGCTCCTCGCGGGCCGTCAGCGGCGGCGCGTCCGCAGCGCGCTCGGTCGTGTAGCGCTCCGCCCGGTCGTTGATGAACTCCAGCGTCTGCCGGAGGATCCCGGTGCGGTCCTTGAAGTGGTAGTAGATCAACGCGGTGGACACACCCGCCTCGGCGGCGAGCTCCTCGACCCGCAGCCCGCGCACCCCGCGCCGCGCGATCACCCGCGCGGCTGCTTCCATGATCGACGTTTTCCGACTGGCCACGGTGCACCACCTTACCCGCGGGGCGGGACAAGATCGCTCCGTGTGCTGAAAGTCCCGTCAGCTGAGACGGGGACCCCGGCGGCCAGGTGACGGCTTTCGGACAAGGTGAAGTCCGGACGCGGAATTCCTGGATCCTCCGCCGAACTTTCACGTGATCATCACCTAGGGTGACTCCGTTCCACCACCGTCCTCGACATCCCCGTCCTCAACACCACTGGAGAACACCGGACATGATGCTGCGTCGGATATGGAAGCGCGTGACGGACCGGATCGCCGGTCGGGGGGTCAAGGCCGTCGCGGCGTCGGTCGCCCTGGTCACGGCCGTCGCCCTGGGCGGCACGGTCTCCGGGATGTCCGTGGCGGAGGCCAAGGCCGGCTGGAGCTGGGGCGGCCCGGGCAAGTGGAGCTGCTCCGGGCAGCCCGTGGCCCCCGGGAACGTCATCACCGACCACGACAGCACCGGCTGCAACGGCTACGGGTCCTGGTACCAGCAGCCCGCCAAGGACGGCATCTGGACCTGTTCCGGCTCCCCGGTGGTGGCCGGCTACGTGATCACCGACCACCAGACCACCGGCTGCCGGGGCATGGGCGCCTGGCGCCACAGCCTGGTCCACAACGGCATCTGGACCTGCTCCGGCTCGCCCGTCGTGCCCGGCTACGTCATCAGCAACCACCTGCGGGCCGGCTGCGGCGGCATCGGCGCCTGGCAGCACAGCCTGCCGCACGACGGCATCTGGACCTGCTCGGGCTCCCCGGTGGTGGCCGGCTACGTGATCACCGGGCACATGACGACCGGCTGCGACGGAGCCGGGGCCTGGCGCCACAACACCGCCCGCGCCGGCCTGTGGGGCTGCCCGGGCTCGCCGATCCCGGCCGGCTTCCGCTCCACCAGCTACGCGGCCTGGGCCTGCGACGGCCTCGGCGGCTGGCTGCTCGCCCGCGCCTGACGCATCTCCTCGCCGTCCTGGTCCGTCCCGCCGCCGCTCAGCGGTCCGGGCCGGCCAGGACGGCTTGCGCCGCGTTGTGCCCCGGGATGCCGCTGACCCCGCCGCCGCGCACGGCGCCCGCCCCGCACAGCAGCACGTTCGGATGGGCGGTCGCCACGCCCCAGCGGGCGGCGACCTCGGCCGGCTCCTCCTCGGTGAAGGGGAAGGCGAGGTCCCGGTGGAAGATGTGGCCGCCGGGCAGCCCGAGCTCCCGCTCCAGTTGCGGCGGCGTCCTGGCCTCGATGCACGGCCGTCCGTCGGCGTCCACGGCCAGGCAGTCCGCGACGGGCTCGGCCAGCACCGCGTCCAGCTGCGCCAGGCTCGCGGCGAGCGCGCGCTCCTCGGCCGCCCGGTCGTAGGGGACGCCGAAGAGCCGGGCGGGCATGTGCAGCCCGAACAGGGTGAGGGTGTGCAGCCCCTGGTGGGCCGTCTCCGGTCCCAGGATGGACGGGTCCGTGAGGGTGTGGCAGTAGATCTCCGAGGGCGGGGCCGAGGGCAGCCGCCCGGCCGCCGCCTCGGCGTACGCGGCCTCCAACTGCCGGTAGCCCTCGGCGATGTGGAAGGTCCCGGCGAAGGCCTCGCGAGGATCCGCGGCCGCGTCCCGCAGGCGCGGCAGTCGGCGCAGCACCATGTTGACCTTCAGCTGGGAGCCCTCCGGCGCCGGTCCGGGCCCCGGCTCCTCGCCCAGTAGCCGGGCCAGGGTGGCCGGAGCGGCGTTCACCAGCACCCGGCGGCCCGCGACCGTCGCCTCGCTCTCGTCCCCGTGCCGGTACGACACCTCGGCGTCGCCGTGGCCGTCGGTGGCGATGGCGGTGACCTCGCAGCCGGTCCGGATCTCCGCCCCGGCCGCCAGCGCGGCTTCGGCCAGCGCGTCCGTCACCGCGCCCATGCCGCCCACCGGGACGTCCCAGTCGCCGGTCCCGTTGCCGACGACGTGGTAGAGGAAACAGCGGTTCTGCCGGAGTTCCGGGTCGTGGGCGTGGGTGAAGGTGCCGATCAGCGCGTCGGTCAGGACCACGCCGCGCACCAGGTCGTCGGTGAAGCGGCGTTCGACCTCCTCGCCGAGCGGGCGCTCGAACAGGGCGGTCCAGGCGGTGTCGTCGCCGACCCGGCGCCGCAGTTCGGCCCGGGTGGGCAGCGGCTCGGTGAGGGTCGGGAACACCTGCCGGGCCACCTCGGCGGTCGTCCCGTAGAAGCGCTGCCAGGCCTGCCACTCCCGGTCGGACCCGGTCAGCGCCCGGAACGAGTCCCGGGTGCGGGCCGGGTCGGCGGCGTCCACCAGCAGCCCGGTGGGCTTCCCGTCCCGGACGGCGGGGGTGTAGGAGGAGATCCGGCGCCGCCTCAGCTCCAGCCGCAGCCCGAGCTCCCGGACCACCTTCCGGGGCAGCAGGCTGACCAGGTAGGAGTAGCGCGACAGCCGGGCGTCCACCCCCGGGAACACCCGGGCGGAGACGGCGGCCCCGCCCACCCGGGGCAGCCGTTCGAGGACCAGCACCCGCCGCCCGGCCCGGGCGAGGTAGGCGGCCGCCACCAGTCCGTTGTGCCCGCCGCCGACGATCACGGCGTCGTACCGGGAGTTCGGGATCGTGGTCATGCGGTCACGCTACGGCAGCGGCCCCGGGCGGGGAACAGGTGCGACACCGCGGACCGGATGGGCCGTTGAAAGGTCTGTGTTCATACCTGGTTCAGCCACCATCTACCGTTCGACGACGTACAGTTGGCGCTGATCGGTCATGTCCACCTCAGGATGTTGAACTGACAGGAACGGAGTGTTCCCTTGTCCAGCCACCTCAAGAACGGTGTCCGGGTGCTTCCGGCGCTGGCCGCGGCGCTGTGCGGGATCGTCGGCGGCACCACGCTCGGCACCTCCCCGGCCGCGGCGGCCGACCAGCGCCACCCGATCTACGCCATCGCCCACCGGGTCGACACCCTGGACGGCGTGGACGCCGCCCTCAAGCACGGCGCCAACGGCATCGAGATCGACGTCTGCGCCTGGTGGAACCCCAACGAGTGGCGCGCCTACCACGACTGTTCCTCGGCCGGAGAGAACCGGCTCGGCCCCAGCTTCGACGCGATGATCGACCGGATCCTCGCCAACGCCAACGCCGGCCGGCGGCTGTCGCTGGTCTGGCTGGACATCAAGGACCCCAACTACTGCGGCGAGGAGCCCAACCGCACCTGCAGCGTCGCCGGCCTCCACGACAAGGCCCAGCGGCTGACCGCCGCCGGCATCCAGGTGCTCTACGGCTTCTTCGAGTACCACCCCGGCAACACCCCGGACGTGGGCGGCCGCGGCTGGAAGAGCCTGGAGGGCAAGCTCGGCAGGCTGGAGGGGATGACCACCACCGGCAGCCGCGACAAGGTCGTCGGCGCCTTCAACAGCTCCGGCGGCGGGATCCCGGTCGGCCACCGGGCGATGGACTACGGCGACACCGACATCACCAACGGCTTCGGCAACTGCACCGAGGCCACCTGGAACACCTGCGCCGAACTGAAGAAGGGAGCGGCCGACCGGGCGTCGGGCCGGCTCGCGGCCACGCTCTCCTGGACCGCCACCTACAACGACCCCTGGTACGTCGACAAGCTCCTCGGCGACGCCCAGGTGGACGGCATCATCGCGGGCTACGGCGCCTTCACCGGCGTCCGGGAGTACGACGACAGCTGGCAGTGCGCCAACGCGATCAACCTCGTCCGCGACTGGGTGAACCACCACAGCGGCACCCACCGGATGGCCGGCAGCGGCGACCGCCTGTTCCGCTGAGCCGCCAGCACCTGAAGCGGTGACAGCACGCCCCGGGGCCGCGCGGGTGCGGCCCCGGGGTAGCCCCGGAGCGGCCCCGGGCTGGGCGTTTGTTCCGGGAGAGGAGGAGGGGTACTGTCTACCAGTCGCCGGAGAGGCGGCCCCACTCACACCTCGAAGCCCATTCGGTTGGGTTTCTTCGGCGTTGCCGTCGACAGGGTGTGGGCGTGAATTTCGGGTGACACCGGAAATGCGCTAACGTGGTGGTCGTCGCGAAAAGCGGACCCGGCCAGTTCGGGAAATCGGATGAATGAAACTCCGGAAAACGGAGCGGAAAACATCTGGTAAGCTGGAAACACGAAAG
>NZ_JBIVHS010000043.1:0-54306 GCF_044749365.1 Kitasatospora sp. NPDC089509 | reverse complement strand
GCCGCGTAGGCGGTGCCCAGGTCGCGGGCCAGCGGCGCCATCGACCAGCCGTCACCCGCGATGTGGTGCAGCACCAGCACCAGCACATGATCCGCGTCGTCCAGCGTGAACAGGTTTGCCCGCAGCGGAAGTTCAGCCGCCAGGTCGAACCCGGCCGTCACCGCCCCCCGCACCGCCGAGGCCAACTCGCCCTCGCCGTCGACCCGTCGACCGCTCCACGGCACCTCGACGTCCCCGGCACCCAGCACCACCTGACGCGCCCGACCGTCCACCGGCACGAACACCGTACGCAAAGACTCATGACGGCCCGCCACATCACCCAGCGCCGCCCGCAGCGCAGCCTCGTCGACCGCACCCGAAAGCCGCAGCACCACCGGCATGTTGTACAGCGCGCCGGCACTCTCCAACTGACTCACGAACCAAAGACGCTGCTGCGCGAACGACAACGGCACCAGCTCCGGGCGCTCCACCGCACGCAACGGCACCCGCACCGGCTCACCCGCCGCACCCACCAGACCCGCCACCGTCGGCGTCTCGAACAACGCCCGCAACGGCAACTCCACACCCAGCACCGCACGCACCCGGCTCACCAGACGCGTCGCCAACAGCGAATGCCCGCCCAGCTCGAAGAAGTCGTCATCGATACCGACCCGCTCCAGGCCCAGCACCTCCGCGAAGACCCCGCACAGCACCTCCTCCCGCGCGGTCCGAGGCCCACGACCCGACACCACCGCACCGAAATCCGGCACCGGCAGCGCCTTCCGGTCCACCTTCCCGTTCGGCGTCAACGGCAGCACGTCCAGCACCACCACAGCCGCCGGCACCATGTACTCCGGCAGTCGACGACGCAGGTCGGCCCGCAGGTCCGCGGCCAGGGTGTCGGCGGCCGGGGCGTCGGCGGCCACGGCGGGGTCGGACGGGACGACGTAGGCGACCAGCTGGCCGGCCCCCCGGTCCGTCCGGGCCACCACGGTGGCCGCGGCCACGCCGGGCCGCGCGGCCAGGGCGGACTCGATCTCGCCGAGCTCGACGCGGTGGCCGCGCACCTTCACCTGGTCGTCGGTGCGGCCCAGGTATTCGAGGGTGCCGTCGGCCCGGCGCCGGGCCAGGTCGCCGGTGCGGTACATCCGCTCGCCCGGCTCGCCGAACGGGCAGGCGACGAAGCGGGTGGCGGACAGGCTCGGCCGCCGCAGGTAGCCGCGGGCGAGGCCGTCGCCGGCCACGTACAGCTCGCCGGGCACCCCGACCGGGACCGGGCGCAGCCGCTCGTCCAGGACGTAGGCGCGCATGTTGCCGATCGGTCCGCCGATCGGCGGCCGCTCGTCGCCGTGCAGCGGCTGGCTCATGGTGGCGCACACGGTGGTCTCGGTGGGGCCGTAGGCGTTGACCAGCCGGCGTCCCGGCGACCAGCGCGCCACCAGGTTCCCGGAGGCGGCCTCGCCGGCCACCACCAGCGAGCGCACCGAGGGCAGGTCCTCGGGTGCGAGGACGTCCAGCGCGGTCGGCGGGAGCGTCAGGTGGCTGACCCGGTGGGCGGCCACCAGCTCGGCCAGCGGGGCGCCGGGCCGCAGCCGGTCCGGCTCGGCGACCACCAGGGTGGCGCCGGAGAGCAGCGCCATGACCAGCTCCCAGAACGCCGCGTCGAAGCTGAACGAGGCGAACTGGAGCACCCGGTCGCCGGGGCCGACGACCAGTCGGTCGCGCTGGGCGGCGAGCAGGCCGGCCACGCCGCGGTGGGTGGCGACGACGCCCTTGGGCCGGCCGGTGGAGCCGGAGGTGAAGATGACGTACGCGGGGTGGCCGAGCCGGAGCGGGGCCCGGCGGTCCTCGTCCCGGACGTCGTGGTCCGGGAGGCCGGCCGACTCGTCGGCGTCGAGCACGATGTGCGCCGTGCCGGCCGGCAGCGGGCCGGCGGCCAGCGCCGCGGTGGTGACGGTGAGCGCGGGGGCGCCGTCCTCGAACAGGTAGGCGATGCGCTCGGCGGGGTACTCGGGGTCGACCGGGAGGTAGCCGGCGCCGGCCTTGAGCACGGCCAGCATCGCGACCACGAGGTCGGCGGAGCGGGGCAGCATCAGCGCGACGACGGACTCCGGGCCGATGCCCCGGCCGATCAGCAGCCGGGCCAACCGGTTGGCGCGGCGGTCGAGTTCGGCGTACGACAGCGCGGTGTCGCCGAACAGGACGGCGGGCGCGTCCGGCGTCCGGCCGACCTGTGCCTCGAACAGGGCCGGCACCGTCAGGGCCGGGACCTCCCGGCGGGTGTCGTTCCAGCCGGTGGTGAGCAGGTCGTGCTCGCCCTCGGTCAGCAGGTCCACCGCGCCGATGGCGCGCGCGGGGTCGGCGACCACCGCGAGGAGCAGCCGCTCCAGGCGCCGCACCAGGGTGGCGACGGTCTCCCGGTCGAACAGGTCGGTGCTGTACTCGACGTAGCCTTCGAGGCCGCCCGGGGCGCCGTCGGCGTCGCGGGTCTCGGCCAGGCTGAGCGACAGGTCGAACTTCGCCCCGCCGGGGTGGATCTGCTCCTTGCGGACCTCCAGACCCGGCAGGCCGAGCTCGGAGGCGGCGGTGCTCTGCAGCACCAGCATCACCTGGAACAGCGGGTGCCGGTTGGCCGCCCGGCTCGGGTTGAGCACCTCGACCAGGCGGTCGAACGGGAGGTCCTGGTGCGCGAAGGCCGCGAGGTCGGCGGTCCGCACCCGGTCCACCAGCTCGGCGAAGCCCGGGTCGCCCGAGGTGTCGGTGCGCAGCACCAGGGTGTTCACGAAGAACCCGACCAGCTCGTCGAGGGCCTGGTCGGTGCGGCCCGCGAGCGCGGTGCCGAGCGGGATGTCGGTGCCCGCGCCGAGCCTGCTGAGCAGCGCGGACAGGCCCGCCTGCAGCACCATGAAGAGCGTCGCCCGGCGCTCCCGGCCGAGCTCGGCCAGGGCGCGGTGCAGTTCGGCGTCGAACCGTACCGGCAGCGCCTCGCCGCGCCGGCCGGGGACCGCCGGGCGCGGACCGGCGCCGGGCAGCGGGAGCTCCTCCGGCAGGTCGGCCAACGTCTCGCGCCAGAAGGCCAGTTGGCGGCCGGCCGGACTGTCGGGGCGCTCCTCGTCGCCGAGCAGCTCGCGCTGCCACAGCGTGTAGTCCGCGTACTGCACGGGCAGCGGCTGCCAGTCGGGGGCCGTGCCGGCCAGCCGGGCCGCGTAGGCGGTGCCCAGGTCGCGGGCCAGCGGTGCCATCGACCACTCGTCGCCGGCGATGTGGTGCATCACCAGCAGCAGCGCGTGCTCGGTCGGGGAGAGCGCGAACAGCGAGGCGCGCAGCGGGAGTTCGCGGTGCAGCTCGAAGGGGGTGGCGGCGGCCGCGGCCAGCAGGCCGGGCAGCTCCGCCGCGGTGGCGGCGGTCACCGGCAGGGGCAGCGCGCGGGGGTCGAGCACCTGCTGCCGGGCCGACCCGTCGGTCTCGGTGAACAGCGTGCGCAGCGACTCGTGGCGGCGGACCACGTCGTCCAGTGCGGCCCGCAGCGCCTCCCGGTCCAGCTCGCCGTCGAGCCGCAGGGCCAGCGGCATGTTGTAGGTCGGGTCCGCGCCCTCGATCTGCTGCAGGAACCACAGGCGCTGCTGCGCGAACGACAGCGGCACGGCGTCCGGTCGCGGCATCGGCCGCAGCGCCGGGCGGGCCGCCTCGGCCTCGGCGATCCGGTCGACCAGCTGGGCCACGGTCGGGGCCTCGAAGAGGGTGCCGAGCGGGAGTTCCAGGCCGAGTTCGGCGCGGATCAGGCCGGCCAGGCGGGTGGCCAGCAGGGAGTGCCCGCCGAGGTCGAAGAAGCTGTCGTCGATGCCGACCCGGTCGACGTCGAGGGCCCGGGCGAACAGCCCGCAGAGGGCCTCCTCCCGGGCGTCGCGCGGGCCGCGGCCGACGGCCTCGGCCTCGAACCGGGGCGCGGGCAGGGCCCGGCGGTCGAGCTTGCCGTTGGTGGTCAGCGGCAGGGCGTCCAGCAGGACCACGGCGGCGGGCACCATGTAGCCGGGCAGCGCCCGGGCGGCGTACGCGCGCAGTTCGGCGGCGTCCAAGGCGTTCAAGGCGTCCGAGGCTTCCGAAGCGTCCAGGGCGCCCCCGGCGCCCCGGGCGACCACGTAGGCGACCAGCCGCTTGTCGCCGGACCGGTCCTGGTGGGCGATGACGGTGGCCTGGGCGACCTGCGGGTGGCGGGACAGCACCGCCTCGATCTCGCCGAGTTCGATCCGGAAGCCGCGGATCTTCACCTGGTGGTCGGCGCGGCCCTCGTAGACCAGCGCGCCGTCCGGGGACCAGCGGGCCAGGTCGCCGGTGCGGTACATCCGCGCGCCGGCCGGGCCGAACGGGCAGGCGACGAACCGGTCCGCGGTGAGCGCGGGGCGGCCCAGGTAGCCGCGGGCCAGCCCGGCGCCGGCCACGTAGAGCTCGCCGGTGACGCCGGGCGGCACCGGCCGCAGGGAGGAGTCGAGGACGTAGGCCCGCAGGTCCGCGAGGGCGGGGCCGACGGTGCTGCCGGTGTCGGTCGCGGCGCCCGCCCGGTCCAGCGCGCGGTGGGTGACGTGCACGGTGGTCTCGGTGATCCCGTACATGTTGACCAGCGTCGGCCGGTCCTCCGGGTGCCGGGCGTACCAGGCGCCGAGCCGGCCGGGGGCCAGCGCCTCCCCGCCGAAGACGACGTAGCGCAGGCTGAGCGGGGTGTCGGGGTTCTGCTGGTCGGCCTCGATCAGCTGGTAGAAGGCGGACGGCGTCTGGTTGAGCACCGTGACGCGCTGCTCGGACAGCAGGGCCAGGAAGTCCTGCGGCGAGCGGGACACCGCGTGCGGCACCACGACGAGCCGGCCGCCGTACAGCAGGGCGCCCCACAGCTCCCAGACCGAGAAGTCGAAGGCGTAGGAGTGGAACAGCGTCCAGACGTCCTGGTCGCCGAAGTCGAAGTCGCGGTCGGCCGCCGAGAACAGCCGGGTGACGTTCCGGTGCGGGATCACCACGCCCTTGGGCTTGCCGGTGGAACCGGAGGTGAAGATCACGTAGGCCGGGTGGTCCTGCCGCAGCGGCGCGCGCCGGTCGGCGTCCACCGGGTCGGTGGCCGGGGCGCCGTCGGTGTCCCGCACCGCCTCCGGGCCGTCCAGGACGAGCACCGGACGGCCCTCGGCCAGCACGGCGTCGATCCGTGCCCGCGGGGCGTCCGGGTCGATCGGCAGGTAGCCGGCCCCCGCCTTCAGGACCGCCAGGATCGCCACCACCAGCTCCGGCGAGCGCGGCAGCACGAGGCCGACCAGGTCCTCGGGGCCGGCGCCGCGGGCGATCAGCCGGTGGGCGAGCCGGTTGGCCCACTCGTTCAGCTCCCGGTAGGTCAGCCCGGTGTCCTGCCAGGTGAGCGCGACGGCCTCGGGCGTGCGGGCGGCCTGGGCCTCGAACCGGGCCGTGAGGGTGCCGGCGGCCAGGCCCTCGGCGGTGGGGTTCCAGTCGGTCAGCACCCGGCGGCGTTCGTCCGCGCCCAGCACCTCCAACTGGCCGACCGGGCGGGCGGGTTCGGCGGCGAGCGCCCGCAGGAAGATCAGGAACCGGCGGCCGTGGTCGGTGATCTCGTCCGCGGCGAACGCGGACGCGTTGCCGGCGACCCGCAGCCGCAGCCCGGCGCCCTCGCCGCCGCCCTCGAAGGCGAAGGTCAGATCGTCGACCGGGCCGCTCGGCACGCTGTGGATCTCGGCCGGGCAGTCGCCGAAGCGCAGACCGGGCTGGAGCGGAAGGAAGTTGACGGCGGGTCCGAACATCCGCCGGGAGTGGGCGCCGAGCCCGAGGTCCTTGCGCAGGTCCTCGCCGCGGTAGCGCTGGTGGCGCAGCAGGGCCCGGAGTTCGCGCGCGACGGTGCGCTGGAGGTCGGCGAACGAGGCCCCGGCCCGGACGTCGAGGCGCAGCGGCAGCACGTTGGAGGCCATCCCAGGGGTGGCCTGCATGATGCCGCCGAGGCGGCCGGTGACCGGGAAGCCGAGCACCACGTCCTCGGTGCCGGTGAACCGGCGCAGGTACGCCGCGGCCGCGGCGGTGAGCGTGACCTGCCAGGTGGTCCGGGCCTCGGCGGCCAGCCGCTTGAGCTCGGCGACCAGCTCCGGTTCCACCTGCTCGGTGGAGCGCCGGGCCTCGGACCAGAGGCCGAGCTCGCGGTCGGGCAGGCTCAGCAGCTCGGGGTCGTCGGCGAAGCGGTCGAGCCAGTGGGCGCGGTCCTTGCGGCTCTGCTCGGAGGCGGCGTACCGCTCGCTCTCGCCGAGGAAGGCGTCCAGCGGGGCGAACTCCGCGGGCGGGACCTCGGCGCCCTCGGCCAGCGCGGTGTAGCAGGCGGCGACCCGCTGCACCACGAGGTTGAACCCGTAGGCGTCGGTCGCGATGTGGTGGACCCGGGTGTACCAGAGGTGGTGGTCCGGGGCGAGCGCGAACAGGACCTGGGTGAACAGCGGGCCGGCGGCAAGGTCGGTGGTCTCGGCGAGGTCCGCGGCCATCAGGTCGAGCGCGGCCCGGAGCGGATTCCGGTCCGCCGTCAGGTCGTGGACGATGAGCCGCCAGTCGCGCTCGGACCGGACGAACTGCCGGGGGGTGCCGTCCTCTTCGACGAAACGCACGTGCAGTGCCTCGGCCGCGTCGACGGAATGCCGAAGTGCGTGCTCGAACAGCTCGGGATCGAGTGCGCCGCGCAACTCGACGTATCCGCTGATGTTGTAGAGGGAACTCGCCGGGTTCAGCTTCTGGGCGTACCAGACGCGCTGTTGGGCCGCGGACAGCGGGAGGGCAGCAGAATGCGATTCGGCGAACACCGTGAGAATCCCCCATTAATCCTCCGGGGAGTTCCGTTGCCCCCGGTCGCGCAGGACTGCGCAGCACTCGTGAAAATGTCCCAGGTCACCCGCCCGCCCCGGATGCTAAGCACCAGTCAGCGACCGAGTCAATCGTGTTCGGGTTTGAGCCCGCTTCAACATCAGCAGGTCACACCGTCTTTACTGCCGACGGGAAGGCGTACGGCTCGGCCGGGCCGCACGACGGCCCGGCTGGTCATCCCCCCGACCCCGAGACTACTGCAGGGCACCGCCGCGGCGGGCGGGCGGGGGGCGGGCCCGTACAAGGACTTCACAAGTCGGGCGGCACCGTCCGGCCCCCGGCGGCGGTTTCCGGCAACGTGGTGTCGATCACAGGATAACGCCCGTACCCCTGGGGGGATTTGTCCGGAAGGTCTTCGAGGGGGCGTGATAGGGTCCCTCTGGTTCCAAGTCAAATACTGTTCTTACGGGGTGAATTGAATGACTGACGACCTGTCACTCGCCATTCGCGGCATTCTGGTGGACGACCTGGAGGTCGACGCCGACCAGATCACCCCCGACGCGCTGCTCGATTCCCTCGAATTGGATTCGCTCGCCGCGGTCGAGCTCATCACCCTGCTCCAGGAGCAGTTCGGGGTCGACATCTCCGCCGAGGAGAGCCGACTGGGCAAGATGACCTTCGCCGAGCTGGTCGAGCTCGTGCAGTCCGGCGTGGGCGTGGCATGATCCACCCCTTTCCGGCCGCGGTCACCGGGGCCGGGCTGATCACCCCGGCCGGGATCGGCGTGCCGGAGACCTGGCGGACCGTCCTGGAGCCGCGCGACCTCGCGGTCGAGGACGAGGCGGCGAAGAGCGCGGGCGCCCCCTTCTGCCTGCGGGTGCCGACCTTCGGGCCCGAGGTCCTCAAGGGCAAGGGCACCGCGCACGTCGACCCGTTCATCCGCTACGCCCTGGTCGCCGTCGAGGAGGCGATCCAGGAGTCCGGGCTCGACCCGGCCGCCTGGGACGGGAACCGGGTCGGCGTGGTGGTCGGCACCGGGATCGGCGGCGTGGGGACCCTCAGCGCCGCCCAGGACCGGTACGCCGCGCGCGGGCCCGAGGGGGTCACCCCCTACCTGCACCCGCGGTCACTGGCCAACATGGCCGTCGGCACCATCGCGTCCCGCTACGGCGTCAACGGCCCGTGCCACACCGTGGTGTCCGCCTGCGCCTCCGGCGCCGCCGCCATCGGCATCGCCCGTGACCTGCTGCGCACCGGCGCCTGCGACACCGTCATCGCGGTCGGCACCGAGGCCGCGGTGGTCCCGGTCGTGGTGGCCGGCTTCGCCCGGATGGGCGCGCTGTCCAAGCGGGCCGACGCCCGCGCCTCCCGGCCGTTCGCCGCCGACCGCGACGGCTTCGTCATCTCCGAGGGCGCCGCCGCCCTCGTGCTGGAGACGCCCGAGGCCGCGGCCCGCCGCCGGGCCACGGAGCTCGGCCGGGTCCTCGGGTACGGCTGCACCACCGACGCCCACCACCCGACCGACCCCCGCCCGGACGGCGCCCAGGCCGAGGCCGCCGTGCGGCAGGCGCTCACGGACGCCGGCCTGCGGCCGGAGGACGTCGACCACGTCAACGCCCACGGCACCTCGACGCCGAAGAACGACCGGATCGAGGGCGAGCTGCTGGCCCGGCTGTTCCCGCACCGCCCGCCGGTCACCTCCAACAAGGGCGTGCTCGGCCACACCCTGGGGGCCGCCGGCGCGATCGAGGCCGTGCTGTCCCTGTGCGCCCTCCGGGACGGCGTGGTGCCGCCGGTGGCGCACACCGAGACGGTGGACCCGCAGCTGCCCGGGCTGGACCTCGTGCTCGGCGCGCCCCGCCGCGTCGCGCCCTCCGTGGTGGTCAGCAACTCCTTCGGCTTCGGTGGCACCAACTCCGCCCTGGTCCTGGGGAACTGAGCGCCGAACCCTCCCGGCGGCCGGGTGCCAGCGCCCCGGCCGCCGTCGATCGATGGGACCCGACATGACCGACACGCGCGTGACCGCGCTGACCCGCCTCCTCGCCGAGCCCGACTTCGCCGAGGTCCGGCCCGCCGAGCAGGGGCTGCACGCCTACAGCCTGCAGACGCTGCACCGGGCCCGGATGCTCAACTCCGCCGGTGTCACGGCCAATTCGCTGTGGCTGGGCCGCGGGGACACCGGCGAGTTCGCCGACTTCCTGCGCACCATGGGCTGGATCGGCGCCTACGACGCCTCGCTGGCGAACGTCCTCGTCTCGCACCAGATCGCCGGCGACGCCCTGCTCAGCCACGCCGATCCCGACCAACTCGCGCAGTACGGGCCCGAGATCGACCGGATGGCGAAGGTCTACTGCTTCGCGGCCTCGGAGCTGCACGCCGGCTCCGACCTCAAGCGGATCGGCACCACCGCGACCTACCGGCACGCCGACCGCAGCCTGGTGCTGCACACCCCGGAGCCCGCCGACAGCAAGATCTGGATCGGGAACAGCCTGTACACCGGGGACGTCGCCATGGTGCTGTCCCGCGTCGTCGTCGACGGCCGGGACGAGGGGCACCACTGGCTGCGCGTGCCGCTGCGGGCGGACGGCCGGCTGATCGAGGGCGTCACCGTCCGCGGCGCCGAGCCCAAGGGCGGGGTCGAGGCCAACCAGACCGGCATCATCGGCTTCGACCGGTACGTCCTGCCGCTGTCGGGCCTGATGAGCCGCTGGGCGCGGATCGACGAGCAGGGGCGGTACCACTCCCCGCTCAAGCGCTACCGCCGGTTCGACGAGTGCCTGGCCACCTTCACCCACGAGCGACTCTTCCCGACCGCCGGGTCGGGCATGGCCCAGCGGCTCGCCTGCGCCGTGACCGTCCGCTTCGCCGACCGCAAGAAGGCGTTCGGCGGCCCGCTGCTCAGCCACCCCCACTACCGGATGCGGCTGCGCACCGCCGCGGGCCGGGCCACCGCGGCCAAGCACGCGCTGGAGGCGCTGACCGCCGTCGCGGTCGACCGCCACGACGACGGCCGGGCCCCGTCCGAGGACCGGCTGCTGCACGCCCTGGTGGCCTGCGGCAAGACCGGCAGCACCGGCGACGCCCGGCACACCCTCGCCGACGCCCGGGAGCTGTGCGGCGGCCTCGGCTACCACCGGCTGAACCAGATCTCGCCGTTGCAGCACGACTACGAGATCGCGGTGACCTTCGGCGGGGACAACACCGTGCTCGGCTACCAGGCCTCGCGCTTCGCCCTGCGCGAGCGCACGGCGCTGGCCGCCCTGCTCGACGCCGCGGTCCGCACCGACCGGGGCGCCCCGCGACTGCTGGAGATCATGCGCGCGGTCTGCGAGCAGCTGCTGGCGGACGTCGACCGCGAGGGCCCCGGCGCGGCCAGCACCGCCTGGTCCCGGGCCGTCTACCAGACCCTCGCCCTCGGCCACTGGGCCGAGCACGAGCCGACCGGCACCGGACAGGCGCTGCTGCGGCACTACGCGGCCGGCTGCGTCCTGGAGCACGGGGTGACCGCGCTGCGGGCCGGCGTGCTGACCCAGGAGGAGTTCCTGCGGATCGCCGACCTGCACGCGGAGGAGGGCGCGGCACCGCTGGAGGCCGCGGACCTGCTCAAGGTGCTCGACGTGCCCGAGGCCCTCGTCACCGCCCCGATCGCCCACGCCGACTTCGCCGAGCGCCACCTCGCGAAGGCCACGGTGCAGCCGGTCGACGGGCCGGAGCCCGCGGCCGTCCCGGTCGGCGACCCAGCGTGACCGCCCGTCCGGAGGGACCCCGAGAGATGCCCGCCGACCGTGCCGTCGTCACGGGCATCGGCAGCTGCCTGCCGCCCGACGTGGTGACCAACGACGACCTGTCCCGGGTCCTGGACACCTCGCACGACTGGGTCTTCAGTCGGACCGGGATCGCCCGACGACACGTGGTCGGGCCCGGGACGAGCACCGGCGACCTCGGCACGGCCGCCGGGGCCGCCGCCCTGGAGTCGGCCGGACGCCGGGGCTGCGACCTGGTGCTGCTGGTCACCACCACCCCCGACCAGCCGTGCCCGGCCACCGCCCCGCAGATCGCCGCGCGGCTGGGGATGACCGGCGTGCCGGCCTTCGACCTGTCGGCGGTGTGCTCCGGCTTCGTCTACGGGCTCGACGTCGCCTCGGCGATGATCGGCTCCGGCCGCTACGACAGCGTGCTGCTGATCGGCGCGGAGACCTACTCCACCATCATCGATCCGACCGACCGCAACACCGCCGTGCTGTTCGGCGACGGGGCGGCGGCCGTGGTGCTGGAACGCGGGACGGCCGGCGACCCCGGCGAGGTGCTCCACGCCGAACTGGGCAGCGACGGCGGCGGGTCCGAACTGATCACCGTCCCCGGCGGCGGGTCGCGGGCCCCGCACCCCGTCGTCGACGAGGCCTCGCGCTACTTCCAGATGGTCGGCAAGGAGGTCTACACCCGGGCGGTGGAGACCATGACGCGCTCCGCCCGCGGCGTCGCCGAGGCGGTGGGCTGGCCGCTGGAGCAGATCGACGCGTTCGTCGGCCACCAGGCCAACGCACGGATCCTGCGCGCGGTGGGCCGACGTCTGGGCGTCCCCACCGAGCGGATCGTCTGCCACCTGGCCGAGGTGGGCAACACCGCGGCGGCCTCCATCCCGCTGGCCCTCGCCTGGGCGGCCGGTCAGGACCGGCTGGCCGCCGGTGACCGCGTCCTGCTGACCGCCTTCGGCGGCGGCCTGACCTGGGGGTCGGTCGCCCTCCGCTGGCCCGAGGTCACCGCGGTCCGGGCCGAGGTCGGCCTCCCCGGCGCCCCGGTCGCCGTGGGCGAGGGCCGCCCCGCTCGGCCCGTCGCCGGCTGACCGCCGCGCGCGGCACACCGTCGGCCGACCTCCCCACCGCATCCGGCGGGGAGGTCAGAGCAGGTTGCGCTCGGTGACCCGCTGGCCGAGCTGGAACCGGCTCTGGGCGTCGAACTGCTCCATCAGGTCGGTGATCATCCGGCGCTCGGTGCGCAGCGAGACGCCGAGCCGGCGCGCGGCGGCCTCGTCGGTGAGGCCGGCGGACAGCAGCCGCAGCAGTTCGCGCTGCTGCGGGGTGATCTCGCCGGCCGGGGTGACGGGGGCGGCGCCGAGCACCTCGGACTGCTCCCAGACCTGGTCGAAGAGCGCGCACAGCCCGGCGACCGCGCCGCGTTCGCGGATCACGGCGACGCCCAGGGTCAGGCCCTCCGGATCGACCGGGACCATCGCGACCTCGCGGTCCACGATCTGCATCCGCATCGGCAGGACGCTGGTGGTGCGGGTCTCGCCGCCGTGCTCGGCGAGCCAGTTGGCGTGCTCGACGCTGCCCGGGTCGTTGCGGATGCTGCTCAGGTAGATGGTCTTGACCTTGACCCCGCGGTCCAGCAGGGTCCGGGTGATCGGACGGCTGGCCGCGCGGTTCTCCGGGGTCTGCTTGCCACCGGGGGCGAAGGACAGGGTCTCGCTGTGCGCCTGGGCGCCCAGTTCCTCCAGCCGGGCCCGGATCTCGTCCAGGCCGGTCAGGTGCTCGATGCCGCCGCTGCCCTCCTCCGGGCGCAGCATGGAGTACTCGGCGACCAGTCCGGCGATCGCGGCCCGGCTCGACTCCATCTCGTGCTGCTTGCGCGCGATCTCGGCCTGCCGGCGGGCGATCAGCGCCTCGAAGGCCACCTTCGGGCTGACCGTGCGCATCGCGCCGCCGCCCTCCCAGGAGGGACGGATCAGCTCCTGGTCGGCCAGCTCGTCCATCGCGGCCCGCACCTCGGCCTCGACCCAGCCGAGCGACTCGGTGATACGGGCGACGCCCCAGGTCGGCTGACTCAACATCAAGCGGTAGAGGGTTTCGGCCTGTTGTGAGAGTCCCAGCGTGGTCAGCATGCGATCGGCCCCCCGGCCATGAGACGGGCTGCGTCGCGAACCCTGCCCGTGGTTCGCGCACGCACTGTGTCGGACCCGTCGCCCCGAGCGAGCTTCTGGTCAGGTCCAGACCAGAAAATACCACCGCCCCGGAACACCCAGACACCCCCCGACCAGCGGTAACCCGCCACACTCCGGGAATCGGCCGGGGTCGGGAACGGCCCGCGAACGGGCCGCCGACAAGAGGCGAACGGCCCTCCCCGAACGGGACGCACGGTGGGATTCCGGACGTTCCGACTGGCACAGGCGCGCCATGGCAAGAACGTGCCGACGGATAGCCGCCCCATCGGCTCCCCGCTTCCCCCATCGTTGCAGCGTGCTCGTCATCCCCTTCACGTTGAACCGCCCACGCGCCGCGCCCGTTCCGGCCGACGGCACGGTCACCGCCGCCCTGCGCGCCGCCGCCCTGCTCCACGAGGGCCCGGAGCACCTCCGGGTGCACGAGTCGCGCGCCGGTGCGCGCGGCGTGCTGTTCGCGATCGCCCCGAGCATGGACGCGGCCCGCGCCCTGTGCCTGGCGGTCTGCGCCCGGGCGATCGCCGAAACCCCTGAAATGACAGGGTGGTTAGTGGACGTCCTGTAGTCGGCGCACCGCCGGCACCGTCCGGCCGGAGCCACTGGCACAGTCCGGCCGGAGCCCCCTGACACAGATATGCCAACGGCAGATCGTGTCACCCGAGAGCCGGGACAACCGGCTTGCGAGCCCGGCAGAATCGATCTCGTCGAAGCGCGGCGAGCAGCAGCACCAACCGCCGCCTCGCCACCACCCCTCCCTCAGCCACCGGGCATCCCCATGCCCGAAAGGAGTCACCATGGCCGCCAAGAAGCTCCGTCTCGTCTCCGCCCTCGCCGCCGCCGCCGTCGTCCTGGGCCTCGGCGCCGGGCTCGCCGAGGGCGCCGCCGGCGCGGCGTCCGACCGCGGCACGGTCACGGCCGCGGCCCAGGCCGCAGGCGCGGCCGCCCCGCAGGTCGGCAACCCCAAGGGCAACCCGCAGACCGACGACATGGGCTGGCAGTTCTGAACCGGCGCCGGCCCGCCCGGGCCCGCCACACCCCCGGTCCGCTCCGACCGGCCCAGGCCGCCTGATCCGTCCCGCTCCCCGTCCCACTCCCCGTCCCGGTTCCCACGACTGCGTCCGAGCCCACCACACCACGCCCGGCTCGGCGGAGGCTGCCATGACCACTCCCCTCCTTCCGACCACCACCACGGACGGCCTCAGCTTCGAACTGCTGGGTGAGGTCCGGGGCTGGCGGGACGGCACCGAGATCCCGCTCGGGGCCCCGCGCCAACGCGCCCTGCTCGCCGTCCTCCTGCTGCGCGCCGGCTCGCCCGTCGGCCGCGACCAGCTGATCGACGGGATCTGGGGCGACACCACCGTCGCGGACGGCGCCAACCTGGTGCAGGCGTACGTCTCCAAGCTGCGCCGGCTCTTCGAGCCCGCCCGGGCACCGCGCGCCGCCGGCGGCATCCTCACCCGGGTCGGTGCCTCCTACCGGCTCTCCATCGGTCCCACCCAGTACGACCTCGGCCGCTTCGAGCAGTCGGTGGCCGACGCCCGCACGCTGCGCTCGGCCGGACGGTCCGAGGCCGCCGAGCGGACCCTGGCCGCCGCCCTCGACTCCTGGGCCGGACCGGCGCTCACCGGGGTCAGCGGCCCGCTGCTCGACGTCGAGCGGGCCCGGCTCGCGGAGCTGCGGCTCGCGGCGGTCGAGGAGCACGCCGAGCTCGCGCTCCAACTCGGCGGCCACGCCCGGCTGGTGCCGCACCTGCTCGTCCTCACCACCGAGCACCCGTACCGCGAGCGGCTCTGGGCCCTGCTGATGATCGCGCTCTACCGGGGCAGCCGGCAGGCCGACGCGCTCGCCGCCTACCAGCGGGCCCGGCACACCCTGACCGAGAACCTCGGCCTGCTGCCGGGGCCGGAGCTGCGCGGGATCGAGGAGGCGATCCTCGCCGGTCGCCCCGACCCGCTCGCCCTCGCCCCGGTCCACCCGGTCCACCCGGCGCCGGACGCGGCGCCGGCCCACGACACCCCGCCGTACCGGACCGAGCTGGCGACCCGTCGCCCGCACCTGGCCCTGGTCGGCACCGGCTCGGCCGGGCCCGCACCGCGCGCGTTCGCCCACGGTCCCTGGACCGACGCGGGCGCCCGACTGGCCCGCTGAGCCACCCGGACCTCCCCGTCGCCCGTCCCCCCTCGTTCGCTCTCCGCTCCCCGCCGCCGTGCGCTCGTTGCCCGCCCACCTGCGCACGGCGGCGCTCGCCATGCCCGGATCCCCGTCGAGACAAGGAAGCACCGCCCCGTGACAGTCCAGACCGACACCGCCGCGCCGGACGATCCGCGCCCGGCCGCCGAACCCGTTCCGGAGGCCGGGCCCGAACCCTCCGGCACCCTGGCCCCGGCCGCCGACCCGGCAACCGACCCTGTTCCCGTTCCCGCACCCGCACCGCCGACCCGGCGCCGGCGCGTGCTGCGGATCCTCAAGCGCACCGCGATCGTCCTCACCGCCCTGGTCCTGCTGGCGGCCGGCAGCCTGGCCGGGTACGCGTACTGGACGGTCGGGCGCTCGCTGCCGCAGCTGTCCGGCGGCACCACCGTGCCGGGCCTGCACGGCGGGGCCCGGATCGTCCGGGACGCCTCCGGCATCCCGCAGATCTACGCCGACAACGCCCACGACCTCTTCCTCGCCGAGGGCTACGCCCAGGCGCAGGACCGGTTCTGGCAGATGGACGTCCAGCGGCACGTCACCGCCGGCCGGCTGGCCGAGATGTTCGGCCCCAGCGAGGTGCAGACCGACAAGGTGGCCCGCACCTTCGGCTGGCGCCGGGTGGCCGAGCAGGAGGTGACGATGCTGTCGCCGCAGACCCAGGAGTACCTGCGGGCCTTCTCCGACGGCGTCAACGCCTACCTCGCCAAGCACCAGGGCGCCGAGCTGTCGGTGGAGTACCCGGTGCTCGGCTTCGTCTCCGGGGACTACCGCCCGGAGCAGTGGACCCCGGCCGACTCGGTCTCCTGGCTGAAGACCATGGCCTGGAACCTCAACACCGGCATGATCGACCAGTTCCAGCACGCGATGCTGCCCGCCGACCTGCCGGACGGGGCGTCCGACGACCTGTTCCCCGGCTACGACTACCAGCGCTGGGCGCCCATCGTCGCCGACCCGGCCCCGGCTGCCCCCGCCGCCCCGGCCACCCCGGCCACCCCGGCTGCGCCCGCCGACCCCGCGCCCGCCGACCCCGCGCCCGGCGTCCCCGCCGCGGCCTCGGCCGCGCTGGCCGACAGCGCGCGCGTGCGCACCGTGCTGGCCGCCGTGCTCGGCCCCCAGGGCACCGGCATCGGGTCCAACTCCTGGGTGGTGAGCGGCAGCCGCACCACCACCGGCAAGCCGCTGCTGGAGAACGACCCGCACCTGACCCCGTCGCTGCCGGGCGTCTGGTACCAGGTCGGTCTGCACTGCACCACGATCGGCCCGGACTGCGCCTACGACGTCAGCGGCTTCACCTTCGCCGGCATGCCGGGCGTGGTGATCGGCCACAACGCCACCATCTCCTGGGGCTTCACCGACCTCGGCGCCGCCGACTCCGACCTGTTCGTGGAGCGGGTCAGCGGCTCCGAGTACGAGCACGAGGGCAAGCAACTGCCGCTGACCGTCCGGCAGGAGACGATCAAGGTGGCGGGCGGGCGGCCGGTCGACCTGACCGTCCGCTCCACCCTGCACGGCCCGCTGATCTCGGACGTGCTCAAGTCCGCGGGCGAGGTGGCCGACCACGGCCGGGTGCCGGACGTCCCGGCGCACGGCGACCAGGACGGCTACGCGGTGGCCATGCAGTGGACCGCGCTCGACCCCGCCCCCACCGTGGACGCCCTGTTCGCCCTGGACCGGGCCAAGGACTGGAACGAGTTCCGCGCCGCCGCCGCGGTCTTCGCCTCCCCGGTGCAGAACATGATCTACGCGGACACCGCCGGCAACATCGGCTACCAGACACCCGGCCGCATCCCCGTCCGCAAGGCCGGCGACAGCCGCCGCCCCGTCCCGGGCTGGACCGGGGCCTACGACTGGACCGGCTACCTGCCCTTCGACCAGCTGCCCACCAGCTTCAACCCGCCCGAGGGCTACATCGTCACCGCCAACAACGCGGTCGTCGGCCCGAACTACCCGCACCTGATCGGCAGCGACTGGGGCACCGGCTACCGCAGCAAGCGGATCGCCGACCTGATCGAGCAGGGCGGCAAGCTGGACGTCGCCGCGATGGAGCGGATCACCCAGGACACCTGGAACGGCAACGCCGCCACCCTGGTGCCCCACCTGCTCCAGGTCCAGGTCGCCGACGGCACCCGCCCGGCCCAGGAGCTGCTGCGCGGCTGGGACTTCACCCAGGGCGCCGACTCGGCACCGGCCGCCTACTTCAACGCGGTCTGGCGCGAACTGCTCAAGGAGGCGTTCACCGACCGGCTGAGCCGGGCCGGGGTCAAGAGCTACGCCTACCCGGACGGCGGCGGCCGCTGGTTCGACGTGGTGCGCGGCCTGCTCGACAAGCCGGACAGCCTCTGGTGGACCAGCACCGCCGACCCCTCCGTCCAGGGCCGCGACGCGATGCTGCGCCGGGCCATGGACCAGGCCGCCACCGACCTGCTCAAGCGGCTGGGCGACCAGCCCGCCAAGTGGCGCTGGGGCGCCCTGCACACCCTGACGCTGGAGAACCCGACCCTGGGCACCGCCGGCCCGGCCCCCCTGCAGTGGCTGCTGAACGCCGACCCGGTCGGCGTCGGCGGCGGCACCGACACCGTGCTGGCCAACGGCTGGGACCCGCAGAAGGGGTACGACGTGATCTGGGTCCCCTCGATGCGGATGGTGGTCGACCTGGCGGACTTCGACCGCTCCCGCTGGATCAACCTGACCGGGGCCTCCGGCCACGCGACCTCCGACAACTACACGGACCAGACCGGCCCGTGGGCCAGGGGCGAGAGCCTCGCCTGGCCGTACGGGACCGCGGCGGTGGACGCCGCCGCCCGCCACCGGCTGAACCTCACCCCCTGAGTCCCACCCACTGAGTCCCCGCCCCTCCCGGTGCCCGGTCCCGCCCACGCGGGGCCGGGCACCGGCGTGCCCACGCTCGTCAGCGGACGTTCAGTGGACCGTCAGTGGGCCGTCAGCGGGCCGTCAGTGGGCTGCCAGTGGCCGCCCGGTGGGCCGTCAGCGGCACCGCCCCGGGCGGTCAGCCGGCCGCCCGCGCGCCGTCAGCCGGACACCAGCCGACCGCCAACCGGGCGCCAGTGGAGGGCAACCGCGCGGCAGGCGACGGACGGAAGCATCGTCACCGACAGTCGCCCCGGCAGAGCGCTGCCATGGGGCCGGAGATCGGAGGGACATGCGCTGGGAGCAGGTGTACCTGGCCGGCACAGGTGTCTGGCTGGCCGACCGCGCGAACGCCGCGGACGCGGTCGCGGCCGGTGCGTACGACGCCGGGGAACACGCCGTCAACCGGATCGACTCGGTCAGTGCGGCCACCACCGGCGGGCCGGACGACCTCGCCGCGCCGGAGATGGCGGTCCGCGCCGCCCGCACCGCGCTGCGCCGGTCGGGCCGCTCGGCGGAGCACGTCGGCACCGTCTTCCACAGCTACCTGTGGTTCCAGGGCGCCGAGTTGTGGCCGGCCGCCGCCTACGTGGCGCAGCACACGGTCGGCCCGGCGGTGCCCGCCTTCGACCTGCTGCAGCAGTGCAACGCCGGCCTGTCGGGGATGGAGCTGGCGGCCCGGCAGCTCCGGTCCGCCGAACCCGGCCGGGACGAGGCGGTACTGCTGACCACCGCCGACCGCTTCGCCCCGCCCGCCTTCGACCGCTGGCGGGCCGAACGCGGCATGGTCTACGGAGACGGCGGCACCGCGCTGGTGCTGAGCACCTCGCCCGAGCACGCGGTCGGCCGGCTGCTCGCCACCGCCACCAGGGTGGACAACTCCCTGGAGGGCCTGGCCCGGGGCACCGGGTTCCGGCCCGGCCCGGACGCGGCCGACCGGCCGGTGGACCTGGGCGCGCGGACCGAGGAGCACTTCCGGGAGCACCGCAACCTGCGGGCCGCGACGCTGCGCACCGCCGAGGTGGCGGCGGAGTCGATCCGGGCCGCGCTGGCCGAGGCCGACACCCCGATCGAGCGGATCGCCCGGGTGGTGCTCAACGCCACCGGGCACCAGCGGATGCAGTGGCAGCTGGAACAGCAGCTGGGCGTCGACGAGCGGCGCTCCACCTGGGAGTTCTGCCGCGAGGTGGGCCACCTGGGCGCCGGGGACCACGTCGCCGGGCTGAACGAGCTGCTGGAGACCGGCGAACTGGACGGCGGGGACCGGGTGTTGCTGGTCGGCGGGGGCACCGGCTACAGCTGCACCAGCGCGGTCGTCGAGATCACCGACCCCGCGGGCTGGTGCTCGTGAACACCTCCGTGACCGCAGGGGCGTTCCCCGCCGACGCACCCGCCGATGCTGCGGCCGACGACGGCACCCTGGTCGTCGACCTGCTGGACGCGACCGCCGCCGTCCGCCCCGACGCCCCGGCCGTCCGGGACGACGGCGGCGCCTGGAGCTACGCCCAACTGGCCGACGCCAGCCGGACGGTGGCCGCCCGGCTGCGCGGCCGCGGCGTCCGGCCCGGGGACCGGGTGGTCCTGCGACTGGGCAACCGACGGGAGTTCGTCGCGCTGTACTACGGCGTGCTGCGGGCCGGCGCCGTCGCGGTGCCGCTCAACCCGGAGCTGAAGCCCTTCGTGCTGCGCGGTGTGCTGGCGGACGCCGCACCCACCGTGGTGGTGCTCGACCCCGCCGAGGCCGAACCGGTCCGCGCGGCGGTCGCCGCCTGCGGTGCCCGGGCGGCCACGCCCGCCGAACTGCTGGCGGACGACGGGGTGATGGAGCACGGAACCGATGCCGTACGCCCGTCCGCCGACGCCGTCGCCCAGCTGATCTACACCTCGGGCAGCACCTCCGCGCCCAAGGGCGTGGTCTGCACCCACCGCCAGGTGGTCTTCGCCGCCCGCGCGATCGCCCGTCGGCTCGGCTACCGGCCGGACGACGTGGTGCTCACCGCGCTGCCGCTCTCCTTCGACTACGGCCTCTACCAGCTGCTGCTGGCCGCGATCGGCGGCTCCGCGCTGGTGCTGACCGACGCGAGCGCGCCGGTGCGGACCCTGACCGCGCTGCGCGAACACCGGGCCACCGTGGTGCCGGTGGTGCCCTCGCTGGCCGAGCTGCTGTGCCGGCTCGCGGCCCGCGGCACCCCGCCGGAGCACGTCCGGCTGTTCACCAACACCGGTGCGGCGCTCGCCGGTTCGACCATCGAGGCGCTGCGCTCCGGCTTCCCGGGCTCGGCCGTGGTGGCGATGTACGGGATCACCGAGTGCAAGCGGGTGACCGTGGCGGAGCCGGACGTCGACCGCGAACGCCCCGGCTCGGTGGGCCGGGCCCTGGACGGGACCACGGTCGAGGTGCTCGACGACCGGGGCCACCCGCTGCCACCGGGCGAGGTCGGCGAGATCGTCGTCGGCGGCCCGCACGTGATGTCCGGCTACTGGAACGCGCCCGACCTCACCGCCCGCCGCTACCGCCCCGACCCGCGCACCGGGCGGATCAGGCTGCACACCGGCGACCACGGCCGGCTGGACGAGGACGGCCACCTCTACTTCGCCGGGCGCCTCGACGACCAGTTCAAGCGGCGCGGCGTGCGGATGGGGACGCCGGAGATCGAGGCCGCCGCCCTGGACGTACCGGGCGTCCGGGCCGCCGCCGCGCTGCCGCCCCGGGACGGGCTCGACCTGCGCCTGGTCGTCGCCGGCGAGGACGGCCTGACCGAGCGCGCGGTGATCGAGGGCCTGGAGCAGCGGCTGGAACCGGCGAAGGTGCCCGCCGGCTGCCGGATCCTCGCCCGGCTGCCGCTCACCCCCAACGGCAAGATCGACCGGAAGGCGCTGGAGCACGATGCGCACTGACCACTCCCCCGCGCCCGCGCGGACGGCCGACCAGGACGAGCTGGCGGCCGACCTGGTCCGCCGCTACGGCAGCCCGCTGTACGTCTACGACCTGGACCGGGTCGCCCGGGCCGCCGCCGACCTGCGGGCGGCCCTGCCCGAACACTCCCGCCTCTACTACTCGTTGAAGGCCAACCCGCACCCCGAGCTGGTCCGCGCCCTGCGGCTGGCCGGCTGCAGCCCGGAGATCTGCTCGACCGGCGAGCTCACCGCCGCGCTCGCGGCCGGCTTCGACGGGGCCGACTGCCTCTACGGCGGCCCGGGCAAGACCGCCGGGGAGCTGCGCACGGCCCTGGCCGCCGGGGTGCGCACCTTCTCCGTCGAGTCGCCGGCCGACCTGCGCCGGGTCGGCGCCGAGGCCCGGGCCCTGGGCGTGACCGCGCGCTGCCTGCTGCGGATCAACGGCGCCGGGGCGGGCGCGGGCGTCGGCCTGCGAATGACCGGCGGGGCCTCCCAGTTCGGCCACGACATCACCGACGGCCTGCCGGACCTCGCCGAACTGACGGTGGAGGGAACGGAGTTGTGCGGGCTGCACTTCTTCCCGCTGACCAACGCCGGCGACCCGCAGGGGCTGCTCGCCGAGGCGGTCGCCTCGATCCGCACCGCCGCCGCACTGGAGGCCCACTGGGGCGTGCCGCTGCGGCTGCTCGACCTCGGCGGCGGCTTCGCCTGCCCGTACGCGGCACCGGGCGAACGACCGCGCTACGACGAGCTGCGCGAGCCGCTGACGGCCGCGCTGGACGAGCACCTGCCGGGCTGGCGGGACCGGTTGGAGCCGGCCTTCGAGTCCGGCCGGTACCTGGTCGGCGACAGCGGGCGGCTGATCTGCACCGTCACCGAGGTGAAGGAGAGCCGGGGCACCACGTACGGCGTGCTGGACAGCGGGATCAATCACCTGGGCGGGCTCTCCGGGGTCGGCCGACTGCCGTCGCTGCGCGCCGAACCGCTGCGCCTGACCGGCACCGGGCCGGACACCGGAGCGGAGGCCGGACCGGACGCCGGGCCGGACGCCGGGACCGGTGGTGCCGAACCGGCCCGGCGGGTCGCCCTGGTGGGGCCGCTCTGCACCCCCGCCGATGTGATCAGCCGGGCCGCCGAGACCGTCCCGCCGCGGGCCGGTGAGCTGCTGGCCGTGCCCAACGTCGGCGCGTACGGCGCCACCGCGAGCCTGCTCGGCTTCCTCAGCCGTCCGGCCCCGGCCGAGATCACCGTCCGGGACGGGCGGGTGGTCAGCGCCGACCGCCTCGTCCTCGAACGCCAGCCGCTGGCCTGACCCCGGCCCCCTCTTTCCACCGGCCACTCGGGCCGGCCGGACCACGACCGCACCCATCGCACCGACCACCACCGCGACCACCACCGCGACCCCCTCCGGGTCGCCCCGCAAGGAGCTGAACACCATGACCACCACCGCCCCCTGGGACGAGCGGTACGAGGCCGTCCTGACCGACCTGCTGCCGCGCCTCGCCGAGGAGCGCCCGCTGCCCGCCGAGCGCGAGCTGCGGACCGCCGGACTGGACTCGATGGCCACCGTCGAGCTGCTGGTACGGCTCGAAGAGGCCTACCGGATCGCCATCCCCGACGAGGAGTTGGACCGGGAGGCGTTCGAGACCGTCGGCAGCCTGTGGGCCGTGGTGGCCGCACAGCTCGACGCCGCACAGCTCGACACCGCCCGCCCCTGACGCCCGTCCCGCGACGACCACGAGAAAGGCCGATACCCGTGCCGGTTGCACCGGACATCGACATCTCGGCACCGGACCTGGTGCTGACCGGAGCCGAGCGCACCGCGACCGAGCAGGTCGCCGCGCTGCTCTGCGCCCCACCGCAAGGCCTCGTCGACGACCCGGCCTGGGTGGCCGCGGTCCGCGACCGCTGGGAGGAGCTGCCCGCCCGGCTCCGCCGCACCCTGCGCGCCTTCCGCCGCGACCCCGGCGCGGGCGGCGCCCTGCTGGTGCGCGGCCTGCCGGTCGCCGCGTCCGCGCTCGGCCGCACCCCGCTGACCGGCGGCTCGGTGCAGCGCACCGCCACCGTCCCGGCCGCGGTGCTGATGCTCGCCGCGTGCGGGCTCGGCGACCCGGCCGCCTTCCGCCCCGAGAAGACCGGGGCGCTGGTGCAGGACGTCGTCCCGGTGCCCGGGCAGGAGGAGTTCCAGGGCAACGCCGGCTCGGTGCTGCTCACCTTCCACAACGAGAACGCCTTCCACCCGCACCGCCCGGACTTCGTCATGCTGCTCTGCCTGCGCGCCGACCCGGACGGGCTCGCCGGACTGCGCACCGCCTGCGTGCGCGAGGTGTTGCCGCTGCTGGACGAGCGGACCCGGGCGGACCTGCGGCGGCCGGAGTTCCGCACCGCCGCACCGCCCTCCTTCGGCTCCACCGACGGCACCCCCGCACCGCACCCGGTGCTCGGCGGCGCGCCCGAGGACCCGGACCTGCGGGTGGACATGGCCGCCACCGAGCCGCTGACCGAGCGGGCCGCGGCCGCCCTGGCCGAGCTCCAGGACGCCTTCGAGCGCACCGCCCGGACCGTCCGGCTGGAACCCGGCGACCTGGCCGTGGTCGACAACCGGATCACCGTGCACGGACGCACCGCGTTCAGCCCGCGCTTCGACGGCACCGACCGGTGGCTCCAGCGCACCTTCGTCCTCGCCGACCTGCGCCGCTCGCGCGCCCACCGCGCCGAGGACGGCTACGTCCTGGCCGATCCGGCCCGGCCGGGCGACCCGGTGGACCCGGACGAGCCGCACGGCTGAGTCCCGCTCCACCACACCCCGCCCACCCCGCCTGCCCCGCCGCACACCAGCCACGCCACCCCCACAGCCTGGCCGGCCGCGGACCACCCGGTCCCCGGTCGGCCGGGCTGTGCCGTCCTGCCCGCGCGCAGCCGCGCGCGGCGCCACACCCCGGGCCGTTCCCGGCCCGGCCGTCCACCGAACGGAGCCCCGATGACCACCGCCCTCTCCCCGGCCCCGCCCACCGGGCCGGTCCCCGACGCCACCCCCGCCCCCGGGGTCGACGGCCCCAGCCTGGCCGCCGCCCGGCCGGACCGGGCCGACCTCGACCCGGGCCACGCCCTGGGCGAGCTGGCCCGCTGGCGGCGCGAGGACGCGGCCGCCGACCGCTTCCCGTACCGGGCCGTGCTCGGCCACTACCGGGCGGTCGGCAAGAACGCGGTCGGCGAGGAGCTGCTGACCGCCCTGCGTGCCGTCGAACCCCACGGCCCCGCCGGGGCGGTGGACCCCGCGGCGCAGCTGCTCGCGGACTGGCTGCCCCAGGTGATGGACGGTCAGCAGGGGGACTACGACAGCTACCTGGGTACGCCGGTCTACACCTCGCTGACCGCCGCCGGGGCGGGCCCGGACCAGGTGATCACCGCCCTGCTCGCCGAGGTGGTGGCGACCGAGGCCGCCGTCCTCGCCGGGAACCCGGCCGGCCTGCCCCGCACCCGGGCCGCACTGCGCGCCCTCGCGGCGGCGGCCGGGATCCCGGCGCTGATCCCCGGCGAGTCGGAGGACCTCGTCGCGGCCTGCGCCGAGGCGGTCGCCGTCGCGCGGCAGGCCGTGCCGGCCGGGGTGCTGCGGGCGGTGGAGCTGACGCTGACGCCGACCACCCGCGCCCACGACGAGCAGATGTTCATCCGGGTGATCCAGATCTTCGAGGCGGTCTTCGCCGCC
This sequence comes from Kitasatospora sp. NPDC089509, assembly GCF_044749365.1. Classification (NCBI taxonomy): domain Bacteria; kingdom Bacillati; phylum Actinomycetota; class Actinomycetes; order Kitasatosporales; family Streptomycetaceae; genus Kitasatospora; species Kitasatospora sp. NPDC089509. The sequence continues at coordinate 29,890 of NZ_JBIVHS010000043.1, read as the reverse complement.
GTCGGCCGGGCCGTGGCCGGGGCGACCGAGGCGGTGGCCGCCGGCCGGGCCGACCTGGCCCGGGACCTGCTGGCCGAGGCGGTCCGGCAGCTGGCCGGGACGTCCGGGGTGTTCCGGGTGCTGACCACCATGCCCAAGGACGCCTTCGCGGTGATCCGGGCCAACACCGACGGGCGCAGCGCCGTCCAGTCCAGGTCCTACCGGGGCGTCGAGCGGTCCTGCCCCACGCTGCACCTCGCGCTGCTGGAGAGCGGCCTGCCGCAGGACGGACTCCAGCCGGTCATGGCCGAGTTGGACGAGGCCTGGGGCGCGATGAAGCGCACCCACTGGGGCATCACGATGAAGATCATCGGCTCGGTGCCCGGCACCGGCGGCACGGCCGGCGCCGCCTATCTGCGCGAGGCCGCCGAGGCCCGGCTGTTCCCCGCCCTCCGCCGGGCGCAGCCGGCCGGCTGAGGGCTTCGGTCGACGTTCAGTGGGCCTTCAGTCGGCCTTCAGTCGACCGTCAGTGCGCCGCCGGTCGGCCCCCGGCCGGCCGTCGGTACGGCGTCGGTGCGCGGCCGGTGCCCCACCGGTCGGACGCCGGAGCCGCGTCCGGATCCCCCCAGCTCGGGCCCAGACCCGGCCAGGTCCGCGGTCAGGCCGGGCCAAGGCCGCGGTCAGGGCGGAACGACAGCCTTGAGCACAGGTCGCCCGGCCCGCGCGGACCCCGCGCCGGGCGGCGACCGGACCCCGCCACCCGCACACCCCGGCACATCCCGGAACACCTCCACCGATCGGAGCGCAGTCATGAGCAACGAGGACACCACCGTCTACCAGGTCGTCGTCAACCACGAGGAGCAGTACTCGATCTGGCCCGCCGACCGGGAGCTGCCGGCCGGCTGGCGGGCCGAGGGCCCGCAGGGCGAGAAGGCCCAGTGCCTGGCCCACATCGACGAGGTGTGGACCGACATGCGGCCGCTGAGCCTGCGCCAGGCGATGGAGCAGCAGGCCGGGGCGGTCCCGGCCGCCGGCTGACCCCCGGGGCGGCCGCCACCGCCGACCCGGCACCACGGCGGCCGACCCCACACCGTCCGCCACCAGGACGGCAGGCACAGCACGACGGCCGCCACCACGACGGCGGACACAGGGCATCGGACACCGAACGGTGAGGGAAGAACGCGTGGACCCGCGACTTGAGCACCAGGACTGGATCTCGGCGATCGCCGCCACCGCGGCGGCGGATCCGGACCGCACGGCCTTCGAGTTCTCCGGGAAGGAGGACGCCCCGGCCGAGCGGCTGAGCTACGGACAGCTCGACCGCCGGGCCCGGGCCGTCGCCGCCCGGCTGCAGCGGCTCGGCCTGACCGACCGTCCGGTGCTGCTGCTCCAGCCGCCGGGCCTGGACTACGTGGTCTCCTTCGTCGGCTGCCTGTACGCGCGGGCCGTCGCCGTCCCGGTGTACCCGCCCAACCGCCGGCCGCGCTCGCTGGAGCGGCTGGTCGACATCGTCGCGGACTGCGGGGCGACGGTGGCGCTGACCACCGCCGCCGTCCGGGACCGGCTGCTGCCCGGCGACCCGGACGGCGCGGTGATGGACGTACTGCGGCTGGTGGCGACCGACCAGGTGCCCGAGGCCGAGGCGACGGACTGGGCGCACCCGCGGGTCGACGCCGACACCGTGGCGTTCCTCCAGTACACCTCCGGCTCCACCTCGGCCCCGCGCGGCGTGGTGCTGACCCACGGCAACCTGCTGCACAACTCGGCGCTGATCCAGCGGGCGTTCCGCACCACCGAAGCCACCCGCGGCATGTCCTGGCTGCCGCTCTTCCACGACATGGGCCTGATCGGCGGCATGCTCCAGCCGCTGTACTACGCCGGCTCCTGCTCCCTGATGGCGCCCACCGCCTTCGCCCAGGACCCGCTGCGCTGGCTGCGCGAGATCAGCCGCACCCGGGCGACGGTCAGCGGCGGCCCCAACTTCGCCTACGACCTGTGCGCGGACCTGGCCACCCCCGAGGTGCTGGCCGGACTCGACCTGAGCAGCTGGGAGGTGGCCTTCAACGGCGCCGAGCCGGTGCGCGCCGAGACCTTCCGGCGCTTCGCCGAGGCCTACGCCCCGGCCGGCTTCCGGGCCGAGGCCTTCACCCCGTGCTACGGGCTGGCCGAGGCCACGCTGATCGTCTCCTGCAAGCCGCACGGCACCGCCCCGGCCCGTTACGACGCCCCCCACTCGCTGCTCGAAGGCGTCGCCGGAGCCGACGGCACCGCCACCGGGAGCACCGAACTGGTCAGCAGCGGTCGGCCGGACGACTCCCAGCGGCTGGAGATCGTCGACCCGGTCACCCGGCGTCCGGTGCCCGTCGGCGCGATCGGCGAGATCTGGCTCTCCGGGCCGAGCGTCGCCCAGGGCTACTGGAACCGGCCCGAGCACAGCGCGGCCACCTTCGGCGCCCGGCTGGCCGACGAGGAGACCGCCGACGACGAGGGCCCGACCTTCCTGCGCACCGGCGACCTCGGCCTGCTGCGCGACGGCGAACTGTACGTCACCGGCCGGCTCAAGGACCTGGTCATCGTGCGCGGCCGCAACCACTACCCGCAGGACATCGAGCAGACCGTCGCCGCCGTCCACCCCGCGCTGCGCGCCAACTGCGGCGCCGCCGTCCAGGTCGAACTGGCCGGTGCGGCCGAGCTGGTGATCGTCCACGAGGTCTCCCGCGACCACCAGGACGGCGACCTGCCGGCGCTGGCCCGCGCGGTGCGCGAGGCGGTCGCCGAGGCGCACGGGGTGCGACCGGCCGCGGTGGTGCTGATCCGCGCCGCGACGCTGCCGCGCACCTCCAGCGGCAAGGTCCAGCGCCATGTGTGCGCCGCCTCCTACCGGGAGGGCGCCCTCACCGCGCTCGCCCACAGCGGCCGTCCGCAGGGCGCCGCGGCCGAGCGGTCGGTGGCGCTGGACGCCGCCGCGCTGCGGGCCGCCGACCCGGCCGACCGCCCGGCGCTGCTGCTCGCCGCGCTGGGCGAACTGCTCGCCGCCCGGCTCGGGTTGACCGCCGAGGAGCTCGCGCCGGAGCGCCGGCTCGCCGAACTCGGCCTGGACTCGCTGGGCGCGGTCCGGCTGCGGCACGAGCTGCGTGCCGCGCTGGGCGTCGACCTGGCGCTGACCGAGGCGCTCGCCCTGGACCTGGCCGGGCTGGCCGACCTGCTCGCCGAGCGGCTCGACGAGCCGGCCGACGCCACCGCGGGGACCACCGCCGTCGGGGACGCCGCCACCGAGCCCGGCGACCACCCGCTCTCCCCCAACCAGGCCGCCCTTCTGCTGCTGCACCGGGTCGCCCCGGACAGCCCGGCCCACCTGGTCTCCGCCGCCTTCCGGGTGCACGACGGACTCGACCCCGCCGCGCTGCGCGGCGCGCTGGACGGGCTGGTCCGCCGGCACGCCGTGCTGCGCAGCACCTTCCCCCGGACCGACTCCGGCCCGGTGCAGCGGGTGCACGCCGAACTCCCACCCGTCTTCGAGCAGTTCGACGCCGCCGGTTGGAGCGCACCGGAGCTGACCGCGCGCCTCACCGAGGCCGCCGAGCAGCCCTTCGACCCGGAGACCGGCCCGCTGCTGCGGGCCCGGCTGTTCACCGGTGCCGAGGGCGGCCACCAACTGGTCCTGACCGCCCACCACCTGGTCGCCGACCTGTGGTCGCTGTCCCTGCTGCTGGACGACCTGGCCACCGGCTACCCGGCGGTGCTCCGCGGCGGGGCGCCCACCGCGGTCGACGCCGCCGCCCCCTTCGCGGCCTTCGCCCGCCGCCAGGCCGACCTGCCCACCACCGCCGCCGGACGGCGCGCCCTGGACCGCTGGCGCACCGCCCTCGCCGGGGTCCGCAGCGGCACCTCGCTGCCCGCCGACCTGCCGCTGCCCGAACGCCCGCGGATGCGCGGCGCGGCCGTACCGCTGACCGTGGACGCCCGCACCGCCGAGGCGCTGACGGCGCTGGCCCGGCGCGAGGGCGGCACCCTGTACACCGTCCTGCTGGCCGCCTTCCAGCTGCTGCTGGCCCGCTGCACCGGGGAGTCCGACGTGGTGGTCGGTAGCCCGACCCACGGCCGCGCCGACGCCGGGTTCGCCGACACCGTCGGCTGCCTGGTCAACACCGTGCCGCTGCGCGCCCGGATCGACCCCGCCGAGCCGTTCACCGCGCTGCTGGCCCGGGTGCGGGAGGACGCGGGCCGGGCGCTGGACGACGCCGAGCTGCCCTTCCCCTCGCTGGTCGAGCTGGTCCGCCCGGACCGCGACCAGGGCGGACGGCCGCTGGTGCGCAGCCTGTTCAGCCTCCAGCAGGCGCCGGGCGGGCACGCCGAGGCGCTGGTGGCGATGGCCACCGGGCGCGACGGCGTCCCGTTCACCCTGGGCCCGCTGGCCTGCTCGACCCTGGCGCTGCCGGTCGGCGGCAGCCAGTTCGACCTCCAGCTGACCCTGGGCTCGGCCCCCGACGGCCTGGCCGGCTCGGTCCGCTACGACACCGACCGCTACCTGCCGGTGACGGCCGAGCGCTTCGCCGCCCGGTTCACCACCCTGCTGGCGGAGCTCGCGGCCGACGCCGACCGGCCGGTCGGCGCCCTGCCGCTGCTCACCCCCGCCGAGCGGGCGGCGCTGCTGGCCGGCGGCAACGACACCGCGCTCGACTACGACCCCGCCGACGGCGTGGTGCGCCGCTTCGAGGCCCAGGCCGCCCGCACCCCACAGGCCGTCGCGGTCCGCGCCGCCGGCCCCGACGGCGGCGAGCAGCTGGACTACGCCACCCTGGACGGGCTGGCCGACGGCGTCGCCGAGCGGCTGCGCGCCCTGGGCGTCGGTCCGGGCCGGACGGTCGCCGTGCTGCTGCCGCGCACCCCGCGGCTGCTCGCCGCACTGCTCGGCGTGCTCAAGTCCGGCGCCGCCTACCTGCCGCTGGACCCCGGCCACCCGGCCGAGCGGCTGGCCCTGGTGCTGGCCGACGGCGAGGCCGCCGCCGTGCTCACCGACCTGCCCGCCGAGCGGGTGCCGGCCGGCGACTGGACGGTGCTGGCGGTCGACGGCATCGGCGGAGCCCGCCGCACCGGCGACACCCCGATCGACCCGCGGACGGCCGCCTACGTGCTGCACACCTCCGGCTCGACCGGCCGCCCCAAGGGCGTGGTGGTCCCGCACCGGGCGCTGGCGAACCTGCTGGCCTCCTTCGAACGCGATCTGCGCACCGCCCCCGGGAGCGGCTGGCTCTCCGTCACCACCCCGGCCTTCGACATCGCCGCGCTGGAGTACTTCCTGCCGCTGGCCACCGGCGCGACCGTGCACCTGGCGGACGCGGCGACGGCCGGCGACGGCTCCCGGCTGCGGGCCTGCCTGGAGGCCGGCGGGATCAGCCACCTCCAGGCCACCCCGGTGACCTGGCAGCTGCTGCTGGACGCGGGCTGGTCGGGCACCCCCGGGCTGACCGCGCTGTGCGGCGGGGAGCGGCTGCCGGCCGAACTGGCCGCCGCCCTGCTGGCCCGCGGCGTCCGGCTGTGGCAGGTCTACGGCCCGACCGAGACCACCGTCTGGTCGGCGCGCGGCGAGCTGACCCGCGCCGACCGGGAGCTGCCGCTCGGCACGCCGGTCGCCAACACCCGCCTCCACCTGGTCGATCCGTCGCTCCAGCCGGTCCCGGACGGGATCGCCGGCGAGCTGCTGATCGGCGGCGACGGCCTGGCCGACGGCTACCTCGGCCGGCCCGGGCTGACCGCCGAGCGCTTCGTCCCCGACGCCTTCGGCAGCGGGCCCGGCGCCCGGCTCTACCGCACCGGCGACCTGGTGCGGCGCGGCCCGGACGGCGCGCTGCTCTTCGTCGGCCGCGCCGACACCCAGGTCAAGGTGCACGGGCACCGGATCGAACTGGGCGAGATCGAGGTCGCGTTGGAGCGGCTGCCCGCGGTGCGCCGGGCGGCGGTCGTGGTGGACGGCACGGGTGCCGGGGCACGGCTGGTCGCCTTCCTGGAGCAGCACCGCGCGCAGGAGCACGGCCGGTCGGCGACGCCCGCCGAACTGCGCGAGCAGCTGCGCCGCACCCTGCCCGGCTACGCCGTCCCCGCACTGCTGGTGACCCTGGACGAGCTGCCGCTGACCACGAACGGCAAGGTCGACCGACGGGCGCTGCCCGCGCCGGAGGCCGCCCCCGCGCAGGACGGGACCGGGGGCGCGGCCGAGCCGCCGGCCGGGCCGACCGAGGAGCGGATCGCCGCGCTGCTGGCCGACCTGCTCGGCACCGGCCCGATCGGCCGGCACGAGGACCTGTTCGACCGGGGCGCGCACTCGCTGCTGCTGGCCCGGTTCGCCGAGCGCGCCCGGACCGAGTTCGGCGCCGAGCTGCCGCTGCACCGGCTGTTCGAGCGGCCGACGGTCGCGGCCGTGGCCGCCCTGGTGGACACGGCGGCCCGGGAGCGGCGGACCGCCGGCCCGGCCCGACCGGGGCTGACCCGGGTGGACCGCTCCCGGTACGCCGTCAGCCGCGGCACCGACGGCACGCTGCGCCCGCGGCCCGCCGCCGCCTCCGCTTCCGTCTCCGCGACGACCGTCGCGTCCACCGCCGGGGAGGGCCGATGACCTCCGCCCCCCAGGCCCCGGCCACCGGGCCGGCCACCGCGCCCACCGGCCGCGCGGACCGCCCCTACCTGCTGCGATGTCCGGTCTGCCGGGCGGACTACCAGGACGACGGGCTGCGGCTGGACTGCGACGCCGCGCACCGGCCGGGCCTGCTGAGCACGGAGTACGCCACCGCGTTCACCCCCGGCCCCGGCAGCGGCCCGTTCCGCTACCGCGACTGGCTGCCGACCGCCGGCCGGGCCCTGCCCGAGGGCAGCGGCGGCGCCACCTACCGGGCCGAGCGGCTGGGCCGCGCACTGGGCCTGGCCGAGCTGTGGGTCGCCTTCAGCGGCTACTGGCCCGAGCGCGGCGCGGCCCTCAGCACCGGCAGCTTCAAGGAGCTGGAGGCGCAGGCGGTGCTGGCCCGGCTGCCCGAGCGGCCGCCGGTGCTGGTGGTGGCGTCCGCCGGGAACACCGCCGCGGCCTTCCTGCGGGCCTGCTCCCGACAGGGCGTGGCCTGCGTGCTGGTGGTGCCGGAGACGGCGCTGCCGCTGCTCGCCGCCGCCGGTGAACGGGCCGACTGCGTCCGGCTGGTGACGGTGGCCGGCGACTACACCGACGCGATCGAGCTGGCCGACGCGATCGCCGCCCGGCCCGGCCACCGGGCCGAGGGCGGCACCCGCAACGTGGCCCGGCGCGACGGCCTGGGCACCGCGCTGCTGGCCGCCGCCGAGAGCATCGGCCGGCTGCCCGACCACTACGTCCAGGCGGTGGGCAGCGGGGCCGGCGCGATCGCCGCGCACCAGGCGGCCGGACGGCTGCGGGCGGCCGGCTTCCCGACCGCGGCCGACCCGGCGGGCCGCTCCGGCGGACTGCCCCGGCTGACGCTCTGCCAGAACACCCCGTTCGCACCGATGGTCCGGGCCTGGCAGGAGGGCCTGGCCGAGCCGGTGGTCGGCTCCGGCCCGGCCGTGCGCAAGGCGATCGCCGCCGCCCACGCCCAGGAGCTCACCACCCGCAAGCCGCCCTACGCGGTGGCCGGCGGGGTGCGCGAGATCCTCACCGAGAGCGGCGGGGAGCTGCTGGCCGCGGACACCGCCGAGGCGGTCGCCGCCGGACGGCTGTTCGCCGAGGTCGAGGGCATCGACCTCGCGCCGGCCGCGGCGGTGGCCCTGGCCGGCCTGCGGCGGGCCGTCGCGGCCGGCCGGATCCCGGCCCGGGACACCGTACTGCTGCACGTCACCGGTGGCGGCCGGGCCCGCCGCGCGGCCGAGCGCCCGCCGTCCGCCGCCGTCCGGCCGGACCTGCGGATCCCGGCCGGGCTGGGCGCCGAGGCCGCCGCCTACCTGGTCACCGGCGCATGACCGCCCCCGCCGCCACCTTCGTCCCCCACCCCACCCCCGACCGCGAACCCGAGCCGGCCGACCGGCAGAGAGCAGAGCAGACCATGCAGCAGTTCGCCTTCCCCGCCTCCTCGGCGCAGCGCCGGATCTGGCTGGTGGAGCGACTGACCCCCGGCACCAGCGCCTACCACCTGCCGTTCGCCCTGGAGCTGGCCGGCCCGCTCGACACCGCCGCGCTGACCGCCGCGCTGACCGAACTGGTCCACCGGCACGAGACGCTGCGCACCTGCTTCGACCAGGTCGACGGCGAGCTGGTTCAACTGGTCGGCGAGCCCCAGGAGTTCACGCTGGAGACCCGGCCGACCGAGCCCGCCGAACTGGACGCCGTGCTGGCCGCCGACGCCGCCCGCCCCTTCGACCTCGCCCGCGGCCCGCTGCTGCGCGCGACGCTGCACCGGCTGGCGCCGGAGCGGCACGTGCTGGCCGTCACCGTCCACCACCTGGTGGCCGACATGTGGTCGGTCGGCGTGCTGCTCGCCGAGCTGGCCCGGTGCTACGCCGGCCAGGGCGACGAGCTGCCCGAACTCACCGTCCAGTACGGCGACTTCGCGGTCTGGGAGGCCGAGACCCAGGCGGCCGACGACGACCGGGAGCGCGCCCACTGGCACCGGGCCCTGGCCGGCGCGCCCGAGCTGCTGGAGCTGCCCTGCGACCGCCCGCGCCCCGCGGCGCAGTCGCTGCGCGGCGCCACCCTGCCGGTCGAACTGTCGGCCGAACTGTCCGACGCCGTCAAGGCCTTGTGCCGTCGCTCCGGGGTGACCCCGTTCATGGCCCTGCTGGCCGCCTTCCAGGCGGTGCTGGCCCGGCACAGCGGCAGCGAGGACATCGTGGTCGGCACCGGCACCGGGGTGCGCCCGGCCGAGGCCGAGGGGCTGATCGGCTGCTTCGTCAACATCCTGCCGATCCGCACCGCGCTGACCGGCGACCCCACCTTCGCCGACCTGCTGACCCGGGTCCGCCGGTCCGCGCTGGACGCCTTCGAGCACCAGCGGCTGCCGTTCGAGCGGATGCTCCCGGAGCGGTCGACCGGCCCGGCGCTCAGCCACAACCCGGTGGTGCAGTCGCTGCTGCTGGTGCAGAACGCCCCGCTGGCCGCCCCCGAGCTGCCCGGCCTGACGGTGACCGTCCGGGAGGTGCCGCGGGGCGGCGCGCAGCTCGACCTCAACCTCCAACTGCGCGAACTGGACGGCGCGTTCACCGGCACCGTCGAGTACGCGAGCGACCTCTTCGACCCGGCCACGGTGGAGCGGCTGCTCGGCCACTGGCGGACCCTGCTGGCCGCCGCCGTCGCCGCCCCCGACACCCGGCTGTCGGCGCTGCCGATGCTGACCACGGCCGAGCGCCACCGCGCCCTGGTCGAATGGAACGACACCGCCCACGACTACCCGCAGGCCGGAGCCTGCCTGCACCAGCTGTTCGAGGCCCGGCGGGCCGAGCGCCCGCAGGCACCGGCCGTGCTGCACGCCGAGGGCGAGCTGAGCTACGCGGCCCTGGACGAGCTGGCCGAGCGGATCGCCGGGCGGCTGGCCGAACTGGGCGTCGGCCCGGACACCACGGTCGGCGTCTGCCTCGCCAAGGGCCCGGCCCTGGTCGCCGCCGTGCTCGGCGTGCTCAAGGCCGGCGGCGCCTACCTGCCGCTCGACCCGTCCTACCCCGAACAGCGGCTGGCCTTCATGCTCCGGGACGCGGCGCCGCCGGTGGTGCTCACCGAGCGCGCCCTGGCCGGACTGCTACCGGCCGAGGGCACCATGCTGCTGGAGGTGGAGGACGCCGACCGGTGGCCCGCCGAGCGGCAGCCCGCCGACCGCCCGGGCCCGGTCCCGGACAACCTGGCCTACGTCATCTACACCTCCGGCTCCACCGGCGCCCCCAAGGGCATCGCCGTCCCGCACCGCGGCGCCGTCAACAACCTGCTGGACCTCAACGACACCTACGGCGTCGGGCCGGACGACCGGGTGCTCGGCCTCTCCTCCCCCAGCTTCGACATGTTCGTCTACGAGACGCTCGGCATCCTGGCGGCCGGCGGCGCGGTGGTCATGCCGCACCCGGACCGGGCCCGCGACCCGCACCACTGGGTGGACCTGGTGCGCCGCCACCGGGTGACGGTGTGGAACTCGGCCCCCGCGCTGGCCGACGCCTTCGTCCGGGCCGGGGAGGAGCGCAACGTCCGGCTGCCCAAGCTGAAGGTCGCCTTCTTCGGCGGCGACTGGATCCCGGTCCCGCTGCCCGGACGGTTCCGCCGGCTGGCGCCGGGGCTGGCCTTCATCGCCCTCGGCGGCGCCACCGAGGCCTCCGTCCACTCCATCACCTACCCGGTGGGCGAGGTCGACCCGGCCTGGACCAGCATCCCGTACGGCCGCCCGATGGTGAACCAGCAGGCCGTGGTGCTGACCCCGGCGCTGGAGCCGGCCCCGGTCGGGGTCCCGGGCGAACTCTGCCTGGCCGGAACCGGGTTGACCCGCGGCTACCTGGGCCGCCCGGGCCTGACCGCGGACCGCTACCGCCCGCACCCGGGCGCCGGCGACGGGCCGGTGCCGGCCGGCGCCCGGCTGTACCGCACCGGCGACCTGGCCCGCACCCGGGCCGACGGGGTGATCGAGCTGATCGGCCGGCTGGACCACCAGGTCAAGCTGCGCGGCCTGCGGATCGAGCTGGGCGAGATCGAGTCGGTGCTGCGCCGCCACCCCGGCGTCGAACGGGCCGTGGTCGCCGCCCGCGGCAGCGGGGACGAGCGCCGGCTGATCGGCTACCTGGTCGCCGCCCGGGCCGACGCTCCGGCCGACGCGCCGACCCCGACCGCCGCCGAGCTGCGCGCCCTGCTCCGGGCCGAACTGCCCGAGTACATGGTCCCGTCGGTGTTCGTGACGCTGGACGCGCTGCCGCTGTCGCCCAACGGCAAGGTGGACCGCGCCGCACTCCCGGAGCCCGACGCCACGGCCGAGCGGGCCACCGCCGCGTACGTCGCCCCCCGGGACGACACCGAGCGGGTGCTGGCCGCGCTCTGGGCCGAACTGCTGGAGGTCGAGCAGGTCGGCGCCGAGGACGACTTCTTCGCCCTCGGCGGGCACTCGCTGCTCGCCACCCGGCTCGCCTCGGCGGTGCTGGAGACCTTCGGCGTCGAACTGCCGCTGCGCGAGCTGTTCGAGGCGCCCACCCTCGCCGAACAGGCGCAGCGGCTGACCGCCCGGGGCCGGGAGACCGGCACCGACGTCGCGGCGGTGGCCCGGATCGCCGCCGCCCTGCTGGAGATGACCGACGAGGAGGCCCACGGACTGCTCGCCCGAGCGGACCGGCCCGTGGAGCACGAGGAGAGCCACGCATGAGCATCACCACCACCACGAGCACCGACACCCTGGCCCGTCACGCCGCACTCGGCGCGCACCGCCTGGCCGCCGCCGACCCGCTGCTGGCCGACCTGCTGGAGCGCGAGCACACCCGGCAGAACGAGACGCTGGCCATGGTGGCCGCCTCCAGCAGCGCCGACCCCTCGGTGCTGGCCTGCGCCGGCGCGAGCATCTCCAACGTCACCACCGAGGGCTACCCGGGCGCCCGCTACCACGCGGGCTGCGAACTGGTCGACGAGGTCGAGCGGTTGGCGGTGGCGCGGGCCCGCGCGCTGTTCGGCGCCCGGTACGCCAACGTGCAGCCGCACTCCGGCAGCACCGCCAACCAGATCGTGCTGTGCACCCTGATGAAGCCGGGCGACACCCTGCTCGGCATGGAGCTGAGCGCGGGCGGCCACCTCACCCACGGCTCGCCGGCCTCGGTGTCCGGGCGGTTCTTCCACGCGGTCGGCTACGGCACCGACGCCGACGGCCTGCTGGACTACGAGCAGGTCGCCGAACTGGCCCGCACCCACCGGCCCAAGGTGATCGTGTGCGGTGCCAGCGCCTACCCGCGCACGGTGGACTTCGCCCGCTTCCGCCGGATCGCCGACGAGGTCGGCGCCTTCCTGCTCGCCGACATCTCGCACATCGCCGGACTGGTCGCGGCCGGACTGCACCCCAGCCCGGTGGACCACGCGCACGCCACCACCACCAGCACCTACAAGCAGCTCTACGGCCCCCGGGGCGGCCTGATCCTGCTCGGCCGGGACGCCGACCTGCCGCTGCCCGGCACCAGGCGCACCCTGGCCCAGGCGATCTCCCACGGCACCTTCCCGTTCCTCCAGGGCACCCCCGACCTGGGGGCGGTGGCCGCCAAGGCGCGCGCCTTCGACATCGCCGCCCAGCCGGAGTTCCGCGCCCTGGCGCAGCGGGTGGTCACCGGCGCCCGGGAACTGGCGGAGGCCTTCGCCGGCCTCGGCCACACCCTGGTCACCGGCGGCACCGACAACCACATGGTGCTGCTGGACGTCGGCCGGCGCGGGCTGACCGGCGCGATCGCCGAATCCGCCCTGGCCGGCTGCGGGATCGTGGTCAACCGCAACCGGATCCCGGGCGACCCGCACGGCCCCCGGATCACCAGCGGCGTCCGGTTCGGCACCAACACCCTCGCGCTGCGCGGCATGGGCCCGGCCGAACTGCGCCGCTGCGCCGCCCTGGTCGACCGGGTGCTCACCGCCGTGGTGCCGCACGGCACGGACGGCTTCGCCCTCGACCCGGCCGTCCGCGCCGAGGTGCGCGACCAAGTCGCCCGGCTCTGCCGAGAGTTCCCGCTGCCGCACCACACCTCCTGACCGCGCTCGCCGACCCTCCCGGGACTCCCCAATGACCCAGTCACCCCAGCGCCCCGCGCTCTCCGCCGAGAAGCGCCGGCTGCTCGCCCAACTGCTCCAGCAGCAGGGCCTCGCCCGTACCGACGCCGCCGGCCCGATCACGCCCCGCGCCGAGGGCGTCCGGCTGCCGCTCTCCTTCGCCCAGCAACGGCTGTGGTTCGTCGAGCAGTTCGCCGGCCCGAGCCCGCTCTACAGCATCGCCTGCACCGTCCGGTTCGCCGGCCGGCTGGACGCCCCCGCCCTGGAGCGGGCGCTGAACCTGGTGGTGGCACGGCACGAGGCGCTGCGCACCACCTTCCGCGCCGAGGACGGCCGGCCCGAGCAGGTCGTGCACGCCCGGGCCGAGGTCGCGCTGCCGCTCACCGACCTGTCCGCGCTGGCCGGGGACGAGCGGGCGGCCGCGCTCGCCGAGCTGACCGAGCGGGAGAGCCGCCGTCCGTTCGACCTGACCACCGGACCGCTGCTGCGCGGCCGGCTGGCCCGGCTGGGCGAGGAGGAGCACGTCCTGGTGCTCGCGCTGCACCACATCGTGGCGGACGGCTGGTCGCTGGACATCCTGGTCCGCGAGCTGGCCCACCACTACCGGCCGGCCGCCGACGGGCGCCCCGCGCCGGCCGAGCTCCCGGAACTCCCCGTCCAGTACGCCGACTTCGCGCTCTGGCAGCACGAGAAGGTGTCCGGCGAGGCACTGGACGCCCAGCTGGCGCACTGGCGGGAGCGGCTGACCGGCGCGCCCAGCGCGGTGGACCTGCCCACCGACCGCCCGCGCACCGCCCGGCAGGGCTTCGCCGGCGCCTCCTTCCCGTGGCGGCTGGACGGCGACCTCGCCACCCGGCTCACCGCGCTCGCCCGGGAGCACGACGCCACGCTGTACATGGTGCTGCTGGCCGGCTTCACCGCCGTGGCGCAGCGCTGGAGCGGGCAGAGCGACCTGGTGGTCGGCTCGCCGGTGGCCAACCGCAACCAGGCCCGGACCGAGGGCCTGATCGGCTTCTTCGTCAACATGCTGCCGCTGCGCACCGACCTGTCCGGCAACCCGACCTTCCGCGAACTGCTCGGCCGGGTGCGGGAGTCGGCGCTCTCCGCGTACGCCCACCAGGACGTGCCGTTCGAGCGGATCGTCGAGGAGGTCCGCCCGGACCGCGACGCCGGCGGGCGCACCCCGTTCGCCAACCTGCTGCTGGTGCTGCAGAACACCCCGGAGACCAGGATCGAGCTGCCCGGGCTGCGGATGGACGTGGCCGCGGTGGACACCGGCACCGCCAAGTTCGACCTGCACCTCCAGGTCACCGAGACGCCGCAGGGCCTGACCGGCCTGGCCGACTACCGCACCGAGCTGTACGACGAGCGCACGGTGCGCCGGTTCATCGACCAGTGGCTGCACCTGCTGGCCGCCGCGGTCGCCGCCCCGGACACCCGGCTGGACGCCCTGCCGCTGCTGGACGCGCCCGGCCGCGCGGCCGAGCTGGCGGCCGGCGCCGCCCGGACGGCTTCGACCCCCGGGCCCGTCAGCCTGCCGGCCGCCTTCGCCGAGCAGGTCCGGCTGCGCCCCGACGCGATCGCGGTCGGCTGCGGCCCGGAGCGGCTGAGCTACGCCGAGCTGGACCGCCGCTCGGACGCCCTCGCCCGACGGCTGCGTGCCCTGGGGGTGGGCCCGGAGAGCCGGGTGGCGATCTGCGTCGAACCCTCGACCGCGCTGGTCACCGGCATCCTGGGCATCCTGAAGAGCGGCGGCGGGTACGTCCCGCTCGACCCCCGCCACCCGGCCGACCGACGCGCCTACACCCTCGCCGACTCCGGCGCGGTGGCCCTGGTCGCCGACCCGGAGCACACCGCGCTCGCCGACGGCATCCCGGCGCTGACCGTCGACCAGCCCGCGGACGGGCAGCCGCTGGAGCCCGCCCCGCTGCGCCCGGACCACCTCGCGTACGTCATCTACACCTCCGGCACCACCGGCCGCCCCAAGGGCGCGCTGCTCACCCACGCCAATGTGCTGCGGCTCTTCGAGGCCGCCGCCGCGGACGTGCCGTTCGGCCCGGAGGACGTCTGGTCGCTGTACCACTCCGCCGCCTTCGACTTCTCGGTCTGGGAGATCTGGGGCGCCCTGCTGCACGGCGGCCGGGTCGTGGTGGTGCCGCAGGAGGCCCGGCAGAACCCGGCCGCCTGCCACGCGCTGGTGCGCGCGGAGGGCGTCACGGTGCTCAGCCAGACCCCCACCGCCTTCCGCCGGTTCGCCGACGCGGACGCGGAGGCGGGCAGCCCGCCGCTCGCGCTGCGGCACGTGGTGTTCGGCGGCGAGGCCCTGGAGCCGGGCGCGCTGCGCGCCTGGGCCGCCCGGCACCCCGACGGCCCGCGGCTGGTCAACATGTACGGGATCACCGAGACCACGGTGCACGTCACCGCGCACCCGCTCGGCGCCGCCGACCTGGCCGCCCCCGGCAGCGTGATCGGCCACCCGCTGGCCGACCTGGCGGTGCACCTGCTGGACCGCCGCGGCGAGCCGGTGCCGCCCGGCACGCCCGGCGAGCTGTGCGTCGGCGGCCCCGGCCTGGCCCGCGGCTACCTGGGCCGCCCGGGCCTGACCGCCGACCGCTTCGTCCCCTCCCCCGTCGGCGACGGCGAGCGGCTCTACCGCAGCGGCGACCTGGCCCGCCGGCTGCCGGACGGCACGCTGGAGTACCTGGGCCGGATCGACCAGCAGGTCAAGGTCCGCGGGCACCGGGTGGAGCTCGGCGAGATCGAGGCGGAGCTCGGCAACCACCCGGGCGTGCGGCACGCGGCCGTGCTGCCGCGCGAGGCGCCGGGCGGCGACCTCGGGCTGGTCGCCTACGTCGTCCCCGAGGAGACGCCGAACGACGCGACGGCAGCGGACGGCACCGAGGGCACGGACACCGAGGCGACCGGCGACGCCGCGCAGGTCGCCCAGTGGCGGACCGTCTTCGACACCGCCTACGAGCAGTACGAGCAGGTGGGCGGCGCCGACCCCACCTTCAACATCCGCGGCTGGAGCAGCAGTTACACCGGCGAGCCGATCCCGGCCGAGGAGATGCGGCGCTGGGTGGACGACACCGTCGCGCTGATCCGCGGCACCGGCCCGCGCCGGGTGCTGGAGATCGGCTGCGGCACCGGCCTGCTGCTCTTCCGGCTGGCCGGCCACTGCGAGCAGTACACCGCCCTCGACCTGTCGGACAGCGCGGTCGCGCACGTCCGCCGCCACCTGCCGGCCGACTGGGAGCACGTGCGGCTGCTGCGCCGGGCCGGCCACGAGCTGGACGGCCTGCCGGTCGGCGGGTTCGACACCGTCGTCGTCAACTCGGTCGCCCAGTACCTGCCGAGCGCCGGCTACCTGGTCGAGGTCCTCACCGGGGCCGCCGCGCTGCTGGCGCCCGGCGGGCGGATCGTGGTCGGCGACGTCCGGCACCTGGCCCTGCTGGACGCCTTCCAGGTGTCCGTCCTGCAGCCCGGCCTGCCCGCCGGGACGGCCGACGCCGAACTGGCCCGGCAGGTCCGCCAGGCCGTCCGGCAGGAGGACGAACTGCTGCTCGACCCGCGCTTCTTCGCCGCGCTGCGCCGGGAGGTCCCGCGGATCGGCCGGGTCGAGGTGCGGCCCAAGCCCGGGCGCGACCGCAACGAGATGACCCGCTACCGCTACGACGTGGTCCTGCACCTGGACGCCGAACCGGCCCCGGTCGAGGTGCGCACGGTGCCGTGGACCGGCGGCGAGCTGGGGGCGCTGCTGGACGGCTCCCCGCTGGTGGTCACCGGCATCCCCAACGCCCGGGTGGACGCCGACGCCCGCACCGCCGCCCGACTGGTCGGCGCGGCCGGGGCCGTCCAAGCCGAGCAGGCCGACCGGCCCGCCGCCCTCGACCCGCAGGAACTGCGCGAACTGGCCGAGGAGTTGGGCCACTGCGTCGAGCTGAGCTGGGCGACCGGCGACCCGACCGGCCGCTTCGACGCCGCCTTCCGCCCGGCCGGCACCGAGCCGCACACCGCGCCGGCACCCGCCGGGGACGACGCGGGCCTGCCCTGGCCGCACTGGGCCAACGACCCGCACCGCGGCCGGGCCGCCCGCCACCTGGTCCCCCGACTCCGTTCCCACCTGCGGGAGCGGCTGCCGGAGTACATGGTCCCGGAGGCCTTCGTCACCCTGGACGCGCTGCCGCTGACCGGCAACGGCAAGCTCGACCGGGCCGCCCTGCCCGCACCGGACTGGTCCACCGGCTCGACCGCGCTGCTCGCCCCGCGCGACGGGACCGAGCGGGCGCTCGCCGAGATCTGGAGCACCGTCCTCGGCGTGGCCCGGATCGGGCTGGCCGACGACTTCTTCGACCTCGGCGGCCACTCCCTGCTGGCCGTCCAGGTCACCGCCGCCGTCCGCGAGTCGCTGGGCCGCGAGCTGCCGGTCCGGGCGCTGTTCGAGGCGCCGCTGCTGGGCGAGTACGCCGAGGCGGTGCGCCGCGCCCCGGCCGCCGAGGCGCCGGTCACCGCCGCCGTCCCGGTGCGCGAGGCCGTGGCCGACGACACCGGCTTCGACGACCTGTCCGCCGAGGAGCTGGCGGAGCTGATGGGCGGCGACCGGTGACCCCCGACGGCCGCACCCCCGCCCCGCACGCACCCGTTCCCACCACCACGAAGGAGCACCCCGTGGCCCCCGCCCCCCGCAGCGCCGAGGTGCTGCCGGCCTCCGCCGCCCAGCGCCGGTTCTGGCTGATCGACCGGCTGGAGGGCCCGAGCGGCGTCTACAACACCGCCGCCGCCCTGCGGCTGCGCGGACCGCTCGACGTCGACCACCTCCGGCAGGCCTTCCAGCAGCTGGTCGACCGGCACGAGGCGCTGCGCACCGTCTTCCCGGCCCGCGACGGCGTCCCGGTCCAACTGGTGCTGCCCCGCCGCGCCTTCGAGCTGGGCCTGACCGAGGCCCCCGGCGCCGACCCGGCCGAGGTCGAGGAGCTCACCGGCCGGCTCGCCGAGCGGCCCTTCGACCTGGCCAAGGGTCCGCTGCTGCGGGCCGAGCTGATCGCCCTCGGGCCGCAGGAACACCTGCTGGTCGTGGTGCTGCACCACATCGTGGTGGACCGCTGGTCCTTCGGCCTGCTGATGTCCGAACTCTCCGAGTGCTACGGCGCCCTGGCCGAGGCCCGCCCGGTCCGGCTGCCCGAGCTGCCGCTGCGCTACGCCGACCACGTCGCCCACCGGCAGGCCGTGCTGGACGGCGGCCTCGGCGACCGGCTGCTCGCCCACTGGCGCGAGCGGCTGGCCGGCGCGCCGCAGGCCCTGGAGCTGCCCGGCGACCGGCCCCGCCCGGCGGTGCGCAGCTTCCGCGGCGCGACCGCCCCGGTGCGCCTCGGTCCGGCCGCCTCGCAGGCCGTCCGCGACCTCGCCCGGGCCGCCGGGGCCACCCCGTTCATGGTGCTGCTGGCCGCCTTCCAGGCGGTGCTGGCCCGGCACGCGGGCACCGCCGAGGTCGTCGTGGCGACCGGGCCCGCCACCCGGGCGCCGGGCACCGAACTGCTGGTCGGCGCGCTGGTGAACACCGTGCTGCTGCGCACCTCGCTGGCCGGCGACCCGAGCTTCACCGAACTGGTGGAGCGGGTGCGGGGCACCGCACTGGAGGCCTTCGAGCACCAGGAGCTGCCCTTCGACCGGCTGGTCGAGGAGCTGGCGCCCAGCCGGGACCTCTCCCGCAACCCGCTGGCCCAGGTCGGCTTCGTGCTGCAGAACGCGCCGGCCACCACGCCCGCGCTGGCCGGCCTGGCCGTCGAGCCGGTGGCCGTGGCCCGGGACAGCGCCCACCTGGACCTCGACCTCCAACTGACCGAGGAGGAGGGCTGCTTCACCGGCTTCGCCGAGTTCGCCCGGGACCTCTTCGACACCCCCACGGTGACCCGGCTGCTCGGCCACTGGACCACCCTGCTGACGGCCGCCGTCCGGACCCCGGCCACCCGGCTGTCCGAACTGCCGCTGCTCACCGCCGCCGAACTGGCCCGGGAGCTGCACGACTGGAACGACACCGACCGCGAACTCCCGGCCGGCCGGCGGGTGGACGAGCTGTTCGCCGCCCAGGCCGCCCGTACCCCGCAGGCGCTCGCGACGGTCGACGAGTCCGGCTCCCTCGACTACCGGGGGCTGGACGCCTGGGCGGGCCGGATCGCCCACCGGCTGCGCGCGCACGGCGTCGGGCCGGAGGTGCCGGTGGCGCTCTGCCTGGAGCGCGGCGCCGGGCTCAGCGCCGCCATGCTCGGCACCCTGCGGGCCGGCGGCGCCTTCCTCGGCCTGGACCCGTCCTACCCGGCCGACCGGCTGGCCTTCATGATCGACGACGCCCGGCCCGCCGTGGTGGTGGCCAACCGGTCCACCGCGGGCGCGCTCCCGGCCGGCGTCGAGGTGCTGCTGCTGGAGGAGATCGCCGAGGACGGACCGGAGTTCGACCGCGGCGAGGACGACGGCAGCGGCGACCCGGCCGGCACCGGCGAGGCCAACCTCGCCTACCTGGTGTACACCTCCGGCTCCACCGGGCGCCCCAAGGGCGTCGCCGTCACCCACCGCGCCATCGTCAACACCTTCGCCGGGCTGGCCCGTTCGCACGGCTTCGGGCCCGGCGACCGGATGATCGCGCTGCACTCGCCGAGCTTCGACCCGGCCGTGCACGACTGCCTGGCCCCGCTGCTGGTCGGCGCCGCCGCCGTCTTCCCCGCGCCGCACGCCGCCCGCGACCCGCGGCACTGGGCCGAGCTGGTCGCCCGCCACCGGGTGACCGTCTGGTCGATGGGACCGGCCGGCACGGAGGCGATGCTGACCGCCGCCGAGGAGCACGGCCTGGCCGTGGACAGCCTGCGCGCCGCGCTGATCGGCGGGGACGTGCTGCCGCCCGCGCTGCCGTCCCGGCTGCGGGCCGCCGCGCCCGGCTGCCGGGTGGTCAACTCGGCCGGCGTGGCCGAGGCCGCCTTCTGCAACAACGAGTACCCGGTGCCCGAGGACGCCGCCCCGGCCGCCCCGGTGCCGTACGGCCACCCGCTGGACAACCAGCAGTTGCTGGTGCTGGACGGGCTGCTGCGCCCGGTGCCGGTCGGGGTGCCCGGCGAGCTGTGCGTGGCGGGCGAGGGCCTGGCCCGCGGCTACCTGGGCCGCCCCGGCCTGACCGCCGAGCGCTTCGTGCCGCACCCGTACGGCCGGGTGCCGGGCGCGCGCCTCTACCGCACCGGCGACCTGGCCCGCCGCCGGGCCGACGGCGAGCTGGAGCTGCTCGGCCGGGCCGACCACCAGGTCAAGATCCGCGGCTTCCGGGTCGAGCCGGGCGAGGTGACCGGCGTCCTGCTGGGCCACCCCGCGGTGGCCGACGCGATCGTGGTGGCCCGCGAGGCGGCCCCCGGCGACAAGCGGCTCGCCGCCTACTGGACGGCGTCCACCGACACCCCGGCCACCGCCGCGTCGCCGGCCACCACCGCGTCACACGCCACCGCCGCCGAACTGGCCGCCTGGCTGCGCGAGCGGCTGCCCGGCCACCTGGTCCCCGCCCTGTGGACGGAGCTGGCCGCGCTGCCGCTCACCCCCAACGGCAAGGTGGACCGCGCCGCCCTGCCCGAGCCGGCCGCCCCCGCCGGGCCCGCCGACCGGCTCGCCCCGCGCACCGCCGCGGAGGCCGCGATCGCCGGGATCTGGCAGCGGCTGCTGGAGCTGCCCGAGGTCGGTGTGCTGGACGACTTCTTCGCCCTCGGCGGCCACTCCCTGCTGGCCAACCGCCTGGTCGGCG
The DNA here is from genome assembly GCF_044749365.1 of Kitasatospora sp. NPDC089509. Taxonomy (NCBI): domain Bacteria; kingdom Bacillati; phylum Actinomycetota; class Actinomycetes; order Kitasatosporales; family Streptomycetaceae; genus Kitasatospora; species Kitasatospora sp. NPDC089509. Next base: position 9,446 of record NZ_JBIVHS010000043.1, on the reverse strand, counting down.
CGGTGCGCGCCGAGTTCGGCGTGGAGCTGCGGCTGCGCGAGGTGTTCGGCGCGGTCACCGTGGCCGCCCAGGCCGAGCTGGTCGAGCGGCTGCGCGCCGAGGCCGACGGCACCCCGGCGACCGGCGCCGCCGCACCGCTGCCACCGGTCCTCCCGGCCGACCGCACCCAGCCGCTGCCGCTCTCCTTCGCCCAGCAGCGGATGTGGCTGTTCGACCGCTTCGCCCCCGGCAACCCGGCCTACCACGTGCCCACCGCGGTACGGATCGGCGGCGAGCTGGACCCGGCCGCACTGGCCGCCGCGCTGCGCGGGCTGACCGCCCGGCACGAGGTGCTGCGCACCGTGCTGCCCGAGGTGGACGGCGTGCCGACCCAGCGGGTGCTGCCGGTCGGCGAGGCACCGCTGACCGTCCGCGACCTCGCCGACGGCGAGCAGGCCCGGGCCGTGGTCGACGCCTTCGTCACCCGCCCGTTCGACCTGACCGCCGAACTCCCGATCCGCGCCCTGCTGCTGCGGGTCGCGCCGGCCGAACACCTGCTGGTCCTGGTGATCCACCACATCGCGCTCGACGGCTGGTCGATGGGCGTGCTGGTCGAGGACCTGGGCGCGCTCTACGACGGCCGCGAGCTGCCCCCGCTGCCGGTGCAGTACGCCGACTACGCCCGCTGGCAGGCCGACCGGGCCGCCGAGGGCCGCTGGACCGACCAGCTGGCGCACTGGCGCGAGCGGCTGGCCGGCCCGCTGCCGGTGCTGGAGCTGCCCACCGACCGGCCCCGCCCGGCCGTACCGACCCTGGCCGGGGCGGTGCACGGGTTCGAGCTGCCCGCCGAGCTGACCGAGCGGCTGCGCGCCCTCGGCGCCCGGCACGGCGCCACCCTGTTCATGGTGCTGCTGGCCGGCTACCAGACGCTGCTGGGCCGGCTCTCCGGCGCCCAGGACGTCCTGGTCGGCACCCCGATCGCCGGCCGCGGCCAGCGCGAACTGGACGGCCTGGTCGGCTGCTTCGTCAACAGCCTGGCGCTGCGCGGCGACCTCTCCGGCGACCCGGCCTTCGCCGCCCTGCTGGAGCGCACCCGCGACCGGACCCTGGCGGACTTCGACGCCCAGGAGGTGCCGTTCGAGCAGGTGCTGGACGCCGTCGGCGCCGAGCGCGACCCGGCCCGGCACCCGGTGTTCCAGACCATGCTGACGCTGCAGAGCGCCCGCCCGCCCCGGGCCGGCTTCGCCGGGCTGCGGGTCGACCCGCTGGACGCGGACACCGGCTCCTGCCTGATGGACCTGATGTTCACCGCCGTCGAGCGGGACGGCGGGCTGGCCTTCACGGTCGAGTACGCGACCGACCTGTTCGACCCGGCCGGCATCGCCCGCCTGGCGCACCGCTTCGGCGTGCTGCTGTCGGCCGCCGCCGACGCGCCGGACACCCCGCTGTCCGGGCTGCCGCTGCTCGACGCCGCGGAGCGCCGCACCGTGCTCACCGAGTGGAACGACACCGCCCGCCCGGTCCCCGCCGGGGGCCTGCACCAGCTGGTCGCGGCGGCCGCCGCCCGCACCCCGGACGCCCCGGCGCTGGAGCACGAGGGCCGCACCACCGGCTACGCCGAGCTGGAGGCCGCCGCCGAGCGCTGCGCCGCCCGGCTGCGCGCGCTGGGCGTCGGCGCCGGCAGCGTGGTCGCGGTGCACGCGGCCCCGACCCCGCGGCTGGTCGCCGCCCTGCTCGGGGTGCTCAAGGCGGGCGCGGCGTTCACCACGCTGGACCCGGAGCTGCCCGAGGAGCGGCTGCGGCTGCTGCTGGAGCTGTCCGGCGCCGACCTGGTGCTCACCGACGGCCCCACCGCCCTCCCGCTGCCGGACGGGCTGCGGACCGCCCCGATCGACGGGCCGGACGAGCCCACCGCAGCGGTCGGCCCCGCCCCGGCGACCGAACCGGATGCGCTGGCCTGCGTGTTCTTCACCTCCGGCACCACCGGCACCCCCAAGGGCTCGATGTTCACCCACCGGGGCCTGGTGAACTTCGCCCTGGCGATGGCCGAGGAGTTCCGGCTCGCCCCCGGCGACCGCTTCCTGCAGCTGGCCTCCACCGGCTTCGACGTCCTGCTGGAGGAGCTGTTCCCGGCCCTCGCGGCCGGCGCCACCGTGGTGCTGCCCGGCGCCCGGCTGCTGGCCGGCGGCGTCGACCTGACCAGCTACCTGGCGGAGCACCGGATCACCGGCCTCGAACTGACCACCGCCTACTGGCACGACTGGACCGCCGAGCTGGAGCGCACCGGCGCCGCGCTGCCGCCGTCCCTGAAGTTCGTCGCGATGGGCGGCGAACGCGTCCGCCGCGACCTGCTGACCGCCTGGCAGCGCCTCGGCGTCCCGCTGGTGCACGTGTACGGGCTCACCGAGGTGACCTGCACCTCGGCCACCCGGCGGGTCACCGACGAGCCGGTGACCGGCGAGGGCCTGCCGATCGGCCGTCCGCTGCCCAACACCGCCGTCTACCTGCTGGACCCGGCCGGCCGCCCGGTCCCGGTCGGCTCCCCCGGCGAACTGTTCCTCGGCGGCGCCGGCCTGGCCCGCGGCTACCTCGGCCGCCCGGGCCTGACCGCCGAACGCTTCGTCCCGGACCCGTACGGCGAGCCCGGCGCCCGGCTCTACCGCACCGGCGACCTGGCCCGCCACCGGGCCGACGGCGAGGTCGAGTTCATCGGCCGCGCGGACCAGCAGGTGAAGATCCGCGGCCACCGGATCGAGCCCGGCGAGGTGGAGGCCCGGCTCGCCGAACTGCCCGGCGTCGGCACCGCGGCGGTCGTGGTCCGCGAGGACGAGCCCGGTGAGCAGCGGCTGGTCGGCTATGTGACGGCCGCCCCCGGCGGCACCCCGGACGTCCTCGAACTGCGCACCGCGCTGCGCGAGCGGCTGCCCGAGTACCTGGTGCCCTCGGCCGTCGTGCTGCTGCCCGCCCTGCCGCTGAACGGCAACGGCAAGCTCGACCGCGGCGCCCTGCCCCGGCCCGGCCGGGCCGAGCTGGCGGACGGCGCCTTCCAGGCTCCGCGCACCCCCGCCGAGACGGAACTCGCCGAACTGGCGGGCGAGTTGCTCGGCCTGTCGGCCGTCGGCGTGCACGACGACCTGTTCGACCTGGGCCTGCACTCGCTGCTGGCCGCCCGCTTCGCCGCCCGGGTCCGGGAGACCTGCCGGGTCGAGATGCCCCTGCGGGTCTTCTACGAGGCGCCCACCGTCGCCGAGTTGGCCCTGCGCGTGGTCCAGCTCCAGGCCGAGGAGACCGACCCGGACGACCTGGCCGCCCTGCTCGCCGAACTGGAGGCCGAGGACGGCCTCGCCACCGCCTGACCTTCCGACCCGGCCCCCTGGAGGAACCCGTGACCATCGCCCCGGCACTGCTCGAAGACTGGCTCCGCGAGCGGTACTTCACCACCACCTACGACATCAGCAGCAGCGGTGTCGAGAACTACACCGTCGACCAGGTCCTCGCCCTGGCCGGCACCGACGCCGCCTCGCTCGGCGACATCGTGTTCCGCGACAGCCACTCGCTGGGCGGCGAGCCGCTGCGCGCCGCGCTCGCCGAGCGGCACGGCACCGACCCCGGCTCGGTGATCGCCACCCAGGGCTCCAGCGAGGCGATCTACCTGGTCGTGCAGGCCCTGCTGAAGCCCGGCGACGAGGTCGTCGTCCAGGCGCCCGCCTACCACGCCCTGGTCGAGGTGGCCGCCTCGCTGGGCTGCCGGATCGTCCCCTGGGCGATGCGCACCGAGCACGGCGTCGTCACCAACGAGGACGAGCTGCTGGCGCTGATCGGCCCCGCCACCGCCATGGTGGTGGTCAACTTCCCGCACAACCCGACCGGCGCCACGGTGACCCCGGACCAGCAGACGGCGATCGTCGACGCCTGCGCCCGCTACGGCACCTGGCTCGCCTGGGACAACGCCTTCCAGCACCTGGTCTACGACCGCGCGCCGCTGCCCGACCCCGCCCCCGGCTACCCCCGGGCGATCTCCTTCGGCACCCTGTCCAAGGCCTACGGCCTGCCGGGCCTGCGGGTCGGCTGGGCGCTCGCCGCCCCCGAGGTGCTGGCCGGCTGCGTGCGCCGCCGCGACTACACCAGCCTGGCGCTGTCCCCGCTGGTCGAGGCGGTGGCCACGCACGCCGTCCGGCACGCCGACGAGCTGCTGCGCCCGCGCCTGGCCCAGGCCACCGCCAACCGCGCGGTGCTGGCCGAGTGGCTGGCCGAGCACCGCGACCGGGTGACCGCCGACCTGCCGGCCGGCGGGGTCACCGCCTTCCCCGAACTCACCACGGTGGCGGACGTCACCGCGTTCGCCGACCGGCTCGACCGCGAGCACGGCGTCCTGGTCGTGCCCGGCGCCTGCTTCGGCGCCCCCCGGCACATCCGGCTCGGCTTCGGCGGCGCCTCCGCCGAACTGGCGGCCGGCCTCGACCGGCTCGCCGCCCTGCTGCCCGAGGCCCGCTGAGACCGTCCGCCGTCCCACCTACCTTCCCGAGGTCGACCCCATGAACACGCTCACGCTCACCCCCGCCGACGCCGACGCCGTCGACGCCCTCCTGGACGAACTGACCGGACGCCACGGCGACGTGGAGGACCAGGCCCTCCAGGACGAGCTGACCGTCCAGTCCCACCGGCTGCCCGAGGCCCTGCGCCGCTTCCTCACCGACTTCCGGCTGCACGAGCCGACCGGCGTCTGCGTGGTCTCCGGCTACCGCGTCGACCAGGACCGGATCGGCGCCACCCCGGCGCACTGGCAGCACCGCACCGGGACCTCCCCGACGCTGCGCGACGAGATCTTCCTGCTGCTGTGCGCGTCGCTGCTCGGCGAGCCGATCGCCTGGGCCACCCAGCAGGACGGCTACCTGGTGCACGACGTCCTGCCGGTGGCGGGCCACGAGGACGAGCAGATCGGCACCGGCAGCAACCAGACCATCTTCTGGCACGTCGAGGACGCCTTCCACCCCTACCGGGGCGACTACGTGGGCCTGCTCTGCCTGCGCAACCCGGACCGGGTGCCGACCACCTTCCTCGGCGTGCAGGACCTGGTGATCTCCGCCGAGGACCGGCGGGTGCTCGCCGAGCCGCGGTTCTACATGCTGCCCGACAACTCCCACCTCCAGATGCTGGACAGCGGCCCCGGCCGGACCCTCCCCGGCCAGGCCGAACTGCTCCACCAGGCGCACGAGCGGCTGAAGCGGATGCGCGACGACGCCGCGCCCGTCCCGGTGCTGTTCGGCTCGCCGACCGACCCCTACCTGTGCCTGGACCCGTACTTCATGGACCTGGACCGGCTGGACCCGGAGGCCCGGGGCGCGCTCCAGCGGCTCTCCGACGAGATCGACCGCAAGCTCGGCGGCGCCGCGCTCGCCCCCGGCGAGATCGTCTTCGTCGACAACTACCGCGCGGTGCACGGCCGCAGCTCCTTCGCCGCGCGCTTCGACGGCACCGACCGCTGGCTCAAGCGGGTCAACGTCGCCCGCGACCTGCGCCCGTCCCGCGACGCCCGGGCCGCCGCCGGCTCCCGCGTCCTGTTCTGAGCGCGACACCGCCGGCCGCCCGGCGCCACCACCCGCCGCGCCCGCCGCCGCACCGACTCCGCCGTCCGTTCCGCGCCTCCGGGCGTGTCCGACACGCCCCAGCCGGCCAGACCTTCTCCGGGAGAGCACCGTGAGCACCACCCAGTCCGCCACCGCGCCGTCCACCGACCGCACCGCCGCCGCCGTCGCCGGGGCCACCGGCAGCGCCGCCGACACCGCCCGCCGGATCGCCGAGCTGTCGCCCGACCAGCGGGCCCGGCTGGAGGCCCGGCTGCGCGAGCGGCTGGCCGGACGCCCGGCCGCCCCGGCCGGGGTGCCGCGCCGCGCACCGGGGGCGCCGGTGCCGCTCTCCTTCACCCAGGAGCAGATCTGGCTGGCCCAGCAGCTCGCCCCGGAGTCGGCCGCGTACAACGTGCCGATGGCGGTGGCCTGCACCGGCCCGCTGGACCCGGAGCGGCTGGCCGGCGCGTTCCGCACGGTGATCGCCCGGCACGAGGTGCTGCGCACCACCTTCGCCGCCGGCGCCGACGGCTCGCCGGTCCAACTGGTGCGGGAAGGCGCCGGGTTCACCCTGCCGGTGACCGACCTGCGGTCGACTCCGGGCGGCGTCGAGGCCCGGGTGCGCGAGCTGCTGGCCGAGGAGGCGCACACCCCGTTCGACCTGGCCGCCGGACCGCTGCTGCGGGCCGCACTGCTGCGCACCGGCGAGCAGGAGCACGTACTGCTGCTGACGGTCCATCACATCGCCGTCGACGCCTGGTCGGTGAACGTGCTGCTGGGCGAGGTCGGGGCGGCCTACCGGCTGGCCGACGGACCGGCCGGCGTCGAACTCCCGCCGCTGCCGGTGCAGTACGGCGACTTCGCCGCCTGGCAGCGCGGGCGGCTGGACGGCACCGCCTACCAGGAGAGCCTGGACTACTGGCAGCAGCGACTCGACGGCCTGACCGACACCCCGCCGCCCGCCACCACCACCGGCCGCCCCGCCGGCCGCCCCGGCGCCGGCTCGCACGGCCTGGAGCTGCCCGCCGAGGTGGCGACCGGCCTGCGGGCCCTGGCCGCCCGGCACCGGACCACGCTCTTCACGGTGACGCTGGCCGCGCTCCAGGTCCTGCTGCACCGCTACGGCTGCGGACCGGACCCGGTCGTCGCCACCCCGGTCGGCGGCCGCGAGCGCACCGAACTCGAAGGCCTGATCGGCTGCTTCGTCAACACCCTGCTGCTGCGCGGCGACCTCTCCGGCCAGCCGACCTTCGCCGAACTGCTGGACCGCACCGCCGAGGCGACCCGCCAGGACCTCCGGCACCAGGAGGTGCCCTTCGAGCAGCTGGCCGCGGGCCTGCGGGCCGGCTCCCCGGACGGACTGGCCCGCACCATGCTGGTGCTCGACCAGGCCGCACCGGGCGCCGCCCCCGAGGACGCGCCCGGCGACCTGGTGCTGCGCCCGCTGGACGGGGCCGGCCCGGCCGACGCCAAGCGGGACCTGACCTTCACCGTCTCGGAGACCGGCGACACCCTCGCCCTCACCCTGACCTACCGCACCGACCGCTACCAGGAGCGCTCCGCCGAGCGCCTGCTCGCCCACTACGCCACCCTGCTGCGCGAGGCCTGCGCCGACCCGCACCGCCCGATCGGCCGGCTGCCGCTGCTCACCGCCGCCGAACGCGCGCTGGTGCTGGACACCTGGAACGCCACCGCCCTGGACGTGCCGGCCGGCACCTTCCACGGCCGCTTCGCCGAGCAGGCCGCCCGCACCCCGCAGGCCGTCGCGGTGGTCGGCGCCGACGGCACCCACCGCTACGCCGAGCTGGACCGGCTCGCCAACCGCCTGGCCCACCACCTGCGCGGGCTCGGCGTCGGCCCGGAGACCCCGGTCGGCATCTGCCTGGAACGCGGCGCCTGGACGGTGACGGCCCTGCTCGCCGTGCTCAAGGCCGGCGGCTGCTACGTGCCGATCGACCCGGCCCAGCCGCAGGAGCGGATGGCGATGATGCTCGCCGACACCGCCGCGCCCGTGGTGATCACCCGCGCCGCCTCGGCCGACCGGCTGCCGGCCGGCGTGCGGGCCGTGGTGGTCGAGGAGCTGGCCCTCGACGCGCTGCCCGACACCGCCCCGGAGGTCGCCGTCGACCCCGGCCAGGCCGCCTACGTGCTGTTCACCTCCGGCTCCACCGGGCGCCCCAAGGGCGTGGTGGTCGAGCACCGCCAGGTGCTCAACTACCGCACCGCCGTGGTCTCCGCACTCGACCTGGCGGCCGGGGCCGGGTACGCGATGGTGCAGCCGTTCACCTTCGACTCCTGCGTCACGGTGCTCTCCGCCGCCCTGCTCGGCGGCGGCACGCTGCACATGGTCGACGCCGACACCGCCTCGGACGGCCGGCTGCTGGCGGCCTACTTCGCCGAGCACGCGATCGACTACCTGAAGATCAGCCCCTCCCACCTGGCGGCCCTGGAGGGCCCGGCCGCCGAGCACCGGGTGCTCCCCCGCCGCGGCCTGATCCTCGGCGGCGAGGGCTCCACCAGCACCCTGGTGCGGGACCTGCTGGGCCGGGCCGACTGCGCGGTGCTCAACCACTACGGCCCCACCGAGACCACGGTCGGCGTGACCACCCACCGGCCGCGGGCCGAGGAGCTCGCCACCACCCCGACCGTCCCGATCGGCCGACCGCTCGGCAACGTGCGGGCGTACGTCCTCGACGAGCGGGGCGAGCCGGTGCCGGTCGGCGTGCCCGGCGAACTGCTCATCGGCGGCGCCCAGGTCACCCGCGGCTACCTCGGCCGCCCGGGCCTGACCGCCGAGCGCTTCGTCCCGGACCCGTACGGCGAGCCCGGCGCCCGGCTCTACCGCACCGGGGACCTCTCCCGCCGGCTGCCGGACGGCGCGATCGAGTTCCTCGGCCGGCTGGACGACCAGGTGAAGATCCGCGGCTTCCGGATCGAACTCGGCGAGGTGGAGTCGGCGCTGGCCGCGCTGGCGCCGGTGGCGGCGGCCGCGGCGGTGGTCCGCGAGGACCGGCCGGGTGACCGGCAGCTGGTCGGCTACCTGGTCCCGGCGCCCGGCGCCGAGCTCGAACCGGCCGCCCTGCGCGCCGAGTTGGCCACCGCGCTGCCCGGCTACATGGTGCCGTCCGCGCTGGTGGTGCTGGACGCCCTCCCGCTCACCGCGCACGGCAAGCTGAACCGCCGGGCGCTGCCCGCCCCGCCGCGCCAGGAGGCCGCCGCGGGCCGGACCGCGCGGAACGAACGCGAGGCCGCCCTGAGCCGGATCTTCGCCGAGGTGCTGGGCACCGACCGCGAGCCGGGCATCGACGAGAGCTTCTTCGACCTCGGCGGCCACTCGCTGCTGGCGATGCGGCTGGTCGCGGCGGTGCGCTCCGGACTGGCGGCGGAGCTGGGCGTGCGGGACGTCTTCGAGGCGCCCACCGTGGCCCTGCTGGCCGAGCGGCTGGAGCTGGCCCGGCCTGCGGCCGCCCTGCCGGAGCTCGTCCCGGCCGAGCGCCCCGCGCGGATCCCGCTCTCCCACGCCCAGTCCCGGCTCTGGTTCCTCAACCGGATGGAGCGCGGGGCCGGGGCCTACGCGATGCCGGTGGTGCTGCGCCTGCCCGGCGCGGTGGACCCGATCGCGCTCCAGGCCGCGCTGGACTCCGTGGTGGAGCGGCACGAGACCCTGCGCACCCTCTTCCCGGAGACCGACGGCGAACCCCAGCAGTCCATCCGCCCCGCCACCCCGGGCCTCGTCCCGCTGACCGTCCTGGCCGTCGACGGCGACGCCGCGGCCCACGCCCGGATCGCCGAGCTCTGCGCCCGACCGTTCGACCTGACCACCGAACTCCCGCTACGCGCCGCCCTGTTCACCACCGCACCCGACACCCACCTGCTCACCCTCGTCCTCCACCACATCGC
>NZ_JBIVHS010000042.1:0-55634 GCF_044749365.1 Kitasatospora sp. NPDC089509 | reverse complement strand
AAGGGGTGGCGCTGCGTGTGGAGTCCTCTTCGGACTGACCCTGGGGCCGCGGGGCGGCCGCCGATCCGTCGCAAGCAGCGGTGGCAATGGGCATCCGTCGACTGGCCATCAGGAGTGTATCAGTTTGAGCCTGTCAGGAAACCTTGCCGGATGCGGGGTGTGGACTTGGCCATCTCGCGCAATCTGAAGCAGCTGTTCTTCGAAATCCATTTCATCGGGGGCCAGCTTTGTGTTTCCGGTTGAGGGTTTTCGGAAAATTCCCGCCGGTGGGCTTAAAGGGCCTGGACTCGGAGAATGTAGATGCGTTCGTCGCGCGGGACGGTCATGTACCAGAATAGGCCGTCTTCGACGTCGGCGGTCTTCATCTTCTCGCCGACCCCCTGGTAGGTGGTGCCGTCCAGGTAGAGGGCGGCGGCGGCGCGGACGATCTCGTCGGCCTTCCTCTCGACCTGGGCGACGAAGGCGAGTGGCGCGCCGGTGACGACGTGGTCCTCGTTCGGGTTGTACTCCCAGGCCCAGGTCATCCGCGCACCGCTTCGGCGGCGGCGTTCACGATGGCTCCGGCGAGGGCGGCCTGTTGCTTGCGCTCTTCCGGGCTCTGGGCGTGGTTGGCGAGGTACTCGGCGCGGTGCAGCTCGGCGAGCGTCTCGGGGTGGCGTGCGATCTCGACGTCGACCGCCCACTTCGTGGTGAAGCGGAGCAGGGGCTTGAGGCTCTGGCGCTCGACGGCTTCGGTCATGGCCCGGGCCTGGTCCGCGGTCATCTCGGCCAGCCGGCTGGGCATGAGGGCGGCGACCGCCTCGTACAGGGCCAGGGGCGTTTGGGCGGGCTGTGGGATCAGCTCGGGGCCGTGGATCGGCTGGGCGCTCATCGGTACCTCCCTCTCAGGTGCCTAGGACACCGTACGGCAGCTGGCCGTGGCCCGGTGCGGGGCGGTCTCGGGCCGGTCATCGGGCGCAGGGCCGCGGGGTGGGCCCGCTGCTACAGGGCTTGCGGGCGGCGCCAGGGCGGCCGGGGCGCGGGTGCGGAGGCGGCCCGGCGCAGTGCGTTGTCGTGGGCGGCTTCGATCCAGGTGGCGATGCGGGTGATGGTGTCGTGGTCGAGGTGGGTGAGCTGGCCGACGGTGTGGTGGTCGGTTTCGGTGGGGTGAAGGCCGGCGCGGGCGAGGGCGGTGAGGAGGGGTTTGGTCTTGGGGTCGGTGTCCGGGGCGGGCTGCTGCTCTTGGTGCGCGCGCTCGGCGGCTTGGGCCTGGGCGGCGGCTTCGGCGAGTTCGCGGGCGCGGGCCTCTCGGTTCCAGCGCTGGACGGTGGGGTCGTGGTCGGGGTCGTAGGTGGTGAGGTGTTCTTCGGCCATGACGTAGCCGATGCGACGCCATTCCTTGTGGCGGGCGATGGCGTCTTTGATCATGGCTTCGTCGTCGGCGTTATCGCAGACGCGTGAGCGGTGGCGTTCCCACATGGCGGCTTCCTGGGTGGCTTCGGTGATCTGTTCCCGGGTCATTCCGGTGGCCTTGCGGCGGACCGATTCACGCGGGTTGATGATTCTGCGCATGGCCTTTTCCTTTCGACTTCACCAGTGATGACTCTTTTAGCAGGGTTTTCGGAGGGAATGCAAACGGCGCCCGCGCGGGGTTGCGCGGACGCCGTCTCTCCGATTAGTGGGATGTTCTGGTCATGGTTTCTTTCTTCCTTCGCGGGCCGAGGACGGCCCGGAGGGCGGGAGGCCCTATGGCATGGACCGCCCGTACGGGATCTGGGTCATGCTGTAGGGGACTTCCCCGTCACTTCGGGCCTGCTTCGGCCAGCGTTGCGCGTGGAGGAGGCGCACCTGCCACCAGGGATCGTCTTCGGGTGGCCCGTTCTTCTCGGCCCGGCGCAGGGCGCGGGCGGTGGGCAGTTCCAGGACGATGGGCTGTGCCTTGGTGGTGCGGCGCTGGTGGTCGCAGGCGGGGCACTCCAGGCGGTCCGGGTCGGCCGGCTCGTACAGCTCGTCTCGGGAGTCGTGGGCGCCGCCGAGCGGGCCGTGGCAGGTGTAGCAGGGGTGCAGGGCGTCGTTGTGCGCGCGGGCGGCGAGCAGCACCTTGCGCAGCTTGGCCGTCTCGGCGTTGTGCTTGGCCTGCTCGGCGCGCTTCTGTTCGGCTTGCTCCTGGTCCTCGCGTTCTTGGCGGCGCTGGTCGATGAGGTCCCAGTCGGGTTGGTCGTCGAGGGCGTCGGTGAGGGAGTGCCAGCCGGGCCGGCCGAAGCGCCACCAGGTGGGTCCTTGCCAGCCGTGCTCCCGTAGGCGCTCGACGGTGGTGCCGAGCACGGGGATCTTGCCGTGGAAGGTGGCGTAGGTGACGCCCTCCTGTTCGTGAGCCCAGCCCTGCCAGTGCTCCGCGGTGGCGTTGCGCAGGTCTTTCAGGCGCTGTTCCAGGGCCTCGGGGCTGTATCGGGGGCGGCTGCCCCGGGTGCCCTGGTCCAGGACGAACAGCACGGGCGGACGGACGGATCTGCGGGGGCTGTAGCCGTAGGCGGGCTCGGGGGCGTTGTAGCGGACCTCGACCTCAAGGCGCTCCTGGCCGCCGTCATGGACGGTGCGGTCGAAGTAGCGCTTGTAGTTGTCGAGCTTGCCGGCGACCTTGCGGATGTCGGTCATGGTGCCCCGGTCGAGTTCCAGGAAGGCGACCGGGATGCCGAGCTCGGGAAGGCGGACGACGGCGTCGGGGATGACGTTGTACTTGCCGGTGATGGTGTGGGGTGTCTCGGTGGCCCAGGCCTCGATCCCGCCGGGCAGCGGGCCGGCGGGCAGGGCGCGGCGTGGTGGGGCCTGGCGGGTGTCGGCGCGAGGTGGGGCGCCGTGGGTGGTGGTGCCGGTGACGGCGGTGATGATGAGCTCGTTGACGAGCATGGCGTGCGGGGCGCCGGTGGCTCCGGCGCCGCGGGCGTGGCCGCCCATGTCGCGGTCGTCACCGAGGGCTTCGGCGGCCGCGGCGAGGCCGAGCGGGGTGAGGCCGACGATCTTCTGCGCGCCGGGCCCGCCCGGCTTCGGCTTCGCGGCTCCCCCGGTGTCCGGGGAGGCCTTGGCGGCGGGACGGCGGCCCGGCGGTGAGGTGGCGCCGCGCGCGTCGACCAGCTTGTGCTTCTCCAGGTCCCGCACGGCTTCGGCGACGTGCTCGACGCGGTGGTGGTCGCGGTACTCGTCGGCGGCGACCAGGGCGTGCAGCTGCTTGTAGGTGGCGATCTTCAACACGCCCAGCGCGGCCAGCACGTCCGCGCGCAGCGGGGCGGTGGAGCCGTTGGGGTTGCGGGCGGAGCGGCGGAAGTGGACCCGGCCGGGGCCGGCCGAGCCACCGGGCGGCTGCTCGCCCTGGCCGTCGTACTCGTCGTGGTCATCCATGCTGCTCCCCGTGGCGGTGATCGTCTTGCCTCTCTACCTCACGCCACCGACACCGCCCGGCCGCCGCACCACCCCTGCCCCGCCCCGCCAGCGCCGACCACCGGGAGGCGCGCGGCCACCCGGCCACGAGGGGAAGGGGCAGAGCGGACCCGGAGCGGCAACAGGGCCCGTCGGACCTGGAGCGAACCCGGGCCCGTACCGCCCCACCCAACCGCCAACCACCAACACCACAAGCCAAGGACAGGAAGGGGAGGGAGAGGGTTGTCGGCAAGCTTGTCGGCCTCGATTTTGGGCCCTGGCCTGCGGGAATGTCGAAACCCTCGGAAGGGAAGCCCCCCGGGGCAGCACCCGGGGACGCCCCCGGGGAGACACCCGGGGATTTGTTCCGCCTCGCCGGGTCCGCGGCACGCTCTGGCAGAGGCTCACAGGGGCCCGGAATAGGCCATGAAGAACGCTACCCGCTGCGGTCCGCCGCACGCCGCTCGGTGCCTGTTTCTGAACCTCAAAGCCGCAGGTCACGCCATGGATATCCGAAACGAGAAGTTTGCGGAAGTGTTCGCCGTACGGTCACGGCGAACGGAAGTCCTGGGACGCGTGGGGTATCTGAGTTTCCGGGGCACGGTCACCACGGTGACCTTCACCCAGAGGCCAGCGAAGCTGGTTACTACCTGTCCACTGTCAGAGCCACCGTAACCACTGGCCCGAACGGGCCGTCAGGGGTGTAGTCCCGGCGTCCGCCCAGGCGCCCACCGGGCGCGGGGACCAGGACGATGCCCAGGTAGTCGGCCCAAATGGCCGCGTCGCTGTCGGTCCCCACCGTGCCGTGCAGATTCGCGTCGGCATCCAGGGTCCACCGCGCCCCGGGGAACTCCTGAGCCGTCGCCACGTCGTCGGTCCAGACGTCCAGGAGCCGTTGGGCAGCAGCCGTCCGCCGCTCGATGCTGTGCATGATTCCAAACTACTGGCCCAACCCGTCCAGGGGTTCAGAAACAGGCACTCACGGCCGCGCAGCACGGCCACGGCTGCCTTCGAAGGGTCTCCCGCCGGCCCGGGACGAGACCAGGGTCGGCGGGACGAGGTAGCAGGATCAGCGGTGGCAGTGGGTGCAGGCCTGGTCGCCGGCGAAGGCGCGGTCGGCAGCTGGGACGTCTCGACCTGTCTGGGGTGCGGCCGCGTCGAGGCTCTGGCTCAGGGGGCGCCTGACGACGGTGGAGGATTGGTATGCCGTGCCGGTCATGATGAACTTGTCGGCATGGGCGGCGTACGTGCCGGGCTCGCGCACGTAGATGCTGGTGGCCTTGGTCTTGGCCTGCCAGTCCTCCACGGCTGTGGACCAGCGTTTCTCGGCTTCCTCTGCGGTGAGGAAGAATTCTTTGCCGATACGCTCCCAGCTGGTACCGCGTACCCGTTCGGCGATGACCGCCAGCTTGATCACGTTCTCGTAGCTGCGCTGGATCTGGCATGCGCGGGCGACGTAGTCGCCGGCTACTGCGACATCCTCGCCAAGCAGCAGCGCCATTCCCTCGACCTCGGAAGCTCTGCTCGCGATGCTGCTGGCGAGCTGGACGCGGGCCCGGTCGGAGGGGGTGAAGGCTTCGGCGGGAAGCTCGCGAAGATCGACAGCTGCCTGTTCGGTGATCTGTTGTGTTGTCACGCCCTGTTCAACGAGCTGCCGGGCACAGGGGTAGCGCGACTGTGGTGGTGCCCTCGGTGGTGTCTTCGGAGGCCGCAGTACGTCGGCGCCGCCGAGGAGGCGTCGGCCGTCCTCGGCCCAACGGCCGTCCCCGGCCGGGACGGCGGCCGTGGGCGCAGCGGCGACCTCGATCGGGCCAACCGATGGTCAGGGCTGGCGGACGAGGCCGGCGGCGTCGATCAGGCCCTGGTCCAGGGCCTGGCGGAGGAGCAGGGCGGCGTCGTCGGCGGTGTCGCGGACGAGCGGGCGGTCGGGGGTGTTGGAGTCGACGAGGAAGGTGCCCGCGACCAGGACGGTCCAGCCGTCCACGCGGCCGGCGCCGTGCTCGATCCAGCCGAGCGCGCGGCCGTCCTTGCGGACGTAGAACAGGCCGGGGGCCCGGGTCCACCCGGCGAGGTCCCAGCCCGGCTCGCCGATCAGCGAGCTGATGTTGCAGATCAGGTCGAACCGGCTCAGGCCGCCCGGCTGGCCACGTCACATCCTCACTGTCAGGCGAGGTGCTGGTCGAGCGCCACTAGGAGCAGGGTGAGGGCGTGGTCGGCGTTTTCAGCGAGCCAGGGCAGGGCGTCGGCGGCGTCGACGACAGCCCGTCCGTCGATGAACACCGCCCAGCCGTTGCCGCTGGCCGCGTGTTCGAGCCAGCCCACCAGGCGCCGGTCGGGCCGGCGGACCGCGAGCACCCGCGGGTCGGCGTTCCAGCTCTCGACCAGCACCGAGCCGGTCGCATCCGCGCGGGTTGCGGTGGGCGCGCCGAGGTGGCGCAGGAGCGGGCTGGTGGAGGAGCGCTCGGCGGCGAGCGCCAGGCGCAGTTCCTCCACCGGGACGGTGCTCGGCTGCGGTACGGCGCCGGCGGGCGCAGCTTGCGGTGATTCGACGCGCGACGTATTGACGGTGGAGGCGGCGAGCACGGGGCTGCCCCCGGTTCCGCTTGTTTCGACGCGCGGGGAAATGAGATGGCCGACGACAGGGGCGACCGGACCGGCGATGGCGCTTGATTCGACGCGCGACGATTCTGGGAAAGCGGGCGCGGCTTCCCCTGCGGCGCCCTCGGAGGCGGCGTTCAGCCGGGTGGCGGTCATCTCGTAGCGCAGGACGTTGGCCTGGCGCAGCAGGCGCTGGGTGGCTCCCGTGATGGCGGTTTCCAGGGTTTTGAGGGCCTGGTTGCAGCGCGGGTCGTCGCCTTCGCCGCGGCGGGCCTGCTCCAGGCGCTCGAGGTAGCGGGCGGAGGCGCGCTGGACGGCTGCGGCGAGTTCCATCAACTGGCGGGGGCCGTCGTCCAAGTCGTCCGGGGTTTCGACGCGCGAGGCAATGAGGGCGTCCGCGACGGCGTCCTGCTGCCCCTCGGACCGCCGGCGGCGGTACGCCCTGGATGAGCAGCCCCGGCCGCAGTAGACCGGGCGGCGGCCCGGTCCGGTGGTGCGCAGTTCGGTGTCGCACTCCGGGCAGTGGGGTGTCTCCGGCTTCCCCTCAATTCGACGCGCGTCGATATCGATGTCGGCCTTGTTTCCTCGCGCGTCGTTTTCCGTCTCCATGATCGAAGAGCGTAACCGGCCCCCGGACAACCGCGGCCCTCTCTGCCGGGCCCGACCTCCAGCGCTCGCGCGCGGGGCCGGGCCCGGCAGGGTGTCAGTCGGCCGTCCCGGCGGCATAGGAGAGGCCGCCCTTCCCCAACGGGCGCCGCCCGCCAGGTGCGGGGCGCGCGGCCGCCGGGGCCGGGACGACCGGGACGGAGAACGGGGAGGCGAGACGCTCGGCCGGGAGCAGCCGCTCGGCGACCGGTTCGTCGGTGGCGGCGCTCGCGTGCGAGAACGGCTGGGCCAACAGGCGCCGGGACGGAGGGCCGGTGTGATCACTCATGACTGACATCCTGTCACCCGGGGGGCCGGCCCCGACGGGGACGCCGGACCGGTACCCGGGCCTATTGGAGCGCGAGCTGCCCGGTCGCGACGCGGGCCGGGGCAGGATGGAGGCAGACACAGGCGAGGAGGCGGCGATGCGCAGCGGGGACGTCGTGGTCGGCGAGACCTACATCGCGAGCATCCCGCAGCGGCTTCCCGCGCGGATGCGCGACGAGCTACCCGCCAACCGTGCCCAGTGGCAGGCCGCGATGCAGCTGCACCTCGCCCGCGGGCGGCGCGTCACGGTGACGGTGACCGCTCTCGGCGACGAGCCCGGCACCGTCGTGGTCAGCCGCGAGCTCCCGGCCGGCCGCGTCGTGCTGCGCCTGAGCCCCGGGCAGGCCGCCGCCCTCGACCTCGCCGAAGGCCAGGAGTACGAGATCACCGGCATCGTCACCGACGCCGACGGCCAGGCCCTCACCTTCCCCAACACCGTCACCCACACCATCCCCACCCGCTGGCTGCGCCCGCCCGGCGAGCAGCTGGAGCTCCACCCGGAGTCCGAGCGCTTCCACCGGGCGGCGGTGTGCCGGGAAGCGGACGGGATGACGCCGGCCGAGATCGCCCTGGCCGCGGACAGGGCGCTGGGGCAGCTCCAGCACGTACGGGGCCTGGCCCTGGAGGACCCGAACGCCGACTGGTCGGTGCTCACCGCCGAGGCGGACCACCGCGAGTGGCTCCGGATCGCCGGCCTGGTCCGTGAGGCCGGCCTCGCCGCGTACGATCCGCGCGCCGACCCGGACGCCGTCGAACACCCGCCCCTGATCCGCTTCCGGGAGCCCTGACGGAGGCCGGCAGCCGGTTGCGGTCGGCTGTCCCACCCTTGCCCCAGGTCCGGACGCAGAGTGTCGTGACCTGGGATTTTAGGGTGGGACCGTCCTAGCGAATCGGGCATACCGGGCGTGCTGGGACAGGGGTGTCTCAGCCTTGTCCCAGGCCGACGGCGACCCGGCGGTGCCCGCCGGTGATGGCCCGGATTGTGCGTCTCAGGTCCGGCGGGCACCGGCAGCAGCGTAGCGGGCACGGCCCGGACGGCTTCGAGGCACGGCGGGTCGCCGGGCGATGGCGGTGGGCCGTACGGATGTGCGATCTACGATGGGCTGGTGTCCGACACCGATTTCCCTGCTGACCTGCTCGAACTCCAGCGCCGCTGGTACGCCGCCGAGGCCGACTGGGCCGCCGACCCGACCGAGGAGCAGCGGGCCGCGTTCGCTGCGGTGAGCGCCGAGTTGTACGCCCACCCGTACCGGGCCGGGGTTGAGAACCGGCACAAGGCCGAGATGAAGCTCAAGCAGGCCGCCCGCCCGGACACCGCCGAAACCCCGGAGAGCTGAGGCCGCCGCGAGGCGCAGCCCGGCCGGGCCGGGGAACGACGGGGGGCGCGTTCCGCACAGGCCCGGCCGGTGGGAGGCCAGCAGCACCGACGGGAGGCGCGGCTGCGCTGCTCGGCAGCCCGGTGGTGCTGTGGGGGGCCGCCGTGCGGGGAATGCTAGACCCGCCGATCAGCGGATGGCCAGGGCTTTGACCTGCGAGTTTTCCGGCCGCGGACATGCCATCACAGGTGCGGGCCGACCCGCAGCACGGTGACCACCGCGCCGCCCTGGCCGTTCTGGCCGTGGCCGGTGGCGCCGTCGTCGGCGGGGCCCCAGGTCCAGTGGAGGCGCCAGGCGCCGGCGCCCTGGTCGACGTAGGAGGTCCAGGCGGCAGTGTGCTCGTGTCCGGGCAGGCAGGGGTAGCGGTGGGAGTTCAGGCCGGGGTGGTGCGGGTCGGCGGCCAGGCGCTCCAGGGCGCGGCGGACCCGGCGCAGCCGGCGGGCGTCGGCGCGGCGGCCCTTCTCCAGGCGGGCCAGGGCACGGGCGGCGGCGGGGGTGTAGTGCAGCGTCGGCATCGGGGCGGTCTCCTTCGACGGGGGCATGCGAAAGGGCCCGCCCCGTCGCACGGGGTGGGCCCTGGAAGTCGCCGGGCGGCCCGGCCTCTCTGTCTGTCCTGGGGTCAGTTCTGGCTGTCGGCCTGGGCGATGCACTGGACGTCCAGCTGGTCGGCGAGGTGCTCCAGCACGGCGCCCAGGCCCGTGGCGGTGACCGGGTCCAGGCCGGGCACGCCGTCGGCCGCCCAGTCCTGCCAGGTGGCGGCGATGCCGCGCAGCAGGCCGGTGACGTAGTCGGCCGGGACCACCAGGGTTCCGTCCTGGTCGCGGCGCACCGGCAGGAGGAACCGCTGCTCGCCGCTGTTATGGGATTCCATGGCTTTCCTCCGGACGGATTTCGGTGGTGGGGCAGGAAAAAGTCCCGGCCGCCCTTTTTGGTGGCCGGGACTTGTGTTTTTCGGCGACACGGGGCCGCCGGCGGGTGGTTCTACAGCTCCATGTCCATCCAGGCGACGTCGTTGAGTTCGACGTCGAGGCCGCGGCCGCGGCGCCCGGTGTCCTTGAAGTAGTACTCGCGCAGGCCCTCCGCGAGGATCCGCTCCTGCTCGTCCTGGCCGGCTCCGGCGTCCCGGGCCTCGTAGAGCCTCTGGGCCACCTCACCGGGCATCTTCTGAGTGATCATGCGGGGGCGGGGGTCGTCGGTGGAGCCGCCGGCCGCCGAGTAGCCGAACGTCGCCTGGATGTGGAGCATGAAGCCGTTCTTCTCGGCGTCGCGGCGCACCCGCTGCTTCACCCGCGGCTGCCAGGCGGCGCGGACCTTGGTCTCGATGGCCTTCGCCGCGGCCGGCTTCGGGGTGCCCTGGCCCTTGAGCCAGCGCTGCACGGTGCGCTGGGAGACGCCGAGGTCCTGGGCGAGCTGCTTGGTGGAGCCCTTGGCGCCCTTGAGTAGGAAGCGCATCCGGGCGGCGGTGGACTGCGGGATCGGCTTGGTGCGCTCGGCCCGCTCCAGGCCCTCGTCGATCTCCCGGCTCACGCTGCTCTCCTTCCCGGCCGCCGGCATCGGCGGCCACTGCTGGTGGTCATCGGTGGGCGGCCCGCCGGACGGGTGCCGGCGGGCCGAAGGGTGACTACTCGTCGGCGGAGACGATGCCGCCGGTCTTGATGTGCCGGGCGGGGTTCGTGTCGTCGGCGAGCAGCTCGGCGATCTCGGCCATCGGCCGGGAGCCCTCGAACTTCACCATCCCCGGCGACACCCCGAGGCGCAGCGAGGTGGTGAGGGTGGCGTCGGGCTTGGTGAGGATGTCGAGGGCGCCGGGGCCGGGGGCGGCGAAGACGGCGCAGTCGGAGAGGACGGCGAAGGCGTGCAGGCCGGTGTCGGCGGCCATCTTGCGGAGTTTGCGGTGGAGGTTGACGGTGGCGGTGTCGACAACCAAAGCGCGCATGAGCGGGTCCCAGGTCGGGCGTTCCAGGGCCGGCCAGCGTTCGCCGGGCTTGTAGCCGTGGCCGCGGGGGCGTTCGCGCATCTTGCCGATGGTGCCCTTGGCGGTCTGCTTGATCGCGTGCAGGACGGCGAGCTCGGCCGGGTCGCCGGTGGTCTTGAGGCCTGCCATGGTGTCGAGGAAGGCGAGCGGGTCGGTGTCCGCCATGTTCAGCGGGATGCCGAGCGCGGCCATCGTGTCCAGGTACGCGGCGCGCAGGTGCTTGTGCCAGGGGTCGAGGTAGGGGCCGTGCTCGTGGCGCAGCCAGGCCTCGGTCGGCTGCGGGCGGGCGCCGAGCTCGACGGCGTAGGCGACCTTCACCGTGCTGTACCAGGCCGGGCCGGTCGGCCGGGAGCCGTCCGCGGTGAACGGTGACGGGAGCAGCGGGTCGGTGTCGAGGCCGGACAGGTCGACCAGCCAGGAGCCCGGGGTCTTCGGGTCGAAGGCCGGGTCCAGCTCGTACGCGGGCGGGCCCAGTGGCAGGGTGAGGCGGCCGGCGGCGGCGAGGAACGCCATGTTCACATCGAGGCCGACCGCGAACGGCGCCGCCGCCTCGACGTCGGTGAGCTCGCGGTGCCAGTCCCACGCCTCGGTGACCAGCGCGCCGCCAATCTCCCGGCCCTGCGCGAGCGGGTGCACGTCCAGCACCTCCGGCACCGCCGGGTCGAACGCCTCCTTCGGCCGGGAGCCCTCCACCGGCCCCGACGTCCAGCCGGCCTCGGTGCGCACCGCGCGGGTGGGCGGGCGCAGCGCGGTGACGAGTTCGAGGCCGGAGACGGCGGTGGAGCCGCGCGGGGTCAGGACGCGGGTGGCGTAGGTGCCGAGCAGGCGGGCCAGGTCGGAGGCGGCGAGGCTGTCGGGGATCTGCCAGCCGCCGGTGGCGAGGGCGCCCCAGGCGGGGATGCACAGCTGGACGCACTGGCGCTTGCCGTCCTCGGGGGTGCGGTAGACCCGGGCCCACGGCCCGAGGCCGCGCTGGGTCAGCAGCCAGCCGGCCTTCTCGATCGCCTTGACGGCCTTGTGGGTCTTCGGCAGCTGGCCCAGGCGCTGGACGAACTCGCGCTTCTCGTCGCGGCCCATCGGGGGCAGGCCGAGCTCGGCGAGCGCGGCGTCGGTGAGGACGACCAGGGCGTCGCCGTCCTTGCCGTGCCGGTGGAGCCGGGGCGAGCCGAGCTTCACCTCCAGCGCCCACTCCACGACATCGGCCAGCGTGCGGCCGGTCGGCGCGGTCGGCGCCGGGGTACCGTCGGCGAGGTAGGCCACCAGGGCCTTGCCCGAGGGGGCGACGTCCAGCACCGCCAACGGCCCGGCCGGGAACCGCGCGGCCGCCGCCACCTCCCAGTCCGACGGCCCCTCAGCCACCGCGGACGGCTTCTTCGCCGGAGCCTTCCGGGAACGCGACGGCGCCCCAGCGGCAGGCCGGGACGAAGGCCCGCGCCGAACCGCAGCGGGCGCGGCGGGGACGGGGGCGGCCTGGCGGGGCGCAGCGACCGAAGCGACCGGGGCCGGCGAATCGGCGGGCGCGGCCGGGGCGGGCTGCTCCGCGACCGGGACGGCGGCCGTCGTCGGCTGCCCGGCCGGGGCGGGCGCGCACCAGCCGCCCATGTGGACCGGACGGCCCTGCGACCGGTACGGCGTCGGTCGGCCACACCGCATGCACGGCTGGGGCGGCCCGGTGACCAGCTCCCCGGCCGCCGTGCGGTCGAGCTCCACCACACCCCGGTCCCGCTCGCCGCCGAACGCCACCGGCACCGCAGCGGCCAGAGCAGCCGGAGCAGCGGGCATCGGGACGGCGGCCACACTGTCGGCCCCGGCCGGAGAACGCACCAGGCCGGCGGCCTGCGCACGGCGCAGCCACTCGGTCGGCTCCACCGTGCCGTGCTGCAGCGCCAGCGTCGCCAGAAAAGCGATGTACACCTCGCGCTTCGGCGGCCGCGGCTCCGTCGCCCCGGCCTCCCACCGCACGATCGTCTCCCGACGCGTCTTCAGCGCGGCGGCCAGCTCCTCCTGCGTGTACTCGCCCAGCTTGCGCAGCCGCTCCCGCTCGGCCGGGACCGGCAGGTCCTCCACCGGACGCGGCCGCGCGAGCAGCGCGTCGATCGACGCGAACAGGTCCTCACTCATCGACACCTCACCTCCATCACACACCCTAGCGTGAAAGTCACTTATGGATCGCACATTTTGAGTCACATCACCGGATCGGGGCAGCACTCAGCCCACTCCGCGTTGACAACGGGGTCTGGTCACCACGCGGACGGGGGTGGCCGCACCAGACGGACGGGGGTGGCCGCACCACGCGGACACCATTAAGAGAAGTAGCCAGAGAAGTAGGCGCGCCCTCCCGGACGCCGAAGGCATCTACAGGTGGCTTCGCGCGCGACGCGCGAGACCGGCTGCCTTCGGGGCCCGGCAACCCGGGCCACTGGCTCGCCTCGAACATCTCCGCCGGACGGTCAGGGTGGCAGCACCGGTGCCGCCACCCTGGCAGCGTGGGTGCCGCTGCGCTCCTCCCGAACGGCCGCAGGCCCCCTGACGGGTGGCCTACGCGTGCACGTGCGCGAGGCGGGCCGGCGCGCTCAGGACTCCGGAGGCTGGTACGTGGCGTCCAGCTCCAGCAACGCGAGGGTGGTTGAGGCCCGCGACGCTTGCTTAGCACGTTCCTCGGCTAGAGCGACGAATCGAGCGACAACCGCGGCTTCGGACTCGCTGAACAACCCCTGCAGCTCCTCTGCGGCCGAGGCCACTGCCTGTGCCCGCTCGTACGTCCGCCTGGCTTCTACGAACTCGGGGTTCAGAACCTCGATGTACCCGGCATCAGCGAGGCGCCGAAGGCCCGCCTGTGTCTCGTCGGCGGGCAGATCGAACTCGTTGATGAACCACCCGACGTCGCCGATGTCGCCGCAGACTTGGTTCAGCCACCGGCATCGCATATACAGCCCCAAGTCCGCTGGGGCCAGGTTACGGTCGGTAACAGGTTTGTGTGCGACGACAAGGTAGTAGTCCTGGCCTCCGAAGTCGGAGTTGATGGCGGTGATCGGCGGAAGTTTTTCCATGCTGATCCAATCGGTGGTTGGCATCGACACCACGTGGACTGTCCTCTCACCCCGCGTCCGGGGTTAGATCGTCTTCTGCGGGGCGATCACGGCTCCGCCCGACTCTGCGCACGCGGGCGGGGCCGCCAGGGCCTCTGAGGGGCGGTCAGGGCCCTTCTCGCGCCTCTACAGTCCGAGGTCCGACGCCACGTTCGAGCTAGGAGTCAATGCGGGAGCCTCGGCGTAGGCGTCGTCGGCCGGGCTGGTTGTCTGGCGATCAGTCTCGGGTCATGTCGACGAAGCGCGAGTAATGGCCCTGGAAGGCCACCGTGATGGTGGCGGTCGGGCCGCCTCGGTGCTTGGCGACGATCAGGTCGGCTTCGCCCGCGCGCGGGGACTCCTTCTCATGGGCGTCCTCGCGGTGCAGGAGGATGACGATGTCGGCGTCCTGCTCCAGGGAGCCGGACTCGCGTAGGTCGGAGACCATCGGCTTCTTGTCGGTGCGCTGTTCGGGTCCGCGGTTGAGCTGGGAGAGTCCGACGACGGGGACCTGGAGCTGCTTGGCAAGGAGCTTGAGGTTGCGGGAGATGTCGGAGACTTCCTGCTGTCGGTTCTCGGGCTTGCGGGTGCCGGACTTCATCAGCTGGATGTAGTCGATGACGACCAGGCCGATGCCGTGCTGCTGCTTGAGCCGGCGTGCCTTGGCTGCGACATCCATGACCGTCAGGTGTTCGCTGTCGTCGATGAACAGGGGGGCGCCGGCGTAGTCGTCGTAGTACCGGGCGAAGCGGGCCCAGTCGTCGTCGGTCATCTCGCCGGTCTTCAGGTGGTGGTGCGCGATGCGGGCGTGGGCGGACATGATCCGCTCCTCGATCTCCTCGCGGCCCATCTCCAGCGAGAACAACGCGGAGGGGATCTTGTTCTCGATCGAGCAGGCGCGGGCGAAGTCGACGGCCAGGGTGGACTTCCCGATCGCGGGGCGGGCCGCGACGATGACGAACTGTCCCGGCCGCAGGCCGCCGGTGAGCTGGTCCAAATCGACGAACCCGGTGGAGATGCCTTGCAAGCCGCCCTTGGCGTTCTTGCGGGCCTCGATGCGGTCGGCGAGGGAGTCGGCGGTGGCGCCGAGCGGACGGATCTCGGTGGAGGTGTCGCGCCCGAGGACGCCGAACAGCTCGGACTGGGCGGCGTCGACGACCTCGTGCACGTCGCCCTCGCCGATGAAGCCGAGGTTGGCGATGCGGGTGCCGGACTCGCTGAGGCGGCGGAAGACGGCCCGCTCGTGGACGATGCTGGCGTAGTACTCGGCACTGGCGCCCACCGCCCCGTTCGCGCAGTCGTGAAGGTATCCGGGGCCACCGGCCCTTGCGAGCTCGCCGCGGCGGGTGAGCTCGCCGGCCACGGTGATGGCGTCGGCCGGCTCGCCCTTGGCGAACAGCGCCAGGATCGCGTCGTGGATGAGCCGGTGGGCCGGCCGGTAGTAGTCGCCGGGCTGGAGCACGCCGACGACGTCGCCGATGGCGTCCTTGGACAGCAGCATCCCGCCGAGGGTGGCCCGCTCCGCGGCCAGGTCGTTCGGCGGCACCCGCTCGATGCCGCCCAGCCCGTCGTCCTGGTCGCCGGAGGCCTTCGCGGCCCGGTTCCCGCGCGACCGCTTCCGCGGGCCGGGCTCCGGGTCCGCAAACAGGTCCTCGGGCACGTCGAAGTCCTCGGGCTCCGGGACGTCGTTGAGATCGGCCTGCTGCTGGGGGATAGTCATGGTCAGGCTCCTAGCTGGGGTCTGCGGCGGCCGGGCCTTTTCCAGGGGCTCCCGGCCGCCGTGTTGCGTTGGTGGGTACTCAGCGGGCGAACCGCACCCGCGAGGGGTGGCAGTCCGGGCAGGGCAGGACCCTGTCGCTCTCCAGGTCCGGATCGGCGATGGTGCGCATCATCAGGCTCATCGGCCGCTCACCGTCGTTGCACTTACCGCACCACTCCGGCGTACGGGGCTTGGTCTGCGGACGGGCCTGAGCGGGCAAAGCGGCCGCCTGCTCCGAGTCGGTGTCCTCGGTCGCGAACACCGCCTCCCGCAGCTCCAGGTTCTTGATCCGGAACTCCAGCACCGTTCCGTGCACACGCGGAGCCGCTTTGCCCTCCTCGGCCCGGGTCAACCACATCCGCAGGGACGCGTCGAGCTTCCAGCCGGTGTCCTCGATGGCGCGCACCAGCTCGGACGCCAGGTTGCGGGCCTTCAGCCGACCGACCGCCCACTTCCCCGGCAGGCGCATCAGGAAGTCAACGGCGGCCCGGAACAGCTCGGGATCCACCGGAGCGGAGTCGGCAGCGACCTCGGCGGGCAAACCGGCGCCAGCCCGGCCGCTCCTCGGCGCAGCCGCCGCGTCACGCATGTGACGCCCGTGAGGGGAGGGGGAGGAGGTAGTTCCTACCTCCCCCGGGGGGTGTGGGGGGAAACCGCTTCCGTGCCCGGTATTGCCGTCCACGGTCTGACCTGCGGAAACAGTGCTCCCGCCGTGCCCGGCATTGCCGTTGCCGGTTACACCGTGCCCGGCATTGCCGTCCACGGTCTGACCTGCGGAAATACGCTTTCGGCGTTTGCGCGGCACTGCCGTGCCCGGCATTGCCGTCTGCGGTGTGACCTGCGGTGATGCCGAAGCGCTGCCAGCAGCGTGCAGCGCTTCGGAGGGCATCCAGTCGGGGTTGTAGGCCGGCCTGCGGTATAGCTCGTACCCGGCCCCACCGAACCGGCCCTTCTGGCCCTGCGCCTGGCCGATCCGGCGCAGGAACCCGGCCTCGGTCAACCGACGGAACGATGCCTGCACCGCGTCACGGCCGATCAGCCCCGAACCGTTGCCCGCCTGAATGCCCTCGGCTCGGAGCGCCGCCAGCACCTTCGCCGCCGTGGGAGAGGTGCCGCCCGCCACCATGAACATCAGATGCAGGAGAACCAGCGTGTCCAGCGGATCGGGCAGGTGGGCGCCGTAGACCATGTGCATGTGCACGGTGACTTCGGTGACCGGCTCGTTGCCCGGGATGACCCGCATGGTGTCGTCGTCGGACACGTTCATCGAGCACCCCCGAAGGAGGCCAGATTTGTGGTCTCGGTGTGACGCTGGAACGAGTGGTGTGGATCACTCGCCAGAGTGGGTACGGCGAACATGAAGCCAGTCATGACAGGGCGAGCCTGTGGACAGAGTTCGCCCAGTTTGGGCGGGGACTGGCGGATGGTGCGGGCCGGGACAACACGGCCCCGCAGGTTGACGGGGTGGAACAACGGGGCGCTACCTCTCGAAAGGCGTCGCCACCGACCGGACCTTGGGGGTAGCCCTAGCGAGCGAGAGACGGGTGTCTCTCGCCGAAGCCGGGGTACCTTTGGTACCGTCGGGAACGACTGAATAGACAGCTGAGCAGCCCCCAGACGCCAATCTTGGGCTGCTTTTGCTGTTTCTGGACCTTGGTGACGCCCGTGCGGGCGACCGGATCAGCTTATTCGTCTCCCGGATTCCTCGGGCCGTTCAGGTTCTGCGTGTCGGCTGGACAACTCGGCCTCCGCGCGGAGCAGCTCGTCCAGCGCCTTGTCAGCCGATAGCTTGGTGCCCTTGGCATCGTCCCATCGGCTGAGCGTGGAGGCTGCAGAGCGGAGCAGTCCGTCCGGGAGGCCGACGGCGGCCATCGCGTCTGCGGCTTCCTCCAGCTCGGGGCCCCACCTCCAACCCCGGGAGGCTGTCTTGCCGATGTAGTCCGTCTCGGTCAGGTACGAGCCGGTCCGTTGACCGGCGACGTCGAGCAGCGCCTGGTCGACGTCGTGTTCCCGTGCGAGACCGTAGGACAGTGCGGCCAGCACCCGGGACGTCTTCTGATGGGCCGTGTAGGACATTTTCAGCGCGCTGGCCTGCCCGATCTCCTCGCCCAGTACGTGGGTGGACACCGCGGTGCCTGCGAAGAGCCGCTCGACCAGCCCGACCTCGTCCGCCGGCCCGGAGAGGTACAGCCGGGGCCGTTTCGTGCCGACCGGCGGCGAGCCGACCACCGCGCCGTCGACCACCGCGCGGGCCGTCCCGCCAAGCAGCTGCGCGATCCGCGCGGCTCGCTGCGGGCTGATCGCGTTCGCCTCCACGTACAGGCCGGTAAAACAGAGCCCGGCCACCTCCCGCGCGACATCCTCCGCCGCAGCTGGCGGGCACAGGCTGAGCACCACGTCGGCTTGAGCCACCAACTCGCCCAGCGACGGCACCGCCGTCAGACCGAACCGCTTCGCCCGGGCGGCTGTCGCGTCGCTGCGCCCCTGCGGGCACCATAGGACCCGGCTGCCGTGTCCCAGAGCACATGCCGCGACGGCCGCGCCCATACTGCCGGGATGCAGCACACCGACCGTGACCTGCCGATCCGTCACCGGACACCTCCCCGGACGTGCTCCAGGGCGTCCAGGACGTCCAGCGCGATGTAGTCCGGCTTCGCGCCCCCGGGCCACGGTCGACCGTGCGAGACCCAAACGGTGCGCAGCCCGGCCGCGCGCCCGCCGACCACGTCAAGGGCGGCGTTGTCCCCCACCATCCAGCCGCCCCGCGCGAGGCTGCGCCCCACGCTCGCGGCAGCTGTTTCGAAGATCGCCGGATCCGGCTTACGGATGCCGGCCTCCTCCGAGACACACACGCCGTCGACCAGGCCGTCGATACCGCTCGCCTTCAGCTTGGCGCGCTGGATCTCCCCGCCGCCGTTGGTGACTACGACGACCTGCCACCCGTCGGCCCTGACCGCCTCCAGCGCGTCCGGCACGCCGGGGAAGGGCCGCACTGTCGCCGGGAGCTCTGCGGTGTAGCGGGCCCACAGCTGGTCGGCGGACTCCGGCAACGACAACTCGGCGCTCAGGTCCGTGAACGTCCGCGGGTCCGCGCGGACCTGCATGGCACCGAGCATCCGGTGCTCGGCCTCCGGTGCCAAGCCGTGGTCGGCACAGTACCGGGAGATCCAGGCAGTCACCGCGGAGCGGCGGTCGACCAAGGTGTCGTCGAAGTCCAGCATCACCAGCTGCTGCCCGCGCTTGGCAAGCGCCTGGCGGATCCGCTCAGCAGCCTGCTCGGGTGACGCCGCGTCCGTGCGGACAACGAGATCGAACCGGAAGCCGGCATTGGCCTTCAGATCGGCCTCTGTGGCATCCCAGGCGGCCAGGCGCGCAGTGGTGTCCGTGTCACCGCGGCCCGCGGACCGCTCGGCCGTTGCCTCCCGCGGGCACCAGAGCAGCACCGTCAGCCAGTCGGCAGGGTAGCCGTCCAGCACCGCCTGCACCCCTTCGACTTGCCCCAGGTGCATCACCGGCACCCCGGCCTCGAACGCCGCTCCCAGCCCCGGCCGGTCCGTCACGTAGGTGCTGTCGTACCTGGTGTTTTCGTAGACCACGGCGCCAGGCCTGGCACGCAGCTGGGCAAGCTCCTCGGGAGTTCCCATCCGGTAGCCAGTAGACCGGCCGGGCCCGATTTTCACCCGGGAGAACAGGCCGAACGTGGGGTCCAGGGCGGCCAACGCGTGCGTGACGGTGTCCTTCCCCACGGCCGGCGGGCCGTAGAGCAAGACGCCCTGATTTCGGCCGGTCATGCACGCACCTCGGCGAGTGCGAGGCGTGCCTGGTCGGCCAGAGAAATCGCCGCGCCAGCTCGGTTGTCCACCACGAAATGCGGGACAACCGGGCGGGTGTCGACATCGACAGTGGCGATGTAGTCCGACCAGTTGGCGAGCTTCCACGCGTCACGAGCGGCGGAGCGCATCGCGATGTATTCGTGCATGCTTTCGGCGTCGCAGCGCACCCAAATCGGCCACAGGTCAGCGCCGTGCGACCGGCAGCGGTTAGCGAGGCGAGCCATCCAATCCGCGTCGGCAATCTCGGCGATGAACGGGGCGGCCAGCACGGTCGAGATACCTGCCGCGACATTGTCGTAGGCGGTCCGCATCAGGCACTCGTACTCCAGTCCCCGGACCTCAGTGCGGTAGGTCTCGGAGTGTCGATCGTTCGGGTCGCAGCCCTTTGCGATCAGCAACTGCTCGACCAGTGGCCTGGTCAACGGGTCCTTGTCGAGAAGGGGCCACCCGGTCAGCTGCGTGAGGAACTTCGCGAGCTCGGACTTGCCGCTGCCAGCGAACCCGCTGACCAGCACCATGGTGGGACGGTGCGGGTCGCCACCAGTATGCCGCCGGCGAAACGCATCCATAATCCGCTGCTGCAGCATCATGTTGTCGGAATCCACGCCACCCGGCGCGATCCGGTGCAGTGCCCGCTCGACCGCCAGCACGTGGTGCCCGTTGTGCCTCTCCGTGGTCGGCGTCACTGCGAAGGTGGAGTCCTGCTCATCCGGCCACGGGTTCCGGAAACCCAGCTGCGGCTCCGTCGCGCGGTACACAGCGCAGTACGCGCGCCTGTAGTCAGCGCCGGGGTAGATCTCGCCTTGCTCGTGTCCCCAGAGCGTCTGGGCGTGCGCGGCCACGTACTCCAGCCCGGCATCCCGGACCACGTCCCGCAGCCGCTCGCCGGCCTTTTCAAGCGTGAGCCCGTGGGCCTCCCGCAGCTCCCGCAGCTTGTCGGGTCGCCACCCGGGACGCGGCTTCGCCATGCCATCCACCTCGGCTTTCGTCATGGTCGGGAGCCTATGGGCCAGGCTCAAGAACCCCTGTATACGCGGGTGTTGAAAACGTATTGATAGAGCTACTGACGGATGTCACCACGGGTATGTGATGGCCCGTCACCGCCGAGTCGGGATTTGATTTGAGCGTCAGAACCCGGCCCGAAGGAGCAGCTGTGGATCATGCGTTCTGGAAGAGAACCCGCTCCACCCGCTCGAGTCGGGCGGTCAGGTCGGCAACTGTCTCGCGCAACTGCTGGAGCTCGGACGGCGCCCGGAGATCATCGTCCGGCACCTGCCGGACGAACGAGCCCTTCCCCTGATGCGAGTAGATCAGCCCGGCCGTCCGCAGCTCGGTAAGGGCCCTCTGCACTGTCCCGGCGGCCAGCCCGTAGTGCGCGGCCAGCTCACGCGTAGAAGGCAGCTTGTCGTCGGGCCGCAGTCGGCCTAGACGGATCTGATCGCGCACGTCCTCCACGATCCGCTGGTAGGGCTGGGCGAGTGGATCAGTCATAAGCCACATCGTAGGGGCACCTCCCCGTCATAGATAGCTTCACCGACTTAGTTGACACAGCTGAGACTGTATCAGCTAAGCTGGCTAAGCCGACACGGAAGTGATCGTGAAATGGCAAGACCCCGGTGCGCCTGGACAGCATCCACCGGGGTCTCCACGGACCAGCTCGCCAAGGAGAGATCCGTAATGACCAGCATGACCGACATCCGTGGGGTCAGTGAAATCGGCCCCACCACTGAGCTCGTCGCGCAGATCCAGCACCAGTACGAGGACCAGGTCATCGCCCTCGTTATCCGGGACCTGACGTCCGCCGACCCGGCTGCCAGCGTGTGGGCCGTGAACGCGGTCGTCGCCCGGGTCTGGCAGCAGGCCGCGAACCACATCGAAAGGGCCTCCACGACCTGGACCCACCTGAGCTGGTTCGCGCAGAACGCCGTCACCGAGTTCATCGAGGGCCTGCGGCCGCAGATGGCGGGGTGCTGACCGTGGCGCAGCAGACGTCGCCGCAGACGGCGGAGCAGGCCCGGGCGGTCGCCGAGCGTGCGGAGCAGTTCCACACCGCGATCCACCGGGCCAGCACCCCCGACCAGATCCGCGAGATCTGCGTCGAGGCCTCGGCCGACTACAACGCCCGCAACGGTGGTCAGCCGACCGGTCTGGGGGTCTCCCAGTGACCGCCACCGACACCGCCGCCGACCTCGAGCGTCAGGTCCAGGAGCACCTGGGCCGGATCGACGCGAGGCACGCCGACGACCGCGCCGTGGCGGCTGCCGCCGCCGGCCAGCGGACGGAGGGCCAGTGATGGGCATCCGTTCCTTCCTGGGCCTTGGCTCCAGCAACTCCTCCAGCTCCGGCAGCTCGTCCGGGACGGCGGCCCGCACCAGCGGGATGTCGACCACCGGCTGGCACCCCTCGTACGACGAGGCGACCGCCCGGCGCCACCACCGCGACGCGCAGGTCCCGCTCGATCCGGCCGGCACGGACCGGGACGGCCGCCGGGTGGTCTCGCCGGACCCGTACGCCCAGCCCGACGAGGCGCACGTTCGGCGCAACTTCGGTCGGCCGTACCGCCAGGACGGGGGTGTCCGGTGACGATCGCCCACCTCTGCCGCGCCTACGCCAACGGCAAGGCCCCCACCCCGCCGCCGGCCCCGCCCGCCCAGCCGAAGGGAGGTGGCCGGTGACCGCCGAGGAAGCCCAGCGTCAGCAGCAGGACGAGCAGCTCCGACGCGCTCGTGAGGCCTACGAGAGGGCTCAGGCCGCGAGGACCGGCGGCTCGGGCCCCGGCCAGTAACCCCTCCCCTTCCCCTCTCTGTCCCGCAGTTCGGCTCCCGCCTGCCACCGGAACCGTCCTGGCATGCCCATGCCGGGCGGGGCCGGGAGTGGTGCGGCGGGCCCCACCCAGGGCCCACCACCAGCAGAACGTCGCCCCACCCGATCAGGAGGCACCGCATGTCCCGCACGCTGACCGGCCGCCGCCAGGCCGAGCACATCGCCCGCGCCACCACGACCTCGTCGTGGGCCTGGGTCGACGAGGCCAAGGGCCCGGAACGCGTGCGGCGGGCGGCCGCTCGCCGCCTGGCCCGCCTGACCGGCACCACCCTGGTCCGCTGGGACGGCGTCCTCTCGGACTCGGACTGGCAGACCCTGCTGTCGGCCGGCGCCGACGCGCTCCTCGCCCAGGCAGCCACCGACACCGACGACGAGGACCGGCCGTACGGTCTGGGCCTGGTCGACGCCGCCACCGCGTTCGCTGCCGCGGCTGCCGCCCCGGCCGACACCGAGCTGGAGCGCACCACCGTCCCGCCGGACCTGCCGGCGCCCGGCCGGTACGTCGACCGGGCCGCCGCCGAGCCCGAGCGCCTGCCCGACGAGCAGACCAAGGTCGAGCGCTGGTCGCCGTTCGAGGGCGGTCCCCGCTGGATCTGCCCCTCCGGCCGCTACGGCGACGGCAGCTCCCCGAACGGCCCGCACTAACCCCCGCCGCACAACCGGCTCCACCCGCCGCCCGGCCCCGGGCCCCGCACCGCCGCCGCCCGCCTTCCCGCCGGCGGCGTGAACCGAACCACCGGCGCGGCCGACACGGCCGCGCCGCCCGGGAGCCGTCCGGCCCCGGACCACCACGACCCGTCAGGAGACCGCCCATGGGAACGAACCACACCAGCGCCGGCCGCACCCCCGGCACCCTCATCCAGACCGGCGGCACCCGCACCGGCCACGGCCCCGTCGTCAACCGCATCGAGAACACGGTCCTCGTCACCGGCCTGCTCATCCAGTGCGGCGACCTGAACACCGCCCCCGGCGACGACGTCGCCCTCGTCGGAGACCAGGACCCGCAGACCCGCTGAACCACCGCGCCCCGGCCCGGCCGCCGGCCCCGCACCTCTGCGGCCCCGGCGGCCGGGCACCCCGCGCCGCCCGCACCCGTGGCTCCCCTGGACCGCCGACCCCGCGACCTGGCCTTTCGCCGGAGCCGCCGGCTGTCCAGGGGAGCCACGGGCCCCGCCCGGCACTCCACCCCTTGTCGCCCGTCCGAAAGGACCGTGCACATGACCCCGTTCGACCAGGTCTTCTTCGCGTTCTTCGCCGCCAGCGCCGTCACGGCCCTGGGCCTGCTGGCGGCGCTGTACGCGGAAGCCCACCTGATCCCGCCCTACCTCGACCGACAGGAGGCCACCGATGCGTAACCCCGCCCCGGACGGCGGACCGGAGGTGACGCTGTGACCGTCACCCCCGAGGTCCCGCCGCGCCCCGCGTACGACCCCGCCGTCCCGGAGCACACCGACCCCGTCGACCTGACCGAGCACCATCCCGGCTACGACGGGGACGGCCTGGCCGAGCTGACGCACGAACTGCGCCAGTCCCGCCTGGACGCCGCCATCCCGCACAAGGCGGACGACGCGCACCACCTGATCGACTGGGCCCGCGTCAAGCGCGCCGCCGCCGCCCTCAAGCGCGCGGTACAGGCCTGGCCGAACCTGGCGGCCGCCGCCGTCGCGGCCACCGGCCCGGCCTGGCTGTGGCGCAGCACCGTGGAGGACTGCTCGCACTCCTTCCGCCCCGCCGCCGACGTCGCCGACCCGGGCCTGTGCCTGGGCCTCATCACCCTCACCGCCGTCCTCGTCGTCCGCTCCCGCCTGCGCGGCACCGTGCTGCGCACCGCGCTGCGGGTGGCGGCCTGGTCGGTCGTCGTCGGCACCCTCGCCTACGGACCGGCCCGCGACTGGGCGTTCGCGCTGCTGGGCTCCGTGTTCACCGGGGCACTGCGGTGAGCGGGCTCGGGAGCGCCGAGCGGATCGCGGTGCTGCGGGAGCTCGTGCTGCCGGTGACCGATTTCGGCTACGCCGGGGCGGTGCTGCTCGGCGTCGGCGGCCTCGTGGCCTTCGAACTGCTTGTGCGGCTGCCCGTCCGCCACGTGTTCTCGCGCACGGTCCGCGACGCCTTTGCCCGGGCCGCTGCCATCTCCTTCTGCTGGGCGGTCCTGTCCATCTCATTCGCCTCTGCCTGGGAGTTGTCCCTGTGAAGCTCGACATCACGCACATCGTCACCCTCGCCGGCAGCGGCTTCGGCTTCCTGCTGTTCGCCGGCACCTTCGGCTTCTACTTCTTCAAGAACAACCGCAAGTTCAAGTTCGTCACCAAGAAGAAGTTCTGGATGCCGTACGTGCTGGGCCTGGGCGTGATGGTGCTGGCGTCCTCGTGCGCCGGCGGCCTGCTCGCCCTGGTCTCCGGGTTCTTCACCGGCGCCGGCAACCAGGGCGGCACCCTGGTCAGCCGTGGCCTGACCGGCGGCGACGGCGCGGCCCCGGTCGCCCAGCACACCCAGCTCACCTACTCCGGCTCCTGGATCGCCCTGGTGGTCCTGCTGTTCGCCGGGCTCTTCCTCTGGTTCGCCAAGAAGTGGGAGGAGCGCCTGCTCATGCTCTCCGGCGCTCTGACCGGCTCGACCTGGGGCCTGTCCATCTCCCTCGGCGGCCTGGCCGCCTGGTCGGGCATCCCGCTCGCCAACTGGCTCGGCCACCTGATCATCGGCTGACTCCGGCCCGTGATGGGCGCCCCGGACCCGCCCGCCCCCAGGGCGGCGGCGCCGGGACGTCCATCCCAGACCGGCCCACCACCCCTACCACGTGGAGCCTGGAGGCCCCGTTGAGCACCGACACCCACCCCGGCACGGCGCCCGCCGAGGCCGGCCCCGCGGCCACCGCCGCTCCCGTCCACCTGACCAAGACCCCCGAGCCCGCCGCCGACACCGACCCGCGGACCGACACCGAGACCGGCGCGGACGGCGAAGCGCAGCCGAACCGGCTCGCGGCCTTCGCCACCGGCACCACCCGGCGCACCGGCGAGGGCGCCCGGCTGATCGGGCAGTGGCTGGCCCACTGGGCCTCCACCGCCGACCAGTCGAGCGACGAGATCCGCCGCCGCCTGGTGGCCGCCCAGCTGGAGGCCTACACCGAGCGCCGCACCGAGACGGAGGCCGCGTTCGGCAAGGAGACCAAGCGCATCGTGCGCCTGGAGGAGGAGGCGTCCGACGGCGGCCTCACCCAGGCGCAGCGCAGCCAGCTGACGTTCAGCCGCGAGACCGCGCGCCGCCTGGAGAAGACCCTCAAGGACATGCGCAAGGCGAAGTTCCGCCCGGTGCAGCCGACCGAGCGTCAGATCGCCAGGGCCCGCTCCTTCGGGCGGCTGCGCCGGGGCGGGGCGCTGCTCGGCGCGGCCGGCGGGGCCGCGGCCGGCGCGGTGAACGCGCCGCCGGCCGGTCTGCTGGCCCTGCTGGCTGCGACGGGCCTGGCTTGGTGGACCGCCGTCCACCCGCCCCGGCTGACCCACCGCCCGGTCCCTGCGGAGCTGCTGCTGCCCGAACTCGACCCGCCCGCCAAGCCGGACACCGAGGTCGCCGAGGGCGACGCCGTGGTGGAGGAGGTGGTGGATCCGGCGCTGTTCTGCGCGGAGACCGACCGGCTCACCGCGGCGGTGCTCTCCGCCGGGGCGATCAGCGACGGGCGCGTGCGGCTGGCGGCCCCCGGGGCGCTCACCCGCCTGGCCAACGGCTGGATGGCCAAGGTCGTCCTGCCCAAGGGCGACGGCGCGAACGTCGAGACCGTCCTGCCCAAACTCGGCAAGATCGCGGGCGAGATGGACTCCGACCGGGACCGCTTCTTCATGGAGGCGATCCACGCCAGCGCCGGAGGCAACGCGAAGACCATCGCCGTCGCGATGTTCGACACCGACCCGTTCCTCGACGGCGTCCCCTCGCCGCTGGTCGGCGCGACCACCGTGGACGTCTGGAACCGGGGCATCCCGGTCGCGGTCGACGCCTTCGGCCAGATCATCTACCTGGTACTGCGCAACACCAGCCTGTCCCTGGGCGGGGCTTCCCGCTCCGGCAAGGGCGCGGCGCTGCGCGGCATCATCGGCGGCGCACTGCTGGACATGAGGGTCAACGTCCGCCTCATCGACGGCAAGGCCCCCGGGCAGGCCCGGTGGAGCAACCTCGCCGCCACGTTCATCGACGAGGACGGCGACCGGCGCGCCGAGCGGGCGCTGTACCTGCTGGACGCCGAGATCAACGAGATGTCCCGCAGGGCCGGGATCCTCAGGAAGTACGGCGTCGAGGACATCAACGACCCCAAGCTGATCGACGAGCTCGGCGGCCTGGAGCTCGTCGTCATGGACGAGGTGCTGCCGTTCACGGACAACAAGAAGTTCGGCGCCCAGATCAAGCAGGCCCTGGCGGCGCTGACGGCGCGGGGCCTGGCCTTCGGCATCATCCTGATCCTCGCCACCCAGGTCATCACTAAGGGCGAGAACGGCGTCATCCCGCGCCTGGTCTCCGGCAACATCAGCTGGAAGTGGGCCATGCGCACCACCGACACCACCGAGTCGAACATGGCCCTCGCCCCCGGCGCGGCCTCGGCCGGCTGGGACGCCTCCAAACTCGACCCCCACATCAAGGGCATGGGCATCCTGTTCGCCGAGGCCGGCTACAAGCGGCTGCGCTCGCTGTGGATCGACGGCGACGACATGCTCCAGCTGATCGCCAACGTCACCGCCGCCCGCGCTGCCGCCCGCCGACTGCGCGGCCAGTGGAACGACCCCATCGAGGCCGAACTGCGGCGCCGGGGCGCCGGGACCGAGCCGCCCGACCCGGCAACGATCGCCTCGGCAACCAGCAGCAGTCTGTCACTCACCGTCACCGCCCCGGCCCTCGACCCAAGTGTGCCGTCCATCGACCTCAGCGATGCCGACAACGCGGACCGCCTGCCCGAGGGCATCCCGGTCCGGCTCGCCGAGGCCCACGCCGTCATCACGGCGGCGGGCGGCCGGATGTCCACCGCCGACCTCGCCCAGGCCCTCGGCCACCCCGACCCGCGCGACCTCGGCATCGAGATCAACAAATACCTGCGCGACGTCGGCGTCGAACGCACCGCCAACGGCCAAGTCCGCGTTCCCGGGGTCGACAACCCCGTCCAGGGCTACTTCGCCAAGACCCTCGGCGAAGCCATGGACAAGTACCGAAAGTAACCAACCCCACCCCATACAACCCCTACGCCGCACCCCCTACAGCCCGTATGGGATGCGGCACCCGTATGGGGACCTGACCTGCCTGTATGGGGTGTATGGGGTCCTCCGGGACACCCCGGATCCGCCAGGAAAACGGCCCTGTACGCCCTGCCTCCCCCGACAACCCATACACCCCCTACACCCCATACGGCCTCACACACCGTCACCGCGTGCAGAAGGAGAACCGCCCGATGACCCCGGCCCGCAAGACCCGTCAGCGCACCGGAGCCCCCGCCCGGAAGACCCCCGCCAGGACCCCGCCGAAGGCCCCTCCGAAGGCTCCCGAGACTCCGCCCGCCCGGCCGGCCGCCGACCCGGTCCTAGCCGACGCCGCCGACCGCGCCGCCGACGTCCTGGCCCTCGCCGAGGACCAGGCGCTCGCCGCCCTGGAGCGCGCCGCCGCCACCGCCGGCCGCGACCTGGCCACCGCCGAGCAGTGGGCCACCGAGGCCCAGCAACTGCGCGCCGACGCCGCCGCCGAAGCCGAGACGGTCACGCAGCGTGCCGATCAGGCGGTCGGGCGGATCCTCGGCATGGCCCACGACCAGGCCGGCCTGATCCTCCAGTACGCCCGGGAACAGAGTGAGGAGGCCGACGCCGACGCCCGCCGACAGGCCGAGCACAACGCCGCCGCCATCACCCAGGCCGCCACCGACACAGCGACCCGGATCACCACCGAGGCCGAACAGAAGGCCACCGCGCTGACCGACGAGGCCAAGCAGCGCGCCCAGGCGATCCTCACCGACGCGCAGGCGCAGACCACCACCCTGCTCGCCAACACCGAACAGACCGCGGCCGCCCTCACCCGGGCCGCCGAGGAACAGGCCGAGGCGGTGCGCGGCGAGGCGGCCGAGCAGGCCCGCCAAAGCGGCGTCCGGGCCGAGCAACTGCTCGCGGAAGCCGAGGAGAAGGCCAGCGCCCTCACCCGCGCCGTCGAAGAGCAGGCCGGGCGGATCCGTGCCCAGGCGCACCACGACGCCACCGAGCTGCGTGCCCGGGCCGAGCGGCACGCGGCCGAGGTCCGCGCGGACGCCACCTCACAGGCCGACACCGTCCTCGCCGACGCCCGCACCCGGGCCGAGGGCCTGCTCGCCGAGGCCCGCGAGCAGGCCGAGGAGCTGCGCCACAGCGCGCAGGCCGACGCCGACCGGGTGCGCGGCGAGGTGCGCCAGCTGCGGGAGGACGCGGACCGGGAGGCCGACCAGGCCACCGACGCCGCGCGGGAGGTCCGGGCCCAGGCGACGGCCGACGCCGACCGGCTGCGCACCCAGGCCGGAACGGAGGCGCAGCAGCAGCGCGCCCAGGCCGCCGCCGAGGCGGCGCGGCTGAGTGCCGAGGCAGAACAGGAGGCCGGCCGGATCCGCCGGGAGGCGGAGAAGCAGACTGCCGCGGACAAGGCCGAGGCCGCCAAGGCACTGGAGAAGGCGCAGAAACTGCAGACCGAGGCGGAGGAGAGCAAGGTCCTCGCGCTCCAGGACCTCGCCGCGGCCCGCGAAACGCTGCGCCGGGCCACCGGCCGCACTGCCCGCAAGCTGGAGCGCCGCCGTCTCAAGCGGGAGGCGAGGGAAGCCGAGCGCGCTGGGAAGCCCACGCTCGGCGGCCGGTTCAAGGCGCTGGTGAGGGCCAACGCCCGGCGGCTGCTGGCGATCGTGCCGATCACCGCGCCGATGGCCGTCGCCTGGTCCGGCCAGGCCGGCGTCGCCCACGACGTCCTGGGCTGGATCTTCCCCGCGACGATCCTCTTCGCGGCGGCGTGGGAGCTGTCCACGGTGTTCGTCGCGTGGATGTATAACGAGGCCCGCCGCAGCGGCGACGCCGGCACGCTGTACCGGGTCGCGACGTGGGTGTTCGCCATCGGGGCGAGCATCATGAACTACTGGCACGCCTCCGCACTCGTCACCGGCCGGCACTGGGACGCGGCCGCGATGAAGATGGTCGACCAGGTCACCTACTGGCACGCCACCCCGAAGGCGGTCGCGTACTCGGCGATGAGCATCACCGGCATGGTGCTGTGGGAGCTCTACGCTCGGCTGATCCACCGCCAGAAGCTCCGCACGGACGGCAAGGTCGCCAAGTCGCGGCCGACCATCGGGGCGATCCGCTGGATCCGCTACCCCGGGCACTCCTTCGCGGCGTGGTCGGCGGCGATCACGGACGAGTCGCTGTCCACGGTCGAGCTGGCCTGGACGGCCGCGGCCGAACAGCGCGAACTGGTTCGGCGAACTGGCCTCGGCCCGGTTCGCCGGTTCGTCGCCGGGATGATCGGCGTCGGCGACTGGGTGCCGGTTCGCGCCCTGCCGCGTGTCCCGAACTCCAGCCTCGCCGTCGCCCTCGGCGGTTCGCCGAACCCGGCCGCGATCCCTCAGTTCGCGGTTCGCCTCACCCGCGCCGGTTCGCCGAACCGCACCACGAACCGCCCCGGCGGTTCGGCGAACCACGCCCTGCCCGCCGCACGCACCGGCGAGGCGGCCGCGCGGCGCGAACTGGAAGCCGCGAACCGTCCCGTGCCGTCCGGCGAACCGGCCCCGGCGGACCCCGAGCCGCGAACCGCCGCCGACCAGCCGCAACGCCCCGCCACCGGGGCAGGTTCGAACCGGCGCAGCACCGCGCAGCTCCTCGCCGAACAGCAGGTTCAGCAGGTTCTCGAACTGATCGGGACCCACGGCTACGACACGGTCGACCTCGACTTCGTCATGACGAACCTCGACATGAAGAAGACCACCGCGCACCACCGCCTCGCGGACGCCCGCAAGGAGTTCACGAACCCGGTTCGGCGAACCGCGAGCAGCGTCGGCGTCTGACCGCGAACCGCGAACCGGATTCGGCGAACCGCGAACCGGTTGACCGCCCGAACCGCGAACCGCGCAGGACGGCTCCGGGATGAACGAACCATCCCGGAGCCGGTTCGGGCCACCAGTGCCCGGCGGGCCGGTCTCGTCACCGGCCCGCCCGCATCGTCCCGCACCGCGAACCACCCACCGAACCCGATTCCAGAAGAGGACCACCCGCCTTGATCGCCATAGAGCGTGACGCCCGGATCGCCGCCCTGCGCCAGACCCACTACGAGCTAGCAAGACCCTGGCCAACGTCCCCGTCGGCACCCGCTCCCACGGCCGCCTCCTCGTCGAATGCGAGGACATCAGCGACGAGATCGACCGCCTCAAGCGCTGCATCAACATCCCTCGCTCCGTCGCCATGACCGTGCCCGTGCTCCTCGCCGTCCTGGTCCTCGCCTTCGTCAGCTGACCACCGGACGCGCGCCAACCGGGCGCCGCACCGCTCCCGAAAGTCACCCGCACCACTCACGAAGGGACCCCGATGCACCACCTCGTCACCCTCTCCGGCATCGCCGCCGTCGTCTTGGCCCTGTGGGCCGTCCAGCTGACCGTGCTGGCCCTCCACGCCCGCTACACCGTCCACCACGGCATCCGCGCCGGCTTCACCGAAGACGCCGAGTTTGCCCTGCTGGCCGCCTGCGTCATCGTCACGCTCAGCAGTGCCATCGGCGGGGGCAGCGGCATCGGCGCCATCCTCAAGGCCACCCCGTGGGGCTGGGCCCACGGGATCCTCGCCATCGGCACCACGGCGTCCTACCTGCTCCTGTCCTACGCCACCGACTGGGACGCCAAGGCCTGGTGGGACAGGCGGAAGACGGGCAAGGCCGGCCCCACCGACGAAGCCACAGCCGCCTGACAGGCCACCACCGGACCGGCGGGCCCCTCGCTCCACCCGGAGCAGGGGCCCGCTCCCTGCCCGCACCGGCAGAAC
Source organism: Kitasatospora sp. NPDC089509 (assembly GCF_044749365.1). NCBI lineage: Bacteria > Bacillati > Actinomycetota > Actinomycetes > Kitasatosporales > Streptomycetaceae > Kitasatospora > Kitasatospora sp. NPDC089509. The sequence goes on along the minus strand of NZ_JBIVHS010000042.1, from coordinate 24,838 downwards.
ACCGGGCCCGGCAGACACGAGCGCGGGCAGCCCTTTCGGCCCCACGGCTCCGGCCAGGCACGCGCACCGAGCGGACCGCCGACGCCGGCCCCGGACCCGGCCGCACCCAGCGGCCGGCACCGCCGGGACCGGCGCGGCTGCCCGGTCACCCCGACCCCGCAGGCCCCACCCCAGCAAGGAGACCGCCGGCATGACCGACAACCTGCCCCGCCTCACCGCCGCCCCCGACCTCGCCCTCGTCACCGTCGACGGCGTCATCACCGAGACGAACGGCCGCTACCCCCGCCAGCTCGTCCTCACCGACGACACCGGCAGCATCGACATCACCGTCCCCGGCCCCTGCGTCGGCGGAACCGCCGTCAACGACGCCCAACGCCTGGTCGGCACCTACGCCGTCGTCGCCGGCCGCCGCGAGGACACCGGCCACGTCCTGGCCGCCGTCGTCCACCTCGCCGAACGCACCGCCACCCGCGACCTTCTCATCCCCGCCACGCTCTCCGGCCTGTCCGACAACGTCGTGCAGCTCCTCGCCACCACCGTCACCACCACGCCCCGCGCCCTGCCGCCCGGCCCCCGCACCGCCAACTGACCGAGCCAACCGAGCTCAGCGGCACCCCGGCCCAGGTGCCGCACGACCGGCCTCGCCCCCGGCCCGCACCGCCCGCCCTGCACCCAGCCCGGCGGGCGGCGCGCCTCCGGGGACGGGACCGGCCTGTCCGGCCGACACCACCCAGCCGAAAGGACCCAGAGATGGGCTACGCGTACTACATCGTCACCCGCTCGGACGGCCAGGAGATCGAGGCCGGCTACGGCATCACCGCCACCTGTGAGCAGGACAGCTGCACGAAGCAGATCGACCGCGGACTGGACCAGCTGTGCGGCTCGGAGCCCGGCACCCCCTCGGACGGCTGCGGCCGCTACTTCTGCGACGGCCACCTCTACCTGACCGTCGGCCCGGACCCCTCCGACGACGACAACGACGGCCCGAGCCCCTGGAACTGCCTTGCCTGCTCCGGCCAGCCGGCCGCGTCCCGCTGACCAGTCCACCCCCGGCCCGCCCGGCCCGGACCACACCCACGAGAGGACCCCGTGAACCTCAACCACGACCCCGGCACCCTGGTCGTCCTGGTCGGCGTCAGCGGCGCGGGCAAGTCCACCTTCGCCGAACGCCGCTGGCCCCCCTCCTGGACGCTCAACCTCGACGCCTACCGCGAGATGGCCACCAACTCGGCCGCCGACCAGAGCGCCACCACGGTCGCGCTCCAGGTCCAGGACCTGCTCCTGGACGCCCGCCTCGCCCGCGGCCTCACCACGATCATCGACTCGACCGCGATCCAACCCCACGCGCGCGCCCACCTGCTCGCCCGGGCCCGCTACTGGCAGCGTCCCTGCTCGGCCGTCCTGTTCGACGTGCCGCTGGCGGTCTGCGAGGTGCAGAACGCGTTGCGACCGCGCGTGGTGCCCGGCGCCGTCCTGCGCGAACAGCACCGCGACCTGCCCGGCGCAGATCAGCTCATCGCCGAGGGCTTCCGCTTCGTCGACCGCGTCACCGCCACCGGACCGGCCCACCTCGAACCCGCCCGTGCCCGCTGACCGCTAGGAGCCGGCCCGTGCGCGTACCCGACCTCGACCCCACCGGCGAACACCACGGCGGCCTGCCCACCCACCCCTGGCGCTACGACCCCAGCCCGGACCTGCTGACCCGCCGCCAACTACGCGCCGCCGGCCTGCGCCCCGGCGGCCAGGAACCCGCCGCGCAGGTCGGCTACCTCTACCGCCGCTCGCTCGCCCTGCCGGTCAGGCCCATGACCGAGGCCCGCTGGCGCTCCCACCACCGGATGATGCTCGCCCGCCGAACCTGTGCCCTGTGCCGCACCGTCACCGAGTGCTGCATCCCGACATCACTCGGCTGCTGCCTCCCGTGTGCGGACGGCCTGGCCCTCGCCGAACTCGAAGAGCTCCTCGCCCTCGCCCGCGCCGTCCCGGCCTGACCGCACGACCGGCCTCGCCCCCGGCCCGCACCGCCCGCCCGGCACCCAGCCCGGCGGGCGGCGCGCATCCGGGGACAGAGACCGGCCGCCCGGCCGACACCCACCCCCGTTGAGGAGAACCCGCATGACCCAGGCCGAACTCGTCTACGCCGCCACCCTGAACCTGCTCGGCTCCGACCCGCTCCTGCCGCCCGCCCTCGAGGCCTCCGTCACGACCCTGCGCGACCTCGCCGCCGCCTCCCACACGCCGCCCGTCCCTGCCCGCCGCTCCCCCGCCCGCAGGCTGCGCGCCCGCCTGGCCAGGCTGCCCCGCCGCCTGCGGATCGGCCGCTGGGAGATCACCGCGGGCCCCTGCGACCTGTTCATCGACCGCCATCCCAAGCCCGGCTGCACCGACTGCCAGGACCACCGCGGCTGGTACCGCGAAGACGGCTGGGAGTTCTGCGACTGCATGACCGCCTTCTCGTCCTGGCGCCTGCCCTGGCGTCCCACCCCGGCCCGCTTCTACAGCGACGAGCCGCCCTTCTGACCACCCGCCGACCCGCAGCACCCGCTCGACCCACCACATCAGGAAGGACACCGTCATGCACCTCTTCCGCCGCTCCCCCGCCCCGCCGGCGCCCGCGCTGCCCGCCGAGCCCGACCCGGACCAGTGGACCCCCGAGGGGCTGGCCGTCCGGATCCGCTACGCCAACCTGGCCGGCGCCCGCGTGCTCCTCTACACCCGGGACCTGGCCGACGCGCAGGACTCCGGCGCGCACGCCGTCCACTGCCTCGGCTGCACCCGCACCTGGACCATGACGGACAGCAAGCCCTCCCGCTCCCTCCCGTACCCGCTGAACTTCCGGGACGGCCAGGAGAAGGCCAACGAGCACGCCGGCCAGTGCCGCGCGCTGCCCAGCCCGATCCCCACCCGGCCCGACGACGCGACCGCCGCCGCCATCCTCACCACCCGCATCGCCCACGCCCAGCACGCGCAGGGATTCAGCCTGCACCTCGCGGACTTCATCGGGGACCGCGTGCTCCTCCAGCGCACCGACGCCTGGATCTACGAGCAGCTCGCCACCATCGCCGACCGCCGCCCCGACCTGCTGGCCGCCTACACCGACACCACGACCACCGGCACCACCCACTACTACCACCGGGTCCAACCGCGCCCGACCACCCGCACCTGCACCATCGCCACCCGCTGAACAGAAAGAAGGCACCCGTGCAGATCACCGACACCCGCCTCCTGGCCACCGCCGACACCCTGGCGAAGATGCTCACCGACCTCACCCCCGACCCCTTCGACAACCTGCTGCGCCGCGACGACGCCTACACGGTCGTGCTGGCCGTGCTCGGCCAGCTGGAGGCGTCCGGCCGGCGGCGCACCAGCGTCGGCGAGCTGTACGCGATGACGCGCCTGGTCCCCAGCGGCCAGGTCCTCGGCAGCCACGACCGCCTGATGACGCTCCTGGAGCAGGCCGCCGACCACGGCCGCATCCGCCTGGACCACGGCCAGGTCCACATCGGCGACGCCCCGACCGGCGGCGGTCCCGGCCACATCTGGATGCGCCAGCTCACCCGCGGCGGCGCCCAGGTCGAGCTGATCGGCGACCAGCCCTGGCCGGTCGGCACCCACTGCCGCGACGAGACCAAGGCGTGGTGGCACTGCACCGGCTGCCGCCACGGCCTCGCACAGGCCGAGGCGATGTACGTCTACGCCGTCCGCCAGCAGGTCAGCGACCACGCCGACCAGTGCCCGTTCCTGCCGCCGCTGCCCGAGGTCTTCCCGCCCGCGGTGCGCTCGCTCGACTGACCCCTACATGCTCCCGGGCACCGGCGATCCGGTGCCCGGCACCGCTCCACCCGCCGACCGCCGCCACCCGCACCGAGGAACCCCCGCCGTGAACGAAGCCGAACGCCACGGACTCCAGGCCCGCGACCCGGACCCGGAGATCGACCGCGAGTTCCAGGCCCACGCCCTGGACACGCAGCAACTCGCTGACGCCGCCCGTCACTACGCCGCCCGCCTCATCTACGGCGTGCGGCCCGAGGACGCCGACCACCTGGCCGTGCTCGCCGCGCGCCTGTCCCGCCAGGCCCACCGCATCGACGGCATGCGCGCCATCGCCCGCCGCCCCCACCCACCCACCACCTGAACCCGAACCCGGAAGGAAACACACCCGTGACCACCACCACCGCCACGATTACCCTCCCGCACGAGATCCGCTGCGTCGAAGGCCGCCGGATCGTCCAGGCCGAGCTCCTGAAGACCGCCCCGGGCCTCTACCTCTACGAGCTGCCCGCCGACATCGACCGCGACGGCCCGTGCCGCTGGCGCCTGGGCCACCACTCCGGCCTCCTGATCGCCGCGTTCCGTACCCCCGACGCCGCTCGCCAGGTGGCCGAAGCCATCGGTGACTGGACCGACTGGACCCTCCACACCGACACCCTGCGCGAGCGCCACCTCGGCGAACACCGCGACCAGGACGCCCTCGACCACCTCCTCGCCACCGTCGACCGCGCCGGCGGACACCTGGAGAACTGCGCCGCCTACGGCCCCTACGGCTGCTGACACCCCGCCGCCCCGCCGCCCCGCCGCCCGGCCACGCGGCCGGGCGGCGCCCCTCACCTGCGGAACCGTCCCCCACGACCCGGTCGGCCAGGCCGACGGCCCGCAGCACCGGGCCGACCTGCGCGACCTCGAACCCCTCGCTGCCCGATGGGCCGCCTGCCGCGACGGCCGACCCATGCCGCTCCTGGACCCGGCCAGCCGCCAGGCCCTCATCCGCACCCTCACCGAAGCCGCCGCCCGCGGCGCCACCGCCAACCCCGAAGCTGCCCGCCTCGCCCAGGAACGCGCCGACCAGCTGCGCGCCGGACTCGACTGAACCCCGAGCCCAATCACCGGCCCGGCCCCAGCTACCGGCGTATCCCGATCACCATCCGATTCGACCACTGAGGAGAACCCCCGAGTGACCGTCATCCCCCTCACCTCCGACTCCCCCGCCAGCCACGCCGTGGGCGTGGATTTTGATCTCACCACCGTCCTGCACGACAAGGGCTGGCAGGACGGTCGCATCTACGGCGACCCGATCCCCGGCGCCCTCGAGGCCATCCGCCAGCTCATGAAGCGCCGCTCCGTCTTCTGCGTCACTGCCCGCCACCGCCGCTACCACCCCGCCGTGGCGGCCTGGTTCACCCGCCACGGCATCCCCGCGATCGTCGACGAGGACCCCGACCGGTCCCACTGGTTGGGAGACCAGCTGCTCGTCACCAACAAGAAGCTGGGCGCGGCCCTCTACATCGACGACCGAGCCCTGCACTTCACCGGCGACTGGGACACCGCCCTCCCCGAGGCGCTGCGCCGCATCGGCGAGGGCACCGACCCGGCGGCGCAGCCTGCGGACCTTCCCGCGCTGACGATCCGCCAGCCCTGGTTGGCCGCGATCATCGCCGGCGACAAGGCGATCGAGAACCGGTCCTGGCCGACGAAGCATCGCGGCCCGGTTGTCCTGCACGCCGCCCGCGCCCTCGCCCGCGACGGCCAGGCCGACCCGCTTGTCCGCGCCGTCCTCGCCCGCCCCGGCGCTCCGGCCCTGATGACCGGTGCCCTGGTCGCCACCGCCCGCATCACCGACTGCCACCGCGACACCGGCTGCTGCCGGCCCTGGGGCCTGCCCGGCCTGTGGCACTGGACCCTCACCGACGTCCAGGCCCTCCCGGACCCGATCCCGGCCGCCGGCCGCCTCGGTCTCTGGCGCCTCGACCCCGGCCAGCACGCCCTGCTCCACCGCCGCCAGGCCGCCACCAGCTCCGCTCGCTGAGCGGCCACAAGAGGCAACGGGAAACACCGCAAACCCCCTTACACCAGCCCATTTCACACGAGAGCATGGGAGACACCAGGGCAGCGCGGAACCCGCCTCCCCGGCCCCACAGCACCTGACCGTCCATCCAGCACACCCGACTGAGGAGTCATCACCATGGGTTTCTTCCGCCGCAGCTCCGACTCGTCCAGCTCGTCCGACTCGACCACCGTCTACCAGGCCGAGGTCGACATGAAGACGGCGTCCGGCGAGAACGTCACCTACCGGGGATCGGGCCTCGGCCCGGCCAACGCCTCCGGCGCGCACCTGCTCGACACCGTCGAAGCCGCCGCCCGCGACGCCGAGCCGGGCGGCACCGTCACCGGCTCCCGCGTTCGCAGGGCCCGGTAGCAGGACGAAGGCGCCCCGGCGCCCGGAACGAAGACGGCGGACCGTCCCCAGAGTAAGTGGGGGCGGGCCGCCGTCGCCATCATCCCACCCCGCCCCTCCGGGCCCGCCCACGGCGGATAGGTGGCCGAAACGGCGCTCTTGCCCCGCTCGCCCATCTGGCCTCACCGTGCACGCAGGGCCCGCACATGGCCCAGGTGAGGAGCCGGCCATGTCCACCAACCCCGTCGTCCAGTGCCAGATCGCCCTTGGCTTCGTCCCCCCGGCCAACTGAACCCGACCAACAAGGACACCCGTGAACGACGCGTTCGCCACCGACTCCGACCTGCGCCACCTCGCCCGGCTGCTCGCCATGCTCCCCGGCCGGGAGGACGCCGCCTTCTGGGCCACCGTCGACAACGGTGCCAAGCACATCGTCAAACCCGACGACACCGGCCAGAGCGTCGGCGGCCCGGAGTACATCCTCAGCAAGATGCAGACCGGCATCACCAAGCTGAACCAGGCCAAGGACCCCGCCGCCATCGCCTACTTCGGCCACTACCTGCTGATGTTCTTCGACGGCGACCAGCCCGCCCTGTGGAAGTACCTCAACGACCTCTTTCCTGCCCACGGCGGCCACTCCACCGCCGGCGAGCGCTACACCCGCGACCTGTGCGACACCGCCTGGCGGATCATCGCCCGCTACGACACCAAGGGCGACAACGGCCTCGCCGAACGCTGGCCCGGCCACCCCTAACGTTCCGCCGTAGTCGGCTGCGGTCGGGCCCGACCCCCGGGTGCGGCTCTCCAACAAGCCAGACCGCCGCCCGGCCAGCGACACAAACACGAGGCCCCGTACCGCGCGTCTGCGCTGGTACGGGGCCTCTTTGCGTTCCTGGGCCTCTATGCCGTCGCGTCCTCGACGGGCCGTACATCGGGGAGCTGATCCACAACGCGCAGCACGTGGGCGCCGAGCTGTGCCGCGAGTTCGGCCGTACGGTCCCGGTCGGTCTCCTTGGCCCTGGCGTACACCTGAGCCAGGCCCTGGAACGAGTCGGCGAACGCGCCGGCCTTGTTGACGTAGACGGCGAAGTCAGCGAGTGGGTCGGCTACTGCGGCGCTCACCGCCGCGGCCTGGTGCGGCACGGGGGCGTCACGGTGGGCCGGGGAGGGCTCTGCTTCGCCGGTGGGCTTTACCGCGGTAAAGCCCACCGCTTCGGAGGCTTCGGTGACGCTGTCGGTCGGGCTGTTCTTTACCGCGGTAAAGCCCGGCTTCGCGGCGGCGCCGGGCGCCTGTCCGTCGTTTGACTGCTTCTGGCGGTTCCTCGGCTGCCGAGGCTGGGCCTTCTCCTCCTTCCGCTCAGCGGATCGGGCCCGCCAGGCATCCACCTGTTCGCGCACCGGGAGCTTCGCCAACGCCCGGGTCTCCCGCAGGGGCAGCTCTCCTGAGCTCACCAGCTCCTGCAGCTCCGGTGCCAGTTCCAGCAGGTACATCTGCTGAGTGACCCAGCCGGCCGACTTCCCGTAGTGCTCCGCGACCTTGGCCTTGCCGTCGAGCTCTTCGACCATCGTCCTGATGCCGAGGGCTCGCTCGATGGGGTCGAGGTCCTCGCGGTCGTTGTTCTCCGAGAGCACCGCGTCCAGGAAGTCGGCGCGGGACTTCGCGATCTCGTCGTCGACCACCACGTCGAGCGTGAGGACGCCAGCTGCCTGTGAGCCCCGCCAGCGGCGCTCACCGTTGGCGATGACGTAGGGCGCGCCGTCGATATTTTCCGCTTCGCCCGGCCACAGCTTGAGGTAGGCGTCGCGCGTGACCGCGACGGCGGGCTGCAGCTGCTTCTTCTTGAGCTTCAGCCCGAACTCCAGCAGCTCCTCCCCCGTGCCGAAGTTCCGGCGCGGGTTGAACCGGGTCGGTACGAGCTGCGTGAGCGGCAGAGCCCGCAGTCGGCTGTCCGGGGCCCCGGTGGTGGGCGCCCCAGTGCTGGCAGCGACGGCCTGGCGGCGTGCGCTGACGCCGCCCTGCGCCCGGGCGAAGGACGCCCCGGTGCCAAGCTGGTCGGCTACTCGCGTCATGACACCTCCCGGGCCAGAGCACGCATGGTGGCCGCCTGCTCGCCGCGCGGCGCGAAGGACAGCAGTGGCTGCCTGAGGCGGACGGCCTTGCGCTGGTCGGTCAGGTCGCCGATGACCGCGATCACCCTCGGGTCCTTTATGTCGATCCAGGCCTGGAGCGATGAGGTGGCGATGAAGCCGCGGCGCGGGTCGTAGAGGTTGACCACGATGCCGAGGTAGTCGATCTCCACGCCCATGTCGTTGCGGAGATCCTCAATCTGGGCAATGAGCAGGTCGTAGGCGTCGGCGCTGCTGTCCTCGGCCTGCACCACGATGAGAGCGCCGGAACTGCCGGGATCCTCGTCTTCCCGCCGGCGTCCGTAATAGATAGCCGCGTCCATGCTGAGCCCGAGGCTGGGCGGACAGTCCACGATGATCTCGTCGTAGAACGGCTCAAGCGGCGCCAGCGCGCGTTCGAGGGCGGCCTCCCGGAAACGCACCTTCGACAAGGCGACGTCCAGGAGGAAGCCGTCCTGACACCCCGGCAGCAGGTCGAGCCGCCCGCCGTACCGGTCGTCCTGGATCGGCACCACCAGGTCGCGGATGTCGCGCTTGGCTTCCCCCGTCATGTACTTGCACAGGCTGTCGGTCCCCGGCGTCATGGGGATCTCTTGCTGCCCCAGCTGCTTGGTGAGGTGGCGCTGCGGGTCGAAGTCGACCAGCAGCGTGCGGCGGCCAAGGCCGGGCAGTTCCTCAAGCTCCAGAGGGTCAGGGCCCTCAACGTCTTCAAGCCGCGCAGCGAAGTGCTTGGAGATGCGCACCGGGTGAAGAGCCTCGGAGTCTTCCGCGAGCGCCGCGCCGAGGCCGGCTGCGACAGCCGTCTTGCCGACGCCGCCCTTCTGGTTGCAGACGATACGGCGGCGCGGATGCTTGGCGCGATTCACGGCAGGGGCCGGATTCATCTCCAGCCACAGCTGCACGGATTGGGCGAGCCCCTGCGTCAGGGAGACGCCACGGTCGGACGCTGCCTCCCGGAAGGCTTCCCACTGTCCGCTGGGCAGGAAAGTGGAGAACGAATCGGCACCCGAGGTGTCGACGGTGCCCCGGGCGGAGGCCAATGCCATCCAGGCCGCGATGCCCCGCTCAACAGCCGTCTGGATCTCGACACGGCGTTGCGCTGCTCGGACCTTGAGCGTCTGCCAGAGCCATCCTGGCAGCTTGGATACGACCTTCTCGCGGTCGCTGGAGGTAGCTGGGGAACTCATGGACGGTACCTTACTAACGCCAAAGCTCATCAGCGAGGCTCGACACGTTAGGAAAGTCATCACATCAGGCTTTACCGCGGTAAAGAAGACCGCGGAGCCAGCCCCCCGCACCACATCGTCCGCCGATCGTGCTGCCCAACACGAGAAGGCGAATGGACCCGCACCCGATCGCGGACGCGGGCCCGAGGACACCTCAGACGACCTACCAGGCGCCGTACGCAGCCTGCGGACGGGCGGGCAGGTCGTGCACGTTCTCCGCGGAGAACGCCGCCACATCGGCCGCGTCCGCGCCACCGACGGAGACCTCCCACCCGCCGGCTCCGGCCGCCACTTGTATGGGTAGCTGGGTCATCCACATCACGCCGATGACGCGCCGGACCACCACGCCCACGAGGCCAGGCAACAACGCCGCACCGGCGCGCACGCTAGCGACGGACCCCCGCTCTCCAGACCGCCGAACGTCCCCAGCCGACCCCACATCAGACCCCGCAGCCGCTCGGCCAGGCATGCCCGCGGTCACGGTGGCGGCGAGCGCCCCGCAACCGCCGCCCGAGGGCAACCGAAACGCCTGACGGCCGAGCCCACCGCTCGATAGCGTCACGGGACGAACCAACAGGCTGTAGACGGAGGGGAAGCACGATGGCGGTGGAGTTCGAGACCCTGCAGGAAGCGGCTCAGGAACTGGCCGAGGACACCGAGAAGCACGACCGGGCCGGCCTGGCGGCCCTGAGCGACGGGCACCTGCGCGAGCAGTCCGACGCCCGCGAGGAGCTCGCCGACTACCTCGAGACGCTGTGGGAGAACATCAAGAAGACCGGCGCCAACCCCGCGATCGACCCCCGGTTCGAGGGCCTGTCAGGCCTGCTGGACCTCGCCCGCCACCTCCACGAGACGGCCGCCGACGTCCTGGAACAGCGGGAGAACTGACCACGGCCCAGAGCGGGGCCACGCGAGGGGCGCCCAGCAGCAGCCGGCGCTCATCGCACCGCGTCACGGCGCAGACCCTCCGCCCTGCCCCCGGTCATCACGCAGTGGCGGCAGCCCTGTTCCGCATTCCCGCCCCCGTTGCACAACGTGATCGGTAGGGTGCGGAGCATGATGATCCTGACGGACGGCGGACAGGACGCCACCACCGAAAGCCTCCGGTTCTGGCGCGAGAACCGCCACCGGTTCGGCACCTTCGTCGAGGCACGGGCCTACCTCTCCGAGGACGACGTCATCGTCGACGGCCGGCGCTTCGCCAACACCAGCCACGGCCCGCAGTACGCCTGGCCCCAGTCCCCCAAACTCGTCCTGATCGACGACAGCGGCAACGAACTCTGGCTCACCGCCTGCTGCGCCGGCTACGACGGGTCCGGCTCGGGCGGGACGCAGGACATCCTCGTCGAGGAAGGCTTCGGCACCGCCGAGCAGATCCGACCACTGGTCACCGACCACCTGGTCCTCGTCCTGCGCAAGGACCGTGACCAGCCCGTCGAAGCCGTCCCCTCCGCACTGCGCGGCAACGACCGCGACCGCCGCAACCTGGACCGCTGGCTCAGCCGCCTGTGGAGCGAACCGCGGATCCACACCGACAAGGCGCTGCGCACCGCGAGCCGCTGGCTGCGCAGGAGCGACCCGCTGGAGGGCGCCCCCAGCGGCATGCACGGCATCGAGGCCGAGGGCGCCGCCTGACCCCTGGCCTGGAATCCCCGCACTGATCCGTCCGAGACCCACAGGAGTAGCTGTATGGGCGTCAGCACCGTCTACCTCAGCAAGACGGAAGTCCAGGACCTGCTCAAGGTCAGCCCTTTCGGGATGTGGCGGCTTCCCCGCCAGCACAAGGACTTCCCCGCCCCCCAGGACGACCCGCACCACCGCGCCTTCGACCCGGAGCCGGCCGGACAGGTCTGGGACGCCACCGCCCTCTACCTGTGGGCCGCCGAGACCCCCGAGTTCCGTCACCGCGGCGCCCACCTGGCCCGTCCCGTGCCCGGCCAGCGCCAGCCGGGCCGGCACCTCGGCTACCGTGACACCCCGCACGGCCCCGCCACCGACTGGCACACCGGCATCGGCGTCATCCGCATGCTCCACACCACCGACAGCGGCGCGGCGTCATCGGCCGCCATCGACCTGGCCGCCGAGTCCAACCGGGAGATCGTCACCGTCTGCGCCCTGTACGGCGACCTCGGCCACACCGGGCCCGCCCTGGTCGCCGCCGACACCGCCCAGCCGCGCATCGAGTACGAGGCCCGGTGGGGGGACGTCGCCGACCTCGTCGGACAGCCGCTTCCGTGGTGGCCCGGCCTGCTGCGCCGGCCGGAGGTCGTCCGCCAGTGGCAGCCCGGCGCCGCCGCGGTCGTCGCCCAGGTTCCGGCCGAAGACCGCGAGACGGCCCTGCGCAAGGCCGCCCGCAATCCCGCCTTCAGGGCGGACGCGCGCACCGCGCTGACCAACATGGCCGACCAGATCCGCAACCAGCGCGTCGAAGGCGTCGCCTCCGAAATCAAGATCTTCGGAGACCACGCCGCGCGACTGCAGACCCGGATGGTCGTCGCCGCCCGCCACGACGAGAGCACCCACCCCATCGAGGTCCTGGAAGAGGACGACGACGTCGAGGACGTCCTGGCCACGGGCTGGCGGGCGATCGCCACCAGCACCCAGCCCGACGCGGTCGTCGCCACCGACATCGCCCTCGGCTACCACCCCCACCTCCTGCCCTACGGACGGTTCACCGACGTCCTGGCCAAGCAGGGGACCGTCGCCGAACGCTGGTCCCGCAGGCTCACCATGTGCGACCCGACCGCCGTGCACGCCACGCTGGCCGAGGGCAAGCAGGTGGAGGCGTTCTTCGTTGACCCGCTCACCGACATGCCGGTCGTGCGCACCAAGGCCGACGGCTCCAAGGGCCCCCAGTGGCTCTTCTACGCCCCGCTCGCCCTGCCTGCCAGCCGCGACGAACTGGCCTCCGTCGTCCTGTACGGCACGGTGTGGATCACGACCACCGACGGGCAGGTCCACCCCGCTCCCTGCACCCCCGGCGAACACCTGTGGTGGGGCGATGGCTGGGGCGACCGCCCCACCGAAGCAGCCCACGTCGTCAACCAGCTCCTGGACGATCTGACCCGTCCCGTCAGCCTCCGTTACCACTGGGACAACGCCCCAGCCGGACTCACGGCCCTGTTCAACGAGGAACACAAGCAGGGCACCGAGGTCACCCGCGCCACGCTGCTGCACGCGCGGATGACCCCGCCGACCCCGCGACGCTGATCGCGTGACGCGGCGGGCCGGCCCTGCCCCCGGGCCCGGCCCGCTTCCGGCGGGATCTGCCCGGGTCCCGGCGCCGGAGGCGCAGGGCAGGGTCCTGAAGGGCGTGGCGGCCGGGCAGGCCGCAATTCTGGAGGAACTGTGCCGCCCGGGCTGCGAGCAGTAGGCGGTCGACGCTGAAGGTGGTGGGGCGGCCCCCGACCGGGCCCCCGCCCCACCACCTTCAGCGTGCGCTGCGAGGGCGTTCCTGCCGCTCGGTGACCAGGGTGCGCCACCGGTTCCGTACGGTGTCCTTGCTGTCGAGCCAGCGCGTGGCGGACGGGCTGGGCAGCGGCAGGCCGGCCATGAAGTGGGCGGCGTCCAGGTAGTAGGCGAAGTCGCCGCCGGTGGTGGCGTCGCGAAGGCGGGTGATGGTGGCGGCCAGGTCGTCGTGGTCGCCGCGGATGGTGTGGTGGAAGGCGAGGGCGGTTTCCGGCAGGGGGATGAGCCAGGGCAGGCCGGCGACGTCGATCTGGGTGCGCAGGAGGGCGGCGCGGACGGCGACGTGGTTGAGCAGCACGGTGGCGCGCTGGTCGAGCGGCTCCAGGTATTGGCGGGCGAGGCCGATCTCCTCATCGGCGCGGGCGGGGTCGGTGAACGCGGTGACCAGGGCCAGGCGGGTCTGGGCGATGGCGCGCTTGCCGGGGGCGTCGTGCTGCTCGGCTTCGGCGCGCCCGTCGCGCAGGGCCTGGGCGGCGGCGGTGAAGTCGCCCTGGGGCCAGAGGATGTCGCCGCGGACGCGGTGGCGGCGGCTCGTCCATGTCAGGGTGAAGGCGGCGGCTAGCGCGGTGGGGAAGTCGCCCGCGATGCGGGCGAGGTTGGCGATGCCGCGCTGTGCCTGCGGGGCGAGGCGGCCGCCGCCGGCGGCGACATAGCGCATCCCGTCGAGGGAGGCGGCGGTGCGGCCGAGAGGTCCTTGTCGGCCTTGGCCCGGTAGTACGAGGTCGAGGACCAGGGCGCTGCCTTGCCCGAGGTCGTCGATGGTTTCGGCGACGGCTTTGCGGAGAGCGGGCGGGGCCTGCTGATGGTCCGTGGCCTGAGCAACCGGTGGGGGAGCGCGCCCACCAGCACCGGCAAGGTGGTCTGGGCCGAGCTCGACCTGCCCGTACCGCTCGACCCGGCGCACATCAACGCCCGGGCGCGTCAGGAGGCGGCTCGCGCCGACTACATGCGGGCCGCCGTCATGGGTACCGCTCCCGTCAGGACGCCCACCTGGCGTTCGGCGCCCTCTCGGGCGAACCGATGACGACCTGCGGCGGGCTCCATCCGCTCCTCGGCCGTCCGAAGCTGGCGGGAGATCGCGGCCGGAAACCCGGCCGGTGCCGCCTGGTCGTCGTGCCCTCGGACAGCGCCTGTCGTTGAACTCGGCAAGCACTCCCGCGGAGCGGGCAACCGGCGTTCTCGTACGGGGCCTCCTCGGCCGAGGCCGCGGAGGCCTTCGGCGAGCCACCGTCGGAAACAAGCCACCGGCAACCACCTCGCCAGGCTTTCGCCTCTGGGGCGCTGAAGAGGCCAGCCTCTGCGCTGCCCGGAAGGCCGGGGAAGCGGTAGAGGGTGGCCGCACCCTGCTGGGTGCGCCACCCTCGCGGGCGTCGCGCTGGAAGTCGCGGTGGTGCCCAGTCCCTGTTCGTGGTGCAGCCACTGCGCCAGGGAAGGATTCCCAGTTGTGGCTGGAAATCAGCGCCAGACGAAAGGATGTCATTCCTCCGTGGGCTGGGCAATGCAACATGGTTGAGATTGAACCAACTGGTGGTGTTTAAGTGGCTCTGACCTGCACTGATGCTCTGGCGTAAATTTCGGTCAAACTGCGGTCTGGCGTCTTTTAGTGGGGTTCTCCTACTGGATTCTGAACCAATCGGCCGGTGAGGGCGGGCACGGATTGTGACCGTTGGCTCACCGGTGAGAGGATCACACCGGTCCGGCGCTCCCGGGGGTCTGGAAGCCCCCTGCCGGACCGTAGTAGGTGCAGCCATGTCGGTCGCGTCCGCTCGCCGGACGCGACTGATACTGAACACAAGGACAACTCATGCGCCCGATCCGTATCCCCGCCGCGCCGCTCCCGGACCGTCCCGGACGTTCCCTGACCGGTGCCGAGGCCGTCATCGTCATCGTCATCCTGCTCCTGGCCGGCGCCCTCACCGGCGCCGGACTGCCCGCCTTCGGCGTCATGGAACTCGTCGGCGCCGCCGCGTTCCTCGCCTGCCGGACGATCAAGGGGCTGCGCGAGCAGCCCCCGTCCGGCCCGGCCGCGACCGACGCCGCCTGACCGACCGTGGGACGGCGTGAGAACGCCGTTGCCCAGGTCACGCCGGAACTGACGGTGCTGGCGCTGTGGCTGCGAGCCCAGCGCCAGCACCGCGGCCTGACCTACAGGGCGATGGCGGAGACGACCAACAGCAGCTCCAGCGCCACCATCTTCTCCCGCGCGACCGACGGCAGGGCCGTTCCCACCTGGAGGGTCGTCGAGGCCTACTCCCGTGCCTGCCGGGCCGACCTGCGAACGGCCCGACGCCTATGGAAAGCGGCCCGCCGGGCGGACCAACGGCGCCGTCACGACCGCACCGAGGAGTTCCTCAACGCCGACCTCGCCGCGAAGTTCTACGACGTCTTCGCGACCAAACCCCAGCTCATAGACAGCTTCGCCAAGCTGCGTCTGGGCATGGTCGGTCTGCGGGACAGGGACGGCCACCCATCCCTGGCGGAACTGGAGAAGAGGGCCGGCCGGACACCGAAAGGCCGCTGCCGGCTGCCCGCCAGCAGCCTGGGCAAGATCCTGCGCTCCGAGGCGCTGCCGCAACGGCGCCACGTGATCGCGTTCGTCACCGCCGTCGGTGTCCCGCCCCACACCGCCCTGGCCTGGGGAGAGGCCTGGGACCGGGCAGCCGGCGAGACAGGACGCCGCGCCGTCAACCGGACGCGTCCCAGCTTCCGGGCGCGCTTCGCAGACCCCTTCGTCCCCGTCCCCATGCGCGGATTCCTGGTGGACGGCCCCAACACCCTCCCCTGGCAGGAGACCCGGACCGCCACCACCCCCGTTCCCATGCGGGGATTCCTCCTGGACGACCCCGAACCACCAACAGGCCAAGCGGACGAAACCGACGAGGCACACAGCGCAGCCCGGTCCGACTTAGAGGCCGACAACGGGCTCAAGCCCGAAGACGTGGCCTACCTGAAGAACCACGGCCTCGTCGTAGGACCATCCCCCACGAAGAGCGAACCCAGCACGGCGCTCGGCCCCGTACCCTCGCTCCCCGCAGCCGGCTACACCGAGGCCGGACTGCCCATCCGTGTCCCCCGCCGCTGGCGCCGATCCCCTTTCCTCCTCGACATCGGATGCCTGGGCATCGTGCCGCTCTGGTCCTGACCCACCCGCCCCCACCGCTTCTTCTACCTCCGACCCCTCAGGGGCACCACATGACACCTGCAACCGCAGACACCCCCGGCCAGCCCCGACCCGACCCAGCGATCGACCTGATCGCCCTACGGGACCTCCACCACGACCGCTACCTGCGCTACGCCATCCTCCTGCTCCCCTCAAGCGCTGCCCGGCACGCCATTCGCACCGCGCTCGACGACCTCGCCCACCACTGGCGAGACGCCCTGCGCACCCCCAGCCCAGCCGCCTGCGCCTGGCAAGCGGTCCGCCACCACGTCCACTCGGCCGCAGGCCCCCGCCCGCTGCGTCCTCTCGCCCACCTCACCCCGCCCGAACAGGACGTACTGCTGCTCCACCACGCGCTGGGGCTGCCGGACACGGAAGTGGCCGCGCTCACCGGGACCGACCTCGCCACGGTTCGTGTTCGCCTCCGCTCTCTTGCCCGGCGTCCCAGT
Source organism: Kitasatospora sp. NPDC089509 (assembly GCF_044749365.1). Classification (NCBI taxonomy): domain Bacteria; kingdom Bacillati; phylum Actinomycetota; class Actinomycetes; order Kitasatosporales; family Streptomycetaceae; genus Kitasatospora; species Kitasatospora sp. NPDC089509. The sequence continues at coordinate 8,236 of NZ_JBIVHS010000042.1, read as the reverse complement.
CAAGACCGGCGATCGACGCTTCACGGGAACAATTGTTCGATTAAGCTGGAGAATGTGACCAGCGCAGTTCCGTTCTCCCGCTCCCACCCGGACCACCCCGCCTGGGAGCCCGGCGATGCCGAGCGGGCGCCCCGGGAGCTGATGTCCGGGCCCGGCCGCTGCTGGGACGCCGAGCCGCGCTGGCGCTGGGTCGAGATCCGTCTGGGCGGGCGGTGGCGGCCTGGCCGGGTCGAGCGCTGGCGCCTGCACCAGGGCTCCACCGCCTGGGTCGCCCTGGTTCGCTGGGGTCCGGACTACGACGACTGGTGCTGGTACCTCTACACGCCGGCCACCGTCCGCAAGACGGCGCAGCCGACCGACCCCGACGGCCCGGCGAGCTGGTGAACACCGACCACGACAGCCAGGCCGCCGGCGCCGACCTCGCCGACGCCCTCGCAGCCTTCGCCCGAGCGGCCGGTCCCGACGGCGGCGCCGACCTCTGGCTGACCATCGGCACCCCGTACGACATCGAACAGCGAACCGTCCGCCTCCCCGTCGGCGTCGCGGACTGGATCGCCGAGCTGCTCCGTGAGGAGACCCAGGCGCTGGAGTCCGGTGGCCGGGCCGCCGACGACGTGGACGACGACCAGGCCGTCGACGTCGAGCCGGCCTGGTGGTGACCCCCGCCTGCCTGATCGTCCGCGTGCTGTCGGTGCGGGCTGGGAGGGTGGGCGGTATGGACGACGACGAGGTGCTGCTGCGGGGCCGGGTCTACGGGACGGACTACGGTGCCCCCGACTCCAATCCGCTGCCCGGCCGCTCCTACCGGGAGCTGGTCGGTGGCCCGCTCGACGGCCTGCTGCTGGACGTCACCGGCTGCGACGCCGGGCAGCTGGCCAGCGGTGCGGCGTTGATGACCGAGCTCGGCCGGTACGGCGGTGGCGGGCGGGCGCACTACGAGCCCAGGGCCGCCGACCCGCGCCGCTGGGACTGGGATGGCGATACCCCCTGACGCCGCCTGGAGCAACCCGGGCGACACCGTGCTGCCACGGCCACACGCTGGAGGGGCCGGTCTGCGCCCGAACCCCCGAGTGGGCGGCGGACCGGCCCCAGGCGTCAGTGGCCTCCGTCTTCGAGAGCAGAGCGAGCCCAGCACCGCCACGACGCCCGGTTAGTCAGCGGCCCGTGTCGTACTGCTTTCCGGTTCGAGGGGGGCAAGGCCAGTGAGCACGGTGGTGGTCCATGTGGCGCGCTCAGGAGAACGACGGCGGTCCGGGCGGGCGCGGCGGTCAGGCGTGAGAGAAGGTCGGTCATGGTGGTCCCCTCCGGGTCGTGGATGGCTGGACGGACACGGCCGCACACGACGACGTTCCGGTGTGCGTGGCGCCCCGGGCGGGGCCAGGGCGGGTTCCGCGGCACCGGACTGTAGGGAATCGAGAGCGCCGGTCAAGTCCACTCGGAGGCCCGGCCCTGTATGGAGGCTCAGAGGCCGGGCGCCGCGAAACCGGCGGAGCCTACACGCTCCTGGCGGCCGGTCAACCCCGGCCGACCTGCGGAGAATGACACCGGGAACCGCTGTGGCCGCGGCCCCGGGAACGGGGCCGCGGCCACAGATGCGATTCCGCCCGGAGCCTTCAGCCGGGCGGTCAGGATCAGAGGTTCGGTGCGACGGCCTCGCCGCCGGCGCGGATGGCGGCGAGGACGTGCTCGTGGTACTCGGCGAGGGAGCAGCCGTCGGGCAGGGGAGCGGGGGTGCCGGTGAGGGTGTACCACTCGTCGGCACCGCGGTACTGGACGGCGACCCACACCTGGTTGCCCGGGAAGACACTGGTGACGACGGTGAGGTCACCGGTGACCGAGCCGACCTCCTCGGTCATCACCCCGCCGGGCCCTGCGACGAGGTGGTCCTGGTGGCGCTCACCGCCTTCCGCGGCGGTCACTGGTTGCAGGTGTCGAGCATGTCGGACAGGGCCTGCTTCTCCGGGGCGGTGACGTTCAGCTGGTAGTGGCTCTTCACCTCGACCCACGCCCGCGAGTAGGTGCACCAGTACGACTGGAGCGGAGGCTTCCACTGGCTCGGGTCCTTGTCACCCTTGCTCCTGTTACTGGCCGCGCTGACGGCCACGAGCTGCGGCTCCGTCAGGTCGTTCGCGAGGGCCTTCCTCTTGCTCGTGTCCCACAAGTCGGCCCCACTACGCCAGGCGTTCGCCAGCGGGATGACGTGGTCGACATCGAGCGCCTTGGAGTCGCTGGTGGTCTTCCCGTCGTACGGGCTGACCCAGAACCCCGAGACGGCCTGGCACTTCTCGTCCTGGACCACGTCCTGGCCGTCTCTGGCGAGCACGACCTCCCTCGTGTCGCACTGGCCGTACTGGATCGCCCAGTGAGGGAACTTCGCCCGCGAGTAGCCCTCCATGGAGTGCGGCTCGGCCACCGTCAGGCCGGCCAGCTCCCCCCGCACAACGTCGACAGGCGGAGGCTCCGGCAACGCCCTCGCAGACGCCGCAGCGGCCTGGGCAGGGACCGCCGGGCCGAGCACAGCGGCCAACGACGCAAGGACCGTGGCGGCACGACGCCACCCACGCACATTCTTGATCATGCCGCCTTGCTACCCCAGCACCCTGAAACCCATGTGCCGCTACGCCCGTTCGTAAGCGTGCCGCCGAGAGATGTTGACGACCGTTCACTCGGGGTGAACCAGCCTGACGCCTGCGCCACCGGCACAGCTAACGAGCTGTAGCGGCCCCCAGCTAATGACCCAGGCCCACTTTCCGCGAGCCGGTCCGCCGCTCCGAGCCGACGGCGGACCGGCCCCGGGCGGGGCGTCAGCGCCAGACCACTTCGATATGGGCAGCCAGGAACTGGAGCCCCCAGATCACAGCGCTCGCACCGAGCGTGGAACCGACCCCGATCAGTACCTGCTCGCCCACCTGACCACCCCAACGCCCCCGTGATGTGGATCGATTCGTTAGCTCTTCACAACGCGGCTGCGCACGCCGCTCCCTACCGTCCCACCCAACCGCGCCGTGCGCCTGACCGCGCGGCTCCAACTCGTTCACACTCTTCTCCGTCCGTTTTGTCCATCAACAGCAGGAGCCAACGCCAGGCCAGGAACTCGACCCCAAACCTGGTGCAGTTGCATCCCGACATCCTGAGGCTGTTCTGTGAGGCCGCACCATAGGCGACCGGACGAGCCGGTCAAGCCTTCCGAAGCGAGAGATCTTTGCTTCGCCAAGCTGTGTTCTCCAACACCGAAGGACCCGGGCTCACCAACACCGAAGGACCCGGGCTCACCGCAATCGCCAGGGCCCAGCCAGCACGGCACCATCCACATACCGGCGTGGCGGACCCGCGACCAACAGCCGCGACAAGCACAACAGCCCTTCCCCTGCGACGGTTTGATCCCGTCACCTAGGCTTCCGTCATACGCAGATGTTGCACTAGCCGCAACAGTTGCCAATTGCCTGCAACACCGAAAACCTGATGAGGAAGCAGAGTGCTGGAGAAACGAGCCGAGCAACTGCCTGAGCTGCATGAGCCGGAAGTTGAGGCGCTTGCTGACTTCCTCGGCCAGCTCTTCGCCAGCCTCGCGACATCCCTCACCCGCTACGCCGCCCGTGTCAAACGAGACAAGGGCTCAGTCTCCCGCTATCTCAACGGTCGGCGGATCGCCCCTGAAGACTTCGTTGATGAACTCCTGACTCAGGTAGCTGAGTTCACAGGCAATCCAGTGACCGATGACGTCCGCGTTCAGGCCTACCAACTTCGCCTAGAGGCGTTGCGCGTCCGCAACCCCACTCAGCACGAGCTTGAACAGCTTCGTGAGAGCCTCGGGGCAGCCGAACGCGAACTCCAACGCGCCAATGTGCGTGAACGTGCTCTGCTTGAGGCCGTTGTGGCTGCTCAGGAACGAGCGACCCAGGCTGAGCAGCGATACCGCCAACTGGAAAGCGACTGGGCCACCGTCCGTTACACCTCCGGCTCGGCGGAGCTCGACATCTACACCCCGCCCGAAGGAGCAGACGAACTCCGGAGCGAGATCCGCGACCTCAAGACCGAGCTAGAAGCATTGCGGAGCGAGCTGTCTCGCGCCCAGACCCTGAAACTCACCGCAGAGGAACAGTGCGTGCAACTGGAGAGCCGCCTTCTTGCCGCGGAAGCCACCCTGCAGATGGAGCGCACCCGACGCCATGAGGGGAGCAGCCTCGCGCCCGATCAGTCGGGGCAGCCGGTCGAGGCGTGGACGGCTGGGGAGTCGGAGCCGTACGTCCGTCTCGCGACCCTCCGTACTTTGCAGAAGGTGGTGGCAGACGTCAACGCTGCCCGCAGCCTGGCGGGCACGCTGCAGGCCGTCGTCGAGGGCGCGGTGGACGGTCTCGGCTTCGGTGTTGCCGTAGTGAGCCTGGTCCGGCCGGCCGGCGACCTGGTGGTGGCGGCGCTCTGGGAGCTGGAGGAGAGCCCGATGGGCGGGCCCTCGGTGCTGCTCGGCCAGGTCGGCTCACGCGAGTCCTGGGACCGGCTGCTGGGCGTCAGCGACCACTGGGGCACCCTGCGCTTCCTGCCGTACGACCGCGGCTGGGCTATCGCCAGGGACATCCCGCGCTGGATCGGCGACGGCCCGCTGCCTCTCGGCGCCAACGACTGGCACCCGCAGGACATGCTCAACGCACCGCTACACAGCGCTGGCGGCGAGTTGCTTGGGGTGCTCTCGGTGGACCGCCCGCACAGCGGCAAACGACCCGGGGCCTGGACCCGTGAAGCCTTGGAGACCTTCTCCCTTCAGGCCTCGATCGCGATCGGCAATGCCCGGCTGCGGGCCGAGATGCAACACGCGCTGGCCCGGCTGGAGAAGGAGCAACAGGCGCTGCGGGCCAGCGAGGAGAGCTTCCGGAGCACCTTCGAGTACGCGCCCAGCGGGATGGCCATCACCGAACTGGACGTAGCCGGGCGCGGCCAGCTGACCAGGGTCAACGACGCCCTCTGTCAACTGCTCGGCCGCTCCCGCGCGGTGCTGCGCCAGCAGAGCTTCGCCGACCTCGTTCATCCCGAGGATCGAGTCCTGCTAGAACGTGCCAGCGCCGGAATTGGCATGGCCGAAGTCCGCATATCCCACCGGGACGGCAGCTATAAATGGGTGTGCCTGAGGCACTCCGTCGTCGTCATCGAGGAGGCAACGAAGTTCTTCGTCATCACTGTCGATGCCCGTAGAAGGGCGTGAACTGGCAACCCGCCCGCCCGAGGCGAGCCTGCCAGCAACTATGGGGCAACGGCTCTCCAACACCTCTGTAGGCGCACCAGCCCGTCGACCCGGTGAAGGACCGCAACGACGTGAGGGCATCGGCCTCGGTCCCGCTGGTCTACCAGCTCACTCCGAGGGCTTCCAACTGCCCGAGCTGCTCCGCGGTGAGCTTGTCCTGGCGGGCCTTCTGGTTGTTGAGCCAGGTGCCCAGCGACGTCCCGCCTTCTTTGTGGGTGCGCGGGACCCGGGCGTGCCCCTCGCGCTCGACGAAGGCCGCCAACGCAGCCAGGCCCTGAGCGAACCGGTCGGCCCTCGACACCTTCGGCTTCGCCGCGGCCGCCGCCCGCGCGACGGCGAGCTCCTGGTCCTCCTCGACGCCGATCGCCGTCAGCAGGTCCTGCTGCTCCTGGTCGAGCGCGGCGAAGCCGGCCCGCTGCGCCCGCACCCACCGCCCGAGCGCCTCGCCCTCGAACTCCGTCTCCACCGACAGCTGCGCCCAGTCGACCCGGCCGTCCGACTCCAGCCACCACTGCCGGGCCACCGCGTACGAGCGCTGCCAGGTGATCGGCCAGCGCGGGCACCACCACGGGTCGATCTCCTCCAGCGCCGCCCGCCGCTCCGGCGCCAGCGCCCCGGGCTCGCCTTCGGGCACCTCGGCCGCCGCCCTAAGGCCGGAGAGCCAGGCCCCGATCGCGTACCCGCCGACCGCGGCCCGCGCCGGCGCCGCCAAGCTCCCCCCATGCTCCGCCGCCCACACCCGCGCCCAGTCCAGCCCGGCCTCGAACCGCGCGTCCGAGACCGACCAGATCATGCCCAGCGCGTCGAGCATGTCGACCCGGTGACGCGCCAATTCACCATTTCCATATTCCACCCGGCGCTGCGTGAGCCATTCACCGAGCCGGAAATTCTCGTTCTCACCGACCCGCGCGGAATACGGGACATCGAGCCCGCCGGTCTCCTCGTACCACCGCCGCGCGTGTCCCAAGCCCTCGCGCCAGAGCTGGTTCTCACCCGTCAGCACCCGGGTGGCGATGAACAGCGCCAGCACGTCCGAGTCAACCGGCGACTGGAACCGCACCGGCAGCGAGAACGACGGCGAACCCTCACTCAACCCCGGCGCCACCTGGGCTTCCGCGCTGCGCCCGGTGGTGCGCTTGCCGGACTTCTGAGGGACGGCCAGGGCCTCGATGACCCGGGCGTCGTGGCTGCGGATCGCGGTGAGGATCTTGACGAGCGGCGTGTAGGAGTCCGACTCCAGGATGTCTCCGGGCTCCTCGCCGGGCTTGAGGAACACCGGCACGATCAGGCTGGCGGTCTTGCCCTCGCCGGGCTTCATGCGCAGGGCCCGGCCGATGGCCTGGACGATATCCACCATGCTCCCCCGGCCCTGGAGCAGCACGGCGTCTGCATTCGGGATATCGACGCCCTCGCCGAGTACCCTGCAGTTCGAGAGCACGGCGTGTGCCAGTCCCTCTTCCTCCTCGGCCGTCCCGAAGTCCTTGATGATTTCCTTGCGGAAATCCACCTCATGCTCACCGGAGAGCCACTGCGCCCAGAACTCCTCCGGATATTTCGCCGGGTTCTCGGCGTGCAGCCGGTCCACGGCCTGGTTCAGCGTCTCCGAGAAATACCGCGCCTCGATCGTCCGATTGTGGAACGTGATGGTGCGCCGCAGCCGCCGCTCCACGATCGTCTTCACCAGCCCGGCCTGGATGGCGGCGATCCGCTCGGCCGGCACCTGGTCCTCCTCGCCGTCCTCGGCCTCCCCGACCCCCGGCCCCCACGGCACCGGCTGCCTCGACGCCGCCTGCCGGTCCGCGCCCGGGTCGCGCAGCTCCAGCACCACCACCTCGAACGGCGCCAACAACTTCCGGTCGATGGCCTCCGCCAGACCCAGGGTGACCACCTGCCGCCCGTAGATCCGCTGGTCGTCCATCGAGCAGGCCAACTCCTCCGGAAGCGGCTGCAGGGCCCCCTCGCGCCGCTTCATGCCGGCCTTCGGCGGAGCCCACACGCGCGGCGTCGCCGTCATGTAGAGCCGCCGCAGCGCCGGGATCCGGTCGTTGTCGTGGACGACCGTCCAGGTCTTCTCCGCGTGGCCGGAGGAGCGGTGCGCCTCGTCACAGACCATCAGCTCCAGAGGCGGCAGCGTCTGGCCGCGCTCGGCGTAGTAGTCGTAGGCGTCCTCCACGGCCCCCGCCGAGGAGTAGGTGGCGAACAGGGTCAGCGGCCGGCGCTTGTGGGCGGCCTGCTCGATCCACCAGCCGATCTGCCGCCCGCCGGTGCTCGCCCGGACGCCGAACGGCAGCTCGCCCACGGCCAGCGAGCACACCGCGTGAATTTCCCCGGCCCGCCCGTCCCGGCGCCATTCCCGGATCATCTGCACCAGCAGGTCCAGCGTGGGCACCACGACCAGGACCACGCCGCGGGGCGTCAGCTTCTGCCTGGCCGCGGCCCCCACGAAGCTCTTGCCCGTGCCCGTGGCCATCTGCGCGGTCACCCGCAGCCCCGCCGGCGCACTCTGCCCCGGACGCGGTGTCAGGCCCCGCACGATCGCCTCCAGTGCCTCCACCTGGTGGTGGCGAAGCGTGATCTCCTCGGGCTCCTGATCCTCCGCCAGGAAAATCTCCACGCTCACGGAAAAAGTTCTCCCCTCGAATGCCCCAGGCCGGACCCGGGATCTGACAAGAACTGCTGACAGTGCGTTTCTGATACATTCACCGGCCGGGCCGAGAGGCCAGATCGGACGGGAAATAAAAGCCAATATGTAAGCGGCTTCCGGTAGCTTATCAGCTACCTCGAAGAAACACCTGGAAATCCCGGAAGTGCCGGGGACGGACCCCGCATCCGGCAAGGTTTCCTGACAGACTCAAACTGATACACCGGTCACCGTTGCTCACCCTCCGAGGGTAGCGCACCCCACCCCCGCCCGGGGTCGAAATATTGGCCTGGACCACGGTCTAGGCCAATCCGGGAGGAGTGAAGCCGACCCGCACGCGCCCCTCAGCGCCACCCCTC
>NZ_JBIVHS010000041.1:0-60733 GCF_044749365.1 Kitasatospora sp. NPDC089509 | reverse complement strand
CCCAGGACCCGGCGGTGCTGCGCAAGCTGCAGGGCCTCGGCCCGGGCCAGTCCCCGGCCGGCGGCTGGGAGGCCTTCCTCGGCACCCCGGCGGCGGCGCCGCCGGCCCCCTCCCCCAGCGCCACCGCCACGAGCTGACCGGGGCGGTCAGGACCGGGCGCGCACCCGGCCGGCGAGCAGCGCCCCCAGCACTGCGACCGCGGCCATCACCAGCAGGATCGCCGCGAAGGCGCCGGGCGAGCCGTCGGCCCCGGCGCCCTCGTGGGCGGCGGCCAACGAGCCGCCGCCCAGCGCCGCGAACAGCACGCCCGCCAGGCCGGTCAGCAGCACGTTGCCCAGCGCGTCGCTCATCTGCAGCGCGGCCGAGTTGGCCCCGGCGTCCTCCGGCGCGGAGAGCCGCATCATCAGCACGCTGACGCTGGCGACCGTCAGCCCCATCCCGACGCCGCCGACGCCCCAGGCCACCGAGGCCGTCCAGGACGGCACCGCCGGGACCAGCACCAGCGCGGCGCCCGCGATCGCCACCGCGGTCAGCACGAAGCCGCCGCGGATCATCGCCCCGCGGTAGCGCTCGGCCCCCGGCCGGCCCTGCAGCCAGGAGCCCAGCGCCCAGGAGAGCCCGCCGCTGGTCAGGGTGAGCCCGGCCAGCGTCGGCGAGAAGCCGCGCTGAGTGGTCATCATCAGCGGGATGAAGGCCTCGGCCGCGAAGAACGCCCCCGCCGCCACCCCGCGCAGCAGGATCACCGTCGGCAGTCCGCGCCCGGCCCGCAGGGTCCCCTTCGGCAGCAGCCCCAGGACGGCCGGCACCAGCAGCGCCGCCCCGGCGATCCCGGGGACCAGACCGACCAGGTCGCGCCGCTGGCCCGCGTACTGCAGCAGCCCGGCGCCGACCGCGGCCATCGCGGCCAGCAGGGTGCGGCGGCGGTCGAAGTCGGCGCCCCGGAGCACCGGGTGCTCCCGCTCGGAGCGGGTCAGCGCCGGGCCCATCACCGCCAGCGGCAGCAGGATCAGCGCCGGCACGGCCAGGAACACCCAGCGCCAGCCGAGGTGCTGGGTGACGGCCCCGGAGACCAGCGGCCCGACGATCGAGGGCAGCACCCAGGCCGAGGAGAAGGCGGCGAACACGGCCGGTCGCAGCCGCTCCGGGTAGGCCCGGCCGACCACCACGTACAGCGCGACGATCACCAGCCCGCCGCCCAGCCCCTGGATCGCCCGGCCGGCCACGAACACCCACATGCCGGGCGCCGTCCCGGCCACCACCAGGCCCACCCCGAACACCGCGATGCCGGTGAACAGCGGCCGCAGCGGGCCGCGCCGGTCGCACCACTGGCCGGAGACGACCAGGGCGAACAGCGTGGTGGTGAAGTAGCCGGAGAAGGCGAAGGCGTACAGCTGGAGGCCGTCCAGCTGACGGGCCGCGGTCGGCATCGCGGTGTTGACCGCGGTCGCCTCGAAGGCGATCACCAGGACCACCGACACGATCCCCAGCGTCAGCGCCCGGTACCGGGCGCTCATGACTCCCCCACCGGGGTCGGATCCGGTGGGTATCGAGGCGGAGTCGACCGAGGTGGGGGAGGCTGTGGTCATACGTAACATCGTAAGAGCCGTCTAGGCCGGTGGCTCCTGACTTGCGGCGGTGAACCGCTCCGCCGATGGACCTAGGGCCTCGGCGCCCGGGGCCTCGGTGCCAAGGGCCTCAGTGCAGAACCTTGAGTCCCACCACGCCGCAGACGATCAGCAGCAGGCAGCCGATCCGGGCCGCGGTCACCGCGTCCCCCAGCACCGCCATGCCGTAGAGCGCGGTGCCGACCGCGCCGATGCCGACCCAGACCGCGTACCCGGTGCCGATCGGAATGGTGCGCATCGCGTACGCCAGCCCGCCCATGCTGAACAGCAGCGCGACGCCGAAGACGAGGCTGGGAACGAGGCGGGAGAAGCCCTTGGACGATTCCAGGGCCACTGCCCAGACGGTCTCCAGGAGACCCGAGACGATCAGAACGAGCCAAGCCATGACGGCCGTACCTCCGCAGTCCACAGCGGCCGGATTGCCGCTGAACTGCGCCGTCTTGTCGTCACCGGGTACGACGCGCTCGTCCGGGGTGGCGGGGAAACAACCACCTGCTTCCAACCGTAGCACACATTGCCACACAGAATTTACAGAACGTCGTTGACCTCATTCCGACGGTCCGCCATCCTGAATTCACTGGCCGTGTGCCCGAGTGGCTCAGGGAACCGTCTGCAAAGCGGTACACGCGGGTTCAATTCCCGCCACGGCCTCGAACAGGAATTGCCGGTCGACCGGAAAGGTCGACCGGCAATTCCGCATTCCGTTCCGCGGAATCCCGCCTCCCGGAATTCCGCGTTCCGCGGCGCGGCTCAGGCCGTGACGGCGTCCTCCGCGCGGATCGGCAGCCGGCCCACCGGCAGGCCGGTGGCGGCCCGGACGGCGGCGGCGACGGCCACCGGGGCGACCACCGCGGGCACCGCGCTGACCGCCTTGGCGCCGAAGGTGGCGACCACGTCCCGCTCCTCCAGCAGCGCGGCGATCCGCACCTCCGGGGTGTCCAGCGAGGTGGGCAGCCGGTAGCCGGTGAGCGAGGGGTTGACCAGCACCCCGCCCTCCGTGCACAGGTCCTCCATCAGCGCCAGGCCCACGCCCTGGGCCACGCCCGCCTCGATCCGGTCCTCGATCTGGCGCGGGTTCAGCGCCCGGCCGACGTCCTGGGCGACGGTCATCTCGACCACCCGGACGGCCCCCAGCTCGATGTCCACGTCCACCACCGCGCGCATCGCGCAGAAGGCGATGGAGACGAAGGCGTCGCCGTGCCCGGACTCGTCCAGCGGCTCGGTCGGGTGCGGGCGGCACTGCGCGGTGGCCCAGAGCTCCTTGCCCTCCAGCGCCTCGGCGACCGGCATCCCGAGCACCCCGTCGTAGGAGGTGATCTTGCCGTCGGCGATCTGCAGCAGTTCCACCGACATCCCGAAGTCGGCGGCGATCGGCTGCAGCAGCTGGTGGCGGACCATCAGCGCGGCCCGCTCGACCGCCCCGCCGGAGACCCAGGTGTGCCGGCCCCGGGCGGACGGCCCGGCGACCGACTGGTCGCTGTCGGCCGGGGCGATGTAGACCTCGCTGATGCCCAGCACGGTCTGCACGATCTGCCGGGCCAGCGTGGCGAAGCCCTGCCCGGCGTCGACGGCCGCGCAGATCACCGTGGCGTGGTCGCCGCTCACCCGCACGGTGGCGGTGGAGACCTCGTCCTCGCCCTCGGCGCCCAGCATGTGCACCATGCCGACGGAGTAGCCGATCCCGCGCCGCACCGCGGCCGGGTCCCCGGCCCCGCCCGGCCCGCCCGGCAGCAGCCACTCGGCGTCCGGGTCGTCCACCGGCAGCGCCGGCAGCGGCTCGGCGGCCACCGCGTCCAGCAGCGCGCGCACCGGGGCCGGGCAGGTGACGGCCTGTCCGGTGGGCAGCGGGTCGCCGGTCGCCATCGCGTTGCGACGGCGGATCTCCACCGGGTCCACGCCCACCCGGGCGGCCAGCTGGTCCAGCTGCGACTCGTACGCGAAGCAGGCCTGCAGCGCGCCCTCGCCGCGCATCCGCCCGGCCGGCGGGTTGTTGGTGCGCACCGCCCAGGCGTCCACGAAGACGTTCGGGCAGACGTACGGGCCGACCGAGAAGGCCGTCGCGGCGGCCAGCGCCTCGGCGGAGACGTCCGCGTAGGCGCCGCCGTCCAGCAGGATCTGCGCCTCCACCTTCACCAGGGTGCCCTCGGCGTCGGCGTGGTGGCGGTAGCGCAGCAGCGCGGGGTGGCGCGAGGCGTGGGTGTGGAAGGACTCCTCGCGGGTGAGGGTCATCTTCACCGGACGGCCGGTGCGCAGCGCCAGCAGCGCCAGGGTGACCTGGAAGGAGATGTCCTCGCGGTCGGTGGTGGCGCCGGGCACGCCGGTGACGACCAGTCGGACCCGGTCCGGCTCCAGGCCCAGGCAGGCGGCGGTGCGGTCGCGGTCGCCGTGCGGGTCGGTGGAGGACAGGTGCAGCTCGACGCCGCCGTCCGGGCGCGGCACGGCCAGCCCGGCCTCGGCGCCCAGCGGGGCCGGGTCCTGCCGGCCGACCTGGTAGAGGCCCTCGACGACGATCTCGCCGACCGCGTCCGGGTCCCCGGTGCGCAGCGGCAGGTGGCGGAACAGGTTGCCGTCCGGGTGCAGCGCCGGCGCCGTGAAGGACTGCTCGGGGTCGGTGACCGCCTCCAGCGGCTCGTAGTCGACCGCGATCAGACCGACCGCCAGCCGGGCGGTGTCCGGGTGGTCGGCGGCGACCGCGGCGATCGGCTCGCCGTGGTGGCGCACCACGTCGGCGGCCAGCACCGGCCGGTCGGCGACGATCGGTCCGGCCGGGGCGCCGTCCGGACGGCCGTCCGGGCCGGGCGGCAGGTCGGCGGCGGTGACCACGGCGTGCACCCCGGGCAGGGCGAGCGCGGCCGAGGTGTCGATGCCGCGGATCCGGGCGTGCGGGTGCGGCGAGCGCAGCACCGCGCCCCAGAGCAGCCCCTCGGCCCACAGGTCGGCCGCGTACGGGTAGATGCCGAGCGCCTTGGGCAGTGCGTCGCTGCGCAGCGGGGAGCTGCCCAGGCCGAACGGCTCCGGTGCGGCGCCGCCCTCGCCGCCGTCCTGCTGGAGTGCTGCGCCGATGTCGGTAGGCGACGTCATGATGCGTGGTCGTCCTCGGGGAGCCGGATGCCGTGGGCGGGGGTGGCGCCGTAGGGGACGCCGGTGGTCGGGACGCCGGCCTCGGCCGGGGTGCCGTGCGGGTCCGCGTACGGGGTGCCGTGCGGGGGCGTGCCGTCGTGGCGGGCGCCGGGCAGCGGGGTGCCGTGCGCGGGGGTGGGCTCGTACACCGGGGCGTCGTAGCCGGTGTCGTAGCCGGGGTGCTGCTGGTGGCCGTCCGGGTAGCCGGCCGGCACGTAGGTGCCGTGCGCGGGGGTGGCCTGGTACGGCTGCTCGGGGTAGCCCTGCGGCGGGAAGTACACCTGGTCGTCGACGGCCTGGGCGGGGATGCCGGGCTGGGCCCCCGTCAGGGCGGAGGTGTCGTACACGCCGGTGTCGTAGCCGCCGTCGCCGTACGGCTGTTCGGCCGGGGCGGGCGCCGGGGCCTGCTCCTGGGCGGGGGCGGCGACCGGCTCGACGGGCGGCTGCGGGACGTGCTCGATCCAGGCCTCGGCGTCGGCGTGGACCGGCGGCTCGACGGCCGGCTGCGGCTCGGCGGCGGCGGGCCGCGCGGCCGGTTCGGCGGCGGCCGCGGCGGCCTCCTCCGCCTCCTCGGCCTCCACCGCGCGGGCGTCCGCGACGGTCTGGACGGCGGCCAGCACCCCGCGGTAGCCGGTGCAGCGGCACAGGTTGCCGCACAGCGCCTGCCGGGCCTCGACCTCGGTGGGCCGGTGGTTGCGCTGGAGCAGGTCGTGCACGGCCATCGCCATGCCGGGGGTGCAGTAGCCGCACTGCACGGCGCCGGAGCCGGCCAGCGCCTGCTGGACGTCGCTCGCGCCGCCGCCGGCCGACAGGCCCTCGACGGTGTTGATCTCGCTGTCGGCGGCCAGCGCGGCGGGCACCAGGCAGCCGGCCACCAGCTGGCCGTCCACCTGCACCGAGCAGGCGCCGCACTCGCCCTGCTCGCAGCCGTCCTTGGCGCCGGCCAGGCCGAGCCGCTCGCGCAGCACGTAGAGCAGGCTCTCGCCGATCCAGGCGTCGGTGACGGGCCGTTCGAAACCGTTGACCCGCAGGGTGTAGGAGGCGCACGGGCGCAGCTCCCGGCTGACCTGGGGGGTGAGGCCGAGCGGGTCGGCGTCGAGGGTCTCGATGGGGTCTGTGGTCACTTCAGCGCCCTTCCCAGTGCCCGTCGGGCCAGCACCGATACGGTACGCCGCAGCCGAACGGCGGCCGCGGTCGGCCCCTCGGTCACGGCCTCCCAGGCGCCCTCGGCGCCGTAGTTGTCGGGGACGCAGGCGGCGGCCACGTACTCGCCGAAGGCGGCGCCCGCGGCCGGGTCGATCTCCCGGCTGCCGTCCCAGTCGATGCAGCCGGCCACCCAGGCCTCGGCCTCCAGCGGGCGCAGCGGCACCGGGGCGACGGCCCCGACGGCGCAGCGCACGGCGCGCCGGGCCGGGTCGAGGACGAGCGCGACCGAGGCGGTGGCGCGGGCCGGGCCGCTGCGGCCGGTGGCCTTGAGGAAGACCTGCGGCGCGTGCAGCAGCGGCACCCGCACCCAGGTGAGCAGTTCGCCGGGGCGCACCGGGTCGAGGCCGGTGAGCAGGTGACCGACCGGCACCTCGCGGGTGCCGCCGGCCCGGGCCAGGGTGGCGGTGGCCTCCAGGGCGGCGAGCACCGGGAGGGTGTCGCCGGCCGAGGCGGCGGTGACGATGTTTCCGCCGAGGGTGCCGACGTTGCGGACCTGCGGCGGGCCGGCGGTGCGGGCGGCGTCGGCCAGGGCGGGGATGAGCGCGGCGAAGTCGGGGCGGTCCATCCGGGCGTGGGTGAGTCCGGCGCCGAGCACGGCGGTGCCGCCGTCCTCGTAGCGCCAGCCGCGCAGTTCGGTGATCCGGCCGAGGCCGACCAGGGCGGCGGGGCGCAGCCGTCCGGCGTTGACGGCCTCCATGAGGTCGGTGGCTCCGGCCACCGGTACCGCGGCCGGGGCGGCGGCCAGCGCGTCGACGGCCTCGTCGAGCGAGGCCGGCAGCATGATCGTCCGGTTCACCTGGGTCCCACCGTGCTCCACTTGCTCATCGATCGTCTGCCGCCCGCGGCCGTGGCCGCACTGTCCGCGTCAGCAGCCCGGCCTGGCCGTAGGGTACGGGCGATCGGGCCGGGTTGGGCAACTCTGGCACACAATGCTCGATGATCATTTCGGGACCGGTGAACGGGACTGCCCGATTGGGACGGAATCCGGGCGGTATCTGCCCCGGCCCGAACAGGACCGGAGCAGATGTTCATCTTTTCTTGACGTCAGATGACCGTCCATAAGTTCCCGAGGGACACCTCAGCGCACGGCAGCACCACCTCAGCGCACCGGGGGCGGCCCCTCGATCGGCCGTCCCGCCACCCCGGGCCGCCGCTGCCAGGGGTGCGGCCCGTCCGCCGGGCGGTACTCGACGCCCAGCGCGTCCAGCACCGCGAGGTGCCCGGTCAGCCGCCGCTCGAAGCCCGCGAAGTCGCGCTCGGCCGGCTCGGCGGGCAGCTCGGACCAGGCGACCTCGGCGAAGGCGACCAGCCGGGGGAAGGCCCGGTAGTCGATGTCCCGGGCGCTGTCCATGAACTCGCTCCACAGATTGGCCTGGGTGCCGATGACGTGCCGGGCGGCGGCCTCGTCCAGCTGCGCCGGGACCGGCTCGAAGCGGTAGACGTCCTCCACCGTGCGCACGAAGCCGACCGGGATCGGCTCGTCCGGCCCGTCCGCCTGCCGGTGGTCGAAATAGACGTGCTGCTCGGGGCACATCACCACGTCGTGCCCGGCCTTCGCGGCGGCGATCCCGCCGCCGAAGCCGCGCCAGGAGGAGACCGCCGCACCGGGGGCGAGCCCGCCCTCCAGGATCTCGTCCCAGCCGATCAGCCGGCGCCCGCGCCCGGCCAGCCAGCGGTCGAAGTGCCGGATCAGGTGGCTCTGCAGCTCGTCCTCGTTGGCCAGGCCCAGCTCGCGGATCCGGGCCTGGGCGGCGGCGCTGTCCTTCCACTGCTCCTTGGGGCACTCGTCGCCGCCGAGGTGGACGAACTCGGACGGGAAGATCTCCAGGACCTCCTCCAGCACCCCCTCGAAGAAGCGCAGGGTCTCCTCGGAGGCGTTGAGCACGTGGTGGCTCACCCCCCAGTCGGTCCAGACGCCCAGCGCGGCGGTGTCCACCACGTCGGTGTTGCCCAGCTCGGGGTAGGCGGCGACGGCGGCCTGGGTGTGGCCGGGCAGGTCGATCTCCGGGACGACGGTGATCCCGCGCGCGGCCGCGTAGGCGACGATCTCGCGCAGGTCGTCCTGGGTGTAGTAGCCGCCGTGCGGGCGGTCGTCGCGGCGCTGCCCGGACCGGTAGCCGACCATCGAGCGTTCCCGCCAGGCGCCCTGCGCGGTCAGCCGCGGGTAGCGCTTGATCTCGATCCGCCAGCCCTGGTCGTCGGTCAGGTGCAGGTGCAGCACGTTGAGCTTGTGCACGGCCAGCAGGTCGACGAAGCGCAGCACGTCCGACTTGGGCAGGAAGTGCCGGGCGACGTCCAGCAGCGCGCCGCGCCAGCCGAACCGGGGCGCGTCGGCGATGTCCGCGCCGGGCAGCACCCAGCCCTCCCGCCGCAGCGGGGAGCGCCGGTAGGCGTCCGGCCCGAGCAGCTGCCGCAGGGTCTGGGCCGCCCACAGCGCGCCGGCCGGGCCGCCGGCGGCGAGCAGGGCGTGGCCGGGGCGCACCGTGATCCGGTACGCCTCGGCGGCCAGGGCGTCGTCCAGGACCAGTTCGATGCCGGCGCCCGGGCGCCCCGGCCCGAGCGGCAGCCCGGTGGCGGCGGAGAGCGTGCCGCGCAGCCAGCGCTCGGCATCGGCCAACCCGGGCGGCGCGGTCAGCGTGGTGGTGGCGTCGAGCGGGAAGTCCCCGTCCGGGCGCCGGACGGCACTCGAAGGTGCGGGAATGAGGTCCATTCCGACATCCTGCCCAGGCCCGGAACGATTGGCATAGACCACGTCGGAAACGCGGTGCTATGCAAAACGGTGCTGTGCGGAAAGCTGCCATACGGAACGCTGCCGTGCGGAACGGCGGCCCGCGGACCGCGGCGGACTACTTGCCGCCGTTGTCCCCGTCGCCGCCCTGCGGCTTGCCGATGCCGTCGTAGATCTCCTTGCACATCGGGCAGACCGGGTACTTCTTCGGGTCGCGCCCGGGCACCCACACCTTGCCGCACAGCGCCACCACCGGGGACCCGGAGAGCGCGCTCTCCATGATCTTGTCCTTCTGGACGTAGTGGGCGAAGCGCTCGTGGTCGCCGTCGCCGTTGGACACCTGCGGGACGGGCTCGACCAGGGTGCCGGTGCCGAGGCCGCGCTCGGGCTCAAGAGTGCTCATGGGTGCCAAGTCTATGGGCGCCCCCGGAAACCGGGCCAGTATCGCGCGGCGGGCCCGCTCCGCGGGGGCTGCGCTCAGTTCATCGTCGGGTCGTCCGGGTAGGTCGCCAGCAGGGCCAGCGGGCCGCGCTGGCGGCGCAGCACGGATCGCCACAGCCGCTCCGGCTCGGGGCTGGAGACGTCCCCCGGCTCGCAGTCCACCAGGTACCAGGCACCGCTCTCCAGCTCGGTCTCCAGCTGGCCCGGCGACCAGCCGGCGTACCCGGCGAAGATCCGCAGGCTGCCCAGTTCCCCGGCCAGCACCTCGGGCGGCGCCTCCAGGTCCACCAGCCCGATCGCGCCGTGCACCCGTCGCCAGCCGAGCGGCTCGCCACCGCCCGGCTCCCCCGGCGCGACCGCCACGCCGAGCGCCGAGTCCAGCGCCACCGGTCCGCCCTGGAACACCACCGCGGGCTGCCCGACGAGTCCGCCCCAGCCATCCAGCACGCTGCCCACCTCGACCGGAGTCGGCCGGTTGAGCACCACGCCGAGCGCCCCCTCGACGTCGTGGTCGAGGAGCAGTACCACCGCCCGGGCGAAATTCGGGTCGGTGAGCACGGGCGTCGCGACGAGCAGACGGCCGGTGTGCGACCGGCCTCCGTGCGAATGGGCCGCCGTCATGCCACACATGATCCCGCAGAACGGCACCGGTCGGACACCGCAACACCCGAAACCCCGACACGCCGGACGAACACCCGTACGGCCGCACCGGAGGGCGGGAGCGGGGCCGGAGAGAGCACCATCACGGGAGAGGCTCACGGGAACCATCGGCACGCCTACTACCATCTACGGATGGTGGACGCCCCTCTACGGTGCCGACTCGGATTCTCCGGGGGCCCGAACGCGCCCGTACGCCCGTTACACGGTCCACCACCGGCTCCGCCCCGGAGCCGATCCCACTCCTCTGGCACCCCGGATTGCGAGAACGATGACCGACGACGTCCTGCTGGTCCACGGCGGAAACCCGCTCGAAGGCGAGATCCGCGTCCGCGGTGCGAAGAACCTGGTCCCCAAGGCCATGGTCGCCGCCCTCCTCGGCCAGGGCCCCAGCAGACTGCGCAACGTCCCGGACATCCGCGACGTCAAGGTGGTCCGCGGCCTGCTGCAGCTGCACGGTGTGACCGTGCGCACCGGCGACGAGGACGGCGAGCTGATCCTCGACCCCTCCCACGTGGAGAGCGCCAATGTCGCCGACATCGACGCCCACGCCGGCTCCTCGCGGATCCCGATCCTGTTCTGCGGCCCGCTGCTGCACCGCCTCGGCCACGCTTTCATCCCGGGCCTGGGCGGCTGCGACATCGGCGGCCGCCCGGTCGACTTCCACTTCGAGGTGCTGCGCCAGTTCGGCGCCACCATCGAGAAGCACCCGCAGGGCACCTACCTGGTCGCCCCGCAGCGGCTGCGCGGCACCAAGATCGAGCTGCCCTACCCCTCGGTCGGCGCGACCGAGCAGGTGCTGCTCACCGCCGTCCTCGCCGAGGGCGTCACCGAGCTGCGCAACGCGGCCATCGAGCCGGAGATCGTCGACCTGATCTGCGTGCTGCAGAAGATGGGCGCGATCATCACCCTGGGCACCGACCGCACCATCCTGATCACCGGTGTGGACGAGCTGAACGGCTACACCCACCGGGCCCTCCCGGACCGCCTGGAGGCCGCCTCCTGGGCCTGCGCGGCGCTCGCCACCAAGGGCGACATCTACGTCCGCGGCGCCCGCCAGCTGGAGATGATGACCTTCCTCAACACCTTCCGGAAGGTCGGAGGCGCCTTCGAGGTGGAGGACGAGGGCATCCGCTTCTGGCACCCGGGCGGCGAGCTCAAGGCGATCGCCCTGGAGACCGACGTGCACCCGGGCTTCCAGACCGACTGGCAGCAGCCGCTGGTGGTCGCGCTGACCCAGGCCACCGGGCTGTCCATCGTGCACGAGACGGTGTACGAGTCGCGGCTGGGCTTCACCGGCGCGCTCAACCAGATGGGCGCGCACATCCAGCTCTACCGCGAGTGCCTGGGCGCCACCCCGTGCCGCTTCGGCGCCCGCAACTTCCTGCACTCCGCGGTCGTCTCCGGCCCGTCCAAGCTGATGGGCGCCGAGCTGGTCATCCCGGACCTGCGCGGCGGCTTCTCGTACCTGATCGCGGCGCTGGCGGCCGAGGGCACCTCGACCGTGCACGGCATCGACCTGATCAACCGCGGCTACGAGAACTTCATGGACAAGCTGCGGGACCTCGGCGCCCACGTCGAGCTGCCCAGCGAGCAGCTGGTCGACGCGTAACGAAGGCGCACACGGCGAGAGGCCGGGCTCCCCGCGGGGAGCCCGGCCTCTCGGGCGTTCAAGGGGTGGTTCAGACGCCCTTGGCGGCTTCCTTCAGCTTGGAGCCGGCGCTCACCTTGGCGCTGTAGCCGGCCGCGATCTGGATCGGCTCGCCGGTCTGCGGGTTGCGGGCGGTGCGAGCAGCGCGGTGGGTGCGCTCGAAGGTCAGGAAACCGGGGATGGTGACCTTCTCGTCGCCCTTGGCGACGACCTCGCCGACGATCTCGGCGAAGGCGGCCAGAACGGCGTCGGCGTCCTTGCGGGTCACCTCGGCGCGCTCGGACAGCGCGGCCACCAGCTCACTGCGGTTCATGTGTACTCCTGTGGTCTGTTCGCTTGCGGTGTGCGGGGGCCCATCGGTGCTCCCACCGGGGGGCACCCGGATGGGCCGCAGGTCCGCACACTGTGCTCATGCAGGCATTGCGTGGTCGCAGGCCGGGTCCGAACCCGATGCCGCGCGCCGGAGCCGTCGAAGAGGCCCGCCGCCTGCCTGGGTACGAATCCTGCCCCGACCGGCCCTGAGAAAGCCAATCGGGCCCCGGCCGAGCCACCCGAACATCGCCCGCCCGTCGGAGGTGTGACGCCCCGTCGGCTCCGGCGGACCGGGAGCGGGCGGCGGTCGGGACGACGCGCCGGAAGACCAGGGGGACGTTCCGTACTTGTCGGACACGCCTGCCCCGGCCAGGGCTACCGTACGCCCTAGGCACGACAAGCCCAAACACGCCCCTCGCCCTTGTGTCGCAAGGGTTCGGGGCGGACTTGGGCGGGTATGGCCGCTAATCGGACATTTGAGCGATCAGCGACGGCGCCGTCGGACCGTGCCGACGGCGCCGGAAGGCACCCTCAGAGCTTGACCACGGGGAACGCGGCGGTGTCCAGGGTGCCGACGATGCCGGGGGTCGGACGGGCCGGAACGGCGGGCTCCTGGGCGTCGGCCAGGGCCGCCTCGCGCACCGCGGCGGCGACGGTCTTGGCGACGTCCTTGTTGAAGACGCTCGGGATGATGTAGTTGGCGTTCAGCTCGTCGTCGCCGACGGTGGTGGCCAGCGCCCGGGCCGCGGCGATCATCATCTCGGTGTTGACCGTGCGGCTCTGGGCGTCCAGGAGGCCGCGGAAGACACCCGGGAAGACCAACACGTTGTTGATCTGGTTCGGGAAGTCGCTGCGGCCGGTGGCGACCACGGCGGCGGTGTGCCGGGCCACGGCCGGGTCGACCTCCGGGTCCGGGTTGGCCAGCGCGAAGACGATCGACTGCTCCGCCATGGTGGCCAGGTCGTCGCCGTCCAGCACGTTCGGGGCCGAGACGCCGATGAAGACGTCGGCGTCCGCCACGGCCTCCTTGAGGCTGCCGGTGCGGCCCGAGCGGTTGGTGTGCTCGGCGATCCAGCGCAGGCTGTCGTTGAGGTCCTCACGGCCCAGGTGGACCACGCCGTGGACGTCCGCGACGGTGGCGTGCTCGACGCCGGCCGCCAGCAGCAGCTTGAGGATCGCGGTGCCGGCCGCGCCGGCGCCCGACATCACCACCCGGATGTCGCCGATCTGCTTGCCGACCACCTTGAGCGCGTTGGTGAGGGCCGCCAGCACCACGATCGCGGTGCCGTGCTGGTCGTCGTGGAAGACCGGGATGTCCAGGGCCTCGCGCAGCCGGGCCTCGATCTCGAAGCAGCGCGGCGCGGAGATGTCCTCCAGGTTGATGCCCGCGAAGCCGGGGGCGATCGCCTTGACGATGGCGACGATCTCGTCGCTGTCCTGGGTGTCCAGGCAGATCGGCCAGGCGTCGATCCCGGCGAAGCGCTTGAACAGGGCCGCCTTGCCCTCCATCACGGGCAGCGCGGCCGCCGGGCCGATGTTGCCCAGGCCGAGCACGGCCGAGCCGTCGGTGACCACCGCGACGCTGTTGCGCTTGATGGTCAGGCGGCGGGCGTCCTCGGGGTTCTCGGCGATCGCCATGCAGACCCGGGCCACGCCCGGGGTGTAGATCATGCTGAGGTCGTCACGGTTGCGGATCGGCAGCTTCGAGGACATCTCGATCTTGCCGCCGAGGTGCATCAGGAAGGTGCGGTCCGAGACCTTGCCGATCGACACGCCGTCGATCGTCCGCAGCTTCTCGACGATCTCCTCGCCGTGCGCGACCGAGGAGGCCGCCACGGTCACGTCGATCCGCAGCGCCTCCAGGCCGGACGCGGTGACGTCGAGACCGGTGACCGATCCGCCGGAGGACTCCACGGCCGTGGTGATCGCGCTGACCGCGTTGCCGCGGGCCGGGACCTCCAGTCGCACCGTGATCGAGTTGGAGACACTGGGCACCGTCGCCATCGACGCTTCCTTCTTCCGTCTGTCCCGCAGGCTCAACATTTTGTTGAAGGCATCGCCTGCGCATGCTAGACCTCGATCGTCGCACCTTCCAAGGGATTGCCAGAAATAACGTTCATTGAGTGTGCGGATCCGACAACCGGGCCCGATCGCCCGCGGTCCCCTACCGCGCACTCCTTGCCTCTCCCGGCCGATGCGTTACATTGGACGGGCACCGGCTCGATCCAAGCCCCCGGGCCCAACCTTCGTCCCTCAGAGGGACCACTTGCCGCGAGGCGAGCATGGCGGGTCGGTGTACTAAACGTCCGAAGGCCCCTCACCACCGGTGAGGGGCCTTCGTCGTGGGCGGGTCAGCCGTGCAGCAGCGCGGGCACGCCGGCCGCGTCCGGCAGGTCGTCAGGACCGGACAGCACGGTCAGCCGCTGGGTCGCCCGGGTGAGCGCCACGTACAGCACCCGCAGGCCGGCCTCCGACTCACCGGCGATGCCGGTCGGGTCGGCGACCACCGTCGCGTCGTACTCCAGGCCCTTGGCCTCCAGGCTGCCCAGCGCCACCACGCGCTCGCCCAGGCCCTCGGCCCAGCCGGCCGCCTCGGCCCGGCGGTCCATCGGCACCACGATCGCCACGGTGCCGTCCACCTCGCCCAGCAGCCGCTCCAGCTCCGCCCGGGCGCCCCGGCCGAAGGCCTCCGGCCCGGGGGCGGTGACCGCCGCGAAGCGCGGCTCGACGCCGACGTGGCGCACCGCGCTCGGCGACGGCGTGCCCGGCGCGGCCAGCGCCAGCACCTTGGCCGCGACCTCGGCGATCTCGGCCGGGTTGCGGTAGTTGACCGTCAGCATGAAGCGGCGGCGCGGCTTGCCGGCCAGCACCTCGTCCATCGCCGCCTGGGCCTCCTGCGGGAACGGCCAGGAGGACTGCGCCGGGTCGCCGACGATGGTCCAGGTGGCCATCCGGGAACGGCGGCCGATCATCCGCCACTGCATCGGGGTGAGGTCCTGGGCCTCGTCCACGATGACGTGCGCGTACTCCGTGCGCTCCACCGGCCGACGGTCCCGCTGACGGGAGTTGCGGTCGGCGAAGGTGGTCACCTCGTCCAGGCCGCTCAGCAGGTCCACCGCGTCCACCTCGCGGACCTTCGGCCGGGCCGGCTCGCCGAGCAGCAGCTGCAGCTCGTCCACCAGCGCCACGTCGTGCGCGGACAGCTCGCCCGCGCCCTCCGGCGACAGGTGGCGCCAGGAGGCGGCCAGCAGCCGCGCCTCGTCCGGGGTCACGGCGCGACGGGCGATCCGGTTGGTGTGCCGCGACTGCTTGAGCGTGCCGAGCACCCGGCGCGGGCTCAGGGGCGGCCACCAGGCGTCCAGGAAGTCCAGGAACGACGACTCGTCCGAGACGTACTCGTCGAAGGACTCCTTCTCCTCCTGGCGCTGCTCCCGGGCGTAGTGGTCGGCGGGCCTGGGCAGGTGCCTGGTGGCCTCCTGCCACAGGGCGTCCAGCAGCAGCCGGCGGGCGCGCGGGCGCAGCAGGTTCAGCGGGGTGCCGCCGGACCCCACCACGTTGCCGCGGACGGCCTTCAGCCGGCCCGCGTCCAGCTTCAGCACCTCGCCGCGGGCGACCACCTTGAGCTCCTGCGGGGCGCCGAGCTCCAGCGCCGCCCGGGCGGCCCGGCGCAGCAGGTGCACCATCCGGGCCGAGCCCTTGACCCGGGCCGCCTCCGGGGTGTCGTAGGTGCCCGCCTCGATGCCGTCCACCAGCGAGCCGATCGCCCGGATGGCGACCTGGCCCTCCTCGCCCAGCGAGGGCAGCACGCCCTCGGTGTACGAGACCAGCAGCGCGGTGGGCGAGACCACCAGGATGCCCCCGGCGTAGCGGCGGCGGTCCTGGTACAGCAGGTAGGCGGCGCGGTGCAGGGCGACGGCGGTCTTGCCGGTGCCGGGGCCGCCGGTGACGAGGGTGGCCCCGGCCGCGGCGGCCCGGATCACCTCGTCCTGCTCCTTCTGGATGGAGGAGACGATGTCGCGCATCGAGTGGCTGCGGGCGCGGCCGAGCGAGGCCATCAGCGCGCCGTCGCCGACCACGGCCAGTTCCTCGCCGCCCAGGGTCGGGGTGAGGTCGGGGCGCAGCAGGTCGTCCTCGACGCCGATCACCCTGCGGCCCTTGGAGCGGATCACCCGGCGCCGGATCACCCGGCCGGGCTCCACCGGGGTGGCGCGGTAGAACGGCGCGGCGGCCGGGGCCCGCCAGTCGATCACCAGCGGGCCGAACTCGGCGTCCAGGACGCCGAGGCGGCCGATGTGGAGGGTCTCGGCGACCGCCGGGTCGGCCGGGTCGAGCGGGGTGTTCGAGGGGATGCCGTGTTCCTCCGGGGCGTCCGCCCGCTGGAGGTCGATCCGGCCGAAGAGGAAGTCCTCGAACTCGTTGTTGAGCCGCTGGAGGTGCGCGCCGGCCCGGTAGACCTGGGCGTCACGCTCGGCGAGGGCGCCGGGGGTACCGACCTGGACCCGCTTGGCGGCGTCCTCCAGGATGTACTCCGCCTCGGCGAGCTTCTCCTCCAGCCGGTGGTAGACGGTGTCGAGGTGCTGCTGCTCACCGGCGATCTCGCGCTCGCGGACGCTCTCGTGATCGGGGGTGGGGGTGGTGTCCGTGTTGCTCTGCATGGCCTCGGGGGTTGCGACGGAATCCGGCTCCGGAAAACGAGCGGACGGATGATCCTACGCCCGGGCGCGCGGCAACGCGGCACCGGGACCGTAACAATTCGAAGGCCGCCCTCCGCATCAGCGGTGGACGGCCTTCGGTGTGAACATGGGGTGGTGGAGATGCCGGGAATCGAACCCGGGTCCAGTGGAGTTAATTCAGGGCTTCTCCGAGCGCAGTCCGCTGCGATTTTCTCGGCCCTGGCGGTCACACGGACAAGCCGCCAACAGGCCCAGCTGCTGTTTGATTTCCCATCCACCCCCGCAGCCCGGGCGGACGGTTGAGTTCCCTAGATTATGCCAGGGTCCGGGTCGGGAACTCCCCGGTCTGACACCCAAGCGCTATCGGTGCTTATTAGGCAGCGAGAGCGAACTGCTGGGAATCGCGCTTAGAGTTGGCGATTATTTTTTTGCGACACGTGGTTAACGAGATCATTGCCGCGTTCCTCGGCTCGCTTCCCCTGTTTCAACATCCCCTGTCGAAACCGATCATCCCCATGTTTTTTTGAGAAACAGCTCGGACGGTGACCGTCCGTGTTGCTGACGCCATAGTACGCGAGGCGACCGGCGAGGGTCCAGCGGATTAACGCTGGCGCCGCCGGGCCGCCGCCACCGCGCGGGCCGTCTCGCGGGTGTCCTGCTTCTCGCGCAGCGTCTGGCGCTTGTCGTACAGCTTCTTGCCGACCGCCAGTGCGAGTTCGAGCTTGACCCGGCCGTCCTTGAAGTACAGGGACAGCGGGATCAGGGTGTGGCCCGCGTCGCGGACCGTGGCCTCGATCTTGCGGATCTCCAGCCGGTGCAGCAGCAGCTTGCGCTTGCGCCGGGCCGCGTGGTTGGTCCACGTCCCCTGGGTGTACTCGGGGATGAAGACGTTGTCGATCCACGCCTCGTGGTTCTGGATGTAGGCGTAGCCGTCGACCAGGTTGGCGCGGCCCTCGCGCAGCGACTTGACCTCCGTCCCGGTGAGGACGAGGCCGCACTCGTAGGTGTCGAGGATCGTGTACTCGTGTCGCGCCTTCTTGTTCTGCGCGATCAGCTTCTGTCCGGTTTCCTTTGCCATAGCGCGGCCATTCTCGCACTTCGACGCCGGGTCGGGCAGCTGCTTTAGGCGCGGGCCGTCAGGACCGGGTGCCCAGCCCGGCGAGCACCCGCAGGGCGAGCGCGTCGGCGTCCTCGGCGGCCGCGGCCGGGACGTCCGGGGTCAGCCCGGTGCCGTCCGGGGAGCGCCCGGCCGGGGTGTAGTAGCGCCCGACGGTCAGCTCCAGCACCGCCCCGTCGGCGAGCCTGCTGGGCTGCTGGACGGTGCCCTTGCCGAAGGTCCGGGAGCCCACCACGACGGCGCGGCTGCGGTCCTGCAGGGCCCCGGCGAGCAGTTCCGCGGCGCTCATCGTGCCGCCGTCCACCAGCACCACCAGCGGGGTGCGCGGGTCGCCGCCGGGCGGGGCGGTCAACTCCCGCGTCTCGCCGCGCTCCTGGTACGAGCCGACGGATCCGCCGTCCAGGAAGCTCCCGGCGGTGCCGACCGCCTCGTCCAGCAACCCGCCGGAGTTGCCGCGCAGATCGAGCACCACACCGGTGTGCGGGGCGCGCAGCGCGGCCCGCACCTGGTCGGCCACGCCGCTGGTGAAGGCCCGGACGGTGATCCGCAGCACACCCTTGCCCAGGTGCTCCGCGGTGACCTGCCGGCTGTCCAGCAGCACCCGGCGCAGCGGCAGTTCGCGCACCGGTCCGTCGCCGCGCCGCACGGCCAGGGTGACCTCGGAGCCGGGCCGGCGCTCGTCGCCCTGCCCGCGCAGCCGGGCCACCACCTCGGTGACCGGCAGCCGGTCGGCCTGGTCCCCGTCGATCGCCAGCAGCCGGTCGCCGGGGGCGATCCCGGCCTCGGCGGCCGGTCCGGCCGGGGTGACCTCGGAGACCGCGGTGACGCCGTCCTCGCCGCGGCCGACCGACAGGCCGACCCCGGAGTAGCGGCCGTCCAGGCCCTGGCTGAACTCGGCGTACTCCTGGGCGCTGTAGTACGCGCCCCAGCGGTCGCCGCCAACCGCGAGCAGGTGCTCGGCCTGCTGCTCGGACAGCGCGGCGCCGGCCGGGTCCGTCGGGAGCCGGGCGGCGGCCGGGGCCAGGTCGGCGGGGGCGCGGCGCGGCGGGTCGCCCGGCTCGCCCCAGGCACCGGTCGCGGCGCCGGTCAGCAGCACGGCGCCGAACACCAGGCTGAGGGCGGCCACCTGACGTGCCCTGCGCGGAGTTTGCAGCATGGCAACGGAGTGTAGACACCGCACCGCGCGCGGCGGGCCGGAACGAGGAGCGCGGAACGCCGACGGCCCCGTACGGCGCAGTGCCGTACGGGGCCGAAGCAACCTGCGGGGATCAGACCTTGAGGTACTTGCGCAGCGTGAAGAACGCCGCGATGCCGGCCATCCCCATGCCGACCACGACCAGCAGCGGGATCACCGCCAGCACCGAGCTGAGGCCGATGAAGTGGATGAACTGCACCCGGTCGGCCAGCCAGTTCTGGACGAAGAAGTGCCCGCCGACCAGCAGGCCGGAGGCCAGCGCCGCACCGAGCAGCGCGGAGAACGCGGCCTCGGCGATGAACGGCATCTGGACGTAGAAGTTCGACGCGCCGACCAGGCGCATGATGCCGGTCTCGCGCCGCCTGCTGTACGCCGACACCCGGACGGTGTTGACGATCAGCAGCAACGCGACGAACAGCATCAACACCATGATCACGAACGCCGCCGTCTGCAGGCCGTTGAGCAGGCCGAACAGGTTCTCCAGGATCTTCCGTTGGTCCTCGACCGACTTGACGCCGGGCTTGCCCGCGAAGGCGCTCTGGATGACGTCGTACTTGGTCGGGTCGTTGAGCTTCACCCGCCAGGACTGCGGCATGGCGTCCGGGCCCAGGACGGAGATGAGCGGGTTGTCCGGGTTCATCTCCTTCCAGTGCTTGTACGCCTCGGCGGAGCTCTCGTAGGTGGACGACTGGACCACCGAACTCATCTTGTCCAGCTGGTCCTTGATGTCCTGGACCTGCTGGTCGGTGGCCGCGCCCTTGTCGCACTGCGGCGAGTTGCGGGCATCCGCCTTCGTACAGAAGTAGATGCTCACCTCGACCTTGTCGTACCAGTACCCCTTCATGGAGTTCACCTGGTCGCGGACCAGGAGCGAGGAACCGGCGAGGGCGAGGGAGAGCGCGACGCTGACCACGACCGCGATGGTCATGGTCAGGTTGCGTCGGAGACCCACACCGATCTCCGACAGGACGAACTGGGCACGCATGCGGGAAACAACTCCAGGGTCGGTACTGCGTGGTCTGGCGGTCCGGGCCGGCGGCCCTACGGATCAGCGCCGATCGGTCAGTGCTGGTACCCGTAGACGCCGCGGGCCTGGTCGCGGACCAGCAACCCCTTGTCGAGTTCGATGACCCGCTTGCGCATCTGGTCGACGATGGCCTGGTCGTGGGTGGCCATCAGCACCGTGGTGCCGGTGCGGTTGATGCGGTCGAGCAGCTTCATGATGCCGACCGAGTTCTGCGGGTCGAGGTTACCGGTGGGCTCGTCCGCGATGAGCAGCATCGGACGGTTCACGAACGCACGGGCGATCGCGACGCGCTGCTGCTCACCACCGGACAGCTCGCCGGGCATCCGGTCCTCCTTGCCGCCGAGGCCGACCAGCTCCAGCACCTCGGGCACCACCTTGTTGATGGCGCTCTTGGGCTTGCCGATCACCTCCAGCGCGAAGGCGACGTTCTGCGCGACCGTCTTGTTCGGCAGCAGGCGGAAGTCCTGGAAGACGGTGCCCAGCTGGCGGCGCATGTGCGGCACCTTCCAGTTGGACAGCTTGCCGAGGTCCTTGCCCAGGACGTGCACCGCACCGGTGCTGGGGCGTTCCTCGCGCAGGCACAGGCGCAGGAAGGTGGACTTCCCCGAGCCGGACGAGCCGACCAGGAAGACGAACTCACCCTTCTCGATCTCCAGCGAGACGTTGTCCAGGGCGGGACGGTTCTGCTTGGGATAGGTCTTGGAGACGTTGTCGAATCTGATCACGGCTGCATCACGGAGGCCATCCTAGGCGGCGCCAGTCCTCGGTCGGTCCGCCCCGGAGGCCCGGTCCTGGGGCGGGCGAAGGGAGCGCGAAGGGCCGCTCCCGGCTTGGGACCATACGCGAACCGGCGGTCCGCCCGCAGGGACAGCCCAGGACGGAAACCTGAATCTGGGGGAGAATGTCCGGTTGTGCCCCGATAATTGCGAGCCATCTCACAGCCCGGGAGCCGGAACCGCCAGAACCTGGCAGAGTGGAGTTGGCGACCGGGTCCGGTCGCTCCCCCGTACAGGGCAGAACCAGGAACCAAAGCACCGTCCGGCGCGTTGGCTGTAGCAGCGAGGAGGAGATCGCATGACGTGCGACCATCTGGTGTGCGCCAACTGCAACGGCCGCGTCAGCGACGGGCGTTGCCCGGTGTGCCGCGCCAACCGGGCCCGGCTGCAGGAGCAGCAGGGGCCGTTCGCCGCGCTCTCCCCCGCACTGCTGCTGGCCCTGCTGGCCGGGCTGCTCGTGGTGGCGCTGATCGCGCGGCAGGCACTGGGCTGAGCCCCCGAGGTACGACGAAGGCCCCCGACCGCTGCGGTCGGGGGCCTTCTCCGTGTCCGGGTGCTTACTCGGCGCCGGTCTCGCGCTGCTTGCGCCAGCGGATGCCGGCCTCGATGAAGCCGTCGATGTCGCCGTCCAGGACGGCCTGCGGGTTGCCCGCCTCGTACGCGGTGCGCACGTCCTTGACCATCTGGTACGGGTGCAGCACGTAGGAGCGCATCTGGTTGCCCCAGGAGCTGCCGCTGTCCTTGAGCGCGTCCATCGCCGCCTTCTCCTCCTGGCGGCGCCGCTCCAGCAGCTTGGCCTGGAGGACGTTCATCGCGGACGCCTTGTTCTGGATCTGCGAACGCTCGTTCTGGCAGGAGACCACGATGCCGGTCGGGATGTGGGTGATGCGCACCGCCGAGTCGGTGGTGTTGACGCCCTGGCCGCCGGGGCCGGAGGCGCGGTAGACGTCGATCCGCAGCTCGCCCTCGTCGATGTCGACGTGGTCGGACTGCTCGACGACCGGGAGCACCTCGACGCCGGCGAAGGAGGTCTGCCGGCGGCCCTGGTTGTCGAACGGCGAGATGCGGACCAGGCGGTGGGTGCCCTGCTCGACCGAGAGGGTGCCGTAGGCGTACGGCGCCTTCACGGTGAAGGTCGCGGACTTGATGCCGGCCTCTTCGGCGTACGAGGTGTCGTACACCTCGGTCGGGTACCCGTGCCGCTCGGCCCAGCGCAGGTACATGCGCATCAGCTGCTCGGCGAAGTCGGCGGCGTC
This sequence comes from Kitasatospora sp. NPDC089509, assembly GCF_044749365.1. Taxonomy (NCBI): domain Bacteria; kingdom Bacillati; phylum Actinomycetota; class Actinomycetes; order Kitasatosporales; family Streptomycetaceae; genus Kitasatospora; species Kitasatospora sp. NPDC089509. The sequence goes on along the minus strand of NZ_JBIVHS010000041.1, from coordinate 38,949 downwards.
CACGCCACCGGCCTCGGCACGGATGTTGATCAGCGCCTCGCGGGCGTCGTACTCGCCGGAGAGGAGGGTGCGGACCTCCAGCTCCTCGACCGCCTTCTGCAGCGAGACCAGCTCGGCCTCGGCCTCGGCGCGGGTGTCCGCGTCGTCCTCGGCCTCGGCGAGCTCGAACAGCACGCCCAGGTCGTCGAGGCGGCCGCGCAGGCCCTCGACGCGGCGCAGTTCGCCCTGGAGGAAGGAGAGCCGGCTGGTCACCTTCTGCGCGTTCGCGAGGTCGTCCCACAGGGTGGGGGCGGCTGCCTCCTCCTCCAGGACCGCGATGTCGGCCCGGATCTTGTCCAGGTTGAGGACGGCCTCGATCGACCCCATGGTCGTATCGAGGTTCTTGAGCTCTTCGGAAGGATCGACGGCTGCCACGCCCCCAGGGTAATGGTTCCGGGGGTGGTCATGACGACACCCCCGGTTCCCCGGTCCGGAAGACCGGCGCTACGGGGCCCGCGGGGCGGTGCCGTGCACGGTCGGGCGGGCCGGGTGGCCGCCGTCCGGCCGGGTGGCCGCGAAGGCCGTCCAGGCCGCGGCGGCGCCCGCCAGCAGCAGCACGGTGGCCAGCAGCACGGCCAGCATCCGGCGGCGGCGCAGCAGGGCCGCGCGGTCCCGGCGGTGGCCCGGGGCGGTGCGCTGGGCGCGCGACTCGGCGGCGTACGCGGCCAGTTCGTCGGCCGAGGGGCGGCGCAGGCTGGTGTGGGTGTCCCGGGTGGAGTCCGGTGCGACGCCGGGCACCAGCGGGACGGCCGGGCCGCGGCGACGCTTGTGGACGCCCGGGCCGGCGTCCACCTCGGCGTAGACGGCCTCACCGGGGGTCAGCTGCTCCTCGGCCGGGGCGCGGCCCTGGGAGGGCACGGCCAGCACCGGCAGGCCGGCCAGCGAGGGCAGCTGCTCGCGCAGCCGGGAGGCCAGCTCGGCGGCGCGCAGCCGGGAGGCGGGGGCCTTGGCCAGGCACTCGGAGATGATCCGCCACAGCCCGTCCGGCAGGCCGGGGATCGGCGGCACCTGCTCGGTGACGTGCCGGCGCAGCACCGCGCCGGTGTGGCCGCCGCCGAACGGGGTGGAGCCGGCCAGCAGCTCGTACAGCACGGTGGCGAGGGCGTAGATGTCGACGGCGGCGCGCGGCTCCAGGCCCTCGATGATCTCGGGGGCGAGGTAGTCGGGGGTGCCGATGATCCGGGTGGCCCGGGTCCGGCGCGGGGCGTCGACCAGGCGGGCCACGCCGAAGTCGGTGAGCTTGGCGCGCGGGGCGCCGCCGGGGCCGGGGGCGGCGGCGAGGTCGAGCAGCACGTTCTCCGGCTTGACGTCGCGGTGGACGATCCCGGCGGCGTGCGCGGCCGCGAGGCCGTCGGCGACGTCGGCGATGATCGAGGCGGCGGCCTGCGGCGGGAGGGCGCCGTCCCGCTCCAGCCGGGAGCGCAGGTCGGTGCCCTGGACCAGCTCCATCACCAGGGCGAGGTCGCTGCCGTCCACGACCATGTCGCGCACGCCGACCACCCGGGGGTGGTCGAGGCTGGTCAGCGCGGTGCGTTCCTGGACGAACCGGCCGACCAGCACCTGGTCGGCGGCGAGGTCCTCGCGCAGCAGCTTGACCGCGACCGGGCCGTCGGGGCCCTCACCGAGCCAGACCGTACCGGCCGAACCCCGGCCGATGACCTGGTGGACGGTGTACCGGCTGCCGATCTTGCGTGCCAATGCTGCTCCGTGGGCGGCGCGGGAGCGCTCCGGGGGTCCGGGCGCGCTCGGTGGGGCGGGACAACAGCGACCAACCTACGCGCCCGGACGCCCTGTGCGGGCCGCCTGAGGGCCGTGGAGCGGGACTCGGGGCCGAGAAATCTCGTGAATTGTCGACAAAGCGTCAATCCTGGCTTCCGGAGCGGGGTCGGACCCCGGGTCAGCCGCCCCGCGCCCCTGGTCCGGCCCCGCCCCCCGTTCCCGCGCTACTGGCCGGAACTGCCGAAGACGCTGGTCACCCAGTCGCGCGCGGTGTCGAACCAGCCCACCACGTTGTCCCAGTAGTGCGGCAGCGAGGTGAAGTGCCACAGCGCGAACCCGGCCACCACCAGCACCAGCACCACCATCAGACAGCCCTTGAGGCAGCCCAGCCCCGGGATGTACATCCGGTTGCGGCTGCGCGGGCGCCGCTCGCGCGGCGGGGCGCTCTCCCGGCGGGGCTGCTCGCGCGGCTCCTCCCGGGGCGGCCGGGGCTCCCGGTGCTGCGGCGCGGGCGGCTCGGCCCGGCGCGGCACCGGGGTGGGCGCGGGCGGCGGCGGGTAGCCGCCCTGCGACTGGCCGTACCCGGCCGGGGCCTGCCGGTAGCCGCCCTGCGGCTGCGGACGGCCGTCGGGTCCGGCGCCCTGGCCGGGCCGACCGCCGCGGCCGCCCTGGTTGCCCTGGGGCCCCTGGTTGCCCTGGCTGACCTGGTAGGGCGGCGGGGCGACCGGCGGGCGCTGGGCGTAGCCGGGCGGCGGGCCCTGGCGGCGCTGGTCCTGGCGGTAGCCGGCCGGCGGCTGCGGCTGGTGGCCCGGGCCGCCCTGGTACGGCTGGCCACCCTGGCCCCCCTGACCGGCCTGGTAGGGCGGCGGGGCGACCTGCGGGTCCTCGAAGTCCTCCGGACCGAAGTAGCCGACCTGGGTCTGCTGGTTGCGGTCGCGCGCCGCCCGCAGCTGGGTCTGCCACGGGTGCGGCGCCTCCTCCTGCGGCGGCGCCGGCGGCCCGGCGGGCGGGGGCGGCGGCACGGCGGCGGGGGGCATCACCTGGGTGCGGTCCTGGGTGCCGTACGGGGGCGCGGGCGGCGGCTGGGTGCCCATCACCCGGGTCGCCGCGGCCGGGTCGTACTGCGCGGCGGCCGGGGGCAGCACCTGGGTGCGGTCCTCGGCGCCGCCCGGGGCACCCGGTCCGCCGGGGACGCCCTGTCCGGTGCCGGGGACGGTGGTCGGCTGGGGGTCCGGCAGCAGCAGGGCAGCGACCGCCAGCGCCTCGTCCACCGCCGCCGGGGAGGCGTGCACCCCGACCCCGGCCGCGACCACCCGCAGCGCCCGGGCCAGCGCGGTGGCGCTCGGCCGCTGCGCCGGGTCCTTGCGCAGGCAGCGCTCGATCACCGTCCAGAGCGGCTCGGGCATGGTGCTGGGGCGCTGCGGCTCCTGGGCCAGGTGGGCGTGGAGCAGGGCGATGGCGCTGTCGCCCTGGAACGGCTGACGGCCGGTGACCAGCTCGTACAGCATGATCCCGGCGCCGTAGACGTCCACCGCGGAGGTCTGCGGGCGGCCCTCGGCGGACTCCGGCGCGACGTACGCGGGGGTGCCGACGAACTCGTGGGTGCGGGTGACGCCCGGGGAGTCGGCCAGCCGGGCGATGCCGAAGTCGGTCAGCATCGGGTGCATCTGCTCGGTGCCCTGCACGACGAGGGAGGCGAGCAGCACGTTGGCCGGCTTGAGGTCGCGGTGCACGATCCCGTCCGCGTGGCTGGCCGCCAGCGCGTCCGCGACCTGGGCCATCAGCAGGGCGCCGGCGATCGGGCTGAACGGGCCGTTGGCGCGCAGGTAGCGGGCCAGGTCGGGGCCCTCCACCAGGTCCATCACCAGCGCCAGCAGCTCGCCCTCGACGACCAGGTCGCGGACCCGGACGATGTTCGGGTGGCTCAGCCGCAGCAGCAGCGAGCGCTCGCGCAGGAAGCGCATCACGACGTCCGGATCGGCCGCCAGTTCCTCGCGCAGCACCTTGATCGCCACCTGCTGCCCGGGCTCGCTGCCCGGCACCTGGACGTCCTGGCGCACCAGGCCGCGCCAGACCGTCCCGGTGGCACCCCGCCCCAGGGTCTCCTCAAGCAGATACTTGCTGCCGACTGGCCGCACCTGTCGCACTCCTCGCCGTGCCGCCCGCGCGGGGCGCTCCCCCGCCGGTGTGCGGTGAGCCTGCCGGGCCCGTGTTCGGGCAACTCTAACGGTGTCCGTACTGGTTTTTGGGGTGACCGGCAGGCCATCCGAGCAGGGTTGGGGGACATCCCCTAGGGGACCGCCCGGAGGCGGTCGCCGGGCCCCTGCGCGGGGTCGGCGGGGCGGCGGTTGACCTGACCCTCCGTCGCCTCCACCATGGCGATGATCGCAAGATCGTCAAATCCGGTACGGTGCGCGGACCGTCCACGCCGGATGGCAGGATGGACACTCGCCACTCGTGTGGCCCAAAGGGCCGCCGCGACCGCCCCGCGCGACCGCGACGAACCCGGCAGCGGTACCAGGCATCACACCAGCAGAAGGGACCCGCGGGCGAGATGCAGATCCGGCTGACCGTCCTCCGACCGCGCAGCGGCCCGACCGCCGCCGGCTCCGCCATCCCCTACGTGGACGTGCTGGTCACCGCGCCCGTCGGCACCGCGCTCGGCGCCATCGCGGGCGCGCTCGCCGGCGCCGTGGGCGTGCGCGGGCCGCGGGCCGCCACCCATGTGCACCTGTACGCCGGGGCGCACCGGGTCAACGAGCACACCCTGCTCGGCCACCCCCCGCTCCTCGACGGCGCCGTCCTCAGCCTCAACGAGCCCGACCCGACCGCCGACGACCCCGACGACACCCCCGCCGCGGCCGAACTGCGGGTGGTCGGCGGCCCCGACGCCGGCGGCGTGCACCGGCTGCACGGCCGGGAGATCCGGATCGGCCGCTCCGGCGAGGCCGACGTCCCGCTCGACGACCCGGACGTCTCCCGACTGCACCTCGCCCTGCACCTCGGCGAGGACGGCCGGGTCACCGTCCGCGACCTCGGCTCCACCAACGGAACCACCCTGGACGGCCGGATCGTCCCGCCGCTGCCGCCCGAGGCCGCCGTCCCGCTGGACAACGGCGCCCTGCTGCGGATCGGCGAGTCGACCCTCCAGGTCCTCGAACCGCTCGGCGAAGCCGCCCGGGCCGCCCTGCCCGACGGCAACGGCCACCTCCAGCTCGCCGCCCCCGGCCCGGTCCGGCCCGCGCCGCCGGTGATCGAACCGCCCGCCGCCCCCGAACCCGCCCAGGGCCGCGGCCGCGGCCTGTTCTCGCTGCTGCCCGGCCGCGCCGCCGAACCGCCCGGCCAGGAGAGCGCCGAGCGCCACCACGCCGCGGTCCGGCTGCGCCAGGCCGCCGCCCAGCGCGACCGCTGGCCCGACCTCGCCACCGTGCTGCTCAACGCCGTCGGCCCCGGCCCCCGGCTGTGGGAGCGCGGCCCCGGCCACCCCGACGCGCTCACCCTGCGGCTGGGCACCGCCGACCGCCCCGGCGGCCCCGGCACCACCCCCGGCACCATGCTGCCCGCCGTCCCGGTCACCCTCGACCTGCAGACCGCCGGCAGCCTCGGCCTCAGCGGCCCGCGCGAACGCCTCGACGCGCTCACCCGCGCCGTCGTCGCCCAGCTCGCCGCGCTCCACCCGCCGACCGGGCTGAGCCTGGTCGTGGTCGACGCCGACCCGGCCCGCAGTCCCGAGGAGCGGGTCGACACCTGGGCCTGGGCACTCTGGCTCCCCCACCTGCGGCCCGCGGACGGCCAGGACTGCCGGCTGCTGGTCGGCCTCGACGAGGACCAGGCCACCGCCCGGCTCACCGAGCTCACCGCCCGGCTCAGCGCCCCGACCGGCCTCGGCGGCCACCCCGCCACCGTCGTCGTGGTGGACGGCCGCCCGACCGGCGAGACCGGCCGGCACGCGCTCGACCTGCTGCTGCGCCAGGGCCCGGCGGTCGGCATCTTCCCGATCTGCCTCGCCGAACAGCCCGAACTGCTCCCCCGCGGCCTCGGCGCCACCGCCCTGATCACCGGCGAGGTCGGCACCCAGCTCTCGCTGGACCGCCCGGTCGCCCGCGGCCGGGAGACCCTGCACGAGGTCTCGCTGGACGCCGTCTCGGACGCCTGGGCCGAACGGCTGGCCCGGGTCCTCGCCCCGCTGCGCGAGGCCGCCCCGGCCTCCCGCGGCCCGCTGCCGGACGCACTGCGCCTGCTCGACCTGCTCCAGCTCGACACCGTCACCCCGGCCAAGCTCTCCGCCCGCTGGGCCGCCCACGCCGGCGGCATCGGCGCCGCCACCGCGCTGCTCGGCACCACCCGGGACGAGCTGTGCACCCTCGACCTGGCCGACCCCGAGCTCACCCTGCCCTCCCCCGACCCGGGCGGCCCGCACCTGCTGATCGGCGGCGCCCGCGGCTCCGGCAAGACCGAGCTGCTGCGCACCCTGGTCGCCTCGCTGGCCGTCTCGGAGCGGCCCGAGCGCCTCGCCGTCACCATCATCGAGGGCCGGGCCCCCGGGGACGGCCAGGACGGCCTGGACGGCTGCACCGAGCTGCCGCACGTCACCGGCCGGGTGAACGCCGTCGCCGACCCGCGCGCGGCGCTCCTCGCGGCCGAGGCGCTGGAGGACGAACTCGCCCTGCGGGAGCGGCTGTTCGACGGGCTGGACTTCGCCTCCTGGCATGCCGCCCGCATCTTGGACGGACACAGCCTGGACGGACACAGCTTGGACGGGCACGGTCTGGACGGGCACGGCGGCCTGACCGCCGATCACCCCCAGGTGCCGGTCACCGTGGGCGCCGCCTCGGGCCCGACCGCCCGCATCATCGCGCCGCGCGGCTCCTCCGACTCCCGCCCGGCCGCCACCCCCGCCTCCCCCACCGACCCGGCCCCGGCCCGACTGGTCGTCGTCGTCGACGACTTCGACGCCCTGCTCTCCCCCACCTCCCCGGTCGGCCGCCCGCTGGCCCGCGCGCTCGCCGCCGTCGCCCGGCGCGGCGGCCCGCTCGGCATCCACCTCGCGGTCGCCACCGGCCGCCCGGAGGAGAGCGCCGGCACCGAGGTGGACGAGGCCGCCCTGGTGCGGATCGCGCTGCGCACCGAGGACCCGGCCGACTCCGACCTGCTGATCCACCTCGGCGACGCGGCCGCCCTCCCCGAGGACACCCCGGGCCGCGGCTACCTGCGCCGCCCCGACGGCGGCGTCACCGCCTTCCAGACCGCCCGGATCAGCGGCCGGATCCCCCGCACCGCCACCCTGCGCCCCACCGTGGTCGCGATAGACCCGCTCCAGCTCGGCGCCCCGCCCGCCCGCCGCCCGGTCCGCGAACTCGGCAACGGCCCCACCGACCTCGCCCTGCTGGCCAGCGCCCTCCAGCGCGCCGCCGCGCGCTGAGCCCCGCCGGACGGCTCCCGTGGGGCAGCGATGCGGAATCCGGCCGCCATGAGGAACAGAAGCTCGGAAACACGGTGCCGGTCTTCGAGATGATCTCGAAGACCGGCACGCGGCAAGGCCGAAACGATGCGACCGGCGAGGACCGAGAACCGCCGCCACTCCCAGCGGTGTCGCCCGTGCCCGCGCGGCTCTGCGCGGGCACGGGTCACTCGTCACGGCCCAGCAGCGGACAACAGGCGGACCGTCAGACGCACTTGATGTCGCGGTTGACCACGGCCATCCCGGCGACCTTGCCGCCGTCCACGGTGAACTCCCACTTCCAGCCCTGCTGGCCCTCGACCGGCAGCTCGTACTTGCCGCTCTTGGCCAGCTGGAGGCCCTTGGCGCCGTACGCCGCCTGGAGGGCGTCCAGGGTGGAGCCGGCACCGATGCCCTCGGCGGTCCTCGCCTCGGCCGGGGCGACCAGCTCGCGCAGGCCGGTGGCGGCGAAAGAGGCCCGCCCGGTGGCCAGGAACGCCTTGTCCCTGGCCTCGCGGGCGACCCACATGTCCGCGATGGACTGGGTGGCGTCGGCCATCAACTTGGCGCCGGCGGCCGAGTCGTTGGCGGCGGCGGCCGAACCCGCGGCGGCCGCGGCGGCGTCCTTGGCGGAGGCGCCGGGCGGCAGGGTGCCCGCCGGGGCGGGCGCCTTGCCCTGCGCCGCGTCGGCCTTGGCGTTGAGGTCCTTGTAGCGGGCCTCGGTGGCCGCCTCGGCGTCCATCCGGGTCTTGTCGGGCGCCGGACCGCCCTTGTAGACGAGGTCCGTGCAGCCGTCGAGCAGTGAGACGGGTGCCGCCTCCAGGGCGCCGCCGGCCAGGGCCGCGTCCTTGGTGACGCCCGGCTTGAGGCCGCGGTAGCCGGCCGCCGCGAAGGCCTCCGGCCCCTTGGACGTCGGCGCGGCCGACGCCGTGGCGGTGGAGTCCGCCTTCGCCGTGTCCTTCTTGTCGTCGTTGCCGCAGGCCGCCGCTCCGGCGACCAGCAGCACCACCGAGACGCCCACGCCCACCGCGCGGATCCGTCCCCGGTTCTTCCCCATGTCGTTCCCCCCAGAAAAAGGTCGTTCGTGGATCACCGTACCGAAGGTACGCCCACGATCGACAACCGGTTTCCGGGCCCCGCACGGGCACGCGGAAGGGCCCGCGCCCCGAGGGGACGCGGGCCCTTCCGGACAGCCGTCCGTCAGCCCATCGAGCCGGTGCGCAGCAGGGTGCGGATGACCCGCATCGCGACCGAGAGGCTGGACAGCTCGTAGTTGTCCGAACCCCTTATGTCGTCGAGGGTGGCCTTGGCGCGGTTCAGCAGGGTGGAGTTGAGCTCCGCCCAGGCGCTGTAGCGCTCCTCGGGCGTGGCGCCCTCGGGGCCGCAGGCCAGGATGTCGGCGGTCAGCGCCGCGTGCGCCGCGAAGAGGTCCTCGCGGATCGCGGCCCGGGCCATCGACGACCAGCGGTCGGTGCGGGGCAGGGCGATGATGCGGTCGAGCAGGTGCGAGATCTGCAGGCGGTCGCCCAGGTCGTAGTACAGCTCGGCGACCTCGGCGACGTCCTTGCCGGAGCGGTCCGCCACGCCGGTGATGTCCAGGGTCGGGAAGACCGAGGAGAGACCGGCGATCCGGGTGGCCAGCTCCTCCGGCACGCCGGCCGCGGCCAGCTCGCCGTAGACGGAGTCGAACCAGGCCAGGTCCTCGCCGCGGAGCGGCTTGGGCAGCGAGCCCCAGACCTGCTTGACCCGGTCGTGGAAGAACTCGATGGTGCCGGCGATGTCGAGCGGCTGGCGGCGGTTGTTGAGCATCCACCGGGTGGCGCGCTCGACCAGACGGCGCGAGTGCAGCCGCATCTTGGTCTGGATCCGGGCCGGGGCCTTGTTATCGAGGCCCTCGATCTCGGCCCAGATCTCCTCCAGGCCGAAGACGGCCCGCGCGGCGGTGTGCGTCCGGGCGATCTCCTCGTAGGTCGCGCCGGTCTCCTCCTTCAGACGGAAGGCGAAGGTGCAGCCACCGCGGTTGATCGTGTCGTTGACGATCAGCGTGGTGATGATCTCGCGGCGCAGCGCGTGGTTGTCGATCGCGTCGGCGAACCGGGCCCGCAGCGCGCTGGGGAAGTAGTCGTGCAGCGCGGTGCGGAAGTACGGGTCGTCCGGCAGGTCGGTGGCCAGCAGCTCCTCGGCCAGGATGATCTTGGTGTACGCGAGCAGGACGGACATCTCCGGCTGCGACAGGCCGCGGCCGTTCTGCTGGCGCTCCCGGATCTGGCGCTCGGCGGGCAGGAACTCCAGCCCGCGGTCGAGCTGGCCGGCCGCCTCGAAGCGGTTGATCATCCGGGCGTGGACGTTGACCATGCTGTGCGCCTGGGCGACGGCGTTGGCCAGCACCACGTTCTGCGCGTAGTTGTTGCGCAGCACCAGGTGGCCGACCTCGTCGGTCATCTCGGCGAGCAGCGTGTTGCGCTGCTTGACCGTCATGTCGCCGTCGGCGACGACCTGGTTGAGCAGGATCTTGATGTTGACCTCGTGGTCCGAGGTGTCCACACCGGCCGAGTTGTCGATGGCGTCGGTGTTGATCCAGCCGCCGGTGGCCTCGGGGCCGCCGGTGGCCGCGTACTCGATCCGGCCGAGCTGGGTGCAACCGAGGTTGCCGCCCTCGCCGATGACCCGGGCCCGGACCTGCTCGCCGTTGACCCGGATGGCGTCGTTGGCCTTGTCGCCGACCTCGGCGTTGGTCTCGGTGGAGGCCTTGACGTAGGTGCCGATGCCGCCGTTCCAGAACAGGTCGACCGGCGCCTGGAGGATCGCCTTCATCAGCTCGGCCGGGGTCAGGCGGGTCTCCTGGATGCCCAGGACGGCCCGGACCTGCGCGCTGACCTGGATCGACTTGGCGCTGCGCGGGAAGACCCCGCCGCCGGTCGAGATCAGCGACTTGTCGTAGTCGTCCCAGGAGCTGCGCGGCAGGTCGAACAGCCGACGGCGCTCGGCGTAGGAGACGGCCGCGTCCGGGTTCGGGTCCAGGAAGATGTGGCGGTGGTCGAAGGCCGCGACCAGCCGGATGTGCTCGCTGAGCAGCATGCCGTTGCCGAAGACGTCGCCGGACATGTCGCCGATGCCGATGACGGTGAAGTCCTCGGCCTGGGTGTCGACACCGAGCTCGCGGAAGTTGCGCTTGACCGACTCCCAGGCACCGCGGGCGGTGATGCCCATGCCCTTGTGGTCGTAGCCGGCCGAGCCGCCGGAGGCGAAGGCGTCGCCCAGCCAGAAGCCGTACGACTCCGCGACGCCGTTGGCGATGTCGGAGAAGGTCGCGGTGCCCTTGTCGGCGGCGACGACCAGGTAGGTGTCGTCCTCGTCGTGGCGGACCACGTCGGCCGGGTGGACGACCTCGCCGGCCACCAGGTTGTCGGTGATGTCGAGCAGCGCCGAGATGAAGGTCTTGTAGGACGAGATGCCCTCGGCCAGCCAGGCGTCGCGGTCCACCGACGGGTCCGGCAGCTGCTTGGCGACGAAGCCGCCCTTGGCGCCGACCGGGACGATGACGGTGTTCTTGACCATCTGGGCCTTGACCAGGCCGAGGATCTCGGTCCGGAAGTCCTCGCGCCGGTCGGACCAGCGCAGACCGCCGCGGGCGACCTTGCCGAAGCGCAGGTGCACGCCCTCGACCTGGGGCGAGTAGACCCAGATCTCGAACGCCGGGCGCGGGGCCGGCAGGTCCGGGATGGCCTTCGGGTCGAACTTCATCGACACGTAGGAGTGCCACGCGCCGGAGCCGTCGTGCTGGAAGAAGTTGGTCCGCAGGGTGGCCTTGATGAGGTTCAGGAAGGAGCGCAGGATGCGGTCCTCGTCCAGCGAGACGACCTCGTCGAGCGCGCCGGCCAGCTCCTCCAGGATGCCCTCGGTCAGCTCGGCGGCGCCCAGCTGGTGGCTCGGGCTCAGCCGGGCCTCGAACAGGTTGACCAGCAGCCGGGTGGTGTGGGTGTTGTTGCGGAGCGCGTCCTCCATGTAGTCCTGGGAGAACGTCGAGCCCGCCTGGCGCAGGTACTTGGCGTACGCGCGCAGCACCGTCGCCTGGCGCCAGTTCAGCCCGGCGGTGAGGACCAGCTCGTTGAAGCCGTCGTTCTCGGCCTTGCCGGTCCAGGTGGCGGCGAAGGTCTCCTGGAAGCGCTCGCGGGCCTCCTCGGTGAGCTCGGTGGCCTCGCGCAGCTTCAGGCCGAAGTCGTACACCCACGCGGTGGTGCCGTCGGAGCGGCGCAGCGCGTACGGGTGCTCGTCCAGCACCTCGACGCCCAGGCGCTGCAGCACCGGGAGGACCTCGGTGAGCGAGATCGGGCCGCCGACCCGGTAGATCTTGAAGCGGCGCTCGTCGTCGCCCGCGCCGACCGGCTGGTACAGGTTCAGGCGGAAGTCGCCCTCGCCGTGCAGCGACTCGATCTGCTTGATGTCCGAGACGGCGGTGCGCGGCGGGAAGTCGGCGCGGTAGCCGTCCGGGAAGGCGTTGGCGTACTTGTGGCCGAGCTCGGCGGCCTTCTCCTCGCCCAGCTCGGTGTGCAGCTGGTCGTGGAAGCCGTCCATCCAGAACCGGGCGGCCTCGGCCAGCCGGTTCTCGATCCGCTCGATGTCGGAGTCGCTGAGCCGGGGCAGCTCGGTGCCCGGGGCGACCCGGACCACGAAGTGCAGGCGGGTCAGCACCGACTCGGTGGCGTACACCGTGTAGTCGATGGTGGCGCCGTTCAGCTCTTCCTTGAGGATGTCGGTGAGCAGCAGCCGGATGCGCGTGGTGTAGCGGTCGCGCGGCAGGTAGATGAAGGCGGAGAAGTAGCGCCCGTACTCGTCCTGGCGCAGGAAGAGGCGCAGCTTACGGCGCTCCTGCAGGTAGAGCACGCTGGTGGCGATGGAGAGCAGCTCGTCGGCCGAGGTCTGGAAGATCTCGTCGCGCGGGAAGGTCTCCATGATCTGCAGCAGGTCGCGGCCGTCGTGGCTCTCGCTGGAGAAGCCGGAGCCCTCCAGCACCTCCTGGACCTTGCGGCGCACGACCGGGATGCGGGTGACCGACTCGGTGTAGGCGGCGGAGGAGAACAGGCCGAGGAAGCGGCGCTCGCCGGTGGGCTCGCCGGCGGCGTTGAACTTCTTGACGCCGACGTAGTCCAGGTAGGCCGGGCGGTGCACGGTGGAGCGGCTGTTGGCCTTGGTCAGGACGAGCAGCTTCTTCTCGTGCGCCTTGGCGCGGACCGGCGCGGAGAGCCGGCCGAAGGCCTCGGAGACCGAGTGGTGGCGGTCGTCGTGGCTGTGCGGGTCGGAGCGCAGGATGCCCAGGCCGGTCCCGGCGACGGCCTTGAGGACCTCCTCGCCCTCGTGCTCGACCAGGTCGTACTCGCGGTAGCCGAGGAAGGTGAAGTGGTCGTCGGCCAGCCAGCGCATCAGCTCCCAGGCCTCGCCGACCTCCTGCTCGGGCAGCTCGGCCGGGGGCTCCTCGGCCAGCTCGTCGGCCAGGCGCAGCGCGCTGTCGCGCATCTTGGACCAGTCCTCGACGACCTCGCGGACGTCGCCGAGCACCCGGCGCAGGTTGGTCTCGATGGTGCGCAGGTCGTCGCGGTCGGTCTCGCGATCGATCTCGATGTGCATCCACGACTCGACGGTCGCGTCGGCGGGCCACTCGGTGCCGGCCGCCTGGCTGCGGGAGCAGGCGTCGACGTCCAGGATCTCCAGCAGCTTGCCGGTGATGTCGCGGCGGACGACCAGCTGGGGGTGGACGACCAGGTGGATCGCGCGGTCCTGGCGGGAGAGCTCGTTGGTGACCGAGTCCACCAGGAAGGGCATGTCGTCGGTGACGACCTCGACCACGGTGTGGCCGCAGGACCAGCCGTTCTCCTCGACCGAGGGGGTGTGGACCCGCACCTCGGCGGTGCCCTGGGGGCGCTTGAGGCCCAGGCGGTAGTGCGAGGCGGCCGCGCCGTACACGTCGACCGGGTCGAGGTCGACCAGGTCCTCGGGCGCGGTGTGGAGGTAGTAGTGGTGCAGGTACGCGGTCAGAGCGCCGTTGCTCAGACCCTCCCCCGGCGCCGCTCCCCCCACCTGGCTGTTCTCAGCGGCTGCGGCTGCCTTCTTGAGCAGTTCGGCCTTGGCTGCGTCCAGCTTGGTCTGCATGACTTCTTGGCTCCTGTCGCGCGCCGTTGCGTGACTCGGTGGTGTGTGGATGTACACCGACGGGTCGCTCGCAATCCTGCCGCACCGTCCGACTGAAAGGGGCTCATGGCACGCATGAAACGTCCTCCCAGCGGGTAGGACGACACGTTCGTCCTGCAAGCCACCCGACGACGCCAGCCAGCCTAACCGGATCAATCGAAGGTGCACAGGGACAGGGAGGCGCAAACCCGCAGGATGTCGGGTCCGTCCTGGACACCATGTCCAAACCGGAAGGCCGTGTTCGCTTTCAGCCCATGTGCGGGTATCCGTACCGGGTCGGTGGGACGAAGGTCTCCTTGATCGCCCGGGCCGAGGTCCAGCGCAGCAGGTTCTGGGCGGCGCCCGCCTTGTCGTTGGTCCCGGAGGCCCGGGAACCGCCGAAGGGCTGCTGGCCGACGACGGCGCCGGTGGGCTTGTCGTTGATGTAGAAGTTCCCGGCGGCGAAGCGCAGTTCCTCCACGGCCTGGGCGATGGCGTAGCGGTCCTGGGCGATCACCGCGCCGGTCAGGCCGTACGGGGCGCCCCCGTCGACCCGGCCGAGCACGTCGTCCCAGCGGGAGTCCTCGTAGACGTGGATCGCCAGGATCGGGCCGAAGTACTCGGTGCGGAAGATCTCGCCCCGGTGGTCGGAGGAGACCAGGACGGTCGGCCGGACGAACCAGCCGATCGCGTCGTCGTACTGGCCGCCGGCCACCAGCTCGACGGTCGGGTCGGCCTTGGCCCGCTCGATGGCGTTGCGGTTCTTCTCGAAGGCGCGCCGGTCGATCAGGGCGCCCATGAAGTTCGACAGGTCGGTGACGTCCCCCACCGTCAGGGCGTCCACCTCGGCCAGGAAGTCGTCCTTGATCCGCAGCCACAGGCTGCGCGGCAGGTAGGCGCGGGAGAGCGCCGAGCACTTCTGGCCCTGGTACTCGAAGGCGCCGCGGATCATCGCGGTCCTCAGGATGTCCGGGTCGGCCGAACGGTGGGCCAGCAGGAAGTCCTTGCCGCCGGTCTCGCCGACGATCCTCGGGTAGGTGCGGTAGCCGCCGATGTTGGCGCCGATCGTCTGCCAGAGCGACTGGAAGGTCGCGGTGGAGCCGGTGAAGTGCAGTCCGGCCAGCGCCGGGTCGGCCAGCGCCACCGGGGAGACCTGCAGACCGTCGCCGGTGACCAGGTTGATCACCCCGGGCGGCAGCCCGGCCGCCTCCAGCAGCCGCATCAGGTGGTACGCGGCCAGGGTCTGGGTCGGCGCCGGCTTCCAGACCACGGTGTTGCCCATCAGCGCGGGGGCGGTGGGCAGGTTCCCGGCGATCGCGGTGAAGTTGAACGGGGTGATCGCGTAGACGAAACCTTCCAGCGGGCGGTGGTCGACCCGGTTCCACACCCCCGGGGAGGAGATCGGCTGCTCCGCCAGGACCTGTCGGGCGAACCCGACGTTGAACCGCCAGAAGTCGATCAGCTCGCAGGCCGAGTCGATCTCGGCCTGCTGCGCGGTCTTGGACTGACCGAGCATCGTCGCCGCGTTGAGCGTCTCCCGCCAGGGGCCGGCCAGCAGGTCGGCGGCGCGCAGGAAGACCGCCGCCCGGTCGTCGAAGGAGAGCGAGCGCCACTGCCGCCCGGCCGCCAGCGCCGCGTCCACCGCCGCCCGGGCGTCCTCCCGGGTGGCGTTGCCGAGCACGCCCAGCTTGGCGGCGTGGTGGTGCGGCTGGACGACGTCGATCCGCTCGCCGCCGCCGAAGCGCTGCTCGCCGCCGATGGTCATCGGCAGCGGGATCTGCTCGGCCGCCAGCTCGTCCAGCCGCCGAACCAGCCGGTCCCGCTCCG
The DNA here is from genome assembly GCF_044749365.1 of Kitasatospora sp. NPDC089509. NCBI lineage: Bacteria > Bacillati > Actinomycetota > Actinomycetes > Kitasatosporales > Streptomycetaceae > Kitasatospora > Kitasatospora sp. NPDC089509. The sequence continues at coordinate 23,759 of NZ_JBIVHS010000041.1, read as the reverse complement.
GGCTGCCGGGCGCGTACGACCGCACCGGCTCGTTGACCGGGGTCGGCACCTCGGTGACTGCGTCGATGGGCATGGCGGCTCCGTCCTGGCGGCGGCGGGGGTCGGGCGGGAGATGTCGGGCTGGGGTTCGGGCTGGGGTTCGACTCCCAGCCTGACCAGCACCGGACGGATCCGCCCGTCCAGACACGCCAACGGCGGACGTGGCGCCCGCCACGTCCGCCGTCACGACCGTACGGATCGGCCCGGTCCGAGGCCCGACCCGGCCCGGCCCCAGGCCCGGCCCCGCTTGGGGCTCAGCCCGTCAGCCGCCCCGCCAGTTCGACCGCCTCGGCCAGGCTGTCCACCACCGGGACGCCGACCGGCTCCAGCTTCTCCCGGGTGTGCGAACCACCGGTGTACAGCACCGCGTGGGCGCCCGCGTGCAGCGCCGCCAGGGCGTCGTCCGCGGCGTCGCCGATCAGCACCGTCCGGGCCGGGTCGACCCGCTCGCCGAGCTCGGCCAGGTGCCTGGTCAGCTGCTCCGCCTTCTGGCCGCCGGAGGGGCCGCTGCGGCCGTCCACCCGCAGGAAGCTGCCGGTCAGGCCGAAGGAGTCGACCAGCGGCACCAGCTTGTCGTGCATGTACATCGACAGCAGCGACTGGCTGTGCCCGGCCGCCTGCCAGCCGGCCAGCAGCTCGGGCACGCCCTCGGTCAGGCCGCAGGCCGGGCTGAGCTCGCGGTAGCGGTCCTGGAAGGCGTCGTCCAGCGCCAGCCACTCCTGCTGGGAGGGCATCCGGCCGAGCAGCCGCTGGTAGAAGCGGGGGATCGGGATCTCGTACTGCTCGCGGTACTGCTGCAGGGTCATCGGCTCGACCCCGATGGTCGCGAAGGCGGCGTTGCTCGCGCCGAGGACGGCGTCCATGTCGTGGAAGAGCGTGCCGTTCCAGTCCCAAACGATGTGAGTGCGCACGGGGTCAAACGCTAACCCGAACGGCCGATCCGCCGGTAGGACGATGCTCACGCTCCGCCCGGCCCCCGCGGTCCGCACGAGCCCCGCGGGGCCGTCCGGAGTCGTCCGGAGCCGCTCAGCCGAGCAGTCCGGGGATCTCCTGGGTCGCGTACCAGAGCAGGTCGTGGTCCTCCGCGCCGTCCACGGTGAACTGGGCGTCCTGGTCGCCCGCGTCGGCCGCGGCCACCGCCGCCACCGCCGCCGTGACGTCCTCGACCACCTCGTCGTCGGCCACGTCGGCGTGCACCGCGGCGGCCTTGGCCAGCTTCACCGGGCCGGCCAGCACCACCCGGCCCAGCGAGGCCTGGTCCTGGTACTCGTCACCGGGGAAGGGCCGCACCGCCGAGTCGGCCACGTCCAGCGCCACCACGACGCGCCGGCGCGGGGCGTCCGGGTCGGCCGCCAGCAGCCGCAGCGAGGACTGCGCGGCGCGGTTCAGGGCCGCGTACTCCAGCTCCTCCAGGTCGTCGCTGACGTACCACTCGCGCAGCGCGGGCGTCACGGCGTACGCCGCGGACTGCTCCAGGGCGCCGCCCTCGTGCGCCGCCGCCAGGCCGGTCAGGGTGGTGGGCACGTACACGCGCATCGGTGGCACTCTCCGGTTCGTCCAGCGGGGGTTCGTCCGACCGGCCCGCAACAGCACAGCGTCCGGCGGCACAGCATCCAGCGCCCCCAAGAATAAGCTCCGCCGGACCGCCCGTGATCACCCCGGGCCCGGGCCGCGCCCGGCGCCCAGCGCCTCCCAGCCGGACCGCAGGCCGCACTCCAGCGCCTCGCCGCGGCGGGCCGGATCCATCGGGTTCGGGCCCATCACCGCAAGGTCGGCCGGCGTCGGCGCGAGCAGCCGTACCCGGACGCCCTCGGCCCGCAGCAGCGCCGCCTCGCGCAGCAGCTGCCGGGTCACCGCGCGGCGGTAGCGGCCGACCAGCTGGGCCAGCACGCCGTGCGGGCGGTCCCGGGCCCGCCACTCGCGCAGCGCGGCCAGGCCGCCGCGGCCGGAGCGCCCGGCCCTCGGGCCCAGCCGTACGGCCATCGGGGCGAGCACGTACACCTCGTCCAGGCCCCGGCCGAGCAGCAGGTCGGCGTTGGTCGCCGACCAGCAGCCGCCGTCCACGAACGCCGAACCGTCCAGGCGCACCGGGGCGAACCAGCCCGGGATGGCGCAGGAGGCCATCACGGCCGCGGCGACCGGGACGGCCGGGGCGGCCGGGTCGCCGAAGACCACCCGGTGACCGCTGCGGTAGTCCACCGCGGCCACCCGCAGCGGCGCGGCGGCCGCGCTCGGCGCCACCGCGCCGGGGAGCGCCCGGGCCGCCCGTACCGCCGGGTCCGGGTCCTGGTCCTGGTCCGGCCAGCCGCCCGGGCCGAGCAGCCCGCGCACCAGCTCGCCGATCGGGGCCAACGAGCCGCGGCCGTGCGGCGCCACCGCCGAGACCATGGTCAGCAGCGGGTACTCGCGCGGGTGCCGGACGGCGTCCCGCAGCAGGTCCGGCGAACCGATCCCGACCCCCGGGCGGGGCGGCAGCGCGCCGCCCAGCACCGTGTCGTAGTCGAAGGCCACCCCGGCCAGCGGGCCCTCGGTGATCGGCAGGCCGCGCTGGTGGTCGCGCAGCTGCTCGGGGCGCACGCCCCCGGCCAGCAGCGCGGCCAGGATCGCGCCCGCGGAGGTGCCGAGCAGGACGTCCGCCCCGCCCGGCGGGTGCCCGGCGGCCTCCTCGACGGCGCACAGCGCGCCGACCGTCCAGGCCGCGCCGAGCATCCCGCCGCCGCCCAGCACCAGCCCGCGCCGGGGTGCGCCCCCGGCGGTCGCGCTCGGTGCCGCCGCCCGTGTGGTCGTTCCGACTGTCGTCATCCCGGCCGCCCGTCATCGTCCGGTTCGGGTCCGGCTCCGATGGTGCGCGCGGACGCCCGGACGGTGCAACGGGAGCCCGGGGCGGGACCACCCGGTCCGCCGTACCCGGGCGTCCCCTTTCGGGCCGTACGGGCCGTTCCTGCACGTCAACCCGGCGCCCGCGACGCCGGCCCCGGGCCCGGCACCGCACTGGCCGACTCACCCGGATAGGTGAACTTCGGGCGGGGTTCCAGGGGCCCCGGAAAGGCGTTGCCGCCCGATGATCACCGCCACCAGCCTGGACCCGTCCGTACCCGCACCGCCCTTGCCGGGAGGCACCGTGACCGTCCGCCCCACCGCCCAGCTCGCCGCCCGTCCGCACCGCCGGGTGCGCGCCTCCGGAAGCTGCGACCCGGCCGGGCGCCACCCGCGCCACCCGCGCGCCGCCTGCGCCGCCAGGTCCACCGGCGCCGCCGCCACCGGGCCCGCCCCGCACGACGCCCGGGCCCTCGCCGCCCGGTTCGCCCACCAGCTGGTCGAGGTGCTCACCGGCGCCCGGCCCTCCGGCCAGCTGATGCGGCACACCAGCCTGGACGGCTACGGACAGCTCGCCGCGCTGGTCCGGGCCGGTGCGCTGCGCCGCGGCGGCCCCGCCGACCGCCCCCGGCTCGGCCCGGTGCACGACCGGTCGCCCTCGCCCGACGCCGTCGAGGCCTGCGTCCGGGTCGACCTCGGCCGCCGGCACCACATGGTGGCCTTCCGGCTGGAACAGCGCGGCCCGGGCGGCCAGTGGCGGTGCACCGCCGTGGAGGCCCGATGACCACCACGGCGCACGGGACGGCGCAGGGCGCCGCCCCGGTACGGGAACGGCGCCCTGCGTGGCGTCCTGCGGCCGGCTCAGCCCTTGCGGCGGCGGCCCTTGGCGGACTTGGCGGCCTTGCGGCGCTCGGCGCGGGTCAGCCCGTCGCTCTCGTCGTCCGGCACGGCGTCCTCGAAGTCGCCCTCGACCACACCGCCGCCGACCTCCTCCGAGGGGGCCGTGTAGTGCAGCCGCTTCGGCTTCGGGGCCTCCAGGCCCTTGGCCTTGATCTCCGGGCGGGCGGCGTCCTTCTCCAGCTTGTCGAGCAGCACCGCGGCGTCCTCCACCGGCACCTCCTCGACCTGCTGCTCGACCTGGACCTCCAGGTTGAACAGGTAGGCGACGGACTCCTCCTTGATGCCCTCCATCATCGCGGTGAACATGTCGAAGCCCTCGCGCTGGTACTCGATCAGCGGGTCGCGCTGCGCCATGGCCCGCAGGCCGATGCCCTCCTGGAGGTAGTCCATCTCGTAGAGGTGCTCGCGCCAGCGGCGGTCCAGCACCGACAGCACGACCCGGCGCTCCAGCTCGCGCAGGATCTCCTCGCCGAGCTGGTCCTCGCGGGCGCCGTACTGCGCCTGGACGTCCTCCTGGACGACCTTGATCAGGAACTCGGGGGTCAGGCCCGCCGGGCCGCCGACCTCCTCCTCCAGCTCGGCCAGGTCCAGGCTGATCGGGTAGAGCTGCTTGAACGCGGTCCAGAGCTTGTCGAGGTCCCAGTCGTCCTCGAAGCCCTCGCCGGTGGCCGCCTTGACGTAGGCCTCGACGGTGTCGTCCATGAAGTGGGTGACCTGCTCCTGGAGGTCCTCGCCCTCCAGCACCCGGCGGCGCTCGCCGTAGATGACCTCGCGCTGGCGGTTGAGCACCTCGTCGTACTTCAGGACGTTCTTGCGGATCTCGAAGTTCTGCTGCTCGACCTGGGTCTGCGCGGAGGCGATCGCGCGGGTGACCATCTTGGACTCGATCGGCACGTCCTCGGGCACGTTGGCCATCGAGAGCACGCGCTCGACCATGCCGGCCTTGAACAGGCGCATCAGGTCGTCGCCCAGCGACAGGTAGAAGCGGGACTCGCCCGGGTCGCCCTGACGGCCGGAGCGGCCGCGCAGCTGGTTGTCGATCCGGCGGGACTCGTGCCGCTCGGTGCCGAGGACGTAGAGGCCGCCGGCCTCCTTGACCTCGTCCTGCTCGGCCTTGACCGAGGCCTTGGCCTTCTCCAGCGCCTCCGGGAACGCGGCCTCGTACTCCTCCGGGTTGTCCCCGGTGGAGAGCCCGCGCTGGGCCAGCTCGGCCGCCGCCAGGTGGTCCGGGTTGCCGCCGAGCATGATGTCGGTGCCACGGCCGGCCATGTTGGTGGCGACGGTGACGGCGCCCTTGCGGCCGGCCTGGGCGACGATCTGCGCCTCGCGCTCGTGGTGCTTGGCGTTCAGCACCTCGTGCGGGATGCCGCGCTTGCGCAGCTCCTGCGACAGGTACTCGGACTTCTCGACCGACACGGTGCCGACCAGCACCGGCTGGCCCTTCTCGTGCTTCTCGGCGATGTCCTCGACCACGGCGGCGAACTTGGCCGGCTCCGACTTGTAGATCAGGTCGGGCTGGTCGATGCGCAGCGGCGTCTTGTTGGTCGGGATCGGCACCACGCCGAGCTTGTAGATCTGGTGGAACTCGGCGGCCTCGGTGGTGCCGGTACCGGTCATGCCGGAGAGCTTGCCGTACAGGCGGAAGAAGTTCTGCAGGGTGATGGTGGCCAGCGTCTGGTTCTCGTTCTGGACCTCCACCCCCTCCTTGGCCTCGATCGCCTGGTGCATGCCCTCGTTGTAGCGGCGACCGGCCAGGATGCGGCCGGTGTGCTCGTCGACGATCATGACTTCGCCGTTCATGACGACGTAGTCCTTGTCGACCTTGTACAGCTCCTTGGCCTTGATGGCGTTGTTCAGGAAGCCGACGAGCGGGGTGTTCACCGACTCGTAGAGGTTGTCGATGCCGAGGTAGTCCTCGACCCGGGTGACACCCTCCTCCAGGACGCCGACGGTGCGCTTCTTCTCGTCGACCTCGTAGTCGCGGTCGATCTTCAGGCGCAGCACCAGCTTGGCGAAGTCGGCGTACCACTTGGTCGCCTGGTCCGCCGGGCCGGAGATGATCAGCGGGGTGCGGGCCTCGTCGATGAGGATCGAGTCGACCTCGTCGACCACCGCGAAGTTGTGGCCGCGCTGGACGAGTTCGTCCTTCGACCAGGCCATGTTGTCGCGCAGGTAGTCGAAGCCGAACTCGTTGTTCGTGCCGTACGTGATGTCCATCGCGTACTGGCGCTTGCGCTCGGCGGGCGTCATGTTGGCGAGGATCACGCCGACTTCGAGGCCGAGGAAGCGGTGCACCCGGCCCATCCACTCCGAGTCGCGCTCGGCGAGGTAGTCGTTGACCGTGATCAGGTGAACGCCCTTGCCGGTCAGCGCGTTCAGGTACGTGGGCAGGGTGCCGACGAGGGTCTTGCCCTCACCGGTGCGCATCTCGGCGACGTAGCCGAGGTGCAGGGCCGCGCCGCCCATCAGCTGGACGTCGTAGTGCCGCTGGCCGAGCACCCGCTTGGCGGCCTCCCGGACGGTGGCGAACGCCTCGGGGAGGATGTCGTCCAGGGTCTCGCCGTCCACGAGCCGCTGCTTGTACTCGTCGGTCAGCGCGCGCAGCTCGGCGTCGGTGAGGTTGACGAAGTCCTCTTCGATGGAGTTGACCTGGGCAGCAATCCGCTGCAGCTTGCGAAGGATCTTGCCTTCGCCGGCGCGCAGGATCTTGTCGAAGACGGACACTTGAGCGGGCTCCTTGCCTGTATTGGCACTGGACGACTGCACGGGGGGTCCACCCCACCGCACGGGCCATCGTATGCGAGGAGTCCAACGCGCCGGGAGGTGCGTCAGCACGGTATTCCCGTGTCACCCGCGCGAGCACATGGACCGATAGCACCGTCCACCGGGACAAAACGGTCGACCGACCGGGGAGTTGGCCCCGAATCCGGATGCCGGCGTTCCTGCTGCGCGGGAATAATCCGCCCATGGAAGAACCGCGGAGCGCACTCGTCACCCTCACCACCGAACGGCTCGTCCTGCGCGCCCCGCTGGAGTCGGACGTGGACGCGGTCCTCGCCGCCTGCCAGGACCCCGACATCCAGCGCTGGACGGTCGTCCCGGTCCCCTACCGCCGCGAGGACGCCGAGTTCTTCGTCCGCACCCTGGCCCCGCAGGGGCTGGCCTCGGGCACCGAGTTCATCTGGTGCGTGGTCGAACGGGAGACCGGGCGCCTGGTCGGCACCCAGGCGGTCACCCGCACGCCCGGCGACCCGGGCGCCGGCTCGGTCGGCTGGTGGACGGCTCCGGAGCGGCGCGGCCGCGGCTACACCGTCGAGGCGGCCCGCGCGGTCGCCCGCTGGGCGCTCACCGACCTCGGGCTGCGCCGCCTCCAGTGGCTCGCCTACGTCGGCAACGAGGGCTCCCGCGCGGTCGCCGAGCGGGTCGGCTACCGCCACGAGGGCACCCTGCGGTCGTACGCCGAGCAGCGCGGCGCCTTCCGCGACGCCTGGGTCGCCTCGCTGCTCCCGTCCGACCTGGCCTGAGCCCGGGCCCGGCTCCTCCGGGAGCGGCGCCCGCTGTCAGCACCCGCCCGCTGCCGGCACCCCGGCTGCTGTCAGTACCCCCGGCTACGCTCGCCGGCATGACCTCCGCCGCTGCCGATCCCGCCCCCGTCACCGTCCTGGGCGCCGACGACGCCCGCCGGATCGCCCTGCGGGCCCAGGGCCTGCTGGGCGCGCCCGACCGCCGGGCCGGGGTGCGCGGGGTGCTGCGGCACCTGGGGGCGGTCCAGCTGGACACCATCTCGGTGCTGGCCCGCTCGCACGAGCTGGTGCCCTACGCCCGGCTCGGCGCGGTCGGCCGCCCGACGGTCGAGGCGGCCTACTGGGGTTCGGGCACCAGCTTCGAGTACTGGTCGCACGCCGCCTGCATCCTGCCGGTCGAGGAGTGGCCGCTGTTCGCCTTCCGGCGCCGCCACTACCGCGACCGCGGCCACGTCTGGAGCCACCGGGTCGAGCCGGGGACGTACCGGGCGGTGCTCGACAAGCTGCGCGCCGAGGGGCCGTTGACCTCCACCGAACTGGGCGGCGCCAAGCGGACCTCCGAGTGGTGGGACTGGTCCGACACCAAGATCGCGGTCGAACGCGCGCTGGCCTTCGGCGACGTGGTCTGCACCGAGCGCCGGAGCTGGAAGCGGGTCTACGCACTGGCCGAACAGGCCGTCCCCGACGCCCTGTTCGGCCAGGACCGGTCCGACGAGGAGTGCCTGCGCACCCTGGTGGCCCAGGCCGGCGCCGCGCTCGGCGTGGCCACCCGCGCCGACCTTCAGGACTACCACCGGCTGCGCGCCGAGCAGTTGGACGCGGTGCTCGCGGACAGCGGACTGGTCCCGGTCGAGGTGGCCGGCTGGGGGCCGGACGGCGCCCGGGCCGCGGCCTGGGCCGATCCGGCCGCACTGGCCGCCGCCCCGCGCGGACGCCACCGCACCACGCTGCTCTCGCCGTTCGACTCGCTGATCTGGGACCGCGCCCGCACCGAGCGGATCTTCGGCATGACGCACCGGCTGGAGGCCTACACGCCCAGGCACAAGCGGGTGCACGGTTACTTCGCGATGCCGCTGCTGGCCGGCGGCCGCCTGGTCGGCCGGGTCGACCCGGCCCGGGAGGGGCGCACGCTGGTCGCCCGGCAGGTCTCGCTGACCGACGGCCGGGGCGACGCCGCCCGGCACCTGGAGGCGCTCGCCACCGCCCTGCGCGAGGCGGCCGCCTGGGTCGGCTGCGACGGGGTGCGGGTCGAGGCGCTGCACGACGAACGGCTGCGCCCCGCCCTGGAGAAGCTCCTCACCCGATGACGGCGGCCGGCCCGGGAGGGGCCGGCACCCGAGGACCGCCCGCCGACGCACGACGGTCGGCACCCGGCGGCCGGCACCCCGCGGCCGTCACCCTATTTCGAGGATCTTCTCCCGCATCGCGTACACCACGGCCTCCATCCTGGAATGCAGTTGGAGCTTCTCCAGGATGTTGCGGACGTGGTTCTTCACGGTGTTCTCGCTGATGAACAGCTCCTTGGCGATCTCCCGGTTGTTCATCCCGGTCGCCACCAGCTTCAGCACCTCCAGCTCCCGCTCGGTGAGCCGCGGGGCGGGCACCAGGTCCCGGTCGTCGGAGCGCCGCTGGATCATCGACTTGAACTCGGTGAGCAGCTTGGAGGCCATCGACGGGCTGATCTGCGACTGCCCGTCGGCGACCGCGCGGATCGCGGTGGCGACCTCGTCGGTGGAGATCTCCTTCAGCAGGTAGCCGGTGGCGCCCGCCTTGATCGCCTCGTAGAGGTCGGCCTCCTCGTCGCTTATCGTCAGCATGATGATCTTGGTGCTGGGCGCCACGTCCTTGATCGCCGTGCAGGCCTCGATCCCGCTGCGACGCGGCATCCGGACGTCCATCAGGATGATGTCGGGCAGCAGGTCGGCGGCCTTCAGCACCGCCTCGGCACCGTCCCCGGCCTCGCCGACGACCTTGATGTCCGGCTCCTCCGCCAGCACGATCTCCAGTCCCCGGCGGAACAGCGCGTGGTCGTCCACCACCAGGACGCGGATCGGCTCACCCCGGCGCGGCGCGTACGCGGGTTCCTCCTCCGGCCCCGGTGGCAGCCCGGCGACCGGCCCCGCAGCGGGCCCCAGCCCGAAGTGATCCCCCATCCGCTCCTCCCCCTTCGCGGGTCGACGTGCGCCCAATCATTCCACGCCCCGCCACCGCCGCGGTCACCCTCCGATGCCGATTCCCCCGCATCGGGTGACCCCTTGACGCAACGGACCCGAGCACCGTTCGAACCCGTCCCACCGGGCCGTGCCCGGTACGGGCGGAACGCCCCGAAACGCCGGTGACCCCGGCGGCCGCTGCCACCGGGGTCACCCCTCCGTCCATCACCGCAGGAGGGTCAGTCCTCGTCGACGGACCGACCGATCGCACCGCCGGCGCCGCTGGCCACCCCGGCCGCCATGTCCGGCTGCACGTGGATGACGCCGTAGTGGTAGCCGTGCCGACGGTAGACGACGCTCGGCAGGCCGCTGTCCTTCTCCACGAAGAGGTAGAAGTCGTGGCCGACCAGCTCCATCTCGTAGAGCGCCTGGTCCAGCGCCATGGGGGCGGCCGAGTGCGTCTTCTCCCGGACCACCAGCGGGCCTTCGCCCTCCACTTCCAGGGATCCCATCATGGTCTTGCGGACGGCCCCGTTGGTCGTGCCCTCCGGCGCCGTCGTCTCCGGCAGCGCGGCCAGGGCCGCGGTCGCCTCGGCGACGCTGATCGGGGTGCGGCCGTTGGCGCCGCCCTTGTGCACCCGACGCCGGTCCGCGGACTTGCGCAGCTGGGCGTCGAGCTTCGCCGAGGCCAGGTCGAGCGCCGCGTACGGGTCGCCGGCCGCGGCTTCGGCCCGGATCACCGGGCCCCGGGTACGGAGAGTGATCTCCACGCGGTCCGACCGGTCGGCCTGCCGCGGGTTGTGCTCCTTGGACACCTCGACGTCGAGGCTGATCACCTTGCCGTCGAACTTCTGGACCTTCTCCAGCTTCTCGGCCACGTGCTCGCGGAACCTCTTGGGCACCTCGGTCTTGCGGCCCTTGACGACGATGTCCACGCAGAACTCCGATCCCTCGTGCTGACGCCGATCCGGGTGCTACCGGACCGGACTGAGCTCCAGCTGGACCAGCCCATCCACTGCCGGCCCCCCGCCCCCGCCGCCAGCGGCGGGAACGACTGGCCCTCAACCACTTCCTCCCCATCAGGGACGGTTGAAACCCCTTGGAGCCTTATCGAACACCTCACACGGGGTTTTCGCCTCCCCAGGCGAGAAGGTGGGTATGACCCGATACTGCGGTCGGTGTCGATGGCGGGCGGTCAAACTGTTGCACCCTGTTTACCCTCCTGCGGGTGAAGTATGGGTAAATGCCTGGACAACGCCCCCCATACGGCCGATCCTTTGCTGACTCTCCGTGCCTGCCGCCGCCAGGAGCAGCCGTGCCGCCCTCCCTCTCCCCCGCCCCTCCGCCGTCCGCGCGGACACCGTTCGGCCACGCACTGGCCGGACTGCTGGACGTCCTGCTCCCCGCGAACTGCGCGGGCTGCGGCACCGAACACGGCCAGCTCTGCCCGGCCTGTCGGCACGTCCTGGCCACCGCGCGCCCCGGCCCCACCGTGCTGCCCTGGGCGCACGCGGCGGCCCCGTACGCCGACCCGGTACGGCAGTTGCTGCTCGCGCACAAGGAGCGCGGCGCGCTGCGGCTGGCCGGACCGCTCGGCGAGGCGCTCGGACGGGCGGTGCGCTCCGCCCTGGGGGCCCGGGCCGGGACGGCCCCGCTGCTGCTGGTGCCGATGCCCTCGGCCCGCTCGGCGGTGCGCGCCCGGGGTCACGACCCGACGCTGCGGCTGGCCGGGGCCGCCGCCCGGTCGCTGCGCCGGGCCGGGTTGGACGTCCGGGCCGCGCCGCTGCTGCGGCACGCCCGACCGGTCACCGACCAGGCCGGGCTGGGCGCCGCCGAGCGGCGGCGCAACCTGCACGGCGCGCTCACCGTCCTGCCGCGCGCCCGCCGCGGCCTGGCCGGCCGTCAGCCGGTGCTGGTGGACGACCTGGTGACGACCGGGGCGAGCCTGGCCGAGGCGGCCCGGGCGCTGGCCGCCGCCGGGCTGCCGGCCCGGGCCGCCGCGACGGTCGCGGCCACCTCGGTGCAGCCGGCCGGCTGATGCCCCCGGGCCGTGGCCTCAGCCCGCGTAGAAGTACGAGCGGGCCTTGTCCGCCAACTGGGCTTCCCGCCACTGGTTGTTGACCAGCCGGTAGACGGTGCCCCCGGCCACCGCGAGCACCGGCGACGGCTGCCGCAGCTCGTAGCCGCGGGCCTCCGCGCTCGACACGGACTGCGGGGAGGACGGCAGGCCGTTGCCGGTCTGCAGCTGCTGACTGTCCGTGCTCTGCGAGCCGTCGGTGCTGACGTAGTACAGCTGTTGGGGGCGGTCGGTCTCCTTGCCGAGCACCAGCAGCTGGTCCGTCTCCGCCCAGGACACCGAGGCGACGTCGGTGAGCGAGGGGGCCGCCGCGCGCACCCCGGTGATCCGCACGGTCGGCGCGTCCGGCGTACCGCCGTGCTGCACCAGCCCGAACATCAGCGAACTTCCGCTCGCCCCGGAGGACTTGACGATCAGGGCGACCCGGGCGCCGTCCGAGGAGAGCTTCAGCGCCTGCACCCCCTGCAGCGGCGACTCGGTGTTCCCGGTCTTCATGGTCACCGGCACGGTGTACGTCCTGCCGCCGCGCACCATGACCACCCGCGGGCCCTGCGGGTTGCGGTCCACCACCCAGAGGTCGCCGCGGCCGTCCCAGCTGGGCGAGGTGAAGCCGTCGTCCTTGGCGCCCGGCTTCACCGGGGAGCCGAGCACCGGTTCGGGCATCGTCGTGGCGCCGGCCTGCAGCGACACCACGTAGAGCTGGTGGCCGTCGTCCGAGATCGCGGCGGCCTGGGCGCCGTCCCGGCTGACCGCGACGGTGCCCAGCGCGGGGGCGCCGTTGGCGTGCGGCTTGCCGAGCACCCCGGGCACCGGATCGCCGCTGTGCCCGTCGTCGGCCACCATCAGCACGCCGTTGTCGGCCCGCTGGTAGTACTGCTGGGGGGCCTGCAGCAGCCGGCCGGCCAGCGCGCCGGGGCCGACGCCGGGGTCGTCCGTGCGGGTGACCGTGCAGGAGCCGCGCTGCCCCTTCAGTTCCAGCTTCTCGACCTGCCCCTTGCCCTGGTCGGCGAAGGTGTAGAAGAGCTGGGTGGCCATCCGGCGGCAGCCCGTCGAGTCGCCCAGGTCCGCCCCGCCGAGCTGCACATGGGCGATCCGGCTGTCGTCGACGGTCACCTTGTCGACCGTGGCACCGCCCGGGAAGGCCGTCCGGACCACCGGCGAGAGCCAGCCGGAGGGCCCGGCGACCAGCGCCTTGGCGGCCGAGGCCAGCGGGTCGACCCGGCGCCGCAGGTAGATCGGATCGGCGACCAGCACCTCCTGGCCGGCGCCGCCCGGGCCGGGCGCGGACGGGTCGGGGGTGGTATAGAAGAAGCGCTCGACCTGCCGGAAGCTGTTCCGGAAGTTGGTCTCGTTCATGATCACGCCGTTGTCCAGCTTGTCGATCCGCCACTCGCCCCCCTTCTCCCGGACGAAGGTGAAGTCGAACGTGCGGTTGTTGCTGCCCTGCCCCATCTGCAGGTACGAGTGCTTCTCGTCGACCCGGGCCACCCGCTGCCCGGTCACCGTCTCGGAGTAGGTGGTGTCCGCCTCGCCGACGACCTGGTCGACCGGTATCTGGGTGGCGGAGAGCACCTCGATGCCCGCGTCCGGGTTCCAGGTCGCGGCGGCGCGCTCGGTGAGGTACTTCCGCGCGGTGTCGTACCCCTCGTCGGCGGTCACCGCGTCCAGGAACCCGGTCAGCAGCTCGCGCGGCTTGGCGCCCTTGCCAGGCGCCACCGGGAAGACCCTGGCCTGAAGGTTCTTGTCGGCCGAGCCCTGGGACAGCTCCACCTTGGTGATGCCGCCGGAGTCCGGCATGGCCGCGCAGCCGCTCGCCACCAGGGCGCCGAGCACCGCGCCGGCCACCGCCACGAGCCTCGGCTCAGTCCTGTTGCTCGTCCTTCGCACGCTGCGACCCCTCCAGGTCCGTCCCACCCGTCCCACCCGTCACGTCAGGCTCCGCCGTCCGCTGTGCCACCGACGGCCGCCGGGGCGTCGGGTCCACCATGACCTGGGCACCGGTGGCGCCGTACCCGGCCCCCGCCGTCCGCACGTCCGAGGGGTCCGAGCGCGGCCCGTCGGGCAGTCGGCTCCGGCCCAGCCCGGGGCCGATGTTCAGCACTCCGCCGAGCCCGCTGCCCAGCCCGTTGCCGGTCCCCTCCGGCGTCTCGGCCTGCTCCTCGGCCGCGGTCAGCGCCGTCGAACCGGACGGCGCGATCGCCCGCCGGTACGGCGTGCCGTACGCGCCCAGGCCGCGGTTGTTGCGCGAGTCCTCCGGCTCCAGCCGGAACGGCGCCCGGTTGATCTCGCCGCCGCGGGTGCGCGGCAGGGTCAGCCGGAAGTGCGAGCCGCCGCCGGGCTCGCCCCAGGCCTGGAGCCAGCCGCCGTGCAGATGGGCGTCCTCGACCGCGATCGACAGGCCCAGGCCGGTGCCGCCGGTGGTGCGCACCCGGGACGGGTCCGCCCGCCAGAAGCGGTGGAACACCCGGGACGCCTCGCCCGGCTTGAGGCCGATGCCGTAGTCCCGCACGCCGACCGCGACCGCGCCGTCCGCCGAACCCAGCCGGACCACCACGTCGCGGCCCTCGCCGTGCTCCAGCGCGTTGACCACCAGGTTGCGCAGGATGCGCTCGATCCGGCGGGAGTCCACCTCGGCCAGCACCGGCTCGCCGTCGCCGCGGATCACCACGGTGCTGCCCTTGGCGTCGGCCAGCGGGTCGGCGGCCTCCACCACCCGGGCGACGATCTCCCGCAGGTCGACCGGCTCGGCGTCCAGGATCGCGGCGCCGGCGTCGAAGCGGCTGATCTCCAGCAGGTCGGCGAGCAGCGACTCGAAGCGGTCCAGCTGGCCCTGCAGCAGCTCCGCCGAGCGGGCCGCCATCGGGTCCAGGTCCTCGCGGCTGTCGTAGATCAGGTCGGCGGCCATCCGGACCGTGGTCAGCGGGGTGCGCAGCTCGTGCGAGACGTCGGAGACGAACCGCCGCTGCACCCGGGACAGCTCCTCCAGTTGGCGGATCTGCGCCTGCAGGGCGTTGGCCATCCGGTTGAACGACTCCCCGAGGCGGGCGATGTCGTCCGTCCCGGTCACCTTCATCCGCTCTTCCAGGTGGCCGTCGGCGAGCCGCTCGGAGATGCCGGCCGCCATCCGCACCGGGGTGACCACCTGGCGCACCACGACCCAGGCGATGCCGCCCATCAGGATCACCACGAACACGCCGGCGGTCGCCAGGGTGCCGGTGACCAGGTTGAGGGTGTCGGTCTCCTGGCCGAAGGAGAACACGTAGAACAGCTGGTAGCTGGTGCCGGCCGGGCCGACGAACTGCATGCCGAGGGACAGCCCGGGCTCGCTCTTGACGCTGCTCTCGGGCGAGCGGTGGATCCGGGTCGGCTGGTCGAACATCTGGCCGGGCTCGTCCATGAGCTTGGCCCGCAGGCTGTCCGGGACGCTGCTGGGCTGGATGTCGCCCGAGTAGCGCGGCGCGAAGCCCGCGCTGTCCGGGACGACCGTGCCGGTGCCGGGTGCCATCGCGATCACCGAGTAGACCGTCTGCCCGCTCGCGGCCAGGTCGTTGACCTGGCGCAGCAGCCAGGTGCCGGTCTCGGCGGTGGTCGGGTCGACGGCGCCGCGCAGGTTCTGGTCCCGGGCCTCGTCGATCTTCTTCTGCTCGACCTGGAAGCCGATCCGGGCCTGCGCCCGGGCCGCGTCGATCTTGGTGTCGAGCAAGCCGTTGCGCACCTGCGCCACCACGACCACGCCCAGCACCAGGACCACCGCGATGGAGGCCAGCAGGGACACCGCGACCACCCGGAGCTGGATCGAGCGGTGGTACAGCGCGCTCAATCGGCGCGCGGGGCGTCGGAGTTGACGCTTCATCAGACCGAACACTCCGGTGCGGCCGCGACGGCGGCGGGTGGTCGAACTCAGCACGTCCCCGCGCACGGCCCCCGCCCCGTCGGTCGCGGTACCCGACGGGGCGCCCTCGGTCCGGTCCGTCACCTCAGCTGGGTCCGGCCTTGTAGCCGACGCCGCGGACGGTCACCACGATCTCCGGGCGCTCCGGGTCCTTCTCGATCTTGGAGCGCAGTCGCTGCACGTGCACGTTCACCAGGCGGGTGTCGGCCGCGTGGCGGTAGCCCCAGACCTGCTCCAGCAGCACCTCACGGGTGAACACCTGCCAGGGCTTGCGGGCCAGCGCGACCAGCAGGTCGAACTCCAGCGGGGTCAGCGGGATGCTGCGCCCGTCCCGCTTCACCGAGTGACCGGCCACGTCGATCACCAGGTCGCCGATGGTCAGCTGCTCGGGCGTCGGCTCCTCGGCACGGCGCAGCCGGGCACGCACCCGGGCCACCAGCTCCTTGGGCTTGAACGGCTTGGTGACGTAGTCGTCGGCGCCGGACTCCAGGCCCACCACCACGTCGACCGTGTCGGTCTTCGCGGTCAGCATGACGATCGGGACGCCGGACTCCGCCCGGATCTGCCGGCACACGTCGATGCCGTCCCGACCGGGCAGCATCAGGTCGAGCAGGACCAGATCGGGCTTGCTCTCCCGGAACGCGGCTAGCGCCTTGTCCCCATCCGCGACGAAAAACGGCTCAAAACCCTCACCACGCAGCACGATGCCGAGCATCTCGGCCAGTGCGGAGTCGTCATCAACGACGAGGACGCGTCCCTTCATGGGTCCATCTTCTCATTACCGGATTGTGACCTGCCGCACAGCAGTGCCAATGCTCCACAACGGCCAACTCCCCCACCGTCCAATTCCGGCCATACCGGGCGAATACTCCTCGTCGGAACGCCTCCGAACGGTCCGGAACCCGCCCGCCGACCCCTCGACGGGCCCCGTTGCCGATCAGCAACCGGATACCCCTGGGGCGTCTCCGGGCCCCATGGCACGATGGGCGCTGCGCGCGGGCGAAAGATCCGCCCGGAACCGCGCCCAGGACGCCCCTCCGAGGAGCAGTGATGACCGACACTCCGGGCTGGGCCTCGCCCAGCTCGTCCGAGCCGCCCCGCGACGGCACCCGGCCCCCGGCCGACGCGCCCGCCGCCGTGCCCGGTCCGTCGGCACCCCCTCAGCCCGCCCCCGGCTGGGGCGCCCGGTACGGACAGCCGAACCAGGGCCCGCAGCCGCCCGGCCGCGACCCGTACGGCTGGGAGGCCGCCCACAGCCCCCGGCCCGGGGTCATCCCGCTGCGCCCGCTCAGCATCGGCGAACTGCTCGACGGCGCCGTCACCACCGTCCGCCGGCACTGGCGCACCGCGCTCACCCTCTCGCTCGGCGTCGCCGTCCTCGACCAGGCCGGCCGCTTCGTCGCCCAGCTGCTGGTCAAGGGCCGCACCGGTGCCTCCACCCAGCTGCTCACGCTGCTCGTCACCATGCCGCTGACGCTGCTGCTCGACGCGCTCGCCGTCGCGCTGCTCACCATCGTGGTCAGCCGCGCCGTCATCGGCCGCTCGGCGACCGCCGGCGAGGCCTGGCGGGACGCCCGCCCCCGGCTGCTGCAGCTGCTCGGGCTCACCGTGCTCACCACCCTGATGAGCGCCGGCGTGGTGCTGCTCGGCTTCACCCCGCTGTTCGGCTACACCGCCGGCGGAACCGGCACGCCCGGCACCGCGGGCCTGCTGTTCCTGGTCGGCGTGCTGACCGTCCCGGTCGGCGTCTGGCTGCTGGTCCGCTACAGCCTGGCGGCCCCCGCCCTGATGCTGGAGAAGCAGGGCGTGGTGGCGGCACTGTCGCGCTCGCGACGGCTGGTCCGCGGCTCCTGGTGGCGGGTCTTCGGCATCGTCCTGGTGCTCAGCCGGATCATCGCCGCGGTCGTCTCCGCGACCCTGGTCATCCCGTTCCGCTTCATCGGCCTGGTGCTGGGCTTCGGCACCCTGGACCGGCTCAACGACACCGGGCACGAGTCCATCGGCATGATGGTGCTGACCTCGGTCGCCGGGATCATCGCCTCCGCCCTGACCACCCCGTTCCTGGCCGCCGTCGGCGTCCTGGTCTACATCGACCAGCGGATCCGCCGCGAGGCCCTGGACATCGAGCTCGCCCGCGCCGCCGGACTGCCCGAGCAGGGCGGCGGCTGGAACGGCCGGACCGACCAGACCCCGGCGAGGCACTGAACCGGATGCCTATCTGGGGGGACAGGCTCCTCGCCCTCGGCAGCGCCCCGGTCACCGTTCCGCGTGACCCCGCCCGCGACGCCGCCCGCGACGAGCTGCTCAACGCCGAGTACCACAAGAACGACCCAGGGATCCTGGAACGCGCCCTCGACTGGATCTGGGACCACATCAACCGGGCCTTCGGCGGCATCTCCGCCGACGGCACCGACGGCAGCACCGGACTGGTGCTGTTCCTGATCGTCGCCCTGGTGATCGGCGCCGCCGTCTGGTGGCGCCTCGGCGCGCCCAAGCGCACCGCCCGCACCGACCTCGGCGTGTACGGCGCCGACGGCCCGCGCAGCGCCGCGCAGCACCGCACGGCCGCCGCCGGGCACGCCGCCGCCGGCCGCTGGACCGAGGCCGTCCGCGAGCAGATGCGCGCCCTGGTCCGGGCCCTGGAGGAGCGCACCCTGCTCGACGTCCGCCCCGGCCGCACCGCCGACGAGGCAGCCGCCGAAGCCGGCCGGGCGCTGCCCGAGCACGCCGCCGCGCTGACCGCCGCCGCCCGCACCTTCGACGACATCGCCTACGGCGAGCGCACCGCCGACCAGGCCGCCTACCAGCTGCTGCTGGACCTCGACCGGACCCTGGAACGCACCCGCCCGGTGCTCACCCACGCCGCCGCCCCGGCCCCGCCCCAGGGAGGAGCGGCATGACCAGCACCGCCCCGGCGCCGCCCGCCGCCGAACGCCCCACCGAACGACCCGCCGACGCCGCGCCGACCAGCCTCGCCCCCACCGGGCGCGGCCTGCTCCGCCGGGCCCGCTGGTACCTGGCCTTCCTCGCCGTCCTGCTGGTCTCCGCCATCGGCCTCACCGTCCTCGACCAGGGCCACCGCTACCCGCCGTCCGACCCGCGCTCCTACGACGCCGACGGCGCCCACGCCGTGGTCGCGCTGCTCGAACACCAGGGCGTCAACGCCCGGCTCAGCACCGACCCCACCACCCCCGGGGACGGCACCGACACCCTGGTGCTGCCCGAACCCGACCTGCTCAGCCCGGCCCAGCTGCGCGCCGTCGCCGCCGCCCGGCACCAGCGGCTGGTCCTGATCAACCCGGGCCCGGTCGCCCTCGACGAGCTCGCCCCCGGCGTCCGCACCTCCGACGACGCCGGCGGCATCCCGTACACGTCCGTCCGCAGCACCCACCCGGGCTGCGCGCTGCCCGAGGCCGTCCGGGCCGGCACCGCCGAGCTGGGCGGCACCCTCTACGCCAGCGGCAGCCGCGGCGACGGCTGCTACTCCCGCGGCCACGGCTACCCGCTGGTCAGCGCCCCCGGCGAGGGCGGGGGCGGCGACGTGATCGTGCTCGGCAGCGGCGACTTCCTGCAGAACGGCCGACTCGCCGAGGACGGCAACGCCTCGCTCGCGCTCGGCCTGCTGGGCTCGCAGCCCCACCTCACCTGGCACCTGCCCGACTACTCCGCGCCGGTCGCCAAGGGCACCGCCCGCAAGAGCTTCGACGACTACATCCCCAAGGGCTGGCACTGGGCCTTCTACCAGCTGGCCGTCGCCGCCGTGCTGGCCGCCCTCTGGCGGGCCCGCCGACTCGGCCCGGTGGTCAGCGAGAACCTGCCCGTGGTGGTCCGCGCCGCCGAGACCACCGAGGGCCGCGCCCGCCTCTACCGGCGGGCCAAGGCCCGCGGCCGCGCAGCCGAGGCCCTGCGCCGCGCCGCCGTCCACCGCCTCGCGCCCGTCCTGGGCCTCCCGCCGCAGGCCGGCGGGCCCGACCAGGAGGCGCTCTGCGCGGCCGTCGCCGGCCGCCTCCCCGAACGACCCGCCGGGGACGTCCGGGCCCTGCTGTACGGCCCGCCCCCGACCGACGACGCCGCGCTGCTGCGGCTCGCCGACGACCTCGACGCCCTCGAAAGGCAGGTACGGAACCCGTGACCGAACAGGCGACCGCCCAGCTCCGCATCACCCCCGGCCCGCCGACCGCCGAACCGGCCACGCCCGTCACCGACCCGCGCGCCGCGCTGACCGCCCTGCGCGCCGAGATCGGCAAGGCCGTGGTCGGCCAGGACGCCGCCGTCACCGGCCTGGTGGTGGCCCTCCTCTGCGGCGGCCACGTACTGCTCGAAGGCGTCCCCGGCGTCGCCAAGACCCTGCTGGTCCGCACCCTGTCCACGGCACTCAGCCTGGAGACCAAGCGCATCCAGTTCACCCCCGACCTGATGCCCGGCGACGTCACCGGCTCGCTCGTCTACGACGCCCGCACCGCCGAGTTCTCCTTCCAGCCCGGCCCGGTCTTCACCAACCTGCTGCTCGCCGACGAGATCAACCGCACCCCGCCCAAGACCCAGGCCGCCCTGCTGGAGGCCATGGAGGAGCACCAGGTCACCGTGGACGGCGAGCCGCGCGCGCTGCCCGTCCCGTTCCTGGTCGCCGCGACCCAGAACCCGGTCGAGTACGAGGGCACCTACCCGCTGCCCGAGGCCCAGCTGGACCGCTTCCTGCTCAAGCTGATCCTGCCGCTGCCCGACCGCGACCAGGAGTTCCAGGTGCTGTCCCGGCACGCCGCCGGCTTCGACCCCAAGGACCTCGCCGCGGCCGGCGTCCGCCCGGTCGCCGGCCCCGAGCACCTCGCCGCCGCCCGCGCGCAGATCGCCGAACTCACCGTCTCGCCCGAGGTCCTGGCGTACATCGTCGACCTCTGCCGGGCCACCCGGCAGTCCCCGTCGCTGTCCATCGGCGTCTCCCCGCGCGGTGCCACCGCCCTGCTCGCCGCCTCGCGCGCCTGGGCCTGGCTGGCCGGACGGGACTACGTCACCCCGGACGACGTCAAGGCGCTCGCCCTGCCCACCCTGCGGCACCGCGTCGCGCTGCGCGCCGAGGCCGAGATGGAGGGCGTCACCGCCGACTCCGTCATCCAGGCCGTCCTGGCCCAGACGCCCGCCCCCCGCTGATCCACGGCCCCTCTCCCTCCCGGGCTTCCGAAGGAGCGCACCCGCAATGGCCCTCACCGGGCGAACCGCCCTGCTCGCCGCACTCGGCGCGCTCTTCGTGGGCCTGCTGCTGCCCTCCTGGACCGGGATCGGGACCGTCACCGGTGCCGTCCTGCTGGCCGTCCTGGTCGACCTGGTGCTCGCCGCCCCCGTCCGCAGCCTGCGGATCGTCCGGAGCGGCGACACCACCGTCCGGCTCGGCGACGACGCCTCGGTCGAACTGACCGTCACCAACTCCTCCGGACGGCCGCTGCGGGCTCTGCTCCGGGACGCCTGGGCCCCGTCCGCCTGGCGCCCCGGCACCGCCGAGACCGCCTCCCGGCACCCCCTCGCCGTCCCGGCCGGCGAACGGCGCCGGGTCGTCTCCGTCCTCACCCCGGGCCGCCGCGGCGACCACCACGCCCACCGGGTGACGGTCCGCTCGCTCGGCCCGCTCGGCCTGGCCGGCCGCCAGGGCTCCCACCACGTCCCCTGGACGGTCCGCGCCCTGCCACCGTTCAACAGCCGCAAGCACCTGCCCTCCCGACTCGCCCGGCTGCGCGAACTCGACGGCCGCACCTCGGTGTTGACCCGCGGCCAGGGCACCGAGTTCGACTCGCTGCGGGAGTACCTGCCCGGCGACGACGTCCGCTCCATCGACTGGCGCGCCAGCGCCCGCCGCAACACCGTCGCCGTCCGCACCTGGCGCCCCGAGCGCGACCGGCACATCCTGATCGTCCTGGACACCGGCCGCACCTCGGCCGGCCGGGTCGGCAACGCCCCCCGCCTGGACGCCGCCCTGGACGCCGCCCTGCTGCTCACCGCGCTCGCCACCCGGGCCGGCGACCGGGTCGACCTGCTCGCCCACGACGCCCGCAAGCGCGCCTCGGTGATCGGCAGTTCGCCGAGCGAGATCCTGCCCGCCTTCACCGGCGCGATGGCCCTGCTGGAGCCCGCGCTGCACGAGACCGACATGCGGTCCCTGGTCTCCACGGCGCTCAGGATGGCCCCGCACCGCTCCCTGATCGTCCTGCTCACCGGCCTCGACGCGGCCCCCGTCGAGGACGGCCTGCGTCCGCTGCTGCCGCTGCTCACCAAGCGCCACGAGGTCGTCCTCGCCTCGGTCGCCGACCCGCACCTGGACGAACTGGCCGCCGGCCGCGGCACCCTGGAGGCCGTCTACGGCGCGGCCGCCGCCGAACAGACCCGGGCCGACCGCCGCGACACCGCCGACCGGCTCACCCGGCACGGCGTCACCGTCCTGGACGCCCCGCCCGCCCGGATCGCCCCGGCACTGGCGGACGCCTACCTGGCACTCAAGGCGGCCGGGCGGCTCTAGGCCCTGTCCGGCCGGGAGTTGAGCCGGGCGGCCTGGCGCACCAGGTGGTCGCGCTCCGCCGGGGTCGGAGCCCGGTGGGCCGCCTCGGCGTACAGCCGGGCCGCCGCCGCCGGGTCCCCGTCCCGTTCACGGAGGTACGCCTCCACCGCCGCGTACCTCGGCAGCGAGTCGTCCACCGCCCCGAGCGCCGCCAGCCCGGCGCGCGGCCCGTCGGCCTCGCCGACCGCCACCGCCCGGTTCAGCCGGACCACCGGACTGTCCGTCAGACGCACCAACTCGTCGTACCACTCGACGATCTGTGCCCAGTCCGTCTCCGCCGCGGTGGGCGCGTCCGCGTGCAGCGCGGCGATGGCCGCCTGGGCCTGGAACTCGCCCAGCCGGTCCCGGGCAAGGGCCGCCTGGAGGATCCCGACGCCCTCCGCGATCAACCCGGTGTCCCAGCGGCCGCGGTCCTGTTCGGCCAGCGGCACCAGGCCGCCGTCCGGCCCGGTCCGGGAGGCCCGCCGGGCCTGGTGCAGCAGCATCAGCGCCAGCAGCCCCGCCACCTCGGGGTGGTCGATCGCCGCCGCCAGCTGCCGGGTCAACCGGATCGCCTCGGCGGCCAGGTCGACGTCACCGGAGTAGCCCTCGTTGAACACCAGGTAGAGCACCCGCAGCACGGTGGCGACGTCGCCCGGCCGATCGAGCCGGACCGCCGACACGGTCCGCTTGGCCCGGCTGATCCGCTGCGCCATGGTCGCCTCGGGCACCAGGTAGGCCCGGGCGATCTGCCGGGTGGTCAGCCCGCCGAGGGCGCGCAGGGTCAGCGCGACCGCCGAGGACGGCGTCAACGACGGGTGGGCGCACAGGAAGTAGAGCCACAGGGTGTCGTCCACCGCACCCGCTGGCCCGGGCTCCGGCTCCCGCTCGACCCGGTCCTCCCGGCGACGCCGGGCGGTGTCCGCCCGGGTCGCGTCGAGGAACTTCCGCCAGGCGACGGTGACCAGCCAGCCCTTCGGGTCCCGCGGCCGATCCGCCGCCCAGACGTGCACCGCCTCGACCAACGCCTCCTGCACGGCGTCCTCGGCCGCCGCGAAGTCGGCCCCGCGACGGACGAGGACGCCGAGCACGCCCGGGGTCAGGCTCCGGATCAGCGCCTCGTCCAGCGGAGAGGTCACCGAGGTCACTCCGTGACGGTCGACGGCATGCCGAGCAACGGGCGGAGCTCCAGCCACTCGTGGATGGGCCGCCCGCCGGCCCCGGGAGCCGCCGAGAGCTCACCGGCCAGCTCCAGGGCACGCTCGTAGCTGTCGACGTCGATCAGCATCCAGCCGGCGATGAGGTCCTTGGTCTCGGCGAACGGACCGTCCGTCACCGGCGGCCGCCCCTCGCCGTCGTAGCGGACCCACGTCCCCTCGGGGGCCAGCCCCTGGGCGTCGACGAACTCGCCGGTCCGCTCCAGCCGGGCCGCGAAGTCCTGCATGAACCTGATGTGCGCCGTGACCTCCTCCGGAGTCCACTGGTCCATCGGCACACAGTTGGCCGGCTCCGGGGCGCCGCGGTAGTGCTTCAGCAGCAGGTACTTGGCCATCGTGCTTCTCCTCGGGTACTGGTGCGACCCATTGTGGCCGCGTCCACCCCGGGGACGGAGCAGGCCGCGGGTTCTCGACACGGCCCGGCCGGGATCTTTTCGGGATGCGCCGGACGATCCCTCCCGGCCTTCTCCCGGACGTCCCCTCCCTCCCGGACACCCCGGAAACGCGAAAAGGCCCACCCGGTAACCCGGGTGGGCCTTTTCTGAATGATTGTTCGGCGGCGTCCTACTCTCCCACAGGGTCCCCCCTGCAGTACCATCGGCGCTGTGAGGCTTAGC
>NZ_JBIVHS010000040.1:0-64634 GCF_044749365.1 Kitasatospora sp. NPDC089509 | reverse complement strand
TTCCGAACCCGGAAGCTAAGCCTCACAGCGCCGATGGTACTGCAGGGGGGACCCTGTGGGAGAGTAGGACGCCGCCGAACAATCATTCAGAAAAGCCCCTGATCCCTTCGGATCAGGGGCTTTTCGCATTTCCCTTGACGTATCGTCGGGGCATGGACGATCAGACAGCGGTCATTGCGAACAACGTGCTCCGCCCCGAGCAGCGCGACGGCGCCCTGCGCGTGCTGGCGGAGGCGCAGGCGGTCGACGGCCGGGCCGCCGTGTCCGAGCAGGGCCGGCTCCGGCTGCGGAACGCCGAGACTCCTCGCCCGGGCGTCACCCACGTCATCGAGACCGAGGCCGAGGCCGGGACCGGAACGGAGACCGTCGTCGGCTACGGCCAGGTCGAGGTGCCGGAGGCCGGGACCGCCAACCCGGCCGCCGAGCTGCTGGTCGACCCGGCCGCCCGCGGCCGCGGCCTGGCCCGTCCGCTGGTCGACGCCGTGCTGGCCGAGGCCCACGCGGCCGGCCGGGACGCGGTGGACTTCTGGGTGCACGGCGGCCACCCGGCGGCCCGGCACCTGGCCGGGGCGTACGGTGCCGAGCTGGTGCGCGAGCTGCGGCAGATGCGTCGGACCGGTCGGCAGACCGAGGCCGTGGCCGTCCCCGCGGGCATCGAGCTCCGGACCTTCCGTCCGGGGGAGGACGACGCGGAGTGGCTGCGGCTGAACGCCCTGGCCTTCGCCCACCACCCGGAGCAGGGTTCCTGGACGGAGCGGGACCTGGCGGAGCGGATCGCCGAGCCCT
Source organism: Kitasatospora sp. NPDC089509 (assembly GCF_044749365.1). Lineage (NCBI taxonomy): Bacteria > Bacillati > Actinomycetota > Actinomycetes > Kitasatosporales > Streptomycetaceae > Kitasatospora > Kitasatospora sp. NPDC089509. Next base: position 63,848 of record NZ_JBIVHS010000040.1, on the reverse strand, counting down.
GGTTCGACCCGGCCGGCTTCTTCCTGGCCACCCGGGACGGCAAGGTGGTCGGCTTCCACTGGACCAAGGTGCACTCGGCCACCGCCACCGAGCCGGAGCTCGGCGAGGTGTACGTCGTCGGGGTGGACCCGGCCGAGCAGGGCAGCGGCCTCGGCCGCGCGCTGACCGCGGCGGGACTGCGTCATCTGACGGGTTCGGGCGCCGGCGAGCGTGGACTGGAGACGGTCCTGCTCTACGTCGACGCTGACAATCCGGCGGCCGTCCGGGTGTACGAGCGACTGGGTTTCACCGTCCACGAGGTGGACCTCATGTACCGCGCCCGGTACCGGGCCGCCCACTAGCAGCAGCTGCGGCACCCCTGCGGGAGCCCTGCGACACCCCTGGAACTCCTCTGCGGCGGTAACGAAGAGGTCGCGGGCGAGGGGCCGGACCCGGCTCCGCCTCTTGCTCCGACCGACTCAGCTTTCCTCCTGGCCATGCGGTGTTTACCGTGGATTCAATTGCTGCCGCGAAGATCACAGGATGAAGTCCGTAGTGTCTCGCTCGTGCAGAGTCGACCGCCCTTCTCCGGCCGGTCCTGTACGGACCGCGCCCGGTGGGTGGGCGTTGTCTCCGGGGGCGACCCGGGGCGAGGGCGACGGCCCGCAGAGCCAATCGCGTCCGGACGCCGTCCTGCTGGAGGAGCTGGAACCCATGAGCACCCCCCGCCCCGTCCCTGCCCCGGCGTCGCCGACGGCCCGGATGTCCACCGCCCTGGTCGTCCCCCCGGAGCTGCCGGCCTCGGACGAGCAGGAGTTCGAAGCGTTGCCCCAGGGCCGCTTCCTGGACCGTGAGCGCAGCTGGCTCGCGTTCAACGAACGCGTCCTGGAGCTGGCCGAGGACCCGGAGATACCGCTGCTGGAGCGGGCGAAGTTCCTGGCGATCTTCGCCAGCAACCTGGACGAGTTCTTCATGGTCCGGGTGGCCGGCCTCAAGCGCCGGATCGCCACCGGCGTCGCCCAGCGCAGCGCGTCCGGCCTCCAGCCGCGCGAGGTGCTGGACCTGATCTGGACCCGCTCGCGCGAGCTGATGGCCCGACACGCCGCCGCGTTCCAGCAGGAGGTGCTGCCGGACCTCGCCGCCGAGGGCATCGAGGTGGTCCGCTGGCCGGAGCTGGCGGAGAAGGAGCAGGCCCGGCTGCACACCCTGTTCCGGCAGAAGATCTTCCCGGTGCTGACCCCGCTGGCGGTCGACCCGGCGCACCCCTTCCCGTACATATCGGGGCTCTCCCTCAACCTGGCCGTGGTGGTCCGCAACCCGGTCTCCGGCCACAAGCACTTCGCCCGGGTGAAGGTGCCGCAGTCGCTGGCCCGCTTCCTGGAGGCCTCGCCCCAGCGGTACGTCCCGCTGGAGGACGTCATGGGCGCCCACCTGGAGGAGCTCTTCCCCGGGATGGAGGTGCTCGCCCACCACGCCTTCCGGGTCACCCGCAACGAGGACCTGGAGGTGGAGGAGGACGACACCGAGAACATCCTCAAGGCCCTGGAGAAGGAGCTGATGCGGCGGCGCTTCGGCCCGCCGGTGCGGCTGGAGGTCGAGGAGTCGATCGACCCCTACATCCTGGACCTGCTGGTGCGGGAACTGAACATCACCGATGCGGAGGTCTTCCCGCTGCCCGGGCCACTGGACCTGACCGGGCTGTTCGGGATCGCCGAACTGGACCGGCCGGAGCTCAAGTACCCGAAGTTCGTGGCCGGTACGGCCCGCGGGCTGACCGACGTCGAGTCGGCCTCCCAGCCGGACATCTTCGCCGCGATGCGCGAGCGCGACGTCCTGCTGCACCACCCGTACGACAGCTTCTCCACCTCGGTGCAGGCCTTCCTGGAGCAGGCCGCCGCGGACCCGGACGTGCTGGCGATCAAGCAGACGCTGTACCGCACCTCGGGCGACTCGCCGATCGTGGACGCGCTGATCGACGCGGCCGAGGCCGGCAAGCAGGTACTGGTGCTGGTCGAGATCAAGGCGCGCTTCGACGAGCAGGCCAACATCAAGTGGGCCCGCAAGCTGGAGGAGGCCGGCTGCCACGTGGTCTACGGCCTGGTCGGGCTGAAGACCCACTGCAAGCTGTCGCTGGTGGTCCGCGAGGAGGGCGACACCCTGCGCCGCTACTCGCACGTCGGCACCGGCAACTACCACCCGAAGACGGCCCGGGTGTACGAGGACCTCGGTCTGCTCACCTCCGACCCGCAGGTCGGCGCGGACCTCTCGGACCTGTTCAACCGGCTGTCCGGCTACTCCCGTCGGGAGTCCTACCGCCGCCTGCTGACCGCTCCGCGCGGTCTGCGGGACGGGCTGGTCTCGCGGATCCACAACGAGATCGCCCACCACCGGGCCGGTCGGCCCGCGTACGTGAAGCTCAAGGTCAACTCGATCGTCGACGAGGCCGTGATCGACGCGCTCTACCGGGCCTCGCAGGCCGGGGTGCCGGTGGACGTCTGGGTGCGCGGCATCTGCGCGATCCGGCCGGGGGTGCCGGGGCTGAGCGAGAACATCCGGGTGCGCAGCATCCTGGGGCGCTTCCTGGAGCACTCCCGGGTCTTCGTGTTCGGCAACAACGGCGATCCGGAGGTGTGGATCGGCAGCGCCGACATGATGCACCGCAACCTGGACCGCCGGATCGAGGCCCTGCTGCGGATCACCGACCCGGCGCACCGCGCCGAGCTGTCGGGGCTGATCGACCTGGGGGTGTCGGACGAGACCGAGTCCTGGCACCTGGCGCCGGACGGTGCCTGGGCCCGCCGCTCCCAGGACGCCGAGGGCCGCCCGCTGCGGCACGTCCAGGACCTGCTCATCGATTCGCGCCAGCGCCGCCGGGCCGCCACCTCGCGCTGACGCGTCCACTGATGCGAGCCGCCGGAACGGTCGGGGCCCCCGGGGCCCCGGGGGAGCCGTTCCGGCGGTCGGCCACCAGCTCCGGGGGAAGGTCCCCGGGGGAACGGGGATCTACCACGCCATGACCGAAGCGCCGATGACGGCCCAGGCGGCCTCCACAGCGACCGCCGGGGACATCCTTTCCCGCCAGCTCACCGCCCAGGCCGGGGCGTTCCTGCGCGCCCTGCCGCTCGCGGTGGGCGAGGTCGGCGCCAGACCGGGTTCGGCCGCGGCCGCCCCGGCGAGCGGCACCGTCGACCTGCTGGGGGCCGTCCGGCGGATCGGCGGGCTGCTGCACACCTTCGGGGCGGTGTTCGAGCAGGCCTGGGCGCAGGAGTCGCGGACCGAACTGCGCTGGCTGCTCAACCTGCTTGCGCTGGAGCCCGGTTACGTCCGTCGCTCGGCCCGGCTGCTGGGCGCGGTGGACTCGCTGAGCGGCACGGACCCGGAGGGGACGGGCATGCTGGCCGGGCACGCGGGCGCCCCCAAGGCGCGGGCGCTGCTGGACCGCCAGCTGACCCTGGCCCGGACCAGGGCGCACTCCACCGTGCTGCAGGAGCTGCGCTCGGCCCGGCTGCACGCGCTGGCGGACCGGATGACCCTGCTGGTCGGCGAGGCCCCGCTGCTGGAGGCGGCGGGCGGCCGGGCGGCGGCGGTGCTGCTGCCGCAGGCGGCGGCCGCGTTCACCGCGCTGGCGGCGAGCGCCCAGCAGCTGCCGCTGCAGCGGGCCGCGACGCCGTACGGCGGGGACGGGCTGCGCCGGCTGGGCGCGGTGCCGGCGGCGCGCGGCGCGGCGGACGCGGACACCGCGCTGGCGGCCGACGACGCGCCCTGGTCCCGGCTGCGGATCCTGGTGAAGCGGGCCCGGTACGCGCTGGAGGTGTGCGGCCGGCCGTCCGTCGAGCTGGACGAGCTGGACGCGGTGCTGGGCCGGCACCAGGAGGCCGCGGACGCCGCGGTCACCGCCGCGACCGCGGCGCGCACCCCGCGGATCACCCCGGCGACGGCCTACGTACTGGGCGTGGTGCATGCTGATCAGCGACTGGAGGTGGAGGCGGCGCGGTACGCCTTCGGCCGCCGGTGGCCCGAACTCCCGCCGGGTCTGGACGGTTGGCTGGAGATCCCCCCTGCCGAGGGCTGGGGGCATTCCCCCGCACCACGGACGGCCTGAATTGCGTGATCGCCTGAGCAGCGGGCAGCCGCCGGCCCCGACCACGGCCGGCGCGGGCCGCGCCCCGGTGGTGCTGGCGGCGGGCGGGGTGCTCTGGTTGCCCGGACGGCCCAAGCCGAGCGGTCGGCTGGGGCGGCCGCGGATCGCGCTGATCCACCGTCCGAAGTACGACGACTGGAGCCTGCCGAAGGGCAAGCTCGACCCGGGCGAGGGGCCGGTCGAGGCGGCGCTGCGCGAGGTGTGGGAGGAGACCGGTTTCCACTGTCTGCTCGGTCCGGAGCTGCCGACCCAGCACTACCTGGCGCAGGGCCGGCCGAAGGAGGTCCGGTACTGGGCGGCGGTGCCGACCGGCGGGGCCTTCCGGCCGAACCGGGAGGTCGACCGGATGGAGTGGCTGCCGGCCGGCAAGGCCCGCGCCCGGCTGACGCACGACCGCGACCGGTTGCTGGTTGACGCCCTGCTGGTGATCCTGGGGGCGAGGCCCGTACGGGCGTGCGAGGAATCCCCGGGCACGGAAGGGCGGAAGTGATCTTCTCGCGCCCGCGCCGTGACGCAACCGTTACTACGTGACGTAGTTTCCTGTCATCCGTTCGAGGTTCACTCTCCGTTCACTTGCGACCGGCTGACGTGTCACTTACCCGGCCTAACTTCGGGACTACCGGAGGGCCGAACGGGCCCCGGACCACAGCAGAACCCACGCCCGGCCGTGTTCCCACGGCCCCGTGCAACGGGCAATGCCACAGAAAGGGACACCCTGTGAAGCTCCAGCGGAACGGCCGCTCCAAGGCCCTCGCCATCGGTGCCATGGCGCTCGTCAGCTCGCTGTCGCTCGCCGCCTGCGGTTCGGACGACAACAACAACACCAAGGCGTCCGGTGGCTCCGGCGGTTCCGCCGCGGCCAGCTCCGCGGTCAACTGTGGCAAGGCCGGCACCCTGCTCGGCGCGGGCTCGACCGCGCAGGCCCCCGCGATCGACGTGTGGAAGACCACCTTCGGCTCCGCCTGCTCGGGCACCACCGTCAACTACAGCGGCGGCGGCTCCGGTGCCGGTGTCCAGCAGTTCAACCAGGGCAAGGTCGCCTTCGCGGGCTCCGACTTCGCGCTGAAGCCGGCCGACGTGGACGCCTCCAAGGCCGTCTGCACCGGTGGCAAGGCGATCGACCTGCCGATGGTGGCCGGCCTGGTCTCGCTGGTCTACAACGTCGAGGGCGTCGACAACCTGGTCCTGGACGGCCCGACCGCCGCCAAGATCTTCGACTCGCAGATCACCAAGTGGAACGACCCGGCCATCGCCGCCCTGAACCCGGGCGCCAAGCTGCCGGACGCCGACATCCAGACCTTCCACCGTTCGGACGACTCCGGCACCACGTTCAACCTGACGTCCTACTTCGCCAAGACCTCCGGTGGCGCCTGGACGGCCGAGCCGAACAAGACCTGGAAGGGCAACAAGGGCCAGTCCGCGAACGGCAGCGCCGGCGTCTCCGCCCAGATCAAGCAGGTCAAGAACTCGATCGGCTACGCCGAGCTGTCCTACGCCCAGACCAACAACCTGAAGAGCGCCAAGATCGCCACCGGCGCCGCTCAGCCGGTCGAGGCCACCGCCGCCAACGCGGCCCTCACCATCGCCTCCTCCACCGTGTCGGGCACCGAGGGCGACCTCGCGCTGTCGCTGGACTACGGCACCAAGGCCGACAACGCCTACCCGATCGTCCTGGTGACCTACGAGATCGCCTGCGACAAGGGCAACAAGGCCGAGACCCTGGACACCCTGAAGTCCTTCCTGACCTACACCATCAGCGACGCCGCCCAGAAGTCGATCGGCGACAAGGGCTACGTCCCGATGCCGGCCGCGATCGGCGACAAGGTCAAGGCCGCGGTCTCCGCCCTCGCCTGATCCGACCGGACACCCGTAGGGACGGCCCCGTGAGCGAGGGGGGCCGGGGCCGTCCCCACGGAACGCACCGATCCAGCACCACCGTCCGGGGCACCGCCGCCAGGGTGCCGTCCCCCTTCCGGGGCGGCACCACCAGACCGGAGTAGACCAATGACTTCATCCTCCCCTGCCGCCCCGCGAGGCAGGGAACGCCGAGCGCGCGACAGCCGCGTCGGCGACAAGATCTTCATGAACCTCGCCCGCGGTGCGGGCATCCTGCTGCTGGTCATCATGGCCGCGATCGCCGGCTTCCTGGCCTGGCGCTCGGGCATCGCGCTCAGCAACAACGACGGCAACTTCCTCACCACCTTCGAGTGGATGCCGGACGCCCCGAAGCCGGTCTTCGGCATCGCCGTCCTGGCCTTCGGCACCATCGTCAGCGCCCTCATCGCGATGGCGATCGCCGTCCCGGTGGCCATCGGGATCGCGCTGTTCATCTCGCACTACGCGCCGCGCCGGATCGCCCAGCCGTTCGCCTACCTGGTCGACCTGCTCGCCGCCGTCCCCAGCATCGTCTACGGCCTCTGGGGCGCGCTGTTCCTGGTCCCGCACATGGACGGGCTGACCAGCTGGCTCAACCAGTACCTGGGCTGGACGTACCTCTTCGACCAGACCACGAGCGGCCCGCCGCGCAACCTGTTCACCGTCGGCATCCTGCTGGCGATCATGATCCTGCCGATCATCACCGCGGTCTCCCGCGAGGTGTTCCGCCAGGTGCCGCGGATGCACGAGGAGGCGGCGCTCGCGCTCGGCGCGACCCGCTGGGAGATGATCCGCACCGCGGTGCTGCCGTTCGGCCGCCCCGGCATCATCTCGGCCTCCATGCTCGGCCTCGGCCGCGCGCTCGGCGAGACCATCGCCGTCGCGGTGGTGCTCTCCGCCAACAGCGTCCTGTCGCTGCACATCCTGGACGCGGGCGGCGGCACCTTCGCGCAGAACATCGCACTGAAGTTCGCCGAGGCCGGCAACAACGGCCGCGACGCGCTGATGGCCTCCGGCCTCGTCCTGTTCGTCATCACCCTCCTGGTGAACGGTGCCGCGCGACTGATCATCGCCCGCCGCAAGGAGTACTCGGGGGCCAACGCATGACCACCGTCACCACCGTCCCCGAGGACGCCCGGCCGCAGATCGGCCAGAAGCTCACCGCCAACCGGCTGCCCAAGTGGACCCCGCCCGTCGTCGCCGTCGCCTCGATCGCGGTCGGCTGCGGGATCGGCGCCGCCGCCGGCCTGGAGAGCCACCTCCAGTGGGGCCTGATCTCGGCCCTGCTCTTCCTGCTCGGCAGCTACCTGCTCTCGGCCCAGGTCGAGGGCCGCCGCCAGGCCAAGGACCGCTTCGCCACCTCGGTGGTCTGGGTCGCCTTCATCCTGGCCGTCGTCCCGCTGGCCTCGCTGACCGTCTACACGATCCAGCAGGGCATCGGCGTGGTGAACGGGAACTTCCTGAGCCACTCGATGAAGGGCGTCATCCAGTCCGGCCCCGGCGGCGGCATCTACCACGCGCTGCTCGGCACCCTCCAGCAGGTCGGTCTGGCCACCCTGATGGCCGCCCCGGTGGGTCTGCTCACCGCCGTCTACCTGGTCGAGTACGGCCGCGGCCGGCTCGCCAAGACCGTCACCTTCTTCGTCGACGTCATGACGGGTGTCCCGTCGATCGTCGCCGGTCTGTTCATCCTCTCGCTCTGGAACCTCGCCCTGGGCTTCAACTACTCCGGCTTCTCGGGCAGCCTCGCGCTGGCGATCCTGATGATCCCGGTCGTGGTCCGCTCCACCGAGGAGATGCTCAAGCTCGTCCCGAACGAGCTGCGCGAGGCGTCGTACGCCCTCGGCGTGCCGAAGTGGAAGACCATCCTGCGGATCGTCCTCCCCACCGCGATCGGCGGCATCACCACCGGTGTGATGCTCGCGGTCGCCCGCATCACGGGCGAGACCGCCCCGGTGATGATGCTGGTGTTCGGCGCCGACTACATCAACAGCAACCCGTTCGACGGACCGCAGCAGTCCCTGCCGATGTACATCTGGCAGCAGTACTCGGTGGTCAACAACGACTTCGGCTACGCCCGTGCCTGGGGTGCCGCGCTGGTGCTGATCGCCTTCGTGATGGGGCTCAACCTCATCGCCCGGGGCATCGCACGCTGGCGCTCGCCCAAGGCCGGACACTGAGCGACCGACTGACGTACGAAGACAGACGAGAGAAGCAACGATCATGGCCAAGCGCATCGACGTCAGCGGACTGTCGGCCTACTACGGCACCACCAAGGCCATCGAGGACATCTCGATGAGCATCGAACCCCGCTCGGTGACCGCCTTCATCGGCCCCTCCGGCTGCGGCAAGTCCACCTTCCTGCGCACCCTCAACCGGATGCACGAGGTGATCCCCGGCGCCCGGGTCGAGGGCAAGGTCCTCCTGGACGACGAGAACCTCTACGCCTCCAACGTCGACCCGGTCGCCGTGCGCCGCTCGATCGGCATGGTCTTCCAGCGCCCGAACCCGTTCCCGACCATGTCGATCTACGACAACGTGGTCGCCGGGCTCAAGCTCGCCGGTGTGAAGAAGAAGGCCGTCCTGGACGAGGTGGTGGAGCGCTCGCTGAAGGGCGCCAACCTCTGGAACGAGGTCCACACCCGGCTGAACAAGCCGGGCGCCGGCCTCTCCGGCGGCCAGCAGCAGCGCCTCTGCATCGCCCGCGCGATCGCCGTCGAGCCGCAGGTCCTGCTGATGGACGAGCCCTGCTCCGCGCTCGACCCGATCTCCACCCTCGCCATCGAGGACCTGATCGGCGAGCTGAAGTCGCAGTTCACCATCGTCATCGTGACCCACAACATGCAGCAGGCGGCCCGCGTCAGCGACCGCACCGCCTTCTTCAACCTGGCGGGCGTCGGCCAGCCGGGCAAGCTGATCGAGCTGGACGACACCCAGCGGATCTTCTCCAACCCGTCGGTGCAGGCGACCGAGGACTACATCTCCGGCCGCTTCGGCTAGAGCCGGACCCCAGCTGTCCCGCGGTGCTGCATGGCGGTGCCGCCGCGGGGCATGAAGAAGGGCCCGCCCCCCGAGATGTGGGGGGCGGGCCCTGCTCTGTTATTCGCCCGCTCGCCTCCGGTTGTGCCTCGGGGCGGGGGTCGCCCGCTCGCCTCCGGTTGCGCCTCGGGGCGGCTTTGGGCGTCAGCCCCAGAAGAGGTGGACGAACCAGTACATCAGCGCTGCGACGATGGCGGCCGCCGGCATCGTGATGAACCAGCCGAGCACGATGTTCTTGGCGACGCCCCAGCGCACCGCGCGGATCCGCTTGGTGGCCCCCGCGCCCATGATCGCCGCGGTGATCACGTGGGTGGTGGAGATCGGCGCCTTGAAGACGAACGACGTGATGTACATGATCGCCGCCGAGGTGGCCTCGGCCGCGAAGCCCTGCGGCGGGTCCAGCTCGATGATCTTGCGGCCGAGGGTCCGCATGATCCGCCAGCCGCCCGCGTAGGTGCCCAGCGAGAGCATCGTCGCGCAGGAGATCTTCACCCAGACCGGGATGTCCCCGGTGGTCTGGTGGCCCGAGATGGTGAGCGCCATGACCACGATGCCCATGGTCTTCTGGGCGTCCTGCAGACCGTGCGCCAGCGCCATCGCGGCGGCCGAGGCGGTCTGGGCGACCCGGAAGTTGCGCTTGGCGCGGTGCGGGTTGGCCCGGCGGAACAGCCAGAGGATCGCCAGCATCACGGCGAAGCCGCCGATCAGACCGACGATCGGCGAGACGATCATCGGGATGACGATCTTGTCGATCACCCCGCTCCAGATCACGTCGATGCCGCCGGCCAGCGCCGCGCCCACCATGCCGCCGAACAGCGCGTGCGAGGAGGAGGACGGCAGACCGAAGTACCAGGTGATCAGGTTCCAGGCGATCGCGCCGACCAGGGCGGCGAACAGGATCGCCATCCCCTGGTTGCCGGTGGGGGTCTCGATGATCCCCTTGGAGACGGTGTGCGCCACCCCGCTGCCCAGGAAGGCACCGGCCAGGTTCATCACGGCGGCCATCGCGAGCGCGGCCTTCGGGGTCAGCGCCCGGGTCGAGACCGACGTGGCGATCGCGTTCGCCGAGTCGTGGAAGCCGTTGGTGTACGTGAAGAAGAACGCAACGCCGATGACGGCGATGAGTGCTGCCATGTCCACGGGGGTCAGGACTCCTTGACGGCGATGGTCTCCACCGTGTTGGCGACGTGCTCGAAAGCGTCCGCCGCCTCCTCCAGGACGTCCACGACCTGCTTGAGCTTGAGCACCTCGATGGCGTCGTACTGGCCGGAGAACAGGTGGGCGAGCAGCTTGCGGTGGATCTGGTCGGCCTGGTTCTCCAGGCGGTTGACCTCGATCCAGTACTCGGTGAGGTTCGACATGCTGCGTAGGTTCGGCATCGCCGCGGCGGTGAGTTCCGCGGCCCGGGCCAGTACCTCGATCTGCTGCTCGACGCCCTTCGGCAGGGTCTGGATGTCATAGAGGACGACCAGATCGACGGCCTCCTCCATGAAGTCCATGATGTCGTCCAGCGACGAGGCCAGGCTGTAGATGTCCTCGCGGTCGAACGGCGTGATGAAGGAGGAGTTCAGCTGGTGGAAGACGGCATGGGTGGTGTCGTCCCCGGCGTGCTCGGCGGCGCGCATGCGCTCGACGATCTCCGCGCGGGCCGACACGTCTGATCCCAGCAGTTCCAGCAGGAGCTTCGATCCGACGACGAGGTTCTCCGCGGCGGCGGCGAACATGTCGTAGAAACTCGTCTCCTTCGGGGTCAGGCTAAAACGCACGGAATTCTCCGATGTGCGGGGTAGGGACTGAACGATGCTAGGTGCAACCGAGCACGATCGCGCAAATGGGGTGGTGGCCGGGGAGGCGGATCCTCCCCTTCCGTTCGTGCCGCACCGGATGGCCCGACCGCACGGTTGAACGCGGACGCGAGGCCCCAGTCTGACGGAACCTCGCCCGGATCGCCCTCGTCCTGCGCGCGCACGACCGGGGCGCCGCTCAGACGGGTGAACCCCGGCACGATCCCCACCAGGCGCTCCGGCACATGCCGGGTGGGCCGTCGGAACACCACACGGGGCCCCGGTGTTGGACACTGGTGGCCGACGCAGCCACCAGGCACTCAGACGAAGGCGGGCCGATGACCACGACGCAAGCGCGCACCGAGCCGGACCACACGCCCGGCACCGAGCCGCAGGCCGACACCCCCGCCGTCGCGGGCCACGCGGGTGGTCACGGCCCGCACGGCTACAGCGCCCAGAAGGACGCCCACCTCAAGCGGCTGCGCCGGATCGAGGGCCAGATCCGCGGCCTCCAGCGGATGGTCGACGAGGACGTCTACTGCATCGACGTGCTCACCCAGGTCTCGGCCAGCACCAAGGCCCTGCAGTCCTTCGCGCTCTCCCTGCTGGAGGAGCACCTGCGGCACTGCGTCGCCGCGGCCGCCGAACAGGGCGGGGCCGAACTGGACGCCAAGGTGGCGGAGGCCACGGCCGCGATCGGCCGACTGCTGCGCAGCTGACCCGCCGACGGACGGCCCGGCTTCCCGGTCGCTCGCCCCGCCGGCCACCGACCGCCGCTCGTCAGCCGTCGCCCTCCCGCTCGGCCCGGGCCGGATCCACCCGGTCCAGCAGCACCTCGTCGATCCGCTCGGTCGGCAGCCGGTCACCGGCGCTGGCCGTCGCGGCGATCATCAGCTCGCCGGCCAGCTCGATCTCGTCGAGGGCCGCGTCGTCGTGGCCACCGCTGCGGCCGCCCGTGGACGACACCACCTGCACCACCCCTTCAGTGCCTCGCCAGCCCGGGCGGCAGCCACCCGACGTCCAGCCTAGGCACTCCGGGGCCCGTCCACATGGCACGGACGGGCCATCTCGGCGCCGCCGAAACGGGTGGCCGTCGCTCCCCGGACGGCCACCCGCTCCGGCGGCGCCCCGCTTCGCCCCGGCGCCGGAGCGCTGCCCCGGGTGCTACTTCGGGCTCTCCGAGGGCTTCATCTGGTAGATGTCCGAGGCCGCCGGCTCGGCCGCCTCGACCGGCTTGCCGAAGTCCGACAGCGAGGTGGTCGAGGTGACCTTCACCTGGTCCTTGGCCTCCTTCGACCCGGCCACCCCGGCGAAGGTGAACACCTCGACCACCTTGTGCAGCCGGCCCTGGTCGTCCAGCCAGGCGTCGTACGGGACCTCCTTGACGGTGAAGGTCTGCCCGCCCATCCGCAGGCCGTCCCCGCCCCGGCCGCCGGTGGCGTCGGCCGCCTTGGCGAGGTCCAGGGTGCCCCGGTAGTGGTGCAGCGGGGTGCCGTCCACCGTCTCGGTGCCGACCAGGTCGGCCTTCTGCGCCCCGCGCAGCGCACCCGCCGCCGAGGCCGGGTCGGTGGCGCCGCCGCTGACCAGGTTGCCGTCCGGCAGCTGGCGCACGTCCAGCTTGACCCACTTGCCCTCGGGCACCTTCGCGCCGCTGTTCTGCAGGTAGACGGTGCCCGGCAGGACCACCTCGACGATCTTCCCGGTGGTCGCCGCGCCCGGCGGCACCTGGACCTCCAGCCGGCCGATCCGCTTCACGTAGTCGTAGCCGCCGGTCCCGGTGAAGGAGGCCTTCTTGTCGGCGGACTCCGTGACCAGCTCGGTGCCGGCGTGCGCGGAGCCGGTGCGGCCGGTGATGTCGGCCGCGTTGCGGACCGCCGTCAGCGGGTCGGCGGCCAGTTGGTCGGGGGCGCTCGACTGCTGGTCGGCGGAGCCGCCGCCGGAGTGGGCCGAGCACCCGGCCGCCCCCGCGGCCAGGGCGGCGGCCAGCAGGGCGGCCCCGGCCGCCGAACGCAGGTGCGGCCCCGGCCGGCGCGCCGACCGTCCGGTTCGCTGCTGGTCGGTCATCTTCATCCTCGCGACAACCCCCTCGGGCCCGACTGCCCTGCCGGACGCCGCAGCGGACAGAGCTCTTTCCGGGCAAACGAGTTGGAGCGCCAAGAGTTACGGGTCCGGGGTCCCGACGGGGTTCGCGCACCGGCCGCCCGGCGCGTTACGGTGAACAACGTGCACAGTGAGCTGCCGGTCGTCCCCGGCACCACCCCGATGCCCGAGCACCGTGTCGCGGTCAGTGAACGCGGTTCCTTCGCCTTCGCGACCTGCAGCTGCGGCTGGTACTCCGCCGCCCGCCGCTCCCGCGACCTGGCCCGCCGCGAGGGGGCCGACCACCTCGCCGGATCCGACGGCGACCCGGCGGACTAGACCACTCCCCGGCAGGGCCGGTCAGGCCGCGAGGTCGGACTCCGGCGGCTGCTCCTCGCAGCGCACCGCGTCGCGCCCGCGCCGCCGTCCGCGCGGGGCGGCGCCGCGGCCCTTGCCGCCCTTTCCGCCCTTTCCGTTCCTGCCGCCGCTGCCGGTGCGTTCCGGTGCCCGGATCAGCGGGGCGACCGCCGTCCGGGTCAGCGCGTGGCAGAACGGGACCAGCACCGCCATCGCGATCGGCGCCAGCAGCAGCACCACGGCGACGGCCAGCGCGAAGCCGCCGATCACGTCGGTCGGGTAGTGGACGCCCATGAACATCCGGCAGAAGCCCTGCAGCAGGGCGAGGCCCCCGGCGATCCAGCCCAGCTTCCGGTTCACCAGGAAGAGCGACACCGCGACCGCCATCGTCATGGTCGAGTGGTCGCTGACGAAGGAGTGGGTGCCCGCCTTGCCGTCCACCAGCACCAGCAGCCCCGGGTGGTCGACGAAGGGCCGCGGCCGGTTCACGATCGCGGCGATCGGCAGGTTGGCCAGCTCGGCGATCGCCACCGAGAGCGGCACCCAGAGCAGCCCGGCGATCGCCACCGGGGCGTCCGTCCGGCGCCTGGCCTGCAGCCAGCCCACCAGCCCGAGCATCCCGAGGCCGATCAGGATGCCGTACTCACCGATCCACGAGACCAGGTGGTCCAGCCACTGCGGGGAGCGCTTGGCCAGGCCGTTGACGGCGTAGAGCAGGCCGAGGTCGGGGTTGGTCGTGTCGGCAAGCGGCGTCGACACGCCGCACCTCCTTCTGGTCCGCTGCACCTGTTCGTTCCCGCCGGGGCCCGCCCGGCGCGGAAAGCTGACGAGGGACCACCGGACCCAACGTCATCGCCGGGACCAAGCGTTCCACGGAAACACGCGGTTATGGAAACTTGACTCAGCGTCCACAGGCCGCACACAGATCGACGGACGACTCAGCCGGTACCGGTGGTTCCGGCGGTACCGGCCGGTCCGTCGGGTCGGCCCGGCCCGGTCGGGGCGGGCGGGGCGGCGACCGCGGGCCGGGCGGGTGCGGCCGGGGTCGCGGGTGCGGCCGGCGTGGTCGGCGCCGTGGCGCCCGGGCGGCTCGGGGCGTTGATCGCACCGCTGTCGTTGTTGCGGCTCGGCAGCGCCTGGGCGCCGTCCGTGGTGACCCGGGTCGCCCCGAAGTACTCCTTGGTGTCGATCTTGTCGTAGCGGATCACCGCGTTGGTGTGCGGCGCGTTGATCATGTAGCCGCCGCCGACGTAGATCCCCACGTGGTGGATGCTCCGCGGGTCGCTCAGGTCGGTCGCGAAGAACACCAGGTCGCCCGGCCGCAACTGATCCCGCGACGGGTGCGGACCGGCGTACCACTGGTCGTTCGCCACCCGGGGGAGGGTGATGCCCACGGTCTGGAACGCGGCCACGGTGAGCCCGGAGCAGTCGAACCGCCCGTTCTGCCAGGGCGCCCCGTCACCGCCCCACAGGTACGGGGTGCCGAGCTTGGTCTGGGCGAAGTAGATCGCGGCGGCCGACTGCGGGGAGACCTCCAGCGGCGCGGTCGGCGTGGGCGGCGCGGCGAAACTGCGGGCCATCGCCTGGATGTTCCGCACGTAGCCCTGGGTCTCCTTGTACGGCGGGACGCCCCGGTTCTTCGTCACCGCGTACGGGCCGGCGTTGTAGGCCGCCAGCATGTTGGCCTGCGGATCGCCCGGCACCCCGGCGACGTCCTTGGCCAGCGCGCAGTCGTAGACCGCCGCGGTGGCGATCGCGTCGTACGGGTTCCAGACGTCCTTCCTGCCGTCCCCGTCACCGTCCGTCGCGTAGACCGGCCAGGTGTCCGGCATGAACTGCGCCATTCCCTGTGCCCCGACCGGGGATTGGGCCTTGGGGTCGAAACCGCTTTCCTGGTACAGCTGCGCGGCGAGCATCGGCGGGGAGATCTCCGGACAGAGCGAGCCCCACTTCTGGATCGCGTCCTGGTAGGCCGCCGGGACGGTGCCGGGGGAGAGGGCGGAACGATTCGCCGACTGCTGCGGCGTCCCACTTGCCGCATACGTCCCGATCGTGACCAGACCGAGGAACCCGAACGCAACAACTCCCGCCGCAGCGGCGGCCGTACCGGCCTTCCGGAGTACCATCAGCACCATCCCGACGAATCGTCAGTCGAAGTGTCCCGGAAGGCGTTGCTCACCGCAATCATCAGAGATACAAAGAGTGAGCGCTATCCTTCGTACGGTGGACATCCTCGCGTACGTGTCCGATGCCTCACGACCAATCCGCGAGAAGTAGCCAAGTCGACATCAGATCTGGCCAAGAATAGGCACCGACCCTTCGCGCGGGCGGGGTCCGGGCCCTTGAATTTGCCTGATCGGGCGGTGAGATGGAAATGAACCTGAGCAGCGTGCACACCTATGCGGTCGGCCACCTGGCCGAGGACCCTCCCAAGAAGCCGAATATCGACACCATCATCGGCGGGATCGCCCCGGACTGGGGCCCGTTCGCGAGCCTCGGGTCGGAGGCCCGGGTGATGGTCGAGGTCATCATGGCCGTCGCCATCCTCATCTGCCTCGGCCTCGCCGTCTGGGGGGCGGCCAAACAGCGGATCGGCGCGACCGCGATGCGGGACAGCTTCGGCGCCGAACAGGGCAAGGGGCTGATCGTCGCCGGACTGACCGGCGTGTTCATCATTGGATCACTCGGCACTCTGTTCACCATTGTCTACGGCATGGCTGTCTGACGATCGGACAGCAGTGACCCGGCCCGTCTGAGGGCAGGTCCTCCGCCCGGACCTCCCCGACGGGCCGACCCGCCCGGAGTCCACCCCCCGTTCCCACCCTCCGTCCGCGCCCGCCCCCGGACGGAGGGCCCCCGGAGCCGCCCCGGCTCCCCGCACCAGGAGGGCCGCCGTGCCGTTGTCCGACGACCAGCCGCACACCCGTACGCGGCTGCCGGTCGACGAACAGCCCTCGGCACTGCCGACCATCCGTCAGTCCAGGCCGCTGCGCACCCTGCTGACCGTCCTGGTGGTCGTCACCCTGCTCGTGGTCGCCATCTCCATCGCCAACCGCGGCAAGCCCGGCTCCGGCGGCAGCGGCGGCAGCTCCGCCGACCACGCGGCCGCGAACGCCACCTCCGGCGCCGGCCCGGCCCCCAGCGGCGACCAGCCCGTCGGCACCACCGTCAACGGCATCGCCTCCGGCTTCCCGCACAGCGAGCAGGGCGCCCAGTCCGCCGCGGCCAACTACGCGGTGGCGATCGGCTCCGCGGACATGTTCCGCACCGACAGCCGCCACACCATCGTCGCCACCATCGCCGACCCGGGCGCGGCGGGGGCACTGCAGAGCCGGCTCGACCAGGGCTTCGGCGGTGACACCGCCGCCCGCTACGGCCTCGACGCCCAGGGCCGGGCGCCCAAGGGCCTCACCTTCGTCAGCCGCACCGTCCCGGTCGGCACCAAGTCGACGGGCTACAGCGACGCGGACGCCAAGGTCGAGGTGTGGTGCACCGGCCTCACCGGCCTCGCCGGCGAACGCTCCGTCCAGCCGGTGACCGCCAACTGGTTCACCCTCGCGCTCTCGCTCCACTGGACGGGGAGCGACTGGAAACTCGCCGACTTCACCAGCCGGCAGGGCCCCGCGCCGATGCCCGGAGACCAGCAGGCCGCCACCGCCGACGAGATCACCGGCGCCGTGCAGCAGTTCGGGGGGTTCCGCTATGCCCGTTGACCAGACCACACACCGCTCGGCCGTACGCCGCGCGGGCACGCTCGCGGGGGCCCTGGTCGCCCTGCAGGTCGCGGCGATGCTGGCGGCCCAGCGGGTGTTCGCCGATCCCTCGCCGACGCCGAGCGCGACGCCCACCTGCCAGAAGGTCGACCTCCCGATCCCGGGCAGCGACGCCGGATGCGCTCCCAACGGAGCGGTCGTCGTCCCCGGGAGCGGCGCTGTAGGGACCGTCACCGACCCCCTCGGGTCGCTGGCCAAGGGCTGCGCCCAGGCCGCGGCCTGGGTGGTGCGGAACCTGTCGGGGGCGATCGACGGGACGACGTCGGTGGACTTCACCAACCAGTCGTTCCTGCAGCAGTACGCCGTGGTGTTCGCGGTGTCGACGGTGATCACGCTGGTGCTCTGGCTGCTGGCGGTGACCAAGCGGGCGGCGCGCGGGGTGCCGTTGACGACGGCGATCTCGGAGGCGATCGGCTTCCTGTGGCTGACCGTGGTGGCCTCCGCCTTCACGCCGCTGATCCTGTACACCGTGGTGAGCGTGACCGACGGGTTGACCAAGGCGATCGCGGTCGGGACGAAGTCGGATACCGGGACGTACCTGGGCGGGTTCGCCGACACCCTGGAGAAGGGGAACGTCGGCGGCGGTCCGCTGATCCTGGTGATCGTGTCGCTGGTGGCGGTGCTGGCGGCGGCGGCGCTCTGGATCGAGCTGGTGATCCGGGCGGCGATGCTCTACGTGGGGGCGCTGCTGGGGACGGCGGTGTACGCGGGGCTGGTGGACCGGCAGTTGTGGAAGCACGTGCGCCGGTGGGCCGGGATGATGCTGGCGGTGGATCTGGCGAAGCCGATCATCGTGATCATCCTGGGTCTGGCGGGCGCGGTGGCGACCGGTGCCGGGGCCAACGACGACTTCGCCCGGGTGCTGTCCGGGCTGGCGATCCTGTTCCTGTCGATCTTCGCGAGTGCCGCGGTGTACCGCTTCGTGCCGACCTTCGGCGACGAGATGCTGAACATGCGTCGGGCCCGGGCGAGCGCGGTGCAGGCCGGTTCGGCGATGATCAACGGCACCGCGAACCTGATGAAGCAGGGCATCACGACCCACGGCGACCGCGGTCCGCAGGCGGCCGGCGGGGGTGGCGGGGGTGCGGGCGGCGGCTCGGTCGCGCCCGGCATCGCCGCGCACGCCGGCCGGACGCCGGCCCCGCCGCCGCAGGCCGGGCCGCCGCAGGCCCCGGTTCCGATCCGCGACAGCAATCCAGCGAAGGGAGGGTGACGGGTAAGTGAGCAGCGAACCGCTCGGCCAGTACGGGGCCCAGTACGCCCAGCCGTACGTGCACCAGCGCCGCACCTACCTGATCGGCAAGGCCCGCCCGAACGCGCCGATCGGCCGGAACCGGGAGTCCGGGGAGATCCTGCTGATCATCTTCGGGGCGTTCCTCGGGATGCTCTGGGGTCTGCTGATGCCGGTCCTGGCGCTGCGGATCGCCGGGTTGATCGGCCTGCCGCTGCTGGCCATCGCGGCGGTCTACGTGCCGTACCGCAAGCGGACGTTCTACAAGTGGGTGGAGATCAACCGCACCTACCGCCGGACGGCCCGCAGCGGGCGCGGGCTGTGGCGTTCGGACGCGATGGACGCGGGCACCCGGATGGACGGCCGGGAGGTGGAGATCGGCCCGCCGCCCGGGGTGGGGCGGCTGCGGTGGCTGACCGCGCCGTTCGGGCCGGACGAGGTCGGGGTGCTGATGCACCTGGAGCGGCGGACGGTGACGGCCGCGATCGAGATCGAGGGCCCGGGCGTCGGGCTGCGCGACTCGGAGGACCAGGAGGCGCTGGTCGACCGCTTCGGCACGCTGCTGAAGCACGTCGCCAACGGGGACGGCTTCGTGACCCGGCTGCAGATCCTGGCCCGCACCCTGCCGGCCGACCCGGACGCGCACGCCAAGGACGTCGAGCGGCGCGGCGACCACGACGCGCCGCGCTGGCTGCAGGACTCGTACGACCAGCTGCAGTCGATGGTGTCGACCTCCTCGGAGCAGCACCGGGCGTACCTGGTGGCCTGCATGCACTACACCCGTGACCTGGCGGCGGAGGCGCACGCGATGGGCCGCAGTGCCCACGACAAGCGCGCGGCCGGTGCCCCGTCCCGGGACGACGACGGGCTGGCGGCCGTGATGGCCCGCGAGCTGACCGACATCTGCGCCCGGCTGGCGGAGGCGGACATCCGGGTGCGCCAGCCGCTGGGCCAGGCCCGGCTCTCCTCGCTGCTGCACTCGATGTACGACCCGGACCACCCGATCGACCACATCCAGGCGATGTCCCGGCGCAACGCCTGGCCGGCCGAGCTGGACGCGACCCACCCGCAGTACCTGACCGCGAAGACCCGGGAGTCGGCGACCCGGGAGCCGTGGTGCCACGCGACGGCGTGGGTCAAGGAGTGGCCGCTCACCCCGGTGGGCGTCAACTTCCTGGCCCCGCTGCTGGTGCACACCCCGGACGTGATCCGGACGGTCGCGGTGACGATGGACCTGGAGCCCACCGACGTCGCCATCGAGCGGATGCTGACCGAGAAGACCAACGACGAGGCGGAGGCCAGCCGCGCGGCCAAGATGAACCGCACGGTCGACCCGCGCGACCTGGCCCACACCGGCCGGGTGGACCAGCGCGGTGACGACCTGGCCTCCGGCGCAGCCGGGGTGAACCTGGTCGGCTACATCACGGTCTCCTCGCGCAACCCCGACGCGCTGGCCCGCGACAAGCGGACCATCCGGGCCTCGGCCGGCAAGAGCTACCTCAAGCTGGAGTGGTGCGACCGCGAGCACCACCGGGCCTTCGTCAACACCCTGCCGTTCGCCACCGGCATCCGGCGCTGACCCGCCGCCCGTGACCGTCCACCCCGCCCGCTGACACCAGGAGGCCGCCCATGACGCTCGGCAACCTCACCGACGCGTTCACCAGCCTGATGTTCGGCAAGGTGGAGACCACCCGGCTGCCGGTGCGCACCTCCACCGGCCAGGCCCAGGCGGTCTACCTGCCCACCGCCGCACCGGGGTTGGGCGACTCGGGGGTGATCATCGGGCGCGAGGTGTACAGCGGCAAGGGCTACGTGTACGACCCCTTCCAGCTGTACGGGCAGCAGCTGCCGGCCCCGCACTGGCTGGTGCTGGGCGAGTCCGGCAACGGCAAGTCCGCGTTGGAGAAGACGTACGTGCTGCGGCAGTTGAGGTTCCGGGACCGGCAGGTCGTGGTGCTCGACGCGCAGGGCGAGGACGGCGTCGGCGAGTGGAACCTGATCGCGAACGCGCTGGGCATAAAGTCCATCCGCCTGGACCCGATGGCGGCCCGGGACGGCGGGGTGAAGCTCAACCCGCTGGACCCGGCGATCACCCAGACCGGCCAGCTGTCGCTGCTGCGCACCATCGTCGAGGTGGCGATGGGGCGCGGCCTGGAGGAGCGGGCGGGCTTCGCGCTGAAGGCCGCGCACGCCCATGTGGTGGCCTCGGTGCGGGATCGTCAGCCGGTGCTGGACGACATCATCGACACCCTGCGCAACCCCGACCTGTCCTCGGTGGAGTCGCTGGGCGTGGCGGTGGACGAGGTGCAGTCCTGGGGCCTGGACGTGGCGCTGGTGCTGGACCGGCTGGTCGACGGCGACCTGCGCGGCATGTTCGACGGCCCGACCACCGACGGCATCGACCTGGACGCGCCGCTGATCGTCTTCGACCTCTCGCACATCGACCGCAACTCGATCGCGATGCCGATCCTGATGGCGATCGTCGGGGTGTGGCTGGAGCACACCTGGATCCGGCCGGACCGGAAGAAGCGCATCTTCCTGGTCGAGGAGGCCTGGCACATCATCAACAGCCCGTTCGTGGCCCAGCTGTTCCAGCGGTTGCTGAAGTTCGGCCGCCGGCTCGGGCTCTCCTTCGTGGCGGTGGTGCACCACCTGTCGGACGTGGTGGACGGGGCGGCGGCCAAGGAGGCCTCGGCGATCCTGAAGATGGCCTCCACCCGGACGATCTACATGCAGAAGGCCGAGGAGGCGCGGGCCACCGGCCGGGTGCTGGGCCTGCCGCGCTGGGCGGTGGAGATCATCCCGACCCTGTCGCCGGGCATCGCGGTCTGGGACGTCAACGGCAACGTCCAGGTGGTCAAGCACATCATCACCGACACCGAACGGCCGCTGGTGTACACCGACCGGGCGATGACCGAGGACGCGGTGGCCGAACGGGCGCGGGCTGAGCGGCAGTTGGCGGCCGAACCAGGGGTCTGAGCGGGGCCCTGGGTCGCGGCCCAGGGCGCCTTCGGGGGGTCGTGCGCAGGCCACCGGTCCCGTCGGGACGGCGGTGGTTCGTCGACAGGCAATCCTCTCGTTACGTCAGACACCCTGACAGCTACGCGCGTTGACCCTAGGCTGCACTCGCGCAACACATCGCCCACGCACCGGTGCCCTCGCCGCCGCGTGCTCCTCCACAGTGCAGGGGAACCTCTCATGCTCACCGTCAGATCCCGACGGGCGGCGTTCGCCGTCGTCGCCGCCGCAGGTCTGTTCGGCACGGTGGTCGTGCCGACGGCCGCCCAGGCCGCCGACGCCAACGCCAAGCGTCACAAGACCGTCAACCTCCAGCTGCTGGCGATCAACGACTTCCACGGCAACCTGGAGCCCCCGGCCGGCTCCTCCGGCACGATCAAGGAGATCGACCCGGCCACCGGCCAGGTGGTCTCGACCCCGGCCGGCGGCATCGAGTACCTGGCCACCGAGCTGCGCAAGGCGCGGATCCCGGCCGACGACTCGATCACCGTCGCAGCCGGTGACATCGTCGGCGCCAGCCCGCTCACCTCGGCGCTGTTCCACGACGAGCCGACCATCGAGGCGATGGACAAGCTCGGCCTGGACGTCACCTCGGTCGGCAACCACGAGTTCGACCAGGGCGCGGCGGAGCTGCTGCGCAAGCAGGAGGGCGGCTGCCACCCGACCGACGGCTGCTACGAGCCCGGTCGCACCTTCAAGGGTGCCAACTTCAACTACCTGTCGGCCAACGTCACCGACGAGCAGACCGGCAAGCCGCTGCTGCCGCCGTACTGGGTGACCAAGTCGCAGGGCGTGAAGATCGGCTTCATCGGCGTCACCCTGGAGGGCACGCCGAACATCGTGACGGCGGAGGGCGTCAAGGGCCTGAAGTTCGGCAACGAGGTCAGCACGATCAACAAGTACGCCGCGGAGCTCAAGGCCAAGGGCGTCAACTCGATCGTCGCGCTGATCCACGAGGGCGGCTACCCGGCCAGTGGCGTCTACAACTACGACTGCGGCCCGGCCGGCCAGGGGATCTCCGGACCGATCGTCGACATCGCGAAGAAGATCGACCCGGCGGTCGGCGCCATCGTCACCGGCCACACCCACAACGCGTACTCCTGCAGCATCCCGGACCCGGCCGGCGTGCCGCGCTCGGTGACCAGCGCCGCCTCCTTCGGCCGGCTGTTCACCCAGATCGACATGAAGCTGGACAAGACCACCGGCGAGATCGTCCGCCCGTCGGTCAAGGCCGAGAACCACGTGGTGCGCCGTACGGTCGAGAAGGCCCCGGACATGACGGCGCTGATCGACCGCTACTCCAAGCTGGCCGCCCCGAAGGCCAATCGGCCGATCGGCTGGATCGCCTCGGACATCAACGGCCGTGGCAGCGGCGACCTGGAGAAGCCGCTCGGTGACGTGATCGCCGACGCCCAACTGGAGGGGCTCGCCCCGGCCGACAAGGGCGGGGCGCAGGTCGCCTTCATGAACCCCGGGGGCCTGCGCTCCGACCTGGTCTACAAGGCGTCGGGCGGTGAGGGCGACGGGGTGGTGACCTACGGCGAGGCGTTCACCGTCCAGCCGTTCACCAACATGATGCAGGTCAAGACGCTGACCGGGGCCCAGCTGATCCAGCTGCTGCAGCAGCAGGTGAGCGGCCTCAACGACGCGGCGCCGAAGGTCCTCCAGGTGTCGAACAACCTCCACTACACCCTGGACATGCGCAGGACCGGCGCGGACCGGGTGGTCCTGGACTCGATCCGGCTGAACGGCGCCCCGGTCGACCCGGCCGCCAGGTACCGGGTCGCGGCCAACGAGTTCCTGGCCGGCGGCGGCGACGGCTTCCCGGCCTTCGCGGCCGGCACCGACAAGCTCGTCGGCGTCTCCGACCTGGACGTCTTCACGGCCTACCTGACGGCCCACAGCTCGGCGGGCTCGCCGCTGAAGGCGCCGGCCCAGGACCGGATCAAGATCCTCGGCCCGGGCGGCGACATCGACTGACCGGCCGTCGGCCGGATCCGAGGACGGGCGGGGCGCTGTCGGGGCGCCCCGCCCGTCCGTTGTTCCCGGCGGCTACTCGGGGGCGGGGCCGCCGGGAAGTCTCACGGTCGCCAGCGCGCCCGGTCCGCCGTCCCCGGCCGGGCCGAGCGTGACCTCGCCGCCGGCTTCCCGGACGCTCTGCGCGACGATCGACAACCCCAGGCCGGAGCCGGGCAGTTGGCGGGAGGAGGGGGAGCGCCAGAACCGGTCGAAGACGTACTGCAGTTCGTCCGGCGGGATGCCGGGGCCGTGGTCGCGGACGGTCAGCACGCCCTGGTGGAGCCGGACGTCGATGGTGCCGCCGGGCGGGCTGTACTTGACCGCGTTGTCCAGCAGGTTGATCACCGCCCGTTCCAGGCCGGCCGCGTCGCCGTGCGCGTACCAGGGCTCGGTGCTCACCTCGAAGACCAGGCCGGGGCCGCGGAGCTTCGCGCGCTCGACCGCCCGGCCGGCGATCTCGTGCAGGGCGACCACGGTGAGGTTGGGACCGGCCTTGGGGGTGTCGGGCCGGGAGAGCTGGAGCAGGTCGCCGATCAGCACGGTGAGTTCCTGCATCTGGGCCTTCATGTTGCCCAGCAGCTTGGTCTTGGTGGCGGCCGGCAGCGGGCGGCCGGTGTCGTTGCTGCGGATCAGCAGGTCGACGTTGGTGCGCAGCGAGGTGAGGGGCGTGCGCAGCTCGTGGCCCGCGTCGGCGATCAGCCGGGTCTGCCGCTCGCGGGAGTTGGCGAGGGCGGTGCTCATCGAGTTGAAGGAGGTGGACAGCCGGGCGATCTCGTCGTCGCCGTGCACCGGGATGGTGGTGCCGACCTCCTCGGTCCGGGCGATGTGCTCGACGGCGTCGGTGAGTTGGTCGACCGGCTTGAGGGAGGAGTGGGCGACCAGACGGCCGGCGACGGCGGCGAGCATGATGCCGCCGAGGGAGACGGCACCGAGGAGGACGGCGAGGCCCTGGAGGGAGTCCTCGACGGACTTGGTGGGGGTGGCGACCATGACGACGGTGGGCATCGTGAACTTGTGACTGGAAGTCAGCCGGACGATCGCGGGTTGTCCGTTGGTGTAAGTCCCGTCGCGGATGATCGACTGCCCTGGCCCGAGCCGGTACGCCGCGGCGTCCCCGGGCTTGGTGACGATCGCCTTGTTCGCCCCGGGCGGTAGGCAGACCCCCGCGGCGGAGAGGAACTGGGTGTCTCGCGGCACGGCCCCGCCGATCTCCGGCAGGCTGCCGCCTCGCTGGTGCTCCAGCGCGTCCTCCGGAGTCGGAAAGCAGGTCAGCCGTCCGGGAAAAGCCGGGGGTGCGCTGGCCAGGTCGAACTTCACCTGGTCGTACAGCTGCTTCTCCACGATGAACCAGCACGCCAGCGCCGACATGGCGATGGCCACCGCCACCGCCGCCGCGCTCAGGAAGGTGAGGCGGCCGCGGAGCGAGCGGGAGCGGTACCAGTGGACGGCGCGCGCGCGGCGGCCGGGCGCCCGTGGGGGAGCCAGGGGCGGGGGCGGAACAGTGCTCACGCGCTGGTGCCGGCGGCCGGGCGCAGGGCGTAGCCGACACCGCGTACGGTCTGGATGAGCCGCGGCAGGCCGCCCTGCTCGGTCTTGCGGCGCAGGTACATCACGTACACGTCCAGGGAGTTGGAGGACGGTTCGAAGTCGAAGCCCCAGACCGCCTTGAGGATCTGCTCGCGGGTCAGGACCTGCCGGGGGTGGGAGAGGAACATCTCCAGCAGCATGAACTCGGTGCGGGTGAGTTCGACCGCCTTGCCGCCGCGGGTGACCTCCCGGGTGGCGGTGTTCATCCTCAGGTCGGCGAAGGCGAGCACCTCGCTGTCGTCCTCGACGGCGGCGCGGGCGGCGGCCTCAGTGGCGAGGGCGTTGCGGCGCAGCAGGGCGCGGACGCGGGCGAGGAGTTCGTCGAGTTCGAAGGGCTTGGCGAGGTAGTCGTCGGCGCCGACGTCGAGGCCGGTGACGCGGTCGCCGACGGCGTCGCGGGCGGTGAGCATCAGGACGGGGACGGTGTCGCCGCGGGAGCGCATCCGGCGGACGGCGGTGAGGCCGTCCATCCGGGGCATCATGATGTCCAGCAGGACGAGGTCGGGCTTGTCGCGTTCGACGGACTCCAGGGCCTCGTAGCCGTCGGTGGCGGTGGCGACCTCGTAGCCCTCGAAGGCGAGGCTGCTCTCCAGGGCGTCCCGGAGGGCGGGTTCGTCGTCGACCACGAGGAGCCGGGCGGAGGGGTGGCCGGCCTCGGCGGTGGTGCGGTCGTCGGCGGACGGGGTCATGGGCGGGTGCCCTTTCTCGTCGGGTGGAGGGCCTGCTGGGTCTGCTGGTCGCGCTGGTTCTGCGGGTTCTGCTGGTGGCCATTGTCCGCCTCGCGGACTCGCGGTCCTACGGATTCCGGCTCACCGGCCGTGCCTCACAGGTTCTGGCCGGCTTCGAGCTTCGGCAGGACCTGCTTGATGTCGTTGATCGGGATGGCGAAGCCGAGGCCGACGCTGCCGGCGCCGCTGCTGCCGGAGGAGCCGGAGCCGCTGGGCGCGTACATCGCCGAGTTGATGGCGATGACCTGGCCGTTGGCGTTGATCAGCGGGCCGCCGGAGTTGCCGGGGTTGAGGGCCGCGTCGGTCTGGAAGGCCTTGTAGGTGGTGGTGCTGCCGTTGTTCTGCTGTTGCTGCTGCTGGGCGCCGCCGCCGCGCATGCCGGGCAGGCCGGGCAGGAAGGGGAGGCCGAAGCCGCCGTTGCCGCTGGTGGAGCTCTCGTCGACCTGGACGGTGACGTCGCGGTTCTCGGCGCTGATGATGCCGGAGGTGACGGTGCCGGTGAGGCCGTCGGGGTTGCCGATGGCGACGACCGGGTCGCCGATGGCCACGGTGGAGGAGTCGCCGAGGACGGCCGGGGTGAGGTTCTTGGCGCCGGTCGCGGTGATCACGGCGACGTCGAGGTTCTTGTCGGTGCCGGTGACGGTCGCGGGGGCGGTGGAGCCGTCCTTGAAGGTGACGGTGATCTGTCCGCCGTCGGCGGCGGTCGAGATCACGTGGAAGTTGGTGAGGATCTGGCCGCCGTCGTTCAGGACGACGCCGGTGCCGGTGGCGGTGCCGTTGCGGTCCTTGACGGTGATCTGTACGACGCTGGGCGAGACGGTGGCGGCGATGGCGGGCACGTTGGCGGTGCCGTCGGTGCGGGCCGAGACGGGGCTGGCGATGGTGCTGACCCGGGTGTCGCCGGACTGGCGGTCGGCGGCGATGACCCCGCCGGTGACACCGCCGATGACGGCGGCGATCGCGGCGACGGCGGTCACCAGGGCGAGGCGTCCGCGCAGCAGGCCGCGCCGGGCCCGGCCGCGGTTGCCGGGGCCTTCGGGGCCGGTGGGGTGCCCGAACAGGGTGGGCGGCTCGGGCGGCATCGGCGGCGGGGGCGGGGTGGCGCCGAAGGCGCCGCCGGAGTGGTCCTCCTGGTGGCCGTACCCGCGGTACGGGTCGGTGCCGCCGTCGGTGGCGCTTTCGGCGCCGCCCTGGTGGTGGCCGTACCCGGTGTAGGGGTCGGTGCCGTCGGTGCCGGAGCCCAGCACGGTGCCCTCGATGACGCGGGGCTCGTACTGGCCGTACTGCTCGCTGGGGTTGTGCCGCTGTTCGCTCATGTCCACCAAGCTCCGCCTGGTGGATGAGGACCGGATGAGAAGCGGCTCAGAACGCGGCGAGAAGCCCGTTGACTTCTCATAAAGCCTGGTCAGACCGCCTCCGGAGCGGAACCTGCTATTCCGGTACGGCTGCGCCCGGCGCGGCGCCGTCGCAGCCGCAGGAACGGCGGATGACCAGGCGGGACGGGAACTTCCGGACCCGCTCGGTGTCCGAGCCGGGCACCATCAGGGAGTCGTCCAGCACCAGGTCGACGGCGGCCCGGGCCATCGCGTCGCGGTCGGAGGCGACGGTGGTCAGCGGCGGGTCGGCGAGCGCGGCCTCGGGCACGTCGTCGAAGCCGGCCACCGCGAGGTCCTCGGGGACCCGCAGGCCGACCTCGCGGGCGGCCCGCAGCACGCCGATGGCCTGGTCGTCGGTGGAGCAGAAGACCGCCCGGGGGCGGTCCGGGGAGCGCAGCAGGTCGAGCGCGACCTCGTAGGCGCCGTAGCGGTGGAAGGGCGCGTCGATCAGGTGCGGCGCGGTGGGGACGCCGTGGGCGTCCATGGCGCGCTGCCAGCCCTCGACGTGGTCGATGACCGGGTCGCCGGGGGCGGGGGATTCCACCGGGCCGCCGAAGCAGGCCACGTACGGGTGCCCGTGCTCCTCCAGCAGGTGGCGGACGACGGCCTCGGCGCCGCCCACGTCGTCGGTGACCACCGCGACGTCGTCGATCGCCTCCGGGCGGCGGTGCAGCAGCACCACCTTCGCCCCCTCCATCGCGGCGAACTCCTCGGCGGCGCGCTGCGAGGGGCCCTGGCTGACCAGGATCAGACCGGAGACCCGCATGCCGAGGAAGGCGCGGACGTAGTGGACCTCGCGGTCGTCGACGTAGTCGGAGTTGCCGATCAGCACGAGCTTGCCGCGCTCGGAGGCGGCCCGTTCGACGGCGTGGGCCATCTCGGCGAAGAAGGGCTGGCGGGCGTCCGGGACGACCATGCCGATCAGGTTGGTCCGGCGGGAGGCCATCGCCTGGGCGACGCTGTTCGGCCGGTAGCCGAGCTGCTCGATCGCCGCGAGGACCTTCTCCCGGGTCGCGGGCGCGACCGGGCGCGGACCGTTGTTGATCACGTAGCTGACGACCGCGGTCGAGGTCCCAGCCAGTCGGGCTACATCGTCGCGCGTCACCTTGGCCACGGGGGGAGTCTACGCGTGTGGCCCCCGGGGCGGCAGTGGGACCTGAGGCCGCTCCGAGGGCTCGACGGGGCCGCACCGGGAGCAATCCGGACGAGCCGGGCGGGGGACGGGCCCGCCCGGCTCCGCGGTGCGGGGGTCAGGCCTCCAGCGGGGCCGAGGGGCGCTGGGCGAGCTCCGGGCGCTCGCTCTTCTCGGGCTTCTCCGGGACGACGAAGCGGTAGCCGACGTTGCGCACGGTGCCGATCAGCTGCTCGTTCTCGACGCCGAGCTTGGCGCGCAGCCGTCGTACGTGCACGTCCACCGTCCGGGTGCCGCCGAAGTAGTCGTAGCCCCAGACCTCCTGCAGCAGCTGGGCCCGGGTGAAGACCCGGCCGGGGTGCTGGGCGAGGTACTTGAGCAGCTCGAACTCCTTGAAGGTGAGGTCGAGCGCCCGGCCCTTGAGCTTGGCGGAGTAGGTGGCCTCGTCGACCGAGAGGTCGCCGTTGCGGATCTCCATCGGGCTGTCGTCGGCGACGACCTGGAGCCGGCCGAGCGCGAGCCGCAGCCGGGCCTCGACCTCGGCCGGGCCGGAGGTGTCCAGCAGGACGTCGTCGATGCCCCACTCGGCGGTCACCGCGGCCAGGCCGCCCTCGGTGACCACCAGGATCAGCGGGCAGCCGATGCCGGTGGAGCGCAGCAGCTGGCAGAGGCTGCGGATCTGCGGCAGGTCGCGCCGCCCGTCGACCAGGATGACGTCCGCGCTCGGGGTGTCCACCAGCGCCGATCCCTCGGCGGGGGCCACCCGGACGTTGTGCAGCAGCAGGCCGAGGGCCGGCAGCACTTCGGCGGACGGCTGCAGTGCGTTGGTGAGGAGGAGGAGTGAACTCATACCCGGTGGTCCCCTTTCCGGGTCGTCGCGGTCGCGTCCCGGCTGCCGCCGCAGTCGGAGGACGCCGGGGTGAGGGGGAAGGACGCCCGGGCGGTGTCGGGGAAGCGCTGGGCGCGCCGGGGGTCCCGCAACCCCCGGTGCACCGTTCCTGCCCTGTTCATCCCGCGAACCCTCCGGTCTGGTCCGGTCCCGGGTGGCGGCCCGGCGCCGGGTGGCGACCCCGCCGGGCCGGCACGTCCTTGTGCCGCGAGAGGCGGGGCGGTTCCCGCGAAGCGCCGGGGGTGGGCCGACGAATCGCACGAACGTCCGTACTGGCGTCCTGAAAGCACAAAAGGACCCGGGGGCGACTCTGCCCGGATCCCTCTTGGTGGTCGAGGATAGCCGACCGGCTCCCGCGCCGGGAGTGCGCGAATCCGGCGGTTCGCCCAATCCGGGCGTGCGCCGGGTGAGCCTGGACACAGCTTCGAGCGCCGCTGCGGGTCGGTCCGGCCAGGCCGGTTGCCGTCCGCACCGGCGGACACGCCATCATGGGACGCACATCGGCGGCGCTGCCGGGATCCACCGTTCGGGTGGTTCGGCGGGCGCGGCGACGGCGAGCCGGACCGGGGCACCGGGGCCGGGCGAGGACGAACGGAAGGGGTGGCCCGATGGGCGCGACCACCGAGCCCGCGAGCGGCGCCCGGGCGCGCGGGACGATCCGCTACTGGGCGGCGGCGAAGTCCGAGGCCGGGCTGGCCGAGGAGCCGTACCGGGCGGCGACCCTCGCGGAGGCGCTGGCGGCGGCCCGGGAGCGGCACGCCGACCGGCCGAAGTTCGTCCAGCTGCTCGGGCACTGCTCGTACCTGGTCGACGGTGCACAGGTGGGCGGCCGGGACCACGCGACCGTGGCCCTGACCGAGGGCGGGACGGTCGAGGTCCTCCCGCCGTTCGCGGGAGGCTGAGCGGCGTGACGGACATGAACAACCCGAACCACGGCGGCGGCTACGGCAACTGGCCGCAGCAGCCCCAGCCCCAGCCGCCCCATCCGCACCGGCAGCCGCCGCACCCGCAGCAGCACCCGTACGGCTATCCGGTGGACGACGAGGCGGCGACCACGCTGCTGCCGCCGGTGCCCGCGCTGGACGACCCGGCCGCGACCACCCTGCTGCCGCCGGTGCCCCCGATGGACGACGCGCCGACCGCGCTGCTGCCGCCCGTCCCGCCGCTGGACGACGCGGCGGCCACCACGCTGCTGCCACCGGTGCGGGTCTCCGGCGCGATGCCGGTCGCCCCGCCGCCGCACTTCGGGCAGCCGCCCGTGCAGCAGTCCCCGATGCCCGCACCGATGCAGGCCCCGAGGCAGGCGCCGACGGCGTACCAGCCGCAGCAGCCGCCGGTGCAGCAGCCGCAGCAGCCGTCCCGGGCACGGCACCGGGCCCCGGCGGCGCAGCAGCAGGCCGCGCCCGCCGGGCCGCCCGTGGCCGGGATGCCGCCGGGCGCCGGGATGCCTCCGGGCGGGCTCGGCTTCGACCCGCCGACCATGACGCTCAAGCGCCCGGACGTCCCGGGCGGCCCTGCCGGGCCCGTCGGCCCCGCCGTCCCGCCGTACGGCGGCGTTCCGCCGCAGCCGCTGCCGGTCGCCCCGCAGGCCGCCGCCCCGGCGGCCCGGAACGGTTCGCCGATCATCGACCCGGGCCTCCAGCCCGCCCTGATCACCGCCGCCGCGGCCGCGCTGCTGGCCGGCGGTGCCGCGCTGGGCCAGGTGGCGCTGGCCCTGGTGGTCGCGCTGCTGCAGCTGCTGACGGCGGCCGGCTGGTTCCGGCTGAACGGCATGTGGCCGGCCCGGCAGGGCATCCTGCTCGCCGCGCTGGCCGGGCTCACCGCCGACGCGGCGGTGCTGCTGGCGGACGTGAACGGCGGTGCGGCCGCTGTGGTCGGCACCCTGGGCGGGTTCTTCCTGCTGGTGCTGGTCCTGCAGACGTTCCGTCCCTCGGACCCGAAGGAGCGGTTCTACGCGCTGACCGTGCTGGGTTCGGCCACCGTGGTGACGGCGCTGTGCACCACGCTGCTGCTGGCCGACTGGGTGCCGGCCGGGGTGGGCGCGGTCGCGCTGGCCACCCTGCTGGCGGCGGCTCCGCTGCCCGGCCCGAAGCAGCTGGGCCCGGTGCTGGGCCTGGTCGCGGCGGTGCTGCTGGGCGTCCTGGTGGGTGCGCCGGTGGCGCTGGGTGCGCTCGCCGGGCTGGGGGCGCTGGTCGGCCGCCGGGTCGCGGCGTACGACTTCCCGTCCCGCTTCGTGCACATGACGGCGGGCGTGGCGCTGCCGCTGGCGGTGGCCTCGCCGCTGATCTGGCTGGCCACCGACCTGCTGGCCGGCTGAGCCGGGTACGTCACAACCGCGTCCCGTCCCGGAACCACCTTCCGGGGCGGGACGTCGTACGGTCGTGCGGTGGACGGCGACCGGCGACGACGGGGGACACGATGCGCGGATGGCTGAAGGCGACGATCGCCCTGGTGGTGCTCGCCGGGCTGCTGGTGGGCGCGGACCGGATCGCGGTCGGGGTGGCCGAGGACGAGGCCGCCGACCAGCTGGTGAAGAGCGGCCAGATGAGCAAGCGGCCGGACGTCACGATCGAGGGCTTCCCGTTCCTCACCCAGGTGCTCTCGAAGAAGCTGGACGACGTCCGGATCTCCTCGGACGGCCTGACCGTGCAGAACGACGGCAAGCAGGTGGCGCTGCACTCCTTCCAGGCCAGGCTCTCCGGGGTCGAGGTCGGTGGCAACCTGAAGAGCGCCACCGTGGACAGCGGCAGCGGCAGCGGCGTGATCACCTACCAGGACCTCGCCCAGTTGCTGCCGCCGGCCTCCCAGCTGATGGGCGGCGCCCCGCTGCCGGGCGGCGCCAACTCCCGGCTGAGCCTGTCGTACGGCGGCCCGGGCAAGGTGAAGGCCTCTCTGGGGCCGGTCTCGGTCGGTGAGGCGACCGTGCACAACCAGGGCAACACCATCACCGTGGACGGCCTCAAGCTGAGCTCGCTGGCCGAGATGTTCGCCGGTCTCACCAACCGGAAGGTCGAGCCGGCCAGCTTCACCCTGGACTCGATGCCGGCCGGGCTGCAGCTGGCCGGGAAGGACGGCGTGACGCCGCTGCCGGACGGCCTCCAGCTGTCCTTCGAGGGCAAGGGCGTCAAGCTGCTGGGCTGATCCCGGCCCCCGTCGGGAGGCCCCCGTTCCGCTCTCCGTTCCGTTCCCCGGTCCGCTCCGCGAGACGCGCTGTCCAGCGCGGCCCGCGGGGCGTCGTCGTTTCCGCCCGTTGTGCGCCGTCGCCGGGCCCCCGTCCGGCGCCCGACCGGTGCCCGGCGGACCGCTTTCACGGCGAATCCCAGCATGCGGTCGTTTCGATCCCGGCATTCGATACGCTGATGACAGCGGCCCCCGGGTGTCCCTAGCATCGTCACCATGAAGCGACAGACGGATCTCACGAAGCGGCGGGCGGTCGACCTGTGCCGCGTGGCCGCCTGTCTGTGTCGAATGCGCTAAGTCGGCGTCTTGGCAGGGCAGTTGAAGCCCGCCGCCGAACTTCCCGGTGATCCTGCCCGGCCTCCCTGGCCGCTGGTCGCCGCCGTACTCCGCAGTTCCCCGCCCGGTTGTCCCGGCTTCGCCGCTCCGTCCCATCATTCGGACAGGAATTCGGACCGGACCCGTCCGGGCACCCCTGTAGCACCCGTGAGCAGCACCTCCGCACACCGCCCTCGGATGGAGAACCACCATGAGCCGCAGCGACGTCCTGGTCGACGCCGACTGGGTCCAGGCCCACCTGGACGACCCGAAGGTCGTCATCGTCGAGGTCGACGAGGACACCTCCGCGTACGACAAGAACCACATCCGCAACGCGGTCCGGATCGACTGGAAGAAGGACCTCCAGGACCCGGTCCGCCGCGACTTCATCGACCAGGCCGGCTTCGAGGCGCTGCTCAGCGCCAAGGGCATCGCCAACGACGACACCGTCGTGCTGTACGGCGGCAACAACAACTGGTTCGCCTCGTACGCCTACTGGTACTTCAAGCTGTACGGCCACGGCGACGTCCGCCTGCTGGACGGCGGCCGCAAGAAGTGGGAGCTGGACTCCCGCGACCTGGTCTCCGAGGTCCCGGCCCGCCCGGCCACCCAGTACGCCGCGCAGGCCGCCGACGCCTCGATCCGCGCCTTCCGCGACGACGTGCTCGCCGCCATCGGCAACCTCAACCTGGTCGACGTCCGCTCGCCCGACGAGTTCTCCGGCAAGCTGCTCGCCCCGGCCCACCTCCCGCAGGAGCAGTCGCAGCGCCCCGGCCACGTGCCGAGCGCCCGCAACATCCCGTGGGCCAAGAACGCCAACGACGACGGCACCTTCAAGAGCGACGACGAGCTCAAGGCCCTGTACGAGGCCGAGGGCATCGACCTGGCGAAGGACACCATCGCCTACTGCCGGATCGGCGAGCGCTCCGCGCTCACCTGGTTCGTCCTGCACGAGCTGCTCGACCAGCAGAACGTGAAGAACTACGACGGCTCGTGGACCGAGTACGGCAGCCTGGTCGGCGTGCCGATCGAGCTCGGCAGCAACTGAGCCCCCGGCTCGACCCGTAAGTCAGAAGGAGACAGACATGTGCGGTGCGAAGGCCGGCGGCCCGGACCTGGCAGGAGTTGACGTGGCGAACGAGACGATCATCCAGGGTTCGGTGACCCGCGACGGAGAGCCGGTCAACGGCTACGTCCGGCTGCTGGACGAGGGCGGCGAGTTCACGGCCGAGGTGCCCACCTCGGCGACCGGCCAGTTCCGGTTCTTCGCCCGCCCGGGCAAGTGGACCCTGCGCGCGCTGGTCCCGGGCCAGACCGTGGACCGTCAGGTGGTGGCCTCCCAGGGCGCCGCCGTCGAGGTCGCGATCGCGGTCTGACCGGGCCGGACGAACACACCGAGGGCCCCTGCCGAGCAGGGGCCCTCGGTCGTACCGTGGAAGACGTGCAGACGAGGCGTCGGCGGCGCTACTACTACGCCATGATGGGCGTGTGCCTGGGCCTGTTCGTCCTGGCCTGGGGCGTGGTGCGGTTCTTCTCGGTGGGGGCCGCGGCGGGCCTGTGCGTGTTCGCGATGGTCATCCCGCCGGCCGCCGCGGTGTTCGCCAACAAGCGGGACCCGGACGACGACTGGTGGAACGACCCCCGCTGGGACGACCCGAAGTGGGACGACCCCGGTCACGACCGGGACCACCCCGACCACGAGCGCCACGACAAGCCGTAGACGTTCCTCGGCCGGACAGGGCCTAGTAGACGAGCGCCTGGACGCCGTCCGCCATGATCTCGCTGACGAAGACCTGGGCGCCCGCGATCCGGACGCCCTCGACGGTGTCCTTCTGCTCGATCCCGCGCCGGACCGCGCACTGGGTGCACAGCGTCACCGAGCCGGACTCCAGGATCGACTCCAGGAGGTCCGGCAGCGGCGCGGCGTGCGGCAGTTCGAACTCCGCGGCCCTGCCCGGCAGGGCGAACCAGGAGGACTCCCCGGTCAGCCAGAGCGAGACCTCGATCCCGCTGGCGACGGCCACGGCCGCCACCGTGAAGGCCTGCGAGCAGCGCTCCGGCGCGTCCGCCCCGGCCGTGACCTTGATGACGAGCTTCTTCGACATGGCGCCACCTTAGAGGTCCCGCCGCCGCCGTCCGCCGTCATCGTGGAATCCCTTGGGCAAACCTTGGACGGCGTCCCGGATCCGGCACGAAACCCGACGTGGTGGGGCTCACCGCGACCGCCCGGACCCCGCTGGATAGAGTGGGCGCGAGCAGAATCCACCACACTGTCGCTGCCTGGGAGCCAACCGTGTCCGCTCTGGAAATCTTCTTCGACGGTCTGCTGGCCCTGATGGCCGTGCTGATCACCTGGTTCGCCATCTTCTCCGTGATGAAGCTGTACCAGGGCCAGCGCTGACCCTGCCGTACGGTTGAGGCAGACCGCACCGACCACGACAGTGACCAGGAACATGATCGAGATCCCCTCTGACCTCCACAAGGACGTCGTCCCGCTCGCCTTCCTCCTCGGTACCTGGGAGGGCGCGGGGGTGTACGACTTCCCGGGCACGGAGAAGTGCAACTTCGGCCAGGAGATCGTGATCCGGCACGACGGCCGGCCCTTCCTGGAGTTCCGCTCCCGCACCTGGGTGCTGGACGAGCAGGGCGAGAAGGTCCGTCCGCTGGAGAACGAGCACGCCTTCTGGCGCATCACCAGCAACCACGACGGCACCACCGGCGCCCGCGGGATCGAGATCTCCTCCGTCCGCGACGACGGCACCGTCGAGATCTGGTACGGCGAGCTGGCCGACGGCAAGCCGCAGGTCGACGTCTCCACCGACGCGGTGGCCCGGATCGAGGGCTCCCCGGAGTACTCCGGCGGCAAGCGGCTGTACGGCTTCGTCAACAACGAGCTGCTCTGGGTCGGCGAGAAGGCCGCCCCGAGCGTCCCGCTGCGCCCGTACATGTCCGCGCAGCTGAAGAAGGTGCTCAGCCCGGCCCAGCTGATCAAGGACATCAACGACCTGCCGGACGACGGCATCGCCTTCTTCAAGTAGGCCTTCGAGTTCGCACGATCCGTGCACGAGGTAGGGACCGGCCCCCGGCCGGTCCCTACACTTGCCTCAGGACCCCCGACCTTGGCAGGGACAGAACCGTGGCGGACACCGGTACCACCGACTGGCAGCTCTCCGGCGACTGGAAGGCCGACCTGCGCGAGCGCGGCTACCGCCTCACGCCCCAGCGGCAGCTCGTGCTGGAGGCCGTGGACGTGCTCGACCACGCCACCCCCGACGACATCCTCTGCCACGTGCGCAAGACCGCCAGCGGCATCAACATCTCCACGGTCTACCGCACCCTGGAGCTGCTGGAGGAGCTGGGCCTGGTCTCGCACGCCCACCTCGGCCACGGCGCCCCGACCTACCACCTGGCCGGTCGCCACCACCACCTGCACCTGGTCTGCCGGGACTGCGAGAAGGTCACCGAGACCGGCACCGAGATCGCCCAGCCGCTGATCGACCGGCTGCGCGAGCAGCACGGCTTCGACACCGACCTCAAGCATTTCGCCATCTTCGGCCGCTGCGCCGACTGCGCCGCCGGGCAGGCCGAGGACCGGTCGTAAGCTGGCCGGTATGACCGGTGTGAAGAGCCCGCTGCTTGCCCTGCCCGGAGCCGTCCCCGCCGAGGGGGCCGACGAGGGAGTCGCCGCCCACTACGGCGACATCTTCCGCGAGCAACGGAACCTGTCGCGGGGCACCGGCTTCGTCGACCTCTCGCACCGCGGCGTGGTCACCGTCACCGGCGCGGACCGCCTCGCCTGGCTGCACCTGCTGCTCACCCAGCACGTCAGCGGGCTGGAGCCGCAGCATGCCACCGAGGCGCTGGTGCTCTCCGCGAACGGACACGTCGAGCACGCGCTCTACCTGGTCGACGACGGCACCACCACCTGGGCGCACGTCGAGCCCGGCACCCAGGAGGCGCTGGTCGGCTACCTGGAGAGCATGAAGTTCTTCTACCGGGTGGAGGTCGCCGACGCGACCGCCGAGTACGCCGTGGTGCACCTGCCGGCCGGCTCCACCGGTTCGGTCGAGGGTGTCCCGGCCGTCCGCGAACTCCCGTACGGGCGCGACCTGTTCGTGCCGCGCGCCGAGCTGGAACAGCGCACCGCCGGGTACGGCCCGGCGGCCGGGGTGTGGGCGTACGAGGCGCTGCGGATCGAGGGCCACCGGCCCCGGCTCGGCTTCGAGACCGACCACCGGACCATCCCGCACGAGGTGGACTGGCTGGGCACCGCCGTCCACCTGCAGAAGGGCTGCTACCGCGGCCAGGAGACCGTCGCCCGGGTGCACAACCTGGGCCGCCCGCCGCGCCGGCTGGTCTTCCTGCACCTGGACGGCACCGAGGAGACGCTGCCCCCGCACGGCACCGAGGTGCGGCTGGCCACCGACCCGGACGGGCGGTCGCTGGGCTTCGTGACCTCCTCGGCCCGGCACCACGAGCTCGGGCCGATCGCGCTGGCGATCGTCAAGCGGAACGTCCCGGTGGACGCGGTGCTGCTGGCCGGGACGGTGCCGGGCACCCAGGACGTGATCGTCCCGCAGTAGCGCGGACGGCGCGGTCCGCGCGGACCGCGCCGCCCGGACCGCGTCGCTCAGACCTCCACGAGGACGGTGAACGGGCCGTCGTTCACCAGCGCCACCTGCATGTCGGCGCCGAACCGGCCCGTCTCCACCTTGGCGCCGAGCGCCCGCAGCTGGGCCACCACCTCGTCCACCAGCGGCTCGGCGACCGGCCCGGGGGCGGCGGCGTTCCAGGTGGGGCGGCGGCCCTTGCGGGCGTCGCCGTAGAGGGTGAACTGGCTGATCACCAGCAGCGGGCCGCCGATGTCCGAGCAACTCCGCTCCACGCCCTCGTTGTTATTCCCCTGCTCGGGGGAAGGCGGCAGGATCCGCAGCGTCCAGAGCTTGCGGGCCAGTTGGGCCGCCTGGGCCGGGGTGTCCCCGTGGGTCACGCCGACCAGGACGCACAGTCCGGGCCCCTCGATCGCGCCGACGGTCTCTCCGGCCACGGTCACCCGGGCCTCGGTCACTCGCTGCACCACTGCTCGCATGCCGCCATTGTGCCGGAGCGCGGTACGGGCCCGTGGGGCTCCGGGGAATCACGTGGGGCTCCGGGGAATCCGGGGGCGCCGCGTTCCGGCGGGCGTCCGGGGCGGGACCGGACGGCGTACGCGAGGGGCGCGTGAAGCCATGGCGCGCGCCGTGTAGCGCACGCCTGCGCAGGGTCGGGCGCCGCTCTTCCAGCGGAAAGGCCTGGTCATATCAGCCACCCCCGTTCGCCAGGGGGCCGTTCGGGTGCACGGGCGGTGCGCGCGCGCCTGGTGGGGTGGCACGCTGGGGAACCGTACGAGGGGCCCGGCGCGCCTGAAGGTCCGCCGCACCGGGCCTGGGTTCGGCCGGGCGGTCGAGCCGGTAGGTCAGGCGTTCTGTCGGGGTCGCCCCGGCGGGTGGTCCCGGCCGGGGAGCGGAACCCTTCGGGGCCCCCGGGCGTGCCAACGGACGGGACGTGCGGGCCCGTCGGGGGACGGGCCGGGCCGGCGGCAGGGACGGAGTGCCGCGAGCGGGCGGGATCGGACGACGGCAGGTGGGTTGGATGATGGACGCGAGCAGCGCGGCGTGGAGCCTCTCCGGGCGGGTGGCGCAGGCCCCCGGGGCCCCGGTCGGCCCGGACGGCGAGCCCGACCTGGAGCGGCTGGGCCTGGACCAGCTGCGCACCCTGCGCCGGGAGACCCTGGAGCAGGAGGCCGACCTGTCCTACCTGCGGCGGCTGCTGCACGGGCGGATGGACATCCTGCGCGCCGAACTCGACCGCCGCCCCGGCGGCCCGGTCCGGACCGGCGGTGTCCGGCCGGTCGGCGAGGAACCCGGCGGCGACCTGCTGGACCGGCTGCCGGCCATCCTGACCGACGCTCCCTCCACGGTGCGGCGCTCGGCCCGGCACGT
The DNA here is from genome assembly GCF_044749365.1 of Kitasatospora sp. NPDC089509. Classification (NCBI taxonomy): domain Bacteria; kingdom Bacillati; phylum Actinomycetota; class Actinomycetes; order Kitasatosporales; family Streptomycetaceae; genus Kitasatospora; species Kitasatospora sp. NPDC089509. Next base: position 25,365 of record NZ_JBIVHS010000040.1, on the reverse strand, counting down.
CACCCTCGGCCCGCCGCGCACCCAGGAGTCGCAGCTGGAGGCGGACGCGTTGATGGGCGACGTCCAGCTCGCCGACCTGGCCGCCCACCCGGCCGAGGAACTGCTGGCCGCCCTGGAGCGGCTGCGCGCCCACGAGCGCGAGGTGTCCGGCCGCCGGCAGCTGCTGCTGCGGACGGCCGACGGTTGCAACGCCGAGATCACCCGCAGGTACCGTGATGGGGAAGCACGGGTCGACGACCTGCTCGCGGAGAGGCCGCTCTGACCGGGTGAGTCGTCGGGGGCGGGTGGGGTCCGGCTTCCTCCCGGCCCACCCTCGCCCCCGGAAGGCTCCCCGATGCCCCAGTCCGCCACCCCGCCCGTGCTCGCCGAGGTCATACGCTCGGGCTTCACCGAGGGCCGTCACCACGGTTCCCTGGTCCTGCTCGCCGCCGACGGCTCGGTCGAGTTCGCGCTCGGCGACCCCGACGCGCCGGTCTTCCCCCGCTCGACGGCCAAGCCGTTCCAGGCGGTGGCCACCCTGCGGGCCGGGCTGGCGATCGAGGGCGAGCTGCTGGCGCTGGCGGCCTCCAGCCACTCTGCGGAAACGTTCCACCTCGACGGTGTCCGGGCCATCCTCGGCTCCGCGGGCCTCGACGAGTCGGCCCTGCGCACCCCGGCCGACCTGCCGCTGGACGAGACCGAGGCGGAGCTGCTGCTCGCGGCCGGCGGGCGGCGCGCCCCGATCCTGATGGACTGCTCGGGCAAGCACGCCGGCTGGCTGGCCGCCTGCGTCGCCAACGGCTGGGACACCGAGGGCTACCTCGACCCGGCGCACCCGATCCAGGACCTGGCCCGCGAGGCCCTCGCGGAGGGCACCGGCGAGACCCCCGTGCACACCGGCGTGGACGGCTGCGGCGCCCCGCTGCTGGCCGTCTCGCTGACCGGCCTGGCCCGCGGCTACCGCAGCCTGGTGCTGGCCGCCGAGGGCAGTGCGCCGCGCCGGGTGGCCGACGCCATGCGCGCCCACCCCGAGTACGTGGCCGGCACCCGCCGGGCCGACACCTGGCTGATGCGGGCCGTCCCGGGCGCACTGTCCAAGATGGGCGCCGAGGCCGTCCAGGTGGTCGCGCTGCCGGACGGCCGGGCGCTCGCGTTCAAGATCGAGGACGGCTCGGAGCGGGCCCGCGGCCCGGTGCTGGCGGCGGCGCTGCGCCGGCTCGGGGTGACCGGGGCCGACGACACCGTCGAGCGGATCGGCGCGGCCCCGCTGCTCGGCGGCGGCGTGCCGGTCGGCGAGGTCCGGGCGGCGTTCTGACCGCGGCGCTCGGGGTGCGGGCGGACCCGGGGCGGTGCACGGTGGACCGGGGGCCGTCGCACAGCTGAGGGAGTCCGCCATGACCGACCACGTGTACCGGGTGACCGAGATCGTCGGGTCCTCGCCCGAGAGCGTCGACGCCGCGATCCGCAACGCGGTGGAACGCGCCTCCCGGACGCTGCGCAACCTCGACTGGTTCGAGGTCGGGCAGGTCCGGGGCCACCTGGAGGACGGCCGGGTCAAGCACTACCAGGTGTGCATCAAGGTCGGCTTCCGGCTGGAGGACTGAGCGCCGGAGAACTGAACACCGGAGGACCGGGCGCCGGACCTCCGGACCTCCGGACACGACAGGGGCCGGGCCGCGGACGAATCCGCGGCCCGGCCCCAAAGGCGTCCCGACTCAGATCGGAACGACGGCTCAGTGGCCGCCCTGCTCCGCCAGGCGCTTGACCGAAGCGGTGACCTCGGCCTCGGCCTCGACGCGGCCGACCCAGTTGGCACCCTCGACCGACTTGCCGGGCTCCAGGTCCTTGTAGACCTCGAAGAAGTGCTGGATCTCCAGGCGGTCGAACTCCGACACGTGGTGGATGTCGCGCAGGTGCTCCCAGCGCGGGTCGGTCGCCGGGACGCACAGCAGCTTGTCGTCGCCGCCGGCCTCGTCGGTCATGTGGAACATGCCGATGGCGCGGCACTTGATGAGGCAGCCCGGGAAGGTCGGCTCGTCCAGGATGACCAGGGCGTCCAGCGGGTCGCCGTCCTCGCCGAGCGTGCCCTCGACGTAGCCGTAGTCGGCCGGGTAGCGGGTCGAGGTGAAGAGCATCCGGTCGAGCCGCAGACGACCGGTCTCGTGGTCGACCTCGTACTTGTTACGAGAGCCCTTCGGGATTTCGATAAGGACGTCGAACTCCAACGGTGCCTCCAAGGTAGGGACTGACAGAATCCAAGTGTCTCCTACGGGAGTGAGTGCTCGGGAAAGGGGCCGGTCGGTGGGAGCTGGGGTGGGGGCGGCGCGCCGTCGCAGGGGGACGGCCGCCGGACTGTTCGGGGCGGCCCTGCTGGTCGTCGGGACGGTGCTGGGCGCGGGCGGTGCGTACGCCCAGCCGTCCCCCGGGCCGGGCGGGCACACCGCCGGACAGGGCGGGGACGACAACAGCCAGGGCGGCCGGGGGGACCAGGGCGACCAGGGCGGTCGGGACGGCCGCAAGGGCGAGCCGGGCCGGACCGAGCCGGGCCGGACCAGGCCCGCGCCGGGCCAGAGCACCGGCGGCCCCGGCCGCCGGGCCGAGCCGCCCGGCACCCCGGCCACCACTGCGCCCACCACCGCGCCCGGCGGCGGTTCGCGGGTCGCCCGCCCGGTGCCCGCGACGGGCGCCGTGCTGGCCGGCGTCGACACCGCTCCGGAGGGCGTCGTCCCCACCGCCCAGGGCCTCCAGCAGGCGCTCGCCCCGGCCCTCGCCGACCGGAGCCTGGGCACCGTGACCTTCGCCGTCGCGGACGCGGCCACCGGGCAACTCCTGTACGGCTCGGGGGAGAACACCCCGGCCACCCCCGCCTCCACCACCAAGCTGGCCACCTCGGTCGCCGCCCTGTCGCTGATCCCCGCCGACACCCGGCTCACCACCCGGGCGGTCCGCGGCGCGGACCCGGGCACCGTCACCCTGGTCGGCGGCGGGGACCCGACGCTCACCGCGCTGCGCGCCGACCAGGTGCAGATCGGCGACCAGCCCGCCGACGCCGACACCGCGCCCGCCTCGCTGGAGGAGCTCGCCCGGCAGACCGCGGCCGCCCTCAAGGCGGCCGGCACCGGCACCGTCAAGCTGGACTACGACCTCTCGCTGTACAGCGGTGGCCAGCCGCACCCGACGAACCCCGACAACCAGAACATCGCCCTGGTCGTCCCGCTGATGGTGGACGAGGCCAAGACCGACCCGAAGAGCCGGGAGGACGCCCCGAACCGGGTCGCCGACCCGGCCAGGGCGGCCGCCGACGCCTTCGCCGCGCTGCTCGCCGCCCAGGGCGTCACCGTCGAGGGCAAGGCCAGGCCCGCCGCCGCCCCGGCCGCCGCCGACGCCCCGGTGCTCGGCCGGGTGGACTCCCCGACCGTCGCCCGGCTGATCGAACGGATGCTGACCACCTCCGACAACCAGCTCGCCGAGGCGATCGCCCGTCAGGTCGCCCTCGCCGGGCACCAACCGGCCAGCTTCGAGGGCGCGGCGACCGCCGTCACCCAGGAGCTGACCAGGCTCGGCGTGCCGATGACCGGCGTGGTCCTCAACGACGGCAGCGGCCTGCACAAGGGCAACGCCATCCCGCCGGTGACGCTGGTCCGACTCCTCGCGCTGGCCGCCTCCGACCAGCACCCGACCCTGCGCCCGGTCCTCACCGGCCTCCCGGTCGCCGGCTTCACCGGCACCCTCGCCAAGCGCTACGGCTCCGGCTCCGGCGCCGCCGACGCGGCCGGCCTGATCCGCGCCAAGACCGGCACCCTCAGCAACGTCAACACCCTGGCCGGCACCGTCGTCGACGCCGACGGCCGGCTGCTCACCTTCGCCGTCATGACCAGCACCCAGGCTCCCGCCGACACCGCCCGCGCCGCCATGGACCGGATCGCCGCCCGCCTCACCTCCTGCGGCTGCCACTGACCCCGGGCCCGGCCGTCGGGGCGGTCCCCGGGCGGGGGCCGCGGGCGCGCGAGGGGCGGGCAGAACAGCCGCGGGGCGGGTGGGACGGCCCGCCCGTCGGGCCGGCCGGGTGTTCCCGGCGGGTGACTGCCGCTGGTGGTGGGGAGCACGTACGGTGAAGGCATGACGAGCGCGAGTGGTGGGGCTGACATGGTCGACTGGAACCTCGCGGTCGCAACCGCGACCAGGTTGGTGCGGCCGGGGCCGGAGGTGAGCCGGGCCGAGGCGGCGGTGGTGGTCGCCGAGCTGCGCCGGCACGCGCTGGAGGCCGAGGAGCACGTGCGGGCCTTCACCGGGATGCGGTCGAGCAGTCTGACCGCGGCCGCCGCGACGCCGGTGCTCGTCGTGGACCGTCCGGGCTGGGTGCGGGCGAACGTGGCGGGCTTCCGCGCGGTCGTCCAGCCGCTGGTGGAGAAGCTCCAGGCGCGGCGGGCGAACAGCGCGGCGGCGGGCGTCTTCGGGGCGGTGGGGGAGAAGGCCACCGGGATCGAGGTCGGGGCGCTGCTGGCGTTCCTGTCCACCAAGGTGCTGGGCCAGTACGAGACCTTCGCCCCGGCCGAGCCCTCGCTGGAGGCGCCGGACAGCCCGGCGGCGCTGTTCGACAAGCCGCGGCTGGGCCCGGAGGGCCCGGGGCCGGGCCGGCTGCTGCTGGTGGCGCCGAACATCGTGCACGTCGAGCGGGAGCTGGACGTGGACCCGTCCGACTTCCGGCTCTGGGTCTGCCTGCACGAGGAGACCCACCGGACGCAGTTCACCGCGGTGCCGTGGCTGCGCGACCACATCCAGTCCGAGGTGCAGTCCTTCCTGGCCGAGACGGACGTCGACCCGGGCGCGCTGCTGGACCGGCTGCGCGACGCGGCGGGCGCGCTGGGTGGCGGCCTGCCGGGGACGGGCGCCCGGGAGAGCCGGGACGGCGCCTCCGCCGGGAACCTGCTGGAGGTCGTCCAGACGCCCGCGCAGCGGGAGATCCTGGGTCGGCTGACGGCGGTGATGTCGCTGCTGGAGGGCCACGCGGACGTGGTGATGGACGGCGTCGGCCCGGCCGTGGTGCCGACGGTGGCGGAGATCCGGGAGAAGTTCCAGCAGCGCCGCGACCGGGGGGCGAACCGGCTCGACCTGGTGCTGCGCCGGCTGCTCGGGATGGACGCCAAGCTGCGGCAGTACCAGGACGGCGCGGTGTTCGTCCGGGCCGTGGTGGAGCAGGTCGGCATGGAGGGGTTCAACCGGGTGTGGACGTCCCCGAACACCCTGCCGACCAAGGACGAGATCCACGACCCGGCCGCCTGGGTCGCCCGGGTCGCCCGCTGAGGAGTCGGCCGGGTCGCGGACCCCGATCGGGCATTCCCGGCACGCGGCGGGACCGTCGCCGGTCGGCGGCGGTCAAACCCGCTCGTACGAGTGGTCCAATCCGGCAGGGGGTGGGTGAAGATACGTTTCTCCATTCACCCGAACGTGGGACGGTGGTCGTACCGGTGGCGCGGGTGGCGTAGCGGGTGGCCACTATCTGCCACCATCTGTGAGCGCCCGGTAACGCGGCGCTATGCAGCTGCGCGGCCCCGGCCGCCCGCCGCAGTCCTGTCCCCTCCGTCGAGGAGTCGTCCGCCGTGGGCCCTCACCCCGCCGTCGCCGCGATACGCCTGGCCGTTCGCCGTACGCTCACCGACCTCGTCGCCGAGGCCGGTTCCACCTTCACCGCGCCCGTGCGCGAGCCCCGCGAGCGTCCGGTCGGGACGCCGCTGGTGGGTGCCGCCGTCGGCACCACCCTGATCGGCAACGCCGCCCGCCACCCCTCCGGGCTGCCCCGCACCCCGGCCGCCCCCGGCTCGCCGCTGGTCCTGGTCGCCGTCAGCGGCGGTGCGGACTCCATGGCGCTGGCCATCGCCGCCGCCTTCGAGGCCCCCAAGATCGGCCTGCGGGTCGGCGCCGTCACCGTCGACCACGGCCTCCAGGACGGCTCCGCCGACCGGGCCGCCCAGGTGGCCGAGCGGCTGCGCTCGCTGGGCCTGGACCCGGTCGAGGCGGTCCCGGTGCGGGTCGGCCGGGCCGGCGGCCCGGAGGCCGCCGCCCGGGACGCCCGCTACGCCGCCCTGGACGAGGCCGCCGAGCGGCACGGCGCGATCGCGGTGCTGCTCGGCCACACCCGGGACGACCAGGCCGAGACCGTGCTGCTGGGGCTGGCCCGCGGCTCCGGCTCCCGGTCGCTGGCCGGGATGCCGGCCCAGAAGGGCCGCTACCGCCGTCCGCTGCTGGAGCTGGACCGGGCGGCCACCCGGCAGGCCTGCTCCGCCCAGGCGATCCCGGTCTGGGACGACCCGCACAACTGTGATCCCGCCTACACCCGCTCGCGGGTCCGCCACGAGGTGCTGCCGGTGCTGGAGAAGCACCTGGGCGGCGGCGTGGTGGAGGCGCTGGCCCGCACCGCCCGGCTGTTCCGCGACGACGCCGACGCCCTCGACCAGTGGGCCTCCCTGGCGGAACGCGACCTCCGTACGGGCGAGGGCGCCCTGGACGCCGTGAAACTGGCCGAACTGCCGCCCGCCGTACGGCGCCGGGTGCTGCGCCGGGCCGCGCTGCGCGCGGGCTGTCCGGCCGGGGACCTGTTCGCCCGTCACCTGGAGACGGTGGACCTGCTGGTCACCGGATGGCGGGGCCAGGGGCCGCTGCACCTACCCGGGGGCGTCGAGGCGACCCGCAGGTGTGGCACGCTGGTCTTTCGGCGGCAGGGCGACTGAGGGCGAGGCACGTCCCGGGGGAGCCGGCCGTCGGCCACACATACCCCGAACGTTTGAGGACGTATCCCCGGTGGACCAGAACGACATGGGCGCTGACCTCGCGAAGGTGCTCATCAGCAAGGACGAGATCGACGCCAAGCTCCAGGAGCTGGCCGAGCGCATCGACCGGGACTACGCAGGCAAGGACCTGCTGATCGTCGGCGTCCTCAAGGGGGCCGTGATGGTCATGGCCGACCTGGCCCGGGCCCTGCACTCGCAGGTCACCATGGACTGGATGGCCGTCTCCTCCTACGGCATGGGGACCAAGTCCTCCGGCGTGGTGCGGATCCTGAAGGACCTGGACACCGACATCGCCGGCCGGGACGTCCTGATCGTCGAGGACATCATCGACTCCGGTCTGACGCTGTCCTGGCTGCTGGGCAACCTGGGCTCGCGCGGCCCGGCCTCGCTGGAGGTCTGCACCCTGCTCCGCAAGCCGGACGCGGCCAAGGTCGAGATCGACGTGAAGTACGTCGGCTTCGACATTCCGAACGAGTTCGTGGTGGGCTACGGCCTGGACTACGCGGAGAAGCTGCGTAACCTCCCCTTCATCGGCACCCTCGCCCCGCACGTCTACGGCGGTTGAGGGCCCCGTTCGGGCTACGGGCGGGAACAGTAGGTTGTTCCCGCCCGTTGGACCGGGGGACAAAGAACCAAAGCCGTCTCGCCGTGCTCCCGCCACGGGTGGGTCCCACTGCGGTACGGTCCAATAAACCGCTCTTCACATGAGCACCGATTCCGGATGCGCCGCGGCCCCCAGCCTCCCGGCGCCGCTGAGTGGCAGGAGGGACGGGGCGGCAACGCCCCGCATGGATGGACGTCAAGCGATACTTCCGTGCGCCGATCATGTGGATCGTGCTGGCCGTCCTCGCCGTCATCGTTTTGATGCAGGTCGTTTCGGACTCGAACGGCTACAAGACGGTGGACACCGGTCAGGTCGTTGCCGCGATCGATGCGCACAACGTCAAGTCGGCGCAGATCACCACCGGTGACTCGAACACGATCAAGATCCAGCTGAAGGACGGCGCCACGCTGTCCCCCGCCGGTTCGGGCAAGGCCCCGTCCGGCACCAAGTTCCAGGCCTCGTACATCGGTGACCAGGGCGTCGCGATCGCCGACAAGCTCCAGTCGCAGATGAACGACAAGAGCAGCGCCCTCACCGAGGGCTACACGGTCAGCCCCGAGAAGCAGAGCACCTTCGTCAGCCTGCTGCTGTCGATGCTGCCGATCGTGATCATCGTCCTGGTCTTCCTGTTCCTGATGAACCAGATGCAGGGCGGCGGCTCCCGCGTCATGCAGTTCGGCAAGTCCAAGGCCAAGCTGCTGACCAAGGACACCCCGAAGACCACCTTCGCCGACGTCGCCGGCGCGGACGAGGCGGTCGAGGAGCTCCACGAGATCAAGGAGTTCCTGCAGGAGCCGGCCAAGTTCCAGGCCGTCGGCGCCAAGATCCCCAAGGGCGTGCTGCTCTACGGCCCGCCCGGTACCGGCAAGACCCTGCTGGCGCGTGCCGTCGCGGGCGAGGCCGGGGTGCCGTTCTACTCCATCTCCGGCTCGGACTTCGTCGAGATGTTCGTCGGCGTCGGCGCCAGCCGGGTCCGCGACCTGTTCGAGCAGGCCAAGGCGAACGCCCCGGCGATCGTCTTCGTCGACGAGATCGACGCCGTCGGCCGGCACCGCGGTGCGGGCCTCGGCGGTGGCCACGACGAGCGCGAGCAGACCCTCAACCAGCTGCTGGTCGAGATGGACGGCTTCGACGTCAAGGGCGGCGTGATCCTGATCGCGGCGACCAACCGCCCCGACATCCTGGACCCGGCGCTGCTGCGCCCGGGCCGCTTCGACCGCCAGATCGCGGTGGAGCGCCCCGACCTCCAGGGCCGACTGGACATCCTCAAGGTGCACCAGAAGGGCAAGCCGATCGCGCCCGACGTCGACATGTCGGCCGTCGCCAAGCGCACCCCGGGCTTCACCGGTGCGGACCTCTCGAACGTGCTCAACGAGGCCGCGCTGCTGACCGCCCGCTCGGACAAGAAGCTGATCGACAACGGCATCCTGGACGAGGCGATCGACCGCGTCGTGGCGGGTCCGCAGAAGCGCACGCGGATCATGTCCGACAAGGAGAAGAAGATCACCGCGTACCACGAGGGCGGTCACGCCCTGGTCGCGGCGGCCTGCCAGTACAGCGACCCGGTGCACAAGATCACCATCCTGTCCCGCGGTCGGGCCCTCGGCTACACCATGGTGCTGCCGGACGAGGACAAGTACTCCACCACCCGCAACGAGATGCTCGACCAGCTGGCCTACATGCTGGGCGGGCGCGCGGCGGAGGAGCTGGTCTTCCACGACCCGACCACCGGTGCCTCGAACGACATCGAGAAGGCCACCGCCACGGCGCGGGCCATGGTCACCCAGTACGGCATGACCGAGCGCCTGGGCGCGATCAAGTTCGGCTCCGACAACTCGGAGCCGTTCCTGGGCCGCGAGATGGGCCACCAGCGCGACTACTCGGAAGAGGTCGCCGGGCTGGTCGACGAAGAGGTCAAGAAGCTCATCGAGAGCGCGCACAACGAGGCCTGGGAGATCCTGGTCGAGAACCGCGACGTGCTCGACAACCTGGTTCTGGAGCTCCTGGAGAAGGAGACCCTGAACAAGGAGCAGATCGCCGAGATCTTCGCCCCGATCGTCAAGCGCCCGCACCGGCCGGCCTGGACGGGCTCCGCCCGCCGCACGCCGTCCACCCGGCCGCCGGTGCAGTCGCCGAAGGAGCTGGCGCTCACCAACGGCGCCGCGGCCTCCTCGGACACCGCGCCGGTCGACATCGTGAAGCTCCCGCCGCTGCCGGCCACCGAGCCGCCGACCGAGGGCTGACCGGGCTTCCCGGTAGGGAATGGTTGCCGCGTCACCAGGGTTTGTACCCTGGAGGCGCGGCATCCGTGCTGTTCAGCCAGAGTTCTTCCCACAACAAAGCGAGGCCCGCATGATCGACCCGGTGACGCTCGACGGTCCGCCCGCCGTCGGGATCTTCGACCAGAAGCGGGCCGAGAACGCCATCCGCGAGCTGCTGCTCGCCGTCGGGGAGGACCCGGACCGCGAGGGCCTGCTGGAGACCCCGGCCCGGGTCGCGCGGGCCTACAAGGAGATATTCGCGGGCCTGTGGCAGGAGCCCGAGGACGTCCTGACCACCACCTTCGACCTCGGTCACGACGAGATGGTGCTGGTCAAGGACATCGAGCTGACCTCGGTCTGCGAGCACCACCTGGTGCCGTTCCGCGGTGTCGCGCACGTCGGGTACATCCCGTCCCCCAGCGGCAAGATCACCGGGCTGTCCAAGCTCGCCCGGCTGGTCGACGTCTACGCCCGCCGCCCCCAGGTGCAGGAACGGTTGACCAGCCAGGTGGCCGACGCGCTGATGCGGATCCTGGAGCCGCGCGGGGCGATCGTCGTGGTCGAGTGCGAGCACATGTGCATGTCGATGCGCGGCATCCGCAAGCCCGGCGCCAAGACCATCACCTCCTGCGTGCGCGGCCAGCTGCGCGACCCGGCCACCCGGGCCGAGGCGATGAGCCTCATCATCGGCCGGTAGCGCCGAAGGGCCGGCCGGGCGGTACGGCTCAGGGCACCTCGGGCTCCGCGTGCGGCGGAGCCGGGGTGCCCAGTGCGTTCCGGCGCTCCGGCATCCGCAGCGTGACCATCCGCCGCCAGCCGTAGGCCCGGTCGTACAGGTAGAGCGCGTGCACCCCGAGGGTCACCAGGGCCAGCTGCCAGCGGGACCAGCGCAGGATCCGCGCCATCCGGGCGGTGACGGCGAGCCCGACGTCCCGGTGGGTGCGGATCTCGCCGCGGGCGGTGGTCTCCAGGGCGTGCCGGATGTACGGGCCGTGGCCCTGGGCGGCCAGCCGCAGCAGCTCCTCGTGGCAGTACGCGAGGTGGTTGTCCTCGTCGGCGGAGATCATCCGCATCGCCCGGCCGAGCTCGGGGTCGTCCCCGTACACCCTGACCAGCTGGCGCATCTGCTCGGCGGCGCGCTGCTCGGTGACCCGGCTGTGCGCGAGGTAGGTGATGATCTCGCGCTCGGTCAGCGGGGCGTCGCCGGTCAGCCGCTCGTGGGAGAGGCCGACGCCCTGGCGCTCCAGCAGCATGCAGTAGTCGGCCTCGTCCGGGACGGGCACCCTGGGCAGGCCGCGCTTGTGCAGCAGCTGGGTGAAGATCCGGCCGTGCTTGCGCTCGTCCGCGCCGTGCCGGGCGACCTTCGGGGCGAGCACCGGGTCCCGGGTGAGGGCGGTGATCCGCTCGTTCTCCCAGCCGCCCTGGTCCTCGCCGCCGGCCGCGATGCTGCAGAACAGCTGGTAGGCCTGGTCGTTCCGGTAGATCTCGTTGAAGAGCGATCTGGTGCTCAGCACGGTGCCTCCTGCGCGGATCCGGGGCGGCCGCCCGTCCGGAGGTCGGACGGGCGGCCGCGATTCGTCCCCCCGAACCGCCGGCCGGACGGGCCGACCGGCGGGTAATCACCCGCAAGCGCGAGGACCTAGCCGAGGTGGGCGCCCATCCATTCCAGCGAGGCGGGCAGCTCCCTGGTCCAGCTGTCGAAGTTGTGCCCGCCGTCGTCCAGGTAGAGCGAATCCACCTTGAACTGCGGATTGGCCGCCGCGACCTGGGTGGCCTGGTCGACGAACTGGACGGTCTGCTGGTAGTCCGTCTCCGTCCGGGTGGAGACCACCAGCATGTTCAGCGACGGGGCCGGGAGGTTCTGCAGCCGCCAGCCGAGGTCGTGCTGCTGGGTCAGGGTCTTGTCGCCGCTGAAGAGGTCGCCGCCGGTGTACTGGTCCTGGCGCACCGAGAAGTCGCCGTGCAGGCCGGTGGCGCTGCCGTAGACGTTCGGGTTGCGCATCGACAGGCGCATCGCGCAGCTGCCGCCGGTGGAGTAGCCGAACACGCCCCAGGAGGCGGCCGAGCGGCCGAGCCGGTAGGCGCTCTGCAGCGCCTCGGGCACGTCCTTGGTGAACCAGGTCTCGGTGCGCGGCCCGCCGGGGACGTCCACGCACTCGGTGTCCCGGGAGGGGACCACCGAGGGGCGGGCCAGCACCAGGACGGTCGGCGGCATCTTGCCGGAGCGCTGCAGCTCGGCCGCCGTCTGCACGGTGGGCAGCTCCTTGAGCAGGTTCAGGGTGGTGCCCGGGAAGCCGGCCAGGGTGAGCACGACCGGGAAGCGGACCAGGGCGAACTTCGGGTCGAAGTACTCGGGCGGCAGATAGACGAACATCTGGTCGGAGAATCCGGTCTCCTTGCCGTTGACCCGGACCGACTCGACCTTCCCGACCTCCTCCGGCGCGCCCTTGGGCAGGTTGGTGACGCCCTCCAGACCGCCCTCGTCGGTCGGCTGGACCAGCTTGTCGGAGACCGGGGTGCCGCCCTTGTGGTTCTCGTTGCTGGTCAGCGCGAGCTTGGCGCCGCCGGGGTTGAGCAGGTCGTCCCAGGAGGTGTAGAACCCGAAGGAGTTGTTCACCGACAGCGCCAGGACCGCGAGGATCGAGACTTGAACGACTGTCATCAGGCCGATCCGGCCGAGCACCGGCAGCGGGCGCTGCCGGGCCAGCCTGGGCCAGAGCCACAGGGTGATGACGAGGGCCGCCGCTCCGAGAGCGAGCAGCGAGTTCACCAGCACGTCGCTGGTCAGTTCCATGCCGTCGGCCTTCCGGTGGGACGCTGTCGGTGCAGGCTTCATCGTCTGGCGGTCCGTCAGGCCGGGCCACCGCAGCTAGGCTGTCCGGGCGCCCGGGCGGGGGTGGCAGGGCGGGGGAAGGTCCGCGGCAACCGGCGCCCTAGAATGCGGCGTCCACCGTACGTAACGCGTGCCGGAGGGTTCCGTCCCGCCACGCGGCGGTGGACCCACGGCTCCGCCCCCGGCTCAACCCGCAGCGCGCCCACGGCACCGGAATACCGTCCGTTTCCGGGTCCTTGGTATGCGCATTGCCTGATGAAGGAATAGGCATGAAGGTCCATCACACGTGCTCCCCCGGAGTGAACGGACACCGCACCGCAGCCTCTACGCTGAGCTTCCATGAGCGCTCCCGTGTCCGTTGAGCCGAGCCCCGAGCAGCCCCCGCGCCGACGGCGCGGCCTGCAGACGCTGCGCAACCAGGCGGCGGCCGTCCCGAGGGCCTGGCTCCCCGGTGCGGTCGGCTACGCCTGTCTGCTGATCGGCCTGGTCGACATCGCGAGCGCGGTGTTCCCCAAGCTCCGGCACACCAAGATGCACACCTTCGCCGGGCAGCTGCCGGGCGGCACCACCAGCCTGGCCGCGGTCGGCACGCTGATGGTCGGCATCCTGCTGGTGCCGCTGGCGCACGCGCTGCGCCGGCGCAAGCGGCGGGCCTGGCGGGCGGTCTGCGTGCTGCTGCCGCTCAGTGCCGCGCTGCACATCATGCGCTGGCACCAGATCGGCCCGGCGGTCGTCTCGCTGGTCGTCCTGGCCGTGATGCTGGTGCACCAGCGCGAGTTCTACGCCAAGGCCGACCCGCGCACCCGCTGGGGCGCGGTGGTCAACCTGGTCGTGATGGGCGCCCTCAGCGTGCTGCTCGGCCTGCTGATCGTGAGCACCCGCACCCGGTACGAGTTCGGCCACCCCGGCCTGTACGAGCGGTTGCAGCACGTCGGGTACGGGCTGTTCGGCTTCGAGGGCCCGATCCGCTACACCAACGAGCGGATGTCCGACCTGGTCGCCTACCTGCTCGGCGGCCTCGGCCTGCTGACCGCCTTCACCACCGCCTACCTGGCGCTGCGCCCGGGTAAGCCGAAGCCGGAGCTCACCGTCGAGGACGAGGAGAAGGTCCGCGAGCTGCTCAAGCGGCACGGTGAGCGCGACTCGCTCGGCTACTTCGCGCTGCGCCGCGACAAGAGCGTGCTGTTCTCGCCCACCGGCAAGGCCGCGATCTCCTACCGGGTGGTCTCCGGCGTGATGCTCGCCTCCGGCGACCCGGTCGGCGACGTCGAGGCCTGGCCGGGCGCGATCAAGGTGTTCATGGCCGAGGCCCGTGAGCACGCCTGGGTGCCGGCCGTGATGGGCTGCAGCGAGGTCGGCGGCGAGGTCTGGACCCGCGAGGCGGGCCTGGACGCGCTGGAGCTGGGCGACGAGGCCATCGTCGACACCTCCACCTTCTCGCTGGCCGGCCGGGCCATGCGCAACGTCCGCCAGATGGTCAAGCGGATCGAGCGCAACGGCTACTCCTGCAAGGTGCGCCGGGTCTCCGAGCTCAGCGTCGAGGAGAAGTACCGGATCGCCGACGCCGCCGCCCGCTGGCGCGGCACCGACACCGAGCGCGGCTTCTCGATGGCCCTGGGCCGCTTCGGCGACCCGCTGGACGACGACTGCGTGGTGGTCACCGCCCACAAGGCCCCGGAGGAGGGCGAGAGCGGCGACGACCTGAAGGCCGTGCTGCACTTCGTGCCCTGGGGGCCGGACGGCATCTCGCTGGAGCTGATGCGCCGCGACCGGGCCGCCGACCCGGGCCTGAACGAGCTGCTGATCGTCGCCGCCCTGCAGGAGGTGGGCGCCCTGGGCGTCCGTCGGGTGTCGCTCAACTTCGCGATGTTCCGCTCGGCGCTGGCCCGCGGCGAGCGGATCGGTGCCGGCCCGGTGCTGCGCGCCTGGCGCGGACTGCTGGTGTTCCTGTCGCGGTGGTTCCAGATCGAGTCGCTGTACAAGTTCAACGCCAAGTTCCAGCCCGAGTGGGAGCCGCGCTTCCTGGTCTTCCCGAGCACCCGGGACCTGCCGCGGATCGGCTTCGCCGCGATGCAGGCGGAGGCCTTCATCACGCTCGGCATGCCGCGCTTCTGGCGCAGGCGCCAGCGTGAGGGCCTGATGCCGGTGCCGTCGACCCGTGAGGTCACCGAGGCCGCCTGAGGCCGCCCGAGGCCGACCGCCATCGAACGGGGCCCCCGCCGAGAAACCTCGGCGGGGGCCCCGTTCGATAATGGGGGGCATGAGCGATGTGCCCCCCTACTCCCTCCCGGCCGGACTGCCGCGGCTCGGCCGCTGCGCGGTGATGGGTGTGGTCAACGTCACGCCCGACTCCTTCTCGGACGGCGGGATGTGGCTCGACCCCGCCAGGGCGATCGCGCACGGGCTGGCCCTGCGGGCCCGCGGCGCGGACCTGGTGGACGTCGGCGGCGAGTCCACCCGGCCCGGGACCCAGCGGGTGCCCGAGGAGGAGGAGCTGCGCCGGGTGCTGCCGGTGGTGCGCGAGCTGGCCGCGGCCGGGGTGATGGTGTCGGTGGACACCATGCGGGCCTCGGTCGCCGAGCGGGCCGTCGAGGCCGGCGCCGCGATCGTCAACGACGTCTCCGGCGGCCTCGCCGACCCGGCGATGGCCCGGGTGGTCGCGGCGACCGGCGCGCCCTTCGTGGTCATGCACTGGCGCGGGCAGTCCGCCGACATGGAACGGCGGGCCGTCTACCAGGACGTCGTACGGGACGTGGTCGCCGAGCTGACCGCCCGGGTGGAGGCGCTGCTGGCCGCCGGGGTCAAGGAGGACCAGTTGGTCCTCGACCCGGGGCTCGGCTTCGCCAAGACCCCCGAGCACAACTGGGCGCTGCTCGGCCGGTTGGACGCGCTCACCGCGCTCGGCCGTCCCGTCCTCGTCGCGGCTTCGCGGAAGCGGTTCCTGGGTACGCTGCTCGCCGACCCGGAAACCGGGGAGCTGCGCCCGGCCCGTGAGCGGGACGACGCGACCGCCGCGGTCTCGGTGCTGTCGGCCCAGGCCGGAGCCTGGGCGGTCCGGGTGCACGACGTGTCCGGTACGGCGGACGCCGTCCGCGTGGTCGCGGCCTGGCAGCGCGCGGCGCGGCTGGGGTGAGGGAGGGTCTGTGACAGGTGACGGCAGGTTGAGCGGCGGGACGGCCGGTAAGGCCCGGGAGGTGGACCTGGAGGCGGTGCTCGCGGCGAACCGGGCCTTCTACGAGGCGCTGGAGCGGGGGGACGTCGAAGCGGTCGAGGAGGCCTGGCTGGGGCCGGAGCACGCCGACGACAAGGGCGGCGTGGTCTGTGTGCACCCCGGTTGGCCGGTGCTGCGGGGGCGGGCCCAGGTGACCCGCTCCTACATGCTGATCATGATGAACACGGAGTACATCCAGTTCTTCCTGACCGATGTCGAGGCCGAGGTCCACGGTGATGTGGCCCTTGTCACGTGCACCGAGAACATCCTCTCCGGCGGCGAGGCGGAGGAGGAGGGGGAACTCGGCCCGCTGGTCGGCGGAAAGGTCGTGTCGAGCAATCTGTTCCGTCGTACCCCGGCCGGGTGGAAGCTCTGGTCGCACCACGGCTCACCCGTGCTGACCAGCGGGGACGAGGACGACGAGGACTGATTCCGGGAGTCGCGGAAAATCGGCGCCGAACGGTCGCCGGGGAATTTCCGAGTGGTCACCGAACGTTCACGTCAATCGCCATTCCGGTGCGCGTGGCGACGGTTCGTGCCGGGTAGGACGGTCAGGCGTTGTCCGCGCTCGCGGGTAGATTCGAAACGGAGTGGCGGGCGTGCTGCCCGCCTTCGCCCCGCCCGTCCATGCCTTTCCCGGGTGGGGCCCGTCCGACTGGGAGCAGTGATTCGTTTGCTGGACCGCGTCACCCTGCGGGGGCTGCGAGCCCGGGGCCACCACGGCGTCTTCGAGCGCGAGCGTGTCGAGGGCCAGACCTTCGTGGTCGATCTCGTGCTGTACCTGGACACCCGCCCCGCCGCGTCCGGAGACGACCTCACCCGCACGGCGCACTACGGCATCGTGGCCGAGGAGGTCACCGCGATCATCGCCGGGGAACCGGTCGACCTGATCGAGACCCTGGCGCAGCGGATCGCCGACCAGTGCCTGAAGCACGACGCGGTCGAGGAGGTCGAGGTCACCGTGCACAAGCCGGACGCCCCGATCACCGTGCCGTTCGACGACGTGACCGTGACCATCCACCGGGGCCGCGCATGACCCCCACCGCGCGCCTGGTTTCCGATGCAGAGGGAATTCTTCGATGACCAGCACTGAGCCGAACGCGTTCGACCTGGAGGACCGGGTGGACTCCGCCGACACCACGCTGCACAGCCAGCGGTGCGCGGTGATCGCGCTCGGCAGCAACCTGGGCAACCGGCTGGACACCCTGCAGGGTGCCGTCGACGCGCTCGCCGACACTCCCGGGCTGAAGATCAAGGCCGTCTCGGCGGTCTACGAGACCGAGGCCGTGGGCGGCCCGGAGGAACAGCCCAACTACTACAACGCGGTCGTGGTGCTGCGCACCTCGCTGCCGCCGCGGGACCTGCTGGAGCGCGGCAACGCGATCGAGGACGCCTTCGGGCGGGTCCGCGAGGTCCGCTGGGGCGCGCGCACCCTGGACGTCGACATCCTGGCCTACGAGGGCGTGGTCAGCGAGGACCCGCTGCTGCTGCTGCCGCACCCGCGGTCGCACGAGCGGGCCTTCGTCCTCGCCCCCTGGCTGGACGCCCAGCCCGAGGCCGAGGTGCCCGGGCACGGTCCGGTCGCCGCGCTGCTGGCGGCGCTCGGCGGGCCGGACGCGCAGGGCGTGAAGCGCCGCGACGACATCCGGCTGACGCTGCCGGAGTAGGGCGTGACGGGCCGGCGGGACGGGCCGGCGGGCGGCCCGGCCGGTCCGGTCCGCCGGGTCGGTCGGGAACTCGGCCGCGGGGCCCGGCCGTACGAGTGGATGTCCGCCCGTCCGGTCCCGGTACGGTGGCCTGACGCCGTCGTACCGGGCCACCGGGCGGGCGGTCGGCTCTGGTACTCCGGGAAGGACCTCCTCCGCGTGAAGCTGCTTCGCCTCCGTCTGCTGATCGGCATCACCGCCGCGACGACGGCGCTGTCCTGGGCCGGCTCCAAGCTGTGGGCGTCCCTGGACACGCTGCCGGCCGTGCCGGCCGCGGCTCCGGTGGTGCTGGCGGCGGTGGCGGTCATCCTGCTGGCGACCGCGATCTCGCTGCGCTCCCGGCTGAAGGCGGTGCGCGAGCGGCAGCCCGGCGCCAAGCGGGTCGACCCGCTGCTGGCGGCGCGGGCGGTGGTGCTCGGGCAGGCCAGCGCGCTGGTCTCCTCGGTGGTCACCGGCATCTACGCCGGCGCCGGGATCTACCTGCTCGGCGAGCTGGACGTGTCGGCCCGCAAGGACCAGGCGGTGACCGCCGGGCTCGCGGTGCTGGCGGGGGCCGCGGTGATCGCGGCGGCGCTCTGGCTGCAGCACGTGTGCAAGCTGCCGGAGAACCACGACGACCCGGGCGGTCCGGCGGCCTCGCCCCGCTGACGGAACGGCCGGATCCGGTCGCACCGCGCTGAACAGGGCTTTTTTCGTGATCTTGAGTGAAAAGCCGGGCACGTGCGGTAAAAACTGCGCACTGTCAAGGGTTGAAGGGGACCCTGGGCTGACACGGCCCCAATTCGCACGCTAGTTTCTTGGCATGTCTCGCGGACGCCACCGTCATTCCTCCGTCCTCGGCCGGGTCTTTCCCCCCACCGCCGCCGGCGTACTGCTGGTGGCCGCTCTGGCCGCGCTGCTTTTCAGTCAGGACACCGTCCTGGTCCGCTCGGTGGGCATCGCCGCGCTGATCGCCACGCTCGGCTTCGCGGTGCTGCTGCGGCAGCGGGACAAGGCGGCCCGGGCGGCCGCCGAGGTGTCCTCGGCGCAGCGGCTGCGGGCCGAGGAGCGCTTCGAGGAGCAACTGGCCGAGGCCGAGTACGCGGCCGAGGTGGCCGAGGAGCGGGCCACCCGGTTCGGGCGGCGGCTGACGGCGGAGAAGTCGCGGCTGGCGAAGGCGGAGACCGAGATAGCCCGGCTGCTGCGCGAGCGGGCCGTGGCGGTGGCGGAGCAGGCGCTCAAGGAGGCCGAGGCGGCCCAGAAGGCGCTCGCCGCGAGCCGTCCCAAGTACCCGGCCAGTCCGGCCGCGTTCGTCCGCGCCGCGTCCGTGCTGCGGCTGCTGGAGCGGCGGGCGGCCGAGCAGGAGGCGCAGCGGGAGCGCACGGCGGGCGCGGAGGTCGCGCTGCGGGCTCGTACGGCTCCGGCCGCCTCGGTCGCCCAGGTCGCTCCGGTCGCTCCGGTCGCTTCGGCGCCCAAGCCGGTGTCGGTGCCCGCTCCGGTGGCGCCCACGGTGCCCACCCCGGCGCAGGCCCCGGCCGGGCCGGCCGCGACCGCTGCTCCGGCGGGCCGTACCCCGGTGCAGCCCACGCCGCTGCGCCCGGCGCTGACCGCGACGGTCGGCCAGCTCGGCGGTGGGTCCGGGGCGGGTGGTGCGCAGGCCGGCGCGTCGGCCGCCGCGCCGGCTCCGGTGGAGCGGCAGCGGCAGCGTCCGGCGCAGTCCGGGCCGGCCCGCGGGCCGGGCTTCAGCTTCTTCGGCCGCGGCACGGGTGCGGCGGTCCGGGCGGCGGCTCCGGCCCCGGCGGTGGGCAGCGTCGCCGAGCTGGCGGAGCGCGCGGACCTGGCCGACGTGGTGGGGGACGAGGCGGTCGCCGCGAAGGCCCGCGCCGAGGCGCAGGAGACCCGGGAGGCCGCGGCGGAGGTCCGCCCGGTGGAGCCGGTGGCCGCCGACGGGGCCGGGGCGGACGGGACCACCGTGGTGGACCTGACGCCCGAGGACGAGACCGAGCTGATCGAGCTGCCGGAGCTGCGCGCCACGCGCTGAGCGGCCCTGGAGACGCGGCGCGGCGCGGGAAGTCGGACGGGTCGACTTCCCGCGCCGCGGCGGTTCCGTTCCGGCGTGCGTCGGATCAGATCTGCACGCCGAAGTCCTGGGCGATGCCGGCCAGGCCGGAGGCGTAGCCCTGGCCGACCGCGCGGAACTTCCACTCGCCGTTGTTGCGGTAGAGCTCGCCGAAGATCATCGCGGTCTCGGTGGCGGCGTCCTCGGAGAGGTCGTAGCGGGCGATCTCGGCGCCGCCGGCCGCGTTCACCACGCGGATGTAGGCGTTGCGGACCTGGCCGAAGTTCTGGCCGCGGGCGGTGCCGTCGTAGATGGTGACCGGGAAGGTGATCTTGACGGCCTCGGCCGGCAGGCTGGCCAGGTCGACGTTGATCGACTCGTCGTCGCCGGCGCCCTCGCCGGTCCGGTTGTCACCGGTGTGCACGACGGTGCCGTCCGGGGCGCTGGTGTTGTTGAAGAAGATGAAGTGCGCGTTGGAGAGCACCTTGCCGTCCGCGTTCAGGACGATCGCGCTGGCGTCCAGGTCGAATTCGGCGCCGGTCGTGGTGCGGACGTCCCAGCCCAGGCCGATGCTGACCGCGGACAGGCCGGGGGCCTCCTTGGTCAGCGAGACGTTTCCACCCTTGGAGAGGCTCACTGGCATGGCGATTGCAGTCCCTTCGTTCGCTTTTCCCGGGACAACGCAATACGACGAGGGCTTGGTTCCGTGGATCCCGTGAATTCTTCGTCAGGGGTCAACCCCGGGCAAAGGGTGGGCAATGCGGTGGCATGGTCGGGCGGTTCCGGGGTCAGACCCGGGGGAACCGGCCCTGCAGCGTCCAGATGTTCGGGTTGTCGGCCAGGTCGGGGTGCATGTCGAACAGGTCGGCGAGGGTGTCCTGGAGGAAGTCCCGGGCCTCGCGGCGCAGCTCGCTGTGCCGGATCACGGCGGGCGGCTCGTCCCGCAGCCAGGTCGCGGTGACCTCGACCCAGTTGAAGCGGCGGGCGAAGCGCAGCAGTTCGGTGTTCTGGGTGAAGTCGAGGTCGGCGGTCTGCACCCGGGCCGCCCGGGAGCCGTCCGGGTCGAGGTCGAGCTGCTCGACGATGTCGCACAGCGCCCAGGCGAAGTCCAGCACCGGCACCCAGCCCCAGCGGGTGGAGAGTTCGGCGCCCTCGGCGTCCAGGTAGACGTCGCCGCAGAACAGGTCGTACCGCAGCGAGCGCACGGGGGCGGTGCGGTAGTCGGTCTGCGGGGGGTCGGGGAAGCGGTTGGAGAGGGAGTAGCCGAGCTCGATCACGTACGCCATTGTCGGGGGTCCGGGCCGGTGGCGGTAACCGGCCTCCGCTGCGGGGTGCGGGCGACCGACCTTTAACCGCGTGACCGGGAGTGGTCGGCGCGGGATGATGGGCGCATGTCCGAGCCCATCCGCGTACGGGGGTCGGTGGTCGTCCCCGACGCCGAGCTCGTCTGGCGCTTCTCGCGTTCCTCCGGCCCCGGTGGCCAGCACGTCAACACCTCCGACTCCAAGGTCGAGCTGCGCTACGACGTGGCCGCCTCGAAGGCGCTGCCCGAGGTGTGGCGCACCCGTGCCCTGGAGCGGCTGGCGAACCGGCTGGTGGACGGCCGGGTGCTGGTGATCCAGGCCTCGGAGTTCCGTTCGCAGTGGCGCAACCGGGAGGCGGCCGGGGCCCGGCTGGCCGCGTTGCTGAGCGAGGCGTGCGCGCCGCCGCCGAAGGCCCGTCGGGCGACCCGGCCGAGCCGGGGGATGGTGCAGCGGCGGCTGGAGAACAAGAAGCACCGCTCCGAGCTGAAGCAGGGGCGGCGGGCGCCGCGCGGCGAGTAGTCCGGCGCGGCGAACCGTTTCGGCCGGGGCGCCGGCGGGTGTCGTGCGGTGCTGCGGCTCAGCCCAGCGTGCGGTAGCCGCCGTGGAAGTAGAGCAGCGGGCGGCCGCCGGGGGTGGGGACGGTCGCCTCCAGGACCCGGCCGAGCAGCAGGGTGTGGTCGCCCGCGGGTATCCGCTGTTCGGTGCGGCATTCGACGGTGGCGAGCGCGCCCTCGATCAGCGGGGCGCCGGTGTGGGCGCCGTGGCGGTGCGGGGTCTCCGCGAACAGCAGCCGGTCGCTGAGCCGGCCCTTCATGGCGAAGCGGGAGCCGAGCGTCTTCTGCCCCTCGGTGAGCACCGAGACCGCCCAGGTGTCGTTGCGGGAGAGCACCTCGTCCATTCGGGAGTCCTCGCGCACCGAGATCAGCACCAGTGGCGGGTCCAGCGACACGGAGAGGAAGGAGGTGGCGGTCATGCCGATGTCCTCGCCGTCCTCCTCGTCGTGGACGGTCACCAGGCTGACGCCGGCGGCGAGCTGGGAGAGTGCTGCCCGGAACTCGTCGGGCGTGGCCTGGGTGGCAGCTTCGGGCTGCGGGGACGGGTACACGTACCGCACGGTAGTCGTCGCAGGCGGCAAACGGCATCGGGCCGTGGTCGTAGGACCACCGGCGCACGTCCGGCCGGGCGGGGGCCCGGTCACTCCCAGGGGTGAAGCGGGTGGACCGGCGGGTGCAGTGGGCTTCAGGGTGCGGCCAATGCGGTCGACCACGGGAATTGTTCCGATAGCTCTTTATGTCCCGCTATGGGGCGGATGAGCTGATGAAGGACGCATTAGTGTCGTGTGATTTAAGTCACAAGTGGTGGCCTATTGCTGACCGAGCGTGCCGAACGCTGTGCTCCCTGTGATTCAGTTCTTCTGGCAATCGGACGATAACCAATCAAGAACTATCCGAAGCAGCCGGGGAGCCCCCGCATGGAAGCCGAGTCGGAGCCGTACGTCCGTCTCGCGACCCTCCGCACCTTGCACCGGGTCGTGGCGGACCTCAACGCTGCCCGCAGCCTGGCGGGCACGCTGCAGGCCGTCGTCGAGGGCGCGGTGCACGGACTCGGCTTCGACGCCGCCGCGGTCAGCCTGGTCCGGCCGGACGGCGACCTGGTGGTGGCGGCGGTCTGGGAGCTGGAGGAGAGCCCGATGGGCGGGCCCTCGGTGCTGCTCGGCCAGGTCGGCTCACGCGAGTCCTGGGACCGGCTGCTCGGCGTCAGCGACCACTGGGGCACCCTGCGCTTCCTGCCGTACGACCGCGGCTGGGCGGTCGCCAGCGACATCCCGCGCTGGATCGGCGACGGCCCGCTGCCCGTCTACGCCAACGACTGGCACCCCGCCGACGGGCTGCTCGCCCCGATGTACAGCGCCGGCGGCGACCTGCTCGGCGTGCTCTCGGTGGACCGCCCGCGCAGCGGCAAGCGGCCCGGGGCGTGGACCCGCGAAGCCCTGGAGATGTTCTCGCTGCAGGCCTCCATCGCGATCGGCAACGCCCGGCTGCGGGCCGAGATGCAACGGGCGCTGGCCCGGCTGGAGAAGGAGCAGCAGGCGCTGCGGGCCAGCGAGGAGAGCTTCCGGCAGGCCTTCGAGTACGCGCCCAGCGGGATGGCGATCACCGAGCTGCACGGCGCCGGGCGCGGCCAGCTGACCAGGGTCAACGACGCGCTCTGTCGACTGCTCGGCCGCCCCCGCGCGGTGCTGCGCCAGCAGAGCTTCGCCGACCTCGTCCACCCCGAGGACCGCGCCCTGTTGGAACGCACCAGCGCCGAGAGCGGCCGGGCGGAACTGCGACTGTCCCGGCGGGACGGCGGCTACCAGTGGGTCTGCCTGCGCAACTCGATCGTGGCGGACGCGGCCGAGGGCCCGAGCTTCCTGCTCACCCACGTCGAGGACATCGAGGACCGCAAGCGCCACGAACTCCAGCTCGCCCACCGGGCCAGCCACGACGCGCTCACCGGCCTGCCCAACGGCGCCGAGCTCAAGGCCCGGCTGGCCCGGCGGCTCTGTCCCGAGCCGCAGCCGGTCGGCGCCGCCGCGCTCCCCGCCGAGGTCGGCCACCAGCAGCCGTACGGCTACCCGGCCGACTCCTACAGCGCGCACGCGGCGTACGAGGGACTGGAGGGCGCGGACCCGTACGCCGGGTCGGTGCACGGCTACGGACCGGTCGAGGGCTCCCCGCTGCCCGGCCTCGCGGCCGGCTTCGGGGAACACGTGCACGCGGTGGTCCCGGCCGAGTACGGGCCGAGCGGCGACGCCTGGTCCGTGCCGTTCCGCTCCGGCCCGCCGACGCCGGTCGACAAGGGGCTGGCGGTGCTCTTCTGCGACCTGGACGGCTTCAAGTCGATCAACGACCGGTTCGGGCACAACGCCGGCGACTCGGTGCTGGTCGAGGTGGCCCGGCGGCTGAGCGGGGCGGTCCGGGACGGCGACACGGTGGCCCGGCTGGGCGGCGACGAGTTCGTGGTGCTGGCCGACGGGATCGGCCGGGACGAGGCCAAGGACCTCGCCCACCGGCTGCGCAACGCGATCATCCCGCCGATGCGGATCGACGGGCGGGCGATGCGGGTCGGGGTGAGCCTCGGGATCGGCTGGGCCGGCTGCGGGATGAGCATCGAGGAGGTGCTGCACACCGCGGACGAGCGGATGTACGACGAGAAGCGCGCCCGGGGCGGCGCGGTGCGCGGGGCGCGCGGCGAGCGCTCGCACCGGCGGGCGGGCTGACGGACGCCGCTCGGTTCCGGCCCGAAGTGGATCGGATGCCGAGCACCCGGGGGCGCACAGGTTACCCACGAGTTGTCAAGGGTTCTTTTCCTGCTGTCAGGTAGGACAGGTAGGGTGCCCGGTACGACAGCGTCCATGATCTGCGCCGCCCGCGCGCGGCGACGCACACCGGATGGGGGAGCAGACCACCGTGACGACCGCCGGCGACAACGGATTGCCCGAGGGTCAGGCGGGCGGTGCCCCGCAGGACGACGACCCGTTCGGCTACCTCTACCGCCCGGCCGACGGCTCCACCGGGCAGCCGGCCGAGCCGCAGCAGGGCGTTCCCCGGACGTCCTACAGCCGCCCGATGGAGGTCGGTCGGGCGCAGTACGGCTACCCCCCGCGGGCGCAGCAGCAGCAGCCGTACGGGCAGCAGCAGCCGCCGTACGGCCAGCAGGCCCCGTACGGTCAGCCCGGGATGCCGCCGCAGCAGCAGGCCGAGTACACCGCGCCCACCCAGCAGACCCGCTACGCCGAGCACTCCCGGCCGCAGCCGGGGGACGAGCCGCGCAGCAGCGGCCGGAGCAAGGGCGCGGTGATCGGCGCGGTCGCGGTGGTCGCCGCGATAGCGATCGGCGCCGGGATCGCGCTCTCCACCGGGGACCCGGACGGCGGCAAGGACGCCAAGGGCGGCAGCACGACCGCCGCCCCGCCGGCGCCCAGCGGCGGCGCGACCCCGAGCGGTTCGACCGGTTCGGTCTCGCCCTCGGCGAGCGCCACCGTCTCCGCCGGGCCGGCGACCGTGGACGCCGGTCAGCTGCAGGGCCAGAACGCGCCGTCCGGTAACAGCGTCAAGGGCGCGAAGTCCGCCGACGGCAGCTACCTGACGCTCCAGCAGGGCGGCAGCGTGACCTGGAACGGTCAGATCGCGACGGCCGGGACGTACAAGCTGACCGTGCACTACAACAACGCCGGGGCCGATGTGAAGGGCGCGGCGTCGGTGAACGGCAAGGACTGGCCGAGCGGCCTGACCTTCAAGAACTACTCGCCGGGCAAGGACCCGGCCTCGTCCTGGTTCAGCACGTGGATACTCCCGCAGCTGCAGGCCGGGGCGAACTCGGTCTCCTTCACGGTCCCGTCGGGTCCGATCCTGATCGACCAGATCACGGTGGAGCCGAGCAGCTGACGGGCTGACCGGACGTGCGAACGGCCGCCCTCCCCACCGGGGGAGGGCGGCCGTCGGCGTTCGGTCAGCCGGACTTGACGGTGCGGAACCCGTCGCCGCCGACCACCCAGCGGCCCCGGCGCATGACGGCGACCAGGTCGTAGCTCTCGGAGTCGACCACGACCAGGTCGGCGAGCTTGCCGGTCTCCAGCGAGCCGATCGAGTCGGCGAG
>NZ_JBIVHS010000039.1:0-75017 GCF_044749365.1 Kitasatospora sp. NPDC089509 | reverse complement strand
GGCCGCGGTGACGTTGGCGGCTGCGGCGAGCTCTGCCGGCGGGGCGAAACGCCGCTCCTCCTTGAGCAGGTTGGCCAGGCTCTCGTTGCTCAACGACTTTCTCCTCTTGCTTCCCACCGGTCCGGACGGCGCCGGGCGGTCTTTGGTGCTGACGTGGCGGCCGGCGGACCGGGCGTCGCTGCCGGCGGGTAACGGGTAGCCCCGCCGGGCCGGTCGGCCCGGTCCGGGCCGCTCACAGGTCGATCATCGCGCCCGCCGGTATACGTCTGATCAACGCGCGTCCACCCGCCTGGCCCGGCGGGTTCCGCGGGCGCGGCGGCGGACCGTCCATCCCGCGTTGACGCCGGGTCATCATCCGGGTGATCACCGAGTTGATCACCGGGATCGTGGTCGATCGGCCACGCACCATGGGCCTCATGGACCAATCCCTCACCAGGCGAACCACACTGGCCGCCGCCCTCGCCGCAGGTGCCGCCGCCGCCCTGCCGTCCGCCGATCCCGCCCAGGCGGCGGAGCACCGAAGCCCCGCCGCGGCCCCCGGAGCCGACCCGACCTGGGTGCTGCCCGGAGACCGGGCGGCACTGGAGGGAGACCCGGAGGCCGACGCGGTCGTCGACCAGCTGGTGCGCGACGACCAGATGGTGCTGGCCAACCAGGTCTTCCACGACTGGACCCGCAACGACCAGCCGGTGCCGGCCGCGGCGCCGCCGGTGCTGGAGGACTTCCTGCGGCGCAACTCCGTGCTGACCGCGGAGGAGCAGGCGGTCATGGACCGGGTCAGGAACGGCGACTCCATCAAGCTCATGCAGGGCAACATGGAGGCCATCACGGTGACCGAGGCCTTCGGCGGCCTCTTCGCCGCACTCGCCGACCCGCTGTTGGCCAAGTCGGTCTGGTACGCCAAGTACGACCTCGTGATGGACATCGGCCGACGCTTCTCCCGCACCATGAACACCCTCTGGGACACCCTCGACGGCGCCAACTGGGAACCGTCGGGCAACGCCTGGATCACCATGGCCAAACTGCGCCTGGTGCACGCGGCGGCCCGGCACATGGGGCTGGCGCACGGGTGGAACCAGGCCCGGGACGGGATGCCGATCAGCCAGCGCCTGGAGGTGGAGGAGCTCATGTACGTGGGCGCCTACAACGTCCAGCTCGCGGCCAAGTTCGACTTCCGGCCCGATCCGCGGCAGATCGACGAGCTGATGGCCGTGGTGCGGGTCGGCGGCCGGCTGCTGGGCATCAAGGACGCCTACAACCCCAGGACCCTCGAACAGGCCAACCTGGTCCTCGCCGACGCGGCCGCCAACCACCGGGCCCGCTCGGACGAGGGCGTCAAGCTGGCGCGCAACATGCTGGACTGGATGGACCGGAAGATCTTCCCCGGCGCCGGGGCCGTCGGCGCGTCGATGGTGCGGATGATGGACGAGCACGTCGCCGACGTGCTGGAGATCAGTGCCAATCCGGCGATGGACACCCCGGTCGCCACGCTCGCCCCCTTCCTGTACCGGCCCGCCTACGAGGTCCAGCAGAAGTTCCCGCTGCTGGCCCCGATCCACTCGCAGATGTTCAAGGTGGCCTCGCAGATGGTCGCCTGGTACGCCGTGGACTTCCGCGACTACGACCTCCAGATGCCCGTCCGCTGACCCCCGGCCTCCGTCGGCCCGATCGGCCGGCGGAGGCCGCGGCCCCTCGGCTTCGGTGGGCTCGGAGGGCTCCGGGTGAAACCGCTTCCCGCCCCCGCCTGCACCGTGCGGGTGAAGTCTGTTTCCCGTACGTCCGCGGCGGTTAGCGCTAAGTCGCGAATCCGCCGGGCCGGACGACGAGAGAGGGCGGGACGGCGCTGGTCACCCGAGAGAGCCTGTTGCGTGCCCTGACCTTCTGGCTGCGGCCCGCCTTCGCGCTGCGCGTGGTCGGCCGGTTCCAGCGGCTCGTAGGTTTCGACCGGTCGATGGCGCTGGCCTCCAGCGGCTTCTCGGCCGTGGTTCCGCTGTTGATCGTCTCCGGCGTCGTCCTGGCCCGGCTCGGTTCGAAGGACACCGCGCACCGCATCATCGACCGGTACCACCTCACCGGGGGCGGCGCGGAGGCCGTGCGGTACGTCTTCTCGCCGAGCGGCGACGTGAGCGCCGGGGTGGGCGTGTTCGGGCTGCTGTTCCTGGCGGTGTCGCTGCTGAGCTTCTCGCGGGCCGTCCAGCGGCTGTTCGAACAGGTCTGGGAGCTGCCGCCGTTGAGCGTCCGCAACACGCTGAACGGCCTGCGATGGATCGCCGGGCTGCTCGGCTACCTCACCGTCACCGCGTGGTTCACCGCCGTTCTGGGGCAGGGACGACCGCCCCTGGGCGGGGCGGTCGCCCAGGCTCCGCTGACCGCGCTCTTCCTGGTCTGGAGCGGCCGGGTCCTGTCGGCGCGTCGGGTCGGCCTGCGGGAGCTGCTTCCGTTCGGGCTGGTCGCGGCGGTGGTGGAGGCCGCGTACTCGGTGGGCGCCACCGTCTATCTGCCCCGCCTGTTCAATTCGTCGGCCGCCCAGTACGGCGCGATGGGCGCGGTCTTCGCCCTGGTCTCCGCACTCTTCGGCGTGATGTTCGTCCTGGTCGGATCGGCGGCGGTCGGCCGGGAGGTGCGGGACGAGCTGGACCGCCTCGCCCGGGGGGAGCGCCCGGCCGACGACGAGGTCCGCCGGGAGTGGGACCAGGTGATCGCCCAGGCACGGCTGAAGTGGCAGAGCGCCCGGGAGCAGCTGGCGGCCCACCACCGGCCCCGAAGGCCCAGGCGCTGAACCGGGCCCTGCCTGGCGCCTGGCCCGGTGCCTAGCCCGGAGCGGGCCGGGAGCCGGGGGCGCCCGGGGACGTGGTGTGCCCGGCAGGTCCTGGACCGGGCGCGAGGAACTCCCGGACGCCGAAGGCGATCAGGACCACGACGGCGAACCAGAACACCGTCATCGCCGTGGGGTGCGCCCAGAACACGAAGACCAGCGAGGCGACCAGCAGGATCGCCGCCCCGATCGCGTGCTTGAAGCGACGGACGAACGACTCGACGGGACCGGCCCGGAAGCCGATCCGATCGGCTGCCTGCCGTACGCCGCCCATCCCGGTGCCGCACGCCGTGCGGACGAAGGTCGCGGCCTTGGACGGTCCGATGAAGAAGGCGCCGAGCGCCACCAGGACCGCGAGCACGCCGACCGTCCGCACGGCCATCCGCAGGAAGCGCGCCAAGGCGTCGTAGACCGTGCCGACCGCTCCCGCGTCGACGCCGGGCGGGAGCTGGTCGAGGAAGTAGCCGCGGAAGACCGTGAGCGCGGCACCCAGCACCAGCATGGCCGCCGTCACCCCCACGGCGGCCCAGGCCAGGGCCCGTCTGCGGTCACGCGCGAGCAGCACCCCGGCCGCCGCCACCGCCACCGTGAGGAGCGGCATCCAGTTGCCGAGGATCTGCAGCAGCCGGAACCAGGTCTTGATCTTCCCGATCGACTCCGAGGAGTAGACGGTGAACGACGTGTGGACGGCCGGGATCCTCGCCGCCGGTCCGAGCCCGGCCGCCACCAGCTCGGTCTTGACCTGCTCGATGACCGGTGCGAGGTCGATGGTGACCTGGTTGTCGGCCAGCGACACGGCTCCGCCGCCCTGCCCGGTCAGCGCCTTCACCATCGAGGCGTGTGCCGCGCGGATCCCGTCGGTCCAGACCGTCGCGAAGGCCGAGCTGGCCACCACCCGGTGGACGGTCGAGCCGACCAGGCTGGAGAGCCCGCCGCCGATCGGTCCGCTCAGCGAGCCGATCAGGTTGGCGGCGACCGGGGGCACGCCCGCCTGGGCGGCGGCCTGGGAGAGCTGTCCGACCAGGGACGGCACGTCGATCTGCTGGAGCACGACGGTGGTGACCCGGTTGGTCACGGCGTCCTGCACCGTCGGTTCGCTCGCCAACGGCGCCATGGTGGCGACGAAGCGGTTGGTGTCGGTCACCTCGTCCCGCGCCCACACGGCCACCACCGCCAGCAGCGCGAGCACCGAGGCGATCACGATCAGCGCCGCCGAGCCGGCCGCCCGCGCCCGGTGGTGCTCCGGCCGGCCCGGCGCACCCCCGGCCTCCAACGCGGCGATCCGCCGCCGCAGGTCCGCCAGCTCCGGGGACCTCCCGGGCTCCGGTTCCGGCCCGGCCCCGCCGTCCGATGGCGACATCAGGTGCTCCGTTCTCGCCGTGCCGTTGGTCGGTCCAGCCAATCCCGGGGCAGGAGGGGCGGCGACAGGTGCTCATCCGTTCGGATGCGTGCCGCCGACGCCGACGTGGGGGGAGGGGAGGGCGGGAGGGGCCCGCCTGCCCCGCACGATCCGTCTGCGGCCGCGCCGGGCCGTCGTTCCCCGGGACCGGCCGGACGGACCCTGGGCGGGCTCCCCGGGCGTCACTCCGGTGGCGGTGGTCGTAAGGCCGGGACGGCCCCGGCGATGGAACCCTGGGACCGGAACCGGGCGGACACCCAGGGAGGCGGGCCATGGCCGAGGAGCAGACCTCCGCCGAGACGGTCCGGCTCCACGTCCTCCTGCGCGACCGCGGGTACCGGCGGCTCCTGCTGGTGTCCGGACTGGTCGGCATCCCGGTGTCGCTGGCCGCCTTCGGGTTCGTCAGCCTGGCGCACGCGCTGGAGCACGGAGTCTGGGAGGCCCTGCCGCAGGCCCTCGGCTGGTCCCGGGCCCCCTGGTGGTGGCCGCTGCCCACCCTGCTGGTCTGCGGGACCCTGGTCGCCCTGGCCGTCACCCGGCTGCCCGGCCGCGGCGGCCACGTCCCGGTCGGCGGCCTGGACGCGACCCCGACCAGGCCGCGCGACCTGCCCGGCATCGTCCTGGCCGCGCTCGCCTCGCTCGGCCTCGGCGCGGTGCTCGGCCCCGAGGCACCGCTGATGGCGCTGGGCAGCGGGCTGGCCCTGCTCGCCGTGCGGCCCGCCCGGCGGGAGCAGAACCCGCGGCTCGCGCCGGTCCTGGGCGCGGCGGGCTCCGCGGCCGCGATCTCCACCGTCTTCGGCAACCCGCTGGTCGCCGCGGTGCTGCTGATCGAGGCGGCCGGTATCGGGGGACCGCAACTCTTCCTGCTGATGCTGCCCTGTCTGCTCGCCAGCGGTGTCGGCGCGCTGGTCTTCACCGGGTTCGGCCGGTGGTCCGGGTTCGGCATCGGGGCGCTCAACCTGCCGGCCGTGCCGCCGGACCGGCCGCCCGCCCCGGGCGACTTCCTGTGGGGGATCCCGCTCGCCGCCGTGATCGCCTGCGGCGTGGTCGCCGCGACCCGACTGGGCCGGGTCGTGGCCGACCGCGCCGCCCGGCACACCGCCGCGACGACGATCGCCGCCGCGCTCGCCGTGGGGGCCTGCGCGGGCGGCTACGCACTGGCCACCGGCCGCTCCCCGGAGGAGGTCGCGCTCTCCGGCCAGGCGACGCTGGCGCACCTGGCGGCGGATCCCGGATCCTGGCCGGTCTCCGCGCTGTTGCTGCTGGTGGTGTTCAAGGGCGTGGCCTGGGGTCTGTCGCTCGGGAGTCTGCGCGGGGGTCCGGTCTTCCCGGCGCTGCTGATCGGTCCCGCGCTCGCCACCGCGCTGGCCGGAGTGCCCGGTTTCGCGCCCGCCCCGGCACTCGCCGTCGGCATGGCGGCCGCGGGCGCCGCCGTGCTCCGGCTGCCGGTCTCGGCCGCCGTCCTGGCCTCCCTCCTGCTCGGCCGGGACGCCGCCGACCAGCTCCCGCTGGTGGTGATCGCCGCCGTGGTCGCCTTCGCCGTCGGCGAGGTGCTGCGGGCCCGGGGGCTCCCCGCCGCCGAACCCGGGGAACGGTCCGGGACCGGGCCGTGACGCCTTCGCTGTCCAGGGCCGGACGAGGTCAGCGGCCGCCGGATCGGCAGGGGCTGAGCGTTCCCCCGGAGGGGCGAGCCGAGGCCGTCAGTGCAGGCCGGAGCGGATCTCCTTGGCCTCGCGCACGGCGTAGTGGACGAGGACGTATCCGGCGGCCGGGTCCGCCCACCACAGGCCGGCCAGCGAGTTGAGCACCAGTCCGACCAGGACGGCGGCGGCGAGCAGGCCGTCGACCAGGGTGACCCGGCCCTCGGTCCGGAGCACCGGGTTGTCGAGGGCGGCCCCGGTGCGGGCCTTGCCGGCGGCGAGCGCGGACATCACCAGGGCGGTCACCGCCGTCCAGCCGATCCCGAGCGGGGAGTGGTGCGGGCGGAAGCCGGTGGCGAGCACCCAGGTGGACTGCACCAGGAGGTAGCCGGCGAGCACGGCGAAGGCGGCGCCGATCAGTTTCAGGGCCCGGCGCTGCCGGTCCTCGCCGGTGCCGGACAGCTCCCAGATCACCACGGCGGAGGCGCCGATCTCGATCAGGGAGTCCAGGCCGAAGCCGGCGAGCGCGACCGAGTGTGCCGCCCAGGCGGCGACCGCCAGCACGGTGAGGCCGATGACGTTCCAGCCGAGGGTGGCGTACTCCAGGGCGAAGCCGCGTCTGAGCAGGGCGGCGCGGTCGGTGGTGGTCATGGTGGTGGATCCTCGTACGGGGGCGGTCAGTCGGGCAGCTGTTGGCGGATCCGCCGGGACGGGGTGAAGGCGTAGAGGTCGAGGACGCCGGGCGGGTCGGCGAGGCCGGGGCCGCCGGCCTCGACCCAGGCGGTGATGTCGCGGGCGGCGTCGGCGTCGTTGACCAGGCCGAGCCAGACCGGACGGCCGCCGGCCCGTCGGCCCTCGGCGGAGGGCTGGACGACGATCACGTTGGCCTGCTCGCAGGAGTCCAGGCAGGTGGTGGGTCTGACCTCGGCGACCCGGGCCAGCGAGGCGCGCAGGTCGACCAGTTGGGCGGCGTGGTCCAGGCCGGGGACCTTGGGGGTGCCGCAGCAGCAGCCCCGGCAGACGGTGACGGTGCAGCGGGCCGCCCCCTGGGCGGGGACGGTGGCCCGGTGGCTGCGGCGGCTCATCGGCGGCCCTCGGCGGAGGCCTTGGTCCAGGCGGCTTCGCGCAGCAGGCGCAGGCCGTTGAGGCCGACGATGACGGTGGAGCCTTCGTGGCCGAGGACGCCGAGCGGCAGCGGGAGGGTGGCGACCAGGTCCCACACCGCGAGGGCGGTGATGAACACCGAGGCGATGACGAGGTTCTGCACGACGAAGCCACGGGCGCGGCGGGAGAGCGCCACGACGGCGGGGACGGTGGCGAGTTCGTCGCGGACGACGACGGCGTCGGCGGTCTCCAGGGCGAGGTCGGAGCCGGCCCGGCCCATCGCGATGCCGGTGTGGGCGGCGGCCAGGGCGGGGGCGTCGTTGACGCCGTCGCCGAGGACCAGGACCTTGCGGCCGGCGGCTTCTTGTTCCTTGACGGCGGTGACCTTGTCCTGGGGCAGCAGCCCGGCGCGGACGTCGGTGATGCCGACCTCGGCGGCCAGGCGGGCGGCGGCCCGCGGGTTGTCGCCGGTGAGCAGCACCGGCGCCGTGCCGGTCAGGGCGGCGAGCGCGGTGACGGTGGCGGCGGCGTCCGGGCGCAGGCGGTCGGCGATGCCGAGCAGCCCGACCGGGACGCCGTCCAGGGTGACCAGGACGGCGGTGCGGCCGTCCTGCTCCAACTCGGTGGCGACGGTGGTGGCGAGGGTGGCCTCGTCGGTGTCGTCCAGCAGCCGGGTGGGGGCGCCGACCGTGACGGCCCGGCCGTCGACGGTCGCGGTGACGCCGACGCCCGGGGTGGAGGTGAAGTCCTCGGCCTCGGCGAGGGACAGCGCGTGGGTGCGGGCGGCGTCGACGACGGCGCGGGCGAGCGGGTGCTCGCTGGGGTGCTCGGCGGCTGCGGCCAGGGCCAGCAGCTCGTCCTCGGTGAGGTCGGAGCCGGGCAGGGGGCGGATGTCGGTGACCCGGGGGGTGCCCTCGGTCAGGGTGCCGGTCTTGTCCAGGGCGACGGCGTCGATCTGTCCGAGGCGTTCCATGACGACGGCGGACTTGACCAGGACGCCGTGGCGGCCGGCGTTGGCGATGGCGGAGAGCAGCGGCGGCATGGTGGCGAGGACGACGGCGCACGGGGAGGCGACGATCATGAAGGTCATGGCCCGCAGCAGCGAGCCGGTGAACGCCGCGCCGAGGGCGAGCGGGACGGCGAACACCGCGAGCGTGGCGATGACCATGCCGATCGAGTAGCGCTGCTCGACCTTCTCGATGAACAGCTGGGTCGGCGCCTTGGTCTCGGAGGCCTCCTCGACCATTGCGACGATCCGGGCGATCACCGAGTCGGAGGCGTCCCGTTCCACCCGGACGCGCAGCGCGCCGGTGCCGTTCAGGGTGCCGGCGAAGACCTCGTCGCCGGCCGCCTTCGGCACGGGGAGCGGTTCGCCGGTGATGGTGGCCTGGTCGACCTCGCTCGCGCCGTCCAGCACCCGTCCGTCGGCGCCGACGCGTTCGCCGGGCCGCACCAACACCGTGTCGCCGACGGCCAGTTCGGCGGTCGGCAGGCTCTGCTCGGTACCGTCGTCCAGCAGTCGGGTGGCGGTGGCCGGGGCGAGGTCGAGCAGCCCGCGCACCGAGTCGGCGGTCCGGGCGGTGGCGAGGGCCTCCAGTGCGCCGGAGGTGGCGAAGATGACGATCAGCAGCGCGCCGTCCATCACCTGGCCGACGGCGGCGGCGCCGAGCGCGGCGACGATCATCAGCAGGTCGACGTCGAGGGTCTTCTCCTTGAGGGCCTGGAGTCCGGCCCAGGCGGGCTCCCACCCGCCGGTCGCGTACGCGAGGGCGTACAGCGGGCCCCAGGCCCAGGCCGGGGCACCGGTGAGCTGGAGCGGCAGCGCGATCAGGAACAGCACGGTCGCGGCGGCGGCCCAGCGCGCCTCGGGGAGGGCGAGCACCCGGGTGCGGCGGCGCGGGGCGGTGCCGGCGGACGCGGCCGCCGATCCGGGCGCGGGGCGTTCGATCAGGGTGGAGGACATGACGGGCAGGACCCTTCGGGCAGGCCGGAACAGGGCAGGGCGGCGCGAGGCAGAGCGGCGCCGGGGCAGGACAGGGCGGAGCGGCGCCGGGCTGGCGACCCGCTCACCATACAGGATCATATGAACAGGCCTTCATGTATAGGTTGTACGATGAACCCATGGGTCATGGAGCCGCCGCCGCGAAGAACGCCGTCCCGCACACGCGCCTGGACGCCATCAGCGCCGCCCGGGTGGCCACCACCCTGCAGGCCCTGGCCACCCCCTCCCGTCTGCTGATCCTCTCCCGTCTGCGCGAAGGCCCGTGCGCCGCCACCGAGTTGGCGAACGAGGTGGGCCTGGAGCAGTCGGCCTGCTCCCACCAGCTGCGACTGCTGCGCAACCTCGGCCTGGTCGTCGGCCGGCGCCAGGGGCGCTCGGTCGTCTACGCGCTCTACGACAACCACGTCGCCGAGTTGCTCGACCAGGCCGTCTACCACATCGAGCACCTGCGCCTGGGCCTGAGCGACGCCGCGGACGACGCCGAGCCCGTCCTCGCCCGGGAGGGCTGAGCCGGACGCTCGCCCGGTGGGGCTGCGTCCGGCATCCCACCGGGGGGGGTGGAGGGCGCGGGCGGGGAATCTCCACCCGGTGCTCCGCCCCCGGGTCGATCCCGCCGTGGGGGCCGCTCCGTAGCGTCGAGGCATGACCACTCACCAGAGCACCCAATCGGCTCCGGCGAAGGTACGCCGGACGTCCCGTCCCGAAACCGTTCCCTCCGCGCGGGCCAGGAAGATCGGCCTCGCCTACGACATCGGGCTGTCGCCCGCCACCTTCTACGGCTGCCAGGCGGCCGGCTATCCGGTCTCCGTCTCGCTGCTGGCCGCCACCGGGGTGGCCGGGGCCCGGCTGCTGTGGAACATCGTCCGAAACCGGCGGATGGACGCCGTGACCGGGCTGGTGCTCGCCACCTACGTCCTCGGGCTGGCCATCGCCCTGCCGGCCCACGACGAGCGGCTGCTGCTGCTCCGCGACCCGGCCACCAGCGCCCTGGCCGGCCTGGTGTTCCTGGCCAGTTGCGGCACCCGCACCCCGGCCATGGCCTACCTGGCCCGGCGGCTGCCGGACCCGCTCCCGGCGACCCCGGCGGTGCGGCGCAGCCGGCTGCTGACGACCGCGCTCTGGGGGGCCGGGCTGCTGGCCGAGGCGCTGGTGCGGGTGGTGCTGGTGTTCACGCTGCCGGTGACGGTGGTGAGCGGTCTCTCGACGGTGGTCGAGGTCGTGGTGGTGACGGGCCTGGTGCTGTGGACGCGGCGCTACCGGCGGCGGATGCGGGCCGCGTTCGAGGCCGACGCCCTCAGCGGGACGGCCGGAGTGCCGGTCCCGGAAGCGGGTCGCTGACCATCGGCGGGCCGGCGCCTGCTGGCCCGTACGGGTGGAGTTCCTTCGTGTACTCTCTGTGATCGAATCGTCTCGTGTTGTCATGGCTCTGCGAAATCCCCGGTACTCATCGCACTCGTGCGGGAAGGCAGACCCATGGGCAGATCCAGACCCAGATCCAGATCCAGAGTCGCGAGCACGGCGGCGGCCGTCGCCCTGACGGCCTCGGCCCTGCTCACCGCGGCAGCGGGCCAGGCCCGCGCCGAGGCGGGGCAGGACACCATCACCATGCTGAAGCAGGAGAAGTCCCAGTGGTGTTGGGTGGCCTCCGGGCTGACCATCGCCCAGTTCCAGGGCTTCGGCAGTACGCAGACGGACTTCTGCAGCCGGGCCCAGCCCGCCGGTGGCTGCAACAACCAGCCCGCCACGCTCGGGGACATGGCCAAGGGTTGGAGCAGTCTCGGCATGACCCACACCGGCACGGGCCTGAACAGCGCGGCTACGTTCAACCAGGTCTACACCGACATCAAGGCGTCCCGGCCGATCGGAGCCCGGATCGGCTGGACGTCCGGCGGCGGCCACATGAACGTGGTCTACGGCTTCGACACCGTCAAGAACACCATCGCCGTCGGCGATCCCTGGCCGGACACCACCACCTACACCTGGTGGAACTACAGCGACTACGTCAGCAACAGCTCGTTCAAGTGGACCCACTCCCGGATCGGCATCTCAGGATGAGGCGACGCGGCATGCACGACACCCGCACGACCGGCGGGCGGACGGTCGCCCGCCGCTTCCGTCCGGCCACCGTCCTGGCGGCCGGAGCCGCCGCGCTGCTGACCCTGGCCGGCCCCGCCCACGCGGCCCCGGCCAAGGATCCGGTCCCGGCGGACATCCCGGACTACCAGGCCGCGCTCGACCTGGTGAAGTCCACCGACGTCCGCAACGCCGTCTGCCGCTTCCTCGGCGTCCCGCTGCCGCAGGGGAACGGGGCCGGGACGGCGCAGCCGATCCCGGACAGTGCCGACCCGTGCCAGGGCATTCCGGCGTTCACCGTCAACGACCCGCTGGCCCTGAACGAGATCACCCCCGGTTTCGTCGCCGGGACGGCCCCGCCCCTTCCCTCCTCGGCGATCCAACTGAGCCATCTGGTCTCCGCGTTGAACGCCCCGGTGAACGGGCGCAACGCCACCGTGATGCTCGCCCCCAGCCAGGGTGGCGGCTGGCACCTGGCCGCCGTGCGCGACGGGGACGGCGACGCCGTGTACGCCGGAAAGGCCACCCCGGGGACGCTGGTGTTCAGCGAGCCGCAGATCCGCGGCTGGTACCAGCTCAGCCTCACCACCGTCCAGCCGCTCAACGACCAGGCGCGGCAAGGCCTGAACGGCCAGGACTCGGTCTCGCTGAGCGACTACCAGAAGCTGGTCAAGGCCCGCTACGCGGACAAGCTGCCCGGCTCGTCGTACGACACCGCCGGGATGTCCAGCGGCTTCGGCGGCGGGGAGCGGCTGGCGGCGGCCTCGTCCTCGACG
Source organism: Kitasatospora sp. NPDC089509 (assembly GCF_044749365.1). Taxonomy (NCBI): domain Bacteria; kingdom Bacillati; phylum Actinomycetota; class Actinomycetes; order Kitasatosporales; family Streptomycetaceae; genus Kitasatospora; species Kitasatospora sp. NPDC089509. The sequence continues at coordinate 63,208 of NZ_JBIVHS010000039.1, read as the reverse complement.
CCCGCGCTGGTCGGCGGTGCGGGTGCGGCGGTCGCGTTCGCAGGCGCCGTCCTCGTGCTCCGCCGTCGGCGACGCGCGGCCGACTGAACCCGGAGCCCGTCCGCCCCGGATCCCGGCTCGGTGCCGGGAGTCGGGGCGGACGCCGGGTGCACGACGGTCAGCTCGCGACCGGCTCCGCGCGGACCGCCTGGTCCAGGTTCTGCTCCACCCAGCTGCGCAGGTGGTTGAGCGGGACGGCGGCGCTGCGGCCGAGCTCGGTGAGGGCGTACTCGACGTGCAGCGGGACGGCCGGGTAGACGGTGCGGTCGAGGAAGCCGTACTCCTCCAGGCGGCGCAGGGTCTGGGTGAGCACCTTGGGGCTGACGCCCTGGAGCTTGCGCTGGAGCTCGCCGAAGCGGCGCGGGCCGTCCTCCAGGGCGCCGATGGCGAGCGCGGACCACTTGTTGGCGAGCAGGTCGAGCAGCGGGCGGCAGCGGCACTGGGCGGCGTAGACGTCGTGCTCCCCGTGCTGCCCGCTCGGGCAGGTCATGGCCATGCTGGCACTCCTCACCTCGTCACTTCCCAAAGGGAAGTAGTAGACCTTGATGGTAACCACTCCCCGGGGGATAGCGTCGCCGACGTCAAGGGGAGGGCCGCGGACGGCCCTCCCGGGAACCTCGCTTGAGGAGTTTGCAGATGTCCGGAGAGACGATGCGCGCGGTGGTCCAGGACGGCTTCGGCGGGACGGAGCTGCTGCGGGTCGCGCAGGTGGCGCGGCCGGTGCCGCTGCCCACCGAGGTGCTGGTGCGGGTACACGCCGCCGGAGTCAACCCGGTGGACTGGAAGACCCGTACCGGTTCCGGCATGGCCGACCTGATCGGCGAGCCGCCGTTCACCCTCGGCTGGGACGTGTCCGGGGTGGTGGAGGAGGTCGGCTTCGGGGTGACCGTCCTGAAGCCCGGCGACGAGGTCTACGGCATGCCGCGGTTCCCGCACGCCGCCAACGCCTACGCCGAGTACGTCACCGCCCCCGCCCGGCAGTTCGCCCGCAAGCCCGCGACCCTCGACCACGCGCACGCCGCCGCCGTGCCGCTGGCCGCGCTGACGGCCTGGCAGGCCGTGAACGACGCCGCCCACGTCACGGCCGGGCAGCGCGTCCTGATCACCGCCGCGGCCGGCGGCGTCGGCCATTTCGCGGTCCAGTTCGCCCGGATCCTGGGCGCCCACGTCATCGCCGTCGCGAGCGCCGGCCGGCACGGCTGGCTCAAGGAACTCGGCGCCGAGGAGGTGGTCGACTACACCACCACCCGCTTCGAGGAGGCCGTCACCGGGGTCGACGTCGTCCTCGAACTGGTCGGCGACGACCACGACGACACCAGCACCCGCGCGCTGAAGGTGCTCCGCCCCGACGGCCTGCTGGTCGCCGTCCCGGCCGGGGTCTCCCCGGAGCTGGCGGCGGCCGCCGAGGCGGCGGGCGTGCGGGTGACGCCGTTCCTGGTCGAGCCGGACGGCGCCGCGCTGACCACGATCGCCGGGCTGATCGACGAGGGCGAGGTGGTCGTGGAGGTCGAGCGGACCTTCCCGCTGGAGCGGGTCGCCGAGGCCCACGCCCACGGCGAGACCGGGCGCGTCCGGGGCAAGCTCGCCCTGACGGTCACCGACTGAGCGTGCTCGGAGGCGGCGCCGACGCCTGAAGTCGGCGCCGCCATGGGGTCGTTCGCCACCGTTCCGCGGCGTCGGCGGCGCGAGTGTTGAGCGCGCGTCAATTATTCGCAGCAGAACCATGGCGGCGGCGCCGGTGCTGCCACTAGTCTCGCGTCGGCCTTGCCCGTCCCGTCGGAAGCGAGTCGCGCATGATCCCCGTGAAGCCCGTGAAGCCCTTCACGTCCCTGAAGTCCGCCACCGCCTGGTTGGTGCGCCTGTTCTCCGCACTCACCCTGGTCGCCGGCGGTGTCGTCCTCTTCGCCGGCACCGCCCAGGCCGCCACCATATGCGGCAACGTCCCGGTCCCGCCCGGCTATGTGATCACCTCCGAGTCACTCACCGGCAGCTGTACCGGCGGCTATCTGACCGAGACCATCCAGCCGCCGTCCAACGGGCTCGCCATCTGCCTGAACGGCCCGGTACCGAGCGGCTACGCCGTCACCTCCATCTACAGCACCAACAGCTGCAGCCAGTACCAGACCGGCCGGATCAACACCGTCACCAACGGCATGCGGATCTGCGGGAACTCCAACGGGTCACTGCCGGCCGACTACGTGATCACCAGCGAGGGACCGGACAGCACCTGCTCCCAGTGGTACGGGGAGACGGTCAACATCGCGAGCAACGGCATCGCGGTCTGCGGCAACTCGCCGATCCCGGCGAACTACGTGATCACCTCCAGCTACCAGAACGCCGCCTGCGGCATCTACCTCGGCGCCCGGATCAACACCGCCTCCGACGGCATGACCTTCTGCGGCAACTCCCCGATCCCGTCGAACTACGTGATCACCGCGAACTTCCAGGTCGGCAGCTGCGGCCAGTACCTGGGCGGGCGTCTGAACGTGGCCTACAACGGCATCATCGCCTGCGCCGACTCCCCGACCCCGCCCGGCTACTGGGTCTCCGCCACCGGCATCCAGTCCGCCGCCTGCGGTCCCTACCAGGCTGAGCGTCTGAACAACGCCTGATCCGGATCCGCCCCGACGCCCGGCCCGCCGCTGCCCGACCCTGTCCGCAGCGGCGAGCCGGTTCGGTGAGCGGGCCGGCTCGGTGATGGGGCCGGTGCGGCGAGCGAATCGTTCAAGACGCCGCGCCGCCCCCCGCCCGACACTGGCCCGCATGACCGATCGCGCCTTCACCCCCGCCGCCGGCCGGCTCGCCCCGCTGCGCCTCTACGATCCCATCGTCGCCCTCACCCGCGAACGCCTGTGGCGCAGCCTGCTCGCCATGCACGTGGCCCCCCGCCCGGACGACGTGATCGTCGATGTCGGCTGCGGCACCGGCTCGTTGGCGGTCCTGCTCGGCCGGGTCGAGCCACGCGCCCGGGTCATCGGCGTCGACCCCGACCCCGGCACCCTCGAACTCGCCCGCCGCAAGGCGGCCGCCGCGGGCACGGACCCCGAGTGGCGGGTCGGCATGGGCGACGCCGTCGCCGAACTCGTCGGCGCCGAGGCCGCCGACACCGTCGTGTCCAGCCTCGTCCTGCACCAGTGCCCGGTCCCCATGAAGCAGGCCGTCCTCGCCTCCATGCACGCGGCGCTGCGCCCCGGCGGGAAGCTGGTGATCGCCGACTACGGGCGCCAGCGCACGGCGGCCATGCGGTTGGCGTTCCGCATCGTGCAGTTCGCGGACGGCAAGGAAGACACCCAGCCCAACGCCGACGGCATCCTGCCCCGGCTGATCGCCGAGGCCGGGTTCCACGGCGTGCGCGAGGCCGAGACCGTCTCGACGGTCACCGGCTCGCTGTCGCTCTACGTCGCCCGTCGCGAGTAGACCGGGTGCGGCGGGACCGGGTGCGGGCGACGGTCCACCCGGGCCGGGGCGCGCAGCGCCGGCAGCACCTCCGACGGCGTGAGCCCCGTCATCTCCCGCATCTGGCGGCTGAAGTGCGCCTGGTCCGCGAAGCCGCCCGCCAAGGCGGCCTCGGCGAGCGTGCACCCCTCGCCCAGCGCCTCGGCCGCGCGGGCCAGCCGCCGCCAGATCCGCCAGCGGGCCAGCGGCACCCCCAACTGCCGCCGGGCCAGGGCCCGCAGGCGCTGCGGTGAGAGTCCCACCCGGGCGGCCAGCGCCGGCAGCGCGACCGGGTGGTCGGTCGGCGCGACCGGGTGGTCCGTCAGTGCCTCCAGCGCCGCCCACAGCCGGGCGTCCACCTCGGCCGAGGGCAGCATCCCGGCCGGCCGGAGGGCCTCCTCGGTGAGGTCCCGCCACTGGGGTGCCACGGTGACGCCGTCACCGCAGTCGGCGCGCAGCCGGTCCGCGAACGCGCAGTGCGGATCGACGAAGAACGCCAGCACCCGCCGGGCCGGCGCCATCCGGTGCCACACCATCGGCGGCACCACCACCGCCGGGCCCCGGTGGCGGGCCCCGGCTCCGTCCGCGACCGTCACCTCGCCGCCCGCCACCGCGACGGCGACCTGGAACGCGGCGTGCCGGTGCGGGACGCTGTCCGCCAACGGCCCCCGGTACAGCGCGTATCCCGCGCCCACGACGAAGCGCGGCCCGGCCGCCTCCCACTGCCCCATCCGTCCGATGGTGCCAGAGGCCGGCACCCGCCACCGCGGGTTCCGGCCACCCCCGGGCGCACCGCAACGGGCTGGCCGTGCCACCGGGCCGGTCGTGCGGTGCGGGCCGAGGTCAGGCCTGCCGGTCGAGCAGCGGACGGTGGCAGGCCACCGTCCGGGTGGGGGTGACGGGGAGCAGCGGCGGGGTCTCGGCGGCGCAGCGGTCGTCGGACAGCGGGCAGCGGGTGCGGAAGCGGCAGCCGGAGGGCGGGTCGAGCGGGGAGGGCGGGTCGGTGGGCAGCAGGCCGGTGTCGCCGAGCGGGCGGCCGGGTTCGGGGACGGCGGCGAGCAGCGCCCTGGTGTAGGGGTGGGCGGGCGCGGCCAACACCTCCTCGGTCGGGCCGCGTTCGCAGATCCGGCCGAGCTGGAGCACGGCGACCTCGTCGCTCACCGCGCGCACCACCCCGAGGTCGTGCGAGATGAACAGCCCGGCCAGGCCGTGTTCCTCGGTGAGGCGGCGGAGCAGGTTGAGCACGGTGGCCTGGGCGGAGACGTCGAGTGCGGAGACGGCCTCGTCGGCGATCAGCACGCGCGGTTCGGCGGTCAACGCCCGGGCCAGGGCGACCCGTTGGGCCTGGCCGCCGGAGAGCTGGCCGGGGTGGCGGTCGGCGAAGGAGGCGGGCAGGCCGACCGCCTCCAGCTGCCGGTGCACGGTGGCCTCGCGGTCGGTGCCGGGGCGGGGGTGGGCGTCCAGGGGTTCGGCGACCAGGTCGCGGACCCGGCGGCGGGGGTTGAGCGAGGAGAGCGGGTCCTGGAAGACCATCTGCAGGCGCGGGCGCAGGGCCCGCAGGGCGCGCGGGGTGAGGTCGGCGAGGTCGGTGCCGTCCAGGGTGACGGTCCCGGCGGTGGGTGGGGGCAGGTGCAGCAGGGCCTTGGCGATGCTGCTCTTGCCGGAGCCGGACTCGCCGACCAGGGCGAGGGTGCGGTGCCGGTGCAGGGTCAGGTCGACGTCGCTGACGGCGTGCAGCGGGCCGGAGCGGGTGCGGTGCACCACGGTGAGGCCGGTGGCTTCGAGGACGGCGGTCATGGGGTGCTCTCCGGGGTGCCGAGCGGGTAGTGGCAGCTGACGGACCGTCCGGGGGCGGGCCGGTGGACGGGCGGCGCCTCGGTGTTGCAGCGCTCCCGGGCGTCGGCGCAGCGCGGGGCGAACGGGCAGCCGGCGGTGGGGCGGGCCGGGTCCGGCGGGGAGCCGGGGATGGCGGGCAGGGTGCGGCGCAGCGGGCCGGTGACCCGCGGTACGGAGCGCAGCAGGGCGGCGGTGTAGGGGTGGGCGGGGTGGGTGGTGACGGCTTCGGTGGGGCCGGTCTCGACGATCCGGCCGCCGTACATGACGGCGATCCGGGCGGCCCGGCCGTAGAGCAGTCCGATGTCGTGGGTGATCAGCAGGGTGGCCAGGCCGCGGCTGCGGCGGTGGTGGTCGAGCAGGTCCAGGACGGTGCGTTGGACGGTGACGTCCAGGGCGGTGGTGGGTTCGTCGGCGAGCAGCAGGCGGGGTTCGCCGGCCAGGGCGGCGGCGATGCCGACGCGTTGGCGCAGTCCGCCGGAGAGTTCGTGCGGGTAGGCGCGGGCGCGGCGGGCGGGGTCGGGGACGTCGACGGCGGCGAGCAGGTCGGCGGCGGTGCGGAGCCGGGCGGCCCGGTTGAGCCGGCGCCGGTTGGTGAGGGCCTCGGTGACCTGGTCGGCGATCCGCACCACCGGGTTGAGCGAGGTCATCGGGTCCTGGTGGACCATGGCGATCCCGGTGCCGAGGAGGGCGGCCCGCCGGCGGGCCGGGGCGGTGAGCAGGTCCTCGCCGTCGAGCAGCACGGCGCCGGTGGACGTCGCCCGGGTGCCGCGCGGGTGGATGCCGAGGACGGTGCGGGCGAGCACCGACTTCCCGGAGCCGGACTCGCCGACCACGCCGAGGCACTCGCCGGGCCCGACGGTGAGGTCGATGCCGCGCAGCACCGGCAGGGCGCGGCCGTCGGGGGTGTGCAGGACGGTGTCGAGCGAGCGTACGTCCAGGACGGGGCCGGTCATCGGGCGGCTCCCTTCGGGGCGGGCGAACGGAGCTGCTCGCCGAGGTAGTTGACGGCGAGGACGGTCAGGCAGAGCACGGCGGCCGGGGCGAGGGAGATCCACGGCGCGCTGCCGAGGTTGGTGCGTCCCTCGGCGATGATGCCGCCCCAGGACGGGGCGGGCGGGCGCAGTCCGAAGCCGAGGAAGCTGAGCGAGCCCTCGGCCACGATGGCGACCGTGGTGGCGGTGAAGGCGAAGCCGACGGCGGCGGGGGCGACGTGCGGGAGGATCTCGCGGCGCAGGATGCGGGCGGGGGCGGTGCCGAGCATCCGGGCGGCCTGGACGAAGCCGCGCTCGTTGAGCGACAGCACCACCGCGCGCACCACCCGGGTGAAGTGCGGGACGGTGAGCAGGCCGATCAGCACGCCGATCACGGGCAGGCTCGGGCCGCGCAGCGAGACCGCGATCATCACCAGGACCAGTGAGGGGACGGACATCAGGACGTCGGTGGTGAAGCCGATCAGCCGGTCGACCGGGCCGCGGAACCAGCCGGCGGCCAGGCCGAGGGCGCCGCCGCCGAGCAGACCGACGGTGGCGGTGAGCGCGGCGACGGCGGCGGAGGCCCGGGCGCCGGCGACGGTGCGCTGGAGCACGTCCCGTCCGGAGGCGTCGGTGCCGAGCCAGTGTCCGGGGGCGGGCGGGGCCGAGGGGTGGGCGAAGTCGCCGTGCAGCGGGTCGAATCCGGGCAGCAGCAGGGGCAGCAGCAGGACGGTGAGGGCGAGCAGGGCGAGCCAGCCGGCCGCGACCAGGGTGCCGATGGACGGGCGGCGGCGGGGGCGGGGCCCGGTGTCGGCGGCCGGGGCGGCGGGCTGCGCGGGCTGCGTCGGGGCGGTGACGGCGGGCGGTTCAGCGGTGGTCATGGGCGATCCTCGGGTCGAGCGCGCGGTAGAGCAGGTCCACCGCGAGGGTGGCGGTGACGACCCCGGTGGCGCCGAGCACCACCACGGCCTGGACGACGGGGAAGTCGCGTCCGGCGATGGCCGCCGAGGCCAGGCTGCCGACGCCGGGCACCGCGAAGAGCGTCTCGACCAGCACCGAGCCGCCGAGCGAGGTGCCGACGCCGATGCCGACCAGGGTGACCAGCGGCAGCGAGGACGGGCGCAGGGTGCGGCGCAGCAGCAGCCGGACGGTGCCCATGCCGCGGCCCCGGGCGGCGGCGATGTAGGTCTGGTCGAGGGTCTCCAGCAGTTGGGAGCGCAGGGTGCGGGTGAAGACGGCGGCCTCGGTGAGGCCGAGGGTGAGCGCCGGCAGCACCAGGTGGCGCAGGTTCTGCACCGGGTCCCGGGTGAACGGGGTCCAGCCGGTGGCGGGCAGTACCCGCAGCTGGACGGCGGCCAGCCAGATCAGCAGCAGGCCGAGGACGAAGCCGGGGACGGCGAGCCAGACGAAGGCGCCGGCGGTGGCGATCCGGTCCACCGCGCCGCCGGGCCGCCAGGCCGAGGCCAGGGCGAGCGGCACGGCCAGCAGCAGGGCCACCAGCTGGCCGGCCAGGAAGAGTTCCAGGGTGACGGGGACCCGGTCGGCGAGCTCGTCGGTGACGCTGCGGCCGCTGGCGAGCGAGTGGCCGAGGTCGCCGTGGGCCAGGTTGCCGAGCCAGTGCCAGGCGGCGGTGGGCAGGCTCTGGTCCAGGCCGAGGTGGGACTCGTAGGCGGCGATCTGCTCGGGGGTCGCGGTGGGGCCGAGTGCCGCGGCGGCCGGGGAGCCGGGCAGCAGGTGCGGGAGCCAGACCGCGGCGGCGACGACCACCAGCAGGACGGCGGCGGCCCGGGCCAGGCGGCTGCCGGCGCGCAGCAGTCGCCGGGCCGGGTCGTGGCGGGGCGCCGACCGGCCCGTACGGCGCGGGGGCCTCACTTCTTGCTCCACAGGGTGGCGGGGGAGAGGCTGATCACGGTCCGGCGGGACAGGTCGGGCAGGCCGCCGACCCGGGCGGAGGCGAGGAAGCCGTTGGAGTTCTCGGTGAGGAAGAGCATCGGGGCGTCGGCGACGATCTGCCGGGCGGCGCCGTTGTAGGCGGCGGCGCGCGCGGCCGGGTCCAGGGCGGCCCGGCCCTCGGCGAGCGAGCGGTCCACGGCGGGGTTGTGGTAGCCGGTGAAGTTCAGTGGGGAGGCGGCCGGGAAGAGGGCGGTGAGCGCCGCGTCGGTGTCGCCGAACATGCTGGTGATGAAGTCCATGACCTGGAAGGAGTGCTGCATCAGCGCGGTGCCCGCGGCGGCGGCGTCCACCGGCTTGACGGTCATCCTGATGCCGGCCTCGCCGAGCATCTGCTGGATCACCGTGGCGCGCTGCTGGGACTCGGGGCGGCTGTCCACCAGGTAGTCGAAGGCGACCTGGGGGTTGCCCGCCTCGGCGAGCAACTGCCGGGCCCGGGCCGGGTCGTGGGCGGGGTAGCCGGAGGAGCCGCCGGCCGTGCGGTATGCCGAGTGCGAGCCGATCGGGCCGTCGGCGGTCTGTCCCTGGCCGAGGCCGACGACCTTCTCCACGGCCTCGCGGTCGATGGCGTACTGCATCGCCTGGCGGACCCGGGGGTCGTCGAAGGGGGCCGTCCTGGTGTTGATCAGGACGGTGGAGGTGGAGCCGGGACCGGCGGCCACCCGCAGCCCGTCGGCGGGCGCCTGCTTGAACTGCGCCGGGCTCTCGGCCCAGATCAGGTCGGTGTCGCCGGAGCGCAGCGACTGGTAGCGGCTGTCGGTGTCCGGGAGCACCCGGAAGGCGAGCTTGTCGGCGTGCCCCTTGGCGCCCCAGTAGGCGGGGTTGCGGGTGAGTTCGGCCGAGACGCCGCTCTGTGCGCTGCCGAGGACGTACGGGCCGGAGCCGATCGCGGTGCCGTCGGCGCCGGGGGCCTCGGAGACGTAGCCGAGCGAGCGGGTGAAGGCGTTGGGGAAGACGGAGTTGGGCGACTTGAGGGTGAAGACGACGGTGTCGGCGGTGGGGGCGGTCATCGAGCCGATGGCCGCGGCGTCGGCCGCGCACGAGCACTTGCTCTCGGGCTTGGACAGGCGGGTGACGTGGTCGATCACCGCCTGGGCGTCGAGCGGCTTGCCGTCGCTGAACCGGACCCCGTCGCGCAGCCGCAGGGTCCAGGTGGTGGCGTCGGCGTTCGGCGTGAACTCCTGGGCCAGGTAGGGCTGGACGGTGCCGTTGTCGCCGTTGGTCATCAGCGGGTCGTAGAGCGCGTTGGCGAGCACCAGCATCGGCTCGGAGACCAGGGTGCTGTCGGCGGGGTCGAGTCGGGTGAAGGCCCGGTCCAGGCCGATCCGCAGGGTTCCGCCGTCCACGGCGGGGCCGTCCTGGCCGGTGGCGGAGCCGGCCGCGGGGCCGCCGGTGAGCGCGTCGTCGGAGGCCGAGCAGGCTCCGGCGGTGAGCGTCAGGGCGGTCGCGCAGACCGCTGATGCCAGAACGTGGGTGTGCCGCTTCATGGTTCCTCGGTGTTCCTCGGAGCGGGGGGTGGGGGCGGACCGCCGGGGCGGCCGCCGCCGATACCTTCGCGGAAGTGGCACTACTGCCAATAGGCAGTTGTGCAAAGTTTGGATGACGAGCCGTCGAAGAGTTCCCGCACCGCTTGAGCGGGCCTTGCCCGGCGTGATTCGCTACCGGTCGTGACGGTGCACGAGCCGTCACCGGAGGACGCGGCGCGACAGGAAGTGGAACAACACCGATGCCGGACATCGACGAGGCGACCGAACCGGGCATGCGCGACCGCAAGAAGGCCCGCACCCGGGACAGCATCCGGACCGCCGCGTTCGACCTCTTCGAGGAACAGGGCTTCGAGAAGACCACCCTGCAGCAGATCTGCCGCCGGGCCGACGTCGCCCACCGCACCTTCTTCCGCTACTACCCGACCAAGGAGGCGCTGCTCTTCGGCTGGGACTTCGGCCAGTTGGTGCTGGACGCCTTCGCCGCGGCCCCGCCCGAGCTCGACCTCTGGGCCGCCCTCGACCACGCGCTGACCGCCACGGACGGCCAGTGGGAGGAACCGGTCGAACACACCGCCCGCCGCCGCAGGCTGCGCCGCGACTTCCTCGACGTGCAGTCCGTGCACAACTACGCCCTGGTGGTCATCGACCTGTTCGCCCAGCGCACCGCCGACCTGGCCGCCGCCCGCCTGGGCGTCGACCCGATCGCCGACCTGCGCCCGGCCGCCTTCGCCGCGCTGTTCACCGGACTCGTGCGCCGGCACGTCCTGGTCGCCCAGGACGGCAGCACGCTCACCGCCTGGGCGGACGCCTACCGGGACGTGCTCGGCGCGGCCCGGACGCTCACCCACTGATCCCCTTCGAACCCCTGACGGCCCAGGGCTGTCAGAGCTCCAGCCCTCCCTGCTCCGACCCCGACGGGCTCCCGGCCCACCGCCCCCCGCGCCGCGACAGCGCCGCGCGGGCGATGCGCCCTGCCCGGAACCACCGCACCTGCCCGAAAGGCCCCCCATGTCCCTGGTCAACTTCCGCGACCCCGCGGTGCTCGCCGACCCGGCGGCCCGACTCGTCCGCCACGGCCTCCTCTTCCGCTCCGCCCAGCCCTTCCCGGCCGCCGACGCCGACACCGTCGCGCTGCTCACCGCCCACGGCATCCGCACCGTGATCGACCTCCGGGGCGGTGCCGAGATCCGCGAAGAGGACTGGACCGCCGTCCAGGAAGCCGGTACCGACGTCGTCCGGGCCCCGATCGAGCCCGTCAACGAGGCGCTCGAACGCGCCATGCGGACCATGGAGACCGGGGCCGACCTCGGCGCCTTCTACCTGCTGATGGCCGAGTCCGCCCCCGCCGGGGTGGCCGCCGCCGTCGAGGCCGCCGCCCGGCCCGGCGCCGTCCTGCTGCACTGCGCCGCCGGGAAGGACCGGACCGGCCTGCTCACCGCCCTGCTGCTCGACCTGCTCGCCGTACCCGTCGAGGAGATCGTCGCCGACTACGCGCGCACCGCCGACGCCCTGCCGCAGATCTTCGCCGGCCTGGCCGAGCGCAACCCGGCCGCCCTCAACCAGGTGGAGAGCGGCGCCCTCAAGGTCCCCGCCCCGCTGCTGGCCGCCCCCGCCGAGGCGATGCGCGCCTTCCTCGACCTGGTGCACGCCGAGTACGGCACCGCCGAGGCGTTCCTGCTGCACTGCGGTGTCCCGGCCGCGACCCTGGACGCCGTCCGCATCAAGGCGGTTGCCGGGGGTGCGGCATGACGACCCTGCTGCGCCACACCGACGGGACGCCGTTCCGCGACCTCAACCACAACGGCACCATGGAGCCCTACGAGGACCCGCGGCTGCCGGTCGAGGAGCGCGTCGAGGACCTGCTCGCCCGGATGACCCTGGCCGAGAAGGCCGCGCTCATGCTGCACGGCCGGATGCTGCCCGGCGACCAGCGGATCCTCCCCGGCGAGCACGAACCCTTCCCCTCCGGCGCCCGGCTGATCCCCGACCGCGGACTCACCCACTTCGCCATGATGGCGGTGCCCGACGCCCGCACCATGGCGCAGTGGAACAACCACGTCCAGGACCTCGCCGCCGCCGGACGGCTCGGCATCCCGGTCACCCTCTCCTCCGATCCGCGGCACGGCTTCACCGCCAACCCCGCCACCGCGCACACCGGGGGAGGCTTCAGCAGCGGCCCGGAACCGATCGGCCTGGCCGCCACCGACGACCCGGACCTGGTGCGGGAGTACGCCGCGCTGATCGGCCGTGAGCTGTGCGCGGTCGGCATCCGGGTCGCCATCCACCCGATGGCCGACCTCGCCACCGAGCCCCGCTGGGCGCGGATCAGCGGCACCTTCGGCGAGGACCCGGAGCGTGCTTCCCGGATGATCGACGCCTACATCCGGGGCCTCCAGGGCGAGCGGATCGGGCCCGGCAGCGTCGCCTGCATGACCAAGCACTTCCCCGGCGGCGGCCCGCAGGAGCACGGCGAGGACTCGCACTTCGCCGTCGGGCGGCGCCTGGTCTACCCCGGCGGCGAGTTCGAGACCCACCTGCGCCCCTTCGAGGCAGCCTTCGCCGCCGGCACCGCGCAGATCATGCCCGCCTATGCGATCCCCTCCGGCAGCGGCCTGGCCGAGGTCGGCGCCAACTTCAACCATGACGTCATCACCGGCCTGCTGCGCGGGAAGTACGGGTTCGACGGGGTGGTCTGCACCGACTTCAACGCCATCACGGGCATGGAGGTCCCCGGGGTGGTGAGCCTGCCGCCCCGGCACTGGGGCGTCGAACACCTCTCGGTGGCCGAGCAGGTGGTGCTCACCCTGGACGCCGGTGCCGACCAGCTCGGCGGCGAGACCGACCCCGGGCTGATCCTCGCCGCCGTCGCCTCCGGCGCGGTGGACGAGCAGCGGATCGACGCGTCGGCCCGTCGCATCCTGCGCGACAAGTTCCGGCTCGGCCTCTTCGACGACCCCTACGTCGACCCCGACGAGGCCGAGCGGGTGGTCGGCACGGAGGCGGGCCGGGCCCTCGGCCGCGAGGTGCAGCGGCGCTCGCTGGTCCACCTCGCCGGGGAGCTGCCGGCCGGCGCCCGGCTCTACGTCGAGGGGGTGGACCCGGCGGTGGCGGCGCGCTTCGGAACCGTGGTCGACACGGTGGCGGAGGCCGACCTGGCCGTGGTCCGGCTGCGCGCACCGTACGAACAGCGCGAAGGACTGCTCGAACAGCACTTCCACAGCGGCTCGCTGGAGTTCCCGGCGCCCGAGGCCGAACGGCTGGCCACGCTGGCGGCCACGGTACCGACCGTGTTCGCCGTCCAGTTGGAGCGGCCCGCGGTGCTCACCCCGCTGGCGCCCCACGCGGCGCTGCTGCTGGGCGAGTTCGGGGCGGAGGACGAGGTGGTGCTGTCGGCCGCACTCGGGCGGACGCCGATGACCGGCAGCCTGCCGTTCGACCTGCCCCGCTCCGACCGGGCCGTCGCCGCCGCCCGGGAGGACGTGCCCTTCGACACCCGCGATCCGCTGTTCCGGTACGGGCACCGGGCGGCCGGGGCCGTCTGACGGCCGCCGCCGGTCGGCTGTAGGTGCGCACCCCCACGGGTGCGCACCTACAGCGGTTCAGCCGCGCTGCGGCAGCACCAGCGGCGCCCCCGTGCGCGGGTGGGCCAGCACCTCGACCGGGTGCCCGTACACCTCGCTGAGCAGCGGCGCGCGCAGCACCTCGGCCACCGGGCCGTCGGCGACCGTCGTCCCGCCGGTCAGCAGGACCACCCGGTCCGCGTAGGCCGCCGCCAGTGACAGGTCGTGCAGCACCACGACCACGCCGTCCCCGGCGGCGGCGCGCTCCCGGGCGACCCGCAGCACCAGCTCCTGGTGGCGCAGGTCGAGGGCCGCGGTTGGCTCGTCCAGCAGCAACAGCGGGGTGCGCTGGGCGAGCACCCGGGCGAGCGCGACCCGGGCCCGCTCGCCGCCGGACAGCGCGGTGAACGGGCGCCCGGCGAAGGCGGTGGACTCGGTGGCGGCCATCGCCTCGGCGACCACCGCCTCGTCCTCGGCGGCGGCCGCCGTGCCGGTCCAGGGCGCGCGGCCCATCCGGACCACCTCGTCGGCCGGGAACGGGAAGGACAGCGCGGCGGACTGCGGCAACAGCGCGCGGTGCAGGGCGAGTTCGGCCGCACGGTAGCCGGACAGCGGGCGGCCGCGCAGGGTGACCGCGCCGCTGTCCGGGGTGACGTCCCCGGCGAGCACGGACAACAGGGTGGACTTGCCGGCGCCGTTCGGCCCGAGCAGGGCGACCACCTCGCCGGCGGCGACCCGGACGGCGGCGCCGGCCAGCAGCGGGCGTCCGCCGACGGTCAGCCGGACCGCCTCGGCGGTGAGCAACTCGGCGCCGGGGAGCGGCCGTTCGGGAATCGTCCGGGGTCGGTGCAGTCTCATGCCCAGCCTCCCTGCTTGGTCCGGGTCCGGCGCAGCAGCCAGAAGAAGAACGGGCTGCCGATCAGCGCGGTGAGCACACCGAGCGGCAGTTCGGCCGGCGCGGCGAGGGTGCGGGCGGCCAGGTCGGCGGCCACCAGCACCAGCGCCCCGCCGAGCGCCGAGGCGGGTAGCAGGAAGCGGTGGCCCGGCCCGGCCAGCATCCGCAGCAGGTGCGGGACGACCAGTCCGACGAAGCCGATGACACCGCTGACCGCGACGGCCGCGGCGGTGAGCAGCGCGACCACGGTGATCAGGGTCAGCCGCATCCGCTCGACGTCCACCCCGAGGTGGCGGGCCGGTCGCTCGCCGAGCGCCAGCAGGTCCAGCTTGCGGGCGTACAGCGGGGCGACGGCGAGTCCGACGACGGCGAAGGGCAGCACGGCGAGCACCTTGCCCCAGCTCGCCTGGGAGAGCGAGCCCAGCTGCCAGAAGGTGACCTGGCTGATCGCGGCGGAGTCGGCGGTGAACAGGAGGAGGCCGATCAGCGCGCCGCAGAAGGCGTTCACGGCGACGCCGGTGAGGATCAGCGTGACCACCTCGGTGCGGCCGCCGGCCCGGGCCATCAGGTACACCGTGAAGACCGTCAACAGCCCGCTGCCGAAGGCGAACACGGTGACCGTCCAGCTGCCGAGGGCGTCCAGACCGAGCACGATGCAGGCCACCGCGCCGACCGCGCCGCCGGAGGAGACGCCGATGACGGCCGGTTCGGCGAGCGGGTTGCCGAACACGCCCTGCATCAGCGCCCCGGCACAGCCGAGCGAGCCGCCGACCAGCAGGGCCAGCGCGACCCGGGGCAGCCGGACGTTCCACAGCACCGACTCGGGCACCCGGTCCAGGGCGTGCCCGCCGACGCCGAGGCGGTGGGCGGCGGAGGCGAGGATGTCGCCGAGCGGGATGTGGTAGGCGCCGGTGCCGGCCGCGAGCAGGGCGCAGAGGACGAGGGCGGTGGTGAGGGTGGCGGTGATCAGGGTGGTCCGAGGTGGGCGGGGGAGGCTCTTGGTACGGCTCTTCTCCGTTACGGCGGTGGTCACTTGGCGCCCGCCGGGTGGAGCTGGGCGGTGATCTCCCGGAGCACCTGGGGGGTGCGCGGCCCGTAGCTGAGCAGCTGGCCGTCCTCGATCGAGACGACCCGGCGGTCCAGCCCGGCCGGGGTCTGGGCGACGCCGGGGAGCTTGAGCAGGCCGTCGACGCCGCCGACCGAGGCGAGTCCCTTGCTCATCACCAGGATCGCGTCGGGCGCGGCCTTCACCAGGGCCTCGCTGGTGAGCGGGGTGAAGTCGCCGGTGAGGCCGGCCGCGGTGCCGGCGTCCTCGCCGCCGACCGCCTCGATCAGCGAGCCGGCGCCGGAGGCGGGGCCGCCGAGGAGGTAGACGGAGGCGCTGCCGCGCAGGTAGAGGAAGGCCACCTTGGGGCGGTGGTCGGTGGCCGGGACGGCGGCCCGGGCGGCGGTGATTTGCTGCTCGGTGCGCTCCTTCAACTGGCCACCGGCGTCCGGGACCCCGAGGGCGGCGGCGACGGTGTCGATGCGCGGGCCGACGTCGGCGAGCTTCTTGGCGTCGTCCAGCACGAGCAGCGGGACGCCGGCCGCGCGGATCTGGTCGATCGCCTCGGCCGGGCCGGTGGAACGGTCGGCGAGCACGACGGTCGGGTGCAGCGACAGCACGCCCTCGGCGGAGACGTCGTGCGCCTGGGTGATCACCGGCAGCTCGGCCGCCTGCTGGAAGGTGGTGGAGACGTCCCGGGCGACCACCTTCGGGCCGAGGCCGAGGCTGAACACCAACTCGGCGAGGCTGCCGTTGAGCGGGATGATCCGCTCGGCGCTGGTGACGGTGACCTGGCGGCCGTCGGCGGACGGGGTGGTGGCCGGGAGCCGGGGGACGGGCTGGACGGGCAGCGGCTCGACGGCGTCGGGGGCGCGGGAGGCGGTGGCCGTCGCGGTCCCGGAGCCGGTGCCGGGGCCGCAGGCGGTGAGGGGGAGCAGGAGGGCTAGGAGGAGGAGCAGCAGGAGGGCGGGCCCGCGGGCCACCTGGGGGCGGATCGTACTGCTGCTCAACGTGCTTCCCTTCGCCGGGAGTTGTCGCCTCCGCCGGCCTGGTCGGGGGGAGGGGTGGTGGGACTGTTGACTCACATATTAGGTTAGCCTTACCTCAGTCTTGCAAGGGGGTCGGCGTTTGCCGGACCCTCCCCTTGCCGCGTTCCCGTGACCCTTCGAGGAGTGATCCGCGTGTCCCTGCCCAGTCGGCTCCGCCGCCTGGCCGCCTCCCTGGTGGCCGTTCTCGCCGCATTGTCGGCGGTGGTCCTGTCGACGGCCGTCCTGTCGCCGGGGCGGGCGGCGGCCACCGAGGGCAGGGTCTCCGGCGGGCGGCTGGACTGGGGGATCAAACAGTCCTTCCTGACCTACGTCACCGGCCCCATCGCCAAGGGCAGTTGGGCGCTCACCGGCGGCGCGGCGACGGTTGGCGGCAGCACCTTCCGGTTCCACTCGGCGAACGGCACGTACGACCCGGCGACCGGTGCACTGACCGCGGCCTTCTCCGGCGGGGTCCGCTTCACCGGGCACCAGGAGAACGGCGCCAACGCGCTGGACCTGAGCCTCGGCCGACTCACCTTCCGGGCCCTCCCCGGCGGCTCGGCCGGGCTGTACGCCGACGTCAGCAGCAAGTCCAAGGAGACCGGGCAGGTCAGCAGTGCGAGCCAGGCCAAGCTGGCCGACCTCTCGCTGGCCGGCGTCGACCTGCGCGGGGCGGCCGGCACCCTGAACCTCGGCAACGTCCCGGCCACCCTCACCGACGCCGGGGCGAAGGCCTTCGGCAACTTCTACCAGGCCGGGACGGCGCTGGATCCGCTCACGCTGTCGGTCAACCTGCCGGGGGCCCAGGCGAGTTCGGCGGCTCCCTCGGCTTCTTCGGCCCCCTCGGCTTCTTCGGCTCCTTCCGCCCAGGCGGTCCCTTCGGCCTCATCGCCGAGCACCACGACCGCTACCCAGGCGCCCGCGTCCGCGAAGACCGAGTTCGGCAACGGCGCCCTCGACTGGGGTGTACGCCGCACCTTCCGTGACTACGTCACCGGCACGATCGCCCAGGGCCGCTGGGAGCTCGGCGGCGGCGCGGCCGACGGCGGCGCCTTCTTCCGCTGGACCCCGGCCAAGGGCACGTACGACCCCGCGACCGGCGACCTCACCGCCGCCTTCACCGGTACCGTCCGCTTCACCGGCCTGCGCAGCGGCGAGAGTTACGGTCTGGACCTCACCCTGGCCAACCCCGGCGTCACCGTGGCAGACGGCCGGGGCCGACTGCTCGCCGACGTCTCCGGCCGGACCCCGGACGGCGCCACCCAGCAGCTGACCGGCGTCGAGCTGGCGACCTTCGACCCGGCCGGACTCAAGCCGGAGGGCGGTCTGCTGAAGGCCGTCGAACTGCCGCTCAAGCTCGCCGAGGGCGGCGCCAAGGCCTTCGGCGGCCTCTACCCGGCCGGCACCGAGATGGACCCGCTGAGCTTCGCCGTCGCCCTCGACCCGGCCGCCGCACTGCCCCCGCTGCCGGACCTCGGCAGCGCCCCGGCCACCCCGTTGGCCGCCCCGGTCGCCTCGCCCGTGGCTTCCCCGGCCGGCTCCTCCTCGGAGGGCTTCCCGGTAGCCGCCGTGGCCGCCGTGGCCGGCGGCGCGGTGCTGGTCGCCGCGCTCGGTACGACCGGCGGGCTGCTGGTCCGGCGCCGCCGCGCGGCCGCCGCCCCGGGCCCGGACCGGACGGCCTGACCCGCCCCCGTTCCCCGCATTCCTCCCGTCCCCCTTGTCCCCGCTGTCCCCCCATCCTCCGAACGGAGCACCAGCATGACCCGCAACCGCACCCGGCTCGCCGCCCTCGCGGCCGCCACCGCCGGCCTCGGCCTCACCGCCCTCGGCGCCCCCGCCCTGGCCTTCGCCGGCGGTGCGCCGGGCAGTGTCACGTACGACACCGGCGCGCTGGACTGGGGCGTGAAGGCCAGCTTCCGCAGCTACATCGAGGGCCCGGCCTCCCAGGGCGGCGCGGTCGAGCTCACCGGCGGCGCGACCCGCAACGCCGACGGCACCTTCCACTTCGGCCTGGCGAGCGCCAAGTACGACCTCGGCACCCACGCCCTCAGCTCCTCCTTCACCGGCGGCGTGCACTTCACCGCCCACCACGGCGCACTGGACGTCGCGCTCAGCGACCTGAAGATCACCACCTCCGGCACCACCGGCACGCTCACCGCCGACACCGCCTCCAAGGAGTCGATGGGCGCCACCGAGATCACCCGGCGGGACGACGTACCGCTGGTGACCTTCACGGTCGGCCGGGACACCACCGGCGGGACGCCGACCGCGACGAAGCTCACCGAGCAGGGGGCGCAGGCCTTCGCGGGCTTCTACCAGGCGGGGACGGACATGGACCCGCTGTCGCTGCTGCTCAAGCAGAGCCCGGCGACGCCCTCGCCCACCGGCACCCCGTCGGTGACCGCGACCCCGTCCGCCACCGCCTCGCCGACGGCGCAGCCGACCGCCTCGCCGTCAGCGACCGCCAGCCCCACCGCCACTGCGACCGCCACCGCCTCGCCCACCGCGACCGGGAGTGCCACCCCGACCGGCACCCCCAACACCCCCAGCACCGGCCCCGACCGCCTCCCCGTGCTGAACGGCACCCTGAACTGGACGGTCAAGGAGAGCTTCCGCAAGTACCTCGAATCCCCGATGGCCGCCGGCAAGGTCGAGTTCGGCGACGGTGCGGCCGACTACCGCTTCGGCGGCGGCACCGGCGCGTACAACACCGCCGACCACTCGCTGAGCGCCGGCTTCGCCGGCTCGGTCCGCTTCCTCGGCCACCCCGGCAAGGACGGCTGGGCGCTGGACACCACGCTCTCCAAGCTGGGGCTGGCGATCGACAAGGACGGCGCCTTCCTCACCGCGGACGTCAACGGCAAGTCCCCGGACGGCAAGTCGACCGCGCTGAGCGGCGCGCGGATCGCCAAGCTCGACGTCCCCGCCTCCGCCCTGAAGCCGGTCGACGGCGTGGTCACGCTCACCGGCGTGCCGGCCACGCTCACGGCCGAGGGCGTCCCGGTGTTCTCCAACTACCCGGCGGGCACGGCCCTGGACCCGGTCAGCGCCACCCTGGCCTTCACCAAGGACGCCAAGCTGCCGACCACCGGCACCTCCGGTACGGGCGGCGGAACCAACCAGGCCGCGGGCGGCCAGGGTTCGGGCAGCGGCACCGGGACCGGCACCGGATCGGCCGGCGGCCCCTCGCTGACCACCACCGGCCTGAGCGGTACGGACACCGGTTCGCTCGCCGCCACCGGTGCGGACACCCCGGTGGGCCCGCTGCTGGCGACCGCGGCCGGCCTGGTGCTGGTCGGCGGCAGCGCGACCGTTCTGGTCCGCAACCGTCGCGGTGCCGCCCAGGCCTGATCCTCGGCACGGCACACGAACCCGGCCCCGGCGGGCAGCAGTTGCCCGCCGGGGCCGGTCGACACCGTGGCGGTCGGGCCCGGCGGCCCGGGGTCAGCGCCCGATGAAGTTCTTGGCGACCAGTAGGTCCAGCACGTTGGTGTGGAAGTCGGGGAAGTCCATCGGAACGATCCCGAAGTGGCAGGCCTGGTTCGCGCGGGCGTTCAGGTAGTCGAAGACCGGCGGCATGATCGCGGCCGCGTTCAGCTTGGGCCACTTCCCGCCCGCGTAGCTCGTGAAGTTGATGTACATCTTCGACGAGTTCTGGTTGTAGAACGCCTGGTCGAACTGCTTGACGACGGCGCCGGCCTTGCCGTCGGTGCCGACGCCCTCGTACTGGTCCTGGGTGTCCATCAGCCCGGAGTTCCCCCAGTGCATCACGTCCCAGGTGGAGTCGGAGCTGGTGTCGAAGTCCGCGAGCAGCACGATCCTGCCGCGGGCCTCCCCGAGGCTGGGCCACCGGGGCGCCGTCCAGAACAGGTTGCGGTAGCCGAAACCGTCCAGGTGGTACTGCATGCGGCGCAGGAACTCCACCGAGTTGATCGGGTTGCTGCCCGCGTTCTCGTTCCTGATCCGCATGACCAGCGCCTCGCGCGGCGACTGCTTGAGGAAGGCCCGGCACTGGTCCAGCACCGTGGCCAGGGTGCTGCCCTGGTAGAAGCGGTCGTGGAAGACGCCGAGCCAGTTCTTGGTCTCGCGGTCGTTCAGCGGGAACCGCTGGCAGCGGATGTCCAGGAAGCGGATGCCGCGCTGGAGTTGCTCCGGGACGCCCCAGTTCTGGGTGTGCGACCACTCGGTCCCGTTCGACGGATCGGTGCAGCACGAGTCGTGGGTGCCCGGGATGGTCAACTGGGTCAGGGAGAGGCCGTTGGGCAGCCCCGACATCCAACTCGCGCTGTTCCACGAGGCCGCGGAGGCCGGCGTGGCGGCCGTGATGCCGAGCGCGGCGGTCAGTGCCCCGCCGCCGACGGCGGTGCTCCACCGCAGGACGTCGCGACGGTTCGGGTTGACGGTCATGGGCTGCTCCGTGGTCTCGGTCGGTCGGGCTCCCCGCATGGCTGTCAACGGTGAGTACCCGAACCCCGGTTCAACGTGCCCGGGCGGCGGGCCCGTACTGCGGTCGATGGGTTCCGCTCAGGGCGATCCACACCGCCTGGAGTCAGGGCGTCGGGCCGGCCGGAAAACCCGTTCAGGGATCCGTGTCCGAACCATTACGATCTCCACTGAACGCACACCTGTGCGACGAAGTTCCGTAGAGAAGCAGGTTCATGCACCACCCGCTCGTCATCATCTCCCTCGTCGTCCTCCTCGTCAGGCTGGGCCTCTGGCTGAACAAGCGTCGGAAGGCCACCGGGGGCGTCGACGCCCCCGCGGCCGGCCTGGTGCCGCGTGCCGAACTGGTCGAATTGGGCAGCGAACCCACCGACCCCGTGGCGCGGGCGGCGCTGGACGCGGCCAAGGCGGGGGACTGGCGGCCCGCCGCCGCGTACCTCTCGGGCGGCGAGGGTGACTGGAGCACCCGCTACGCCCGGATGAACCCGTTCAGCGAATTGGCGGCCTCCGACGACGGCTGGCTCCGGCAGTGGCGCGCGGAGCAGCCGTACAACCCGGTGGCCGCCCAGGTGCTCACCGACGCCCTGGTCCAGCGGGCCTGGGAGATCCGGACCGCGAAGTACGCCTCCCAGGTGACCCGCGAGCAGGCCATGGGCTTCCGCCAGGTGCTGGCGGAGGCGGCGGAGGCGTCGCAGACGGCGATCCAGCTCGCCCCGGCCGAGGACCCGAACGCCTGGGTGGTGCAGCAGGCGATCGCGATGGGCCAGGGCTGGTCGAACGAGCGCTACCGGGCGCTGTGGGCGGAGATCGTGGCCCGCGAGCCGCACCACTTCACCGCCCACACCGCCGCACTGCAGTACTGGTGCGAGAAGTGGCTCGGCAGCAACGAGTTGATGCACGGGTTCGCGGACAAGGCGATCGCCGGGGCGCCGGCGGGCAGCCTGATGACGGTGCTCAAGCTGCGGGCGTACTGGGAGCAGGTGCTGCGCGACAGGTCCTCGGCGTCCGCGCTCTACCGTTCCGCCGAGTACACGGCCGCCGTGGACGCGGCCCTGGCCGACCTGGCGGCCGCCGACCCGGCCCACCCCGGGCTCGTCGCGTCGCGCGGCTGGATCGCCCACGCCCTGATCGAGAACGGCCGCCCGGCGCAGGCCCTGGAGCTCTTCCGTGGGATGGGGCGGGAGATCGCCGGCCCGTGGACCTACTACGGGAACCCGGCCGCGGTCTTCGACTCCGCCCGCCGCAAGGCCGCCCGCGCGGCGGCCTGACCCGGCCGCGCAGGCTCCCGGCCGACGGCCCTCCCCCTTCCGGGCGGAGGGCCGTCGTCGTCTTCCGGGGTGCACGGGCGGCCTGGGTGCGGAACCGGCGGTCGGATGAACTGCACGTCGACGTTTGATCGTTGGGCCTGGCAGCCGTGCACGTTCATTCGTAGCATGACGGGTAACCGACAACGGAAGGGCCCTCATGAACGGCAGGATCGTGACCTGGCTGGGCGTCCCCGCACTGGCCATGGGACTGCTGCTGGCCGCAGCTCCGGCGCAGGCCGCCACCGGGGTACGGATCGACGGCGCGACCGTCTCCGGCGGCGCGTCGAGGACGGTGAACGTCACCGTCGAGTACTCCTGCGACGCCGGAGGCTTCGTCAGGTCCGCGACCGTGGTCGCCGAGGACCGGAGCTCCGGCGCCCTGGGTACCACCCGGTTCACCCCGAACTGCACGGGCACCACCGTGACGGCCGTCGTCCCGGTCGCGTCCCTGAATCAGAACGGCTACACCGCAGGCGACTTGGTCGGCGTCCACGCCTCGCTGCTCGACGGGGAGGACAACGAGGTGCTCGGGGCCGTCTCCCAACTCGCCATCGTCGGCGGGTAGGAGGCCGGGGTTCGGGGCTGTGACCAGTGACCGCCCAGCGCCGGGGAGGCCGGCTAACGTCGCCTGGTGGTGAGCGCGGTGTCGGCGGCGTCGAGGATCCTGCCGAAGGTGCGGCCGATGACGGGTTGGGCGAGGGCGCGGGTGAGGGCCGCGCCGAAGGGGAGGCGGACCTCGAAGCTGGTGGTCCAGACGACCTCGGTGCCGCCGTCGACCTCGGTGAAGGTCATCCGGCCGAGCTCGTGCCGGGCCGGCGGGAAGCTGCGGTCGACGGTGTAGTCGAAGTCGTACGGCGGGTGGTAGGCGGTGATCCGCTCACGGAACCAGCCGATCGCCCAGGTGTGCTCCCGGACGGCGCCCACTCCGTACGGTGCTTCCGCGCCCGGTCGGGCCAGCCGGGCCCGGAGGACGAGGGGGGAGCGGGTGTAGTTGGTGGTCGTGGCGCACCAGTCGAACACCTCTGCGATCGGTGCCGCGATGACGCGTCGAACGGTCAAGGTCTCCATGGTCGTCCCCTCTCCTGGCCGGTGGCGGCGCGGAACGCTGCGCGCTCCCGACAGGTGGACCGGACGGCGCCCGGGAACGTGACATCACGCCGCGGGCCGCCCGCTCCCGGAGGAGGCGGACGGCCCGCGGCGGTCGGGGGCGTTCAGGGGTTCAGGCGCTCAGCGGGTAGCGTCCGTCCAGGTCGTGGAACACGTTGCCGTTGAGCACGAAGGCCCGCTTGCACTCCTCGACCACCCGGCGCCGCTCGACCTCGTCCATCGCCTCGCCCGCCGCGTCCAGCTTGGCGCGGTAGTCGCGCTTGAAGGCGGCCGGGTTGGTGATCTCCTCGAAGACGTAGAACCGGACGCCGTCCCCCTTGCGCTCGAAGCCCCAGGCCTTCTCGGCCAGGCCCCGGATGATCTGACCGCCCGACAGGTCGCCCAGGTAGCGGGTGTAGTGGTGGGCGAGGTAGCCGGCGGGCCATTCCGTGGCCAGTTCCTCGATCCGGGCCACGTACGCGGCGGTGGCCGGCAGTGGCGCCAGGCCGTCCCGCCAGTCGGGCCCGCGCAGGTGCGCCAGGTCGCGTTCGATGGCGGCGGTGCGCAGCAGTGCCGGG
Organism: Kitasatospora sp. NPDC089509; assembly: GCF_044749365.1. Lineage (NCBI taxonomy): Bacteria > Bacillati > Actinomycetota > Actinomycetes > Kitasatosporales > Streptomycetaceae > Kitasatospora > Kitasatospora sp. NPDC089509. The sequence goes on along the minus strand of NZ_JBIVHS010000039.1, from coordinate 39,548 downwards.
TCGATGAACGGGCCCGCCAGCGGGTGCGCCGCGAGCTGCTCGGCCCGCTCCTCCAGTGCCCGGTAGACGTACCAGAGCTGGCCGGTGAGGTCGGCGTACGCCTCGATCCCGAGCTGCTCGCCGAGCAGACGGCTCATGAAGGACGAGTGCTCCGCGGCCTCGTGCTCCTCGCTGCTGGCGGTGCGGAGCAGGGTGGAGAAGGGGACGGGCTCGGGCGTGGGCATACGGCCTCCAGGGATCGGATGGGGCCAGGGTGTGAGGACCCCGATAGTTATGGTTAGCCTAACCTAAGTTGAGAACTTTCCCGACGCTCTGTCGGTAAAACTAGCGGAGCGGGCGCGGAAACGGCAGGGGCCGGGCTCCGCGGACGAATCCGCGGAGCCCGGCCACCGGCTTCCGGCGTCGGCCCCTTCAGGCCAGGAACTCCCGGATGGCCGTCGCGATCTCCTCGGCGTGGGTCTCCAGGGCGAAGTGGCCGGTGTCGAGGAGGCGGACGGTGGCGTGCGGTAGGTCGCGCTTGAAGGCCTCGGCGCCGGCGGGCAGGAAGAACGGGTCGTTGCGGCCCCACACGGCCAGCAGGGGCGGCTGGTGGCGGCGGAAGTAGTCCTGGAAGGCCGGGTAGCGGGCGACGTTGGTGCGGTAGTCGCCGAACAGGTCCAGCTGGATCTCGTCGGAGCCGGGCCGGGCCAGGTAGGCGTCGTCGAGGGTGCTGCCGTCCGGGGAGACCGCGGTCGGGTCCGGGGTGCCGTGGGTGTACTGCCAGCGGGTGGCGTCCGGGGTCAGGAGGCTGCGGAGGGCGTCGCGGTTGGCCGGCGACGAGTCCTCCCAGTAGGCGCGGATCGGGTTCCAGCCCTCGCTCAGGCCCTCCTCGTAGGCGTTGCCGTTCTGCGAGACGATCGCGGTGATCCGTTCGGGGTGCTCGGCCGCGATGCGGAAGCCGGTCGGTGCGCCGTAGTCGAAGACGTAGAGCGCGAAGCGCTTCAGACCGATCACCTCGGTGAACCGGTCGATGACGGCCGCGAGGTGCTCGAAGGTGTAGTCGAACTCCTCGCGCGGCGGCAGCTCGGTCTGCCCGAAGCCCGGCAGGTCGGGGGCCACCAGGTGGAACCGGTCGGCCAGGTGGGGGATGAGGTCGCGGAACATGTGGCCGGCACTGGGGAAGCCGTGCAGGAGCAGCAGCGTCGGGGCGTCGGCGGGGCCGGCTTCGCGGTAGAAGACGCTCAGGCCGTCGACGTCCACGGAGCGGTAGGCGATGGAGGTCATGATGGTCCTTCCCTGAATGCAAGTAACCGGCTTGGCTGCACTTTCGAGGTTAGGAACGGTCTTCGTAACTTGTCAAGGGATCCTGGAGTGGTTACTCTTGATGTCGAGGCTGACCCCGACCCGTGGAGCGTGTGCCGTGTCCGACCCCCGGCCCCCGGCCCTCTTCGTCGCCGACGCCCCCGGCCTGGACTTCCTGAACTCGGTCGCGACCCCGGCGAGCACTCCGGTCGACTGGATCGCCGACGGTGACGGCCTGCTGGCCTGGCTGGAACAGGCCGGACTGGTGCCGGTCGAGGAGTTGGAGCGGCTGCGGGCGCAGACCCTGCCCGGGGAACTGGACCACGTGGCCGCCCAGGCGAGGAGCCTGCGGGAGTGGTTCCGGGAGTTCGTGCGGCAGCGGATGGGGCGGCCGGTCCGGTCCGAGGACCTGCCCGACCTGGAGCCGCTCAATCAACTCCTGGCGCGCGACGAACAGTTCACGCGGATCGTGGCCGCCGACGAGGCGGGTCCGAGCGGCCTGGCACTCCGTACGGAGCGCCGGTGGCGGACCCCGGAATCGCTGCTGCTGCCGATCGGGCAGGCGCTGGCGGCGACCGTCGGCCGGGAGGACTTCACTCACGTCAAGGCGTGTCAGGGGCCGACCTGCACGCTGGTGTTCGCGGACCACACCCGGGGCCGGGCCCGTCGGTGGTGCAGCATGGCGGCCTGCGGCAACCGGGCCAAGCAGGCGGCCCACCGGAGCCGCGCCGCGGCACCGCGCTGAGGTGCCGGGCTGAGGCACCGGGCTGAGGTGCCGCTCTGCGCCATCGCGTTGAGGCCTGCCGCCGGTCCGGCCGCGCGCGTCGACCCGCCCGCCGCTACAGCCGGTTCGCGGCCTGCTTGACGGTCCGGATCACCGGCGCCGTCTCGACGTGGGTGACGGCCGGCAGCGCCGCCACCCGGGTGGTCAGGTAGCGGTACAGGGCGCGTTGGTCCGGGCAGACCACGGTCGCGTAGAGGTTCGTCGGCCCGGTGGTGGCGGCGGCGAAGGCGACCTCGGGGTGCCCGGCCAGGGCCCGGCCGGCCTCCTCCAGGTACGGCGGAGCGACCGAGAGCCACAGCAGGGTCCGGGTGCCGATGCCGAGCAGGCGTCCGTCGCAGTCGATGTCCAGGTAGAGCACCCCGTGCTCGCGCAGTTCCGTCATCCGGCGCCGAACGGTGGTCGGCGACCAGCCGGTCACCTTGGCGAGCTGCTCGGTCCCGGTGCGGCCGTCGGCGGCGAGCGCGGCGAGCAGTCGGCGGTCGCCGTCGTCCAGCCGTACCGGTCCCGGCCGGTGCGGCAGCGGGGGCGGGCTCAGGGCGGTGACCGTCTCGGCGTCCAGCAGGCCGAGCTTGGCGATCAGGTTGTCCGGACCGCCGTAGAAGGAGTGCAGCACGGAGTGCGCGCTCACCCCCTCCACCCGTGGGGTGCGGGGGAGTCGGGCCAGCAGCAGGGCCTCGCTGTCGGCATCGCTCTCGGTGCGGACCGTGCAGGTGATCTCGGTGCCGCCGGAGGTGAGGCTCACCCAGGAGGTGTCCGGGCGGCGGGCCAGCGCCTCGGCCACCGAGACCGACGCGGACGGTGCGCAGCGCACCCGCACCAGCCAGAGCACCGCGCCCCCCAGTGCGGTCGGGTCGATCCCGCCGAGCACCCGCAGCGCGCCGGTCGAGCGCAACCGGGTGTACCGGCGGGCGATCGTGCGGTCCGAGACACCGAGGGCGGCGGCGATGGTGCTGAACGGGGCCCGGCCGTCGATCTGCAGGGCGTGGACCAGGCGGCGGTCCAACTCGTCGTAGCCGGAAGGGCCGGAAGAGCCGGACGGGCGGGAAGGGCCGGAGGCGCCGGCGGAGCCGTGCCGGTCGGTGCTGTCGGATTCCACCGCACCGAGCCTAGCCGGTGTCGGATCCCCGCACCATCGCGTCGGTCAGTGGTCCAACGGGCCCTGGCGGTCGGAGTGTTGTGCCCGTACCCGGAGAACCGCGAACCACCGCGTGACCACGCCACCGGGTGCGGACGCGCCCACGTGGCCACGTGACCGAGGAGAAGACCATGGACACCGACGTACTCGTCGTCGGCGCCGGCCCGACCGGCATGACCGTCGCCAACGAACTGCTGCTGGCCGGGGTGCGGACCGTACTGGCCGACCGGCTGCCGGAGCGCAGCGCGCTGTCCCGGGCCGGCGGCGTGCAGTCCCGCACGCTGGAGACGCTCGACCAGCGCGGCCTGCTGGACCCGCTGCTGGCCGCCGGGGACTACCCGGTCGGCACCAGCCACTTCGCCGGCCTGCCGCTGCCGCTGCCGACCGCGCCCCACGCCGACCCGGATCCCGACACCGCCGCCTTCCGCCCCCGCCAGCCGTGGCGCTCCGTTCCGCAGGTGGACCTGGAGGCCTACCTCGAAGAGCACCTCGCCGCCCAGGGCCTGCGGATCCGGCGCGACCACGAGCTGGTCGCCCTCCGCCAGGACGAGGACGGGGTGACCGCCGACTTCGCCGACGGCCGGACGCTCCGCGCCCGCTACCTGGTCGGCGCCGACGGCGGCCACAGCGCGGTGCGCTCGCTGCTGAAGGACGAATTCCCGGGCCGCCCAGGCACGTTGACCACGGTCGCCGCCGACGTTCGGCTGAGCGGCGTCGAGGGACTGGCGACCCACCACCGGTCCCCGGACGGCCACTGGGCCGGGATCTTCCCGCTCGGCACCGACGGCCAGGGCCGGCCGCTGCGGCGGCTCGCCATGGGCGGGCCGGGCCGCTCGCTGCCCAGGGACGTCCCGGTCACCGAGGCGGAGCTCCGCGGCGGCCTGCGCGCCGTGTTCGGCGAGCGGGTGCAGCTGCTCGAACTGTGCCACGCCCGTCGCATCACCAACGTGGCCCGGCAGGTCGCCTCCTACCGGCACGGGCGGGTGTTCCTCGCGGGCGACGCGGCCCACGTCCACCTCCCGCTCGGCGCCCAGGGCATGAACGGCGGGATCCAGGACGCCTTCAACCTCGGCTGGAAGCTCGGCGCCGCCGTCCGCGGCTGGGCCCCCGACGGCCTGCTCGACAGCTACCACACCGAACGGCACCGGGCCGGGACCCTCGTGCTGCGCAACATCCAGGCGCAGGGCCTGCTGATGGACTGGGCGGGCGCCGGCGACCCGGACGTGACGGCCACCCGGGAGGTCTTCGCCGAACTGGCCGAACTCCCGGACGTCCGGCGCCACCTCGGCGGTCTGATGTCCGGCACCGCCATCCGCTACCCGATGCCGGACACGGCCGCCCACCCGTTCCTCGGCCTCTCCGTGCCGGACCTCGACCTCGGCCCGGCCCGGCTGTACGAACTCCTACGCTCCGGCCGAGGCGTGCTGCTCGACCCGCAGGACGCCCTCGCCGAGGCCGCCGCCCCCTGGGCGGACCGGGTGGACCGTACGGGCCGGGGCGCCGCCACGGCACCGCTTCTGATCCGTCCGGACGGTTACGTCTGCTGGGCCGGTGCGGCGGACTCCCCGGAGACCCTGCGCTCCGCCCTCACCCACTGGTTCGGTGCCCCGACCGGCCGCTGACCACGGCCTCGCCCGCTCCGGATGCCCGGCGGTACCGCCGCCGGGCACCCCTGTACCGCCCTGGAGGGCGCGACTCGGGCGCCGCACCGGCCCGGGGGCAGGCGTTACATTGGGGCGGATGAGGGGCCCGAGCAACAGTGGGGCGGACCAGGCCCGATCGCCGACGAGGTGTGGCCGATGCACACGATCACCGACTGGCTGCGCGGCCTGTCCGGCCCGGTCGTGTACGCGGCCGTCGGCGGCATGGTGTGTGCCGAGGACGCCCTGTTCTTCAGCTTCTTCATCCCCGGCGAGACGGCGGCCGCGCTCGGCGGGTTCATCGCCCACCAGGGCAGCGTCTCGCTCGGCTGGATGATCCTGGTGGTGGTCTGCGCAGCGGTCCTCGGGGACACCGTCGGCTACGAGATCGGCCGCCACCTCGGCCCGGCGATCCTGCGCACCCGCCCGCTGCGGCGCCATGCGCAGCGGGTCGCGACGGCACAGGACCTGATCCGCCGACGCGGGCCGGCCGCCGTCTTCGTCGGGCGGTTCATCGCCTTCTTCCGCCCGCTGGTGCCCTCACTGGCCGGGATGTCCCGGATGCCGTACCGCCGCTTTCTCTTCTACAACGCCCTCGGCGGGCTCGCCTGGGGCGTCGGCTTCACCCTTCTGGGCTACTTCGCCGGAGCCGCCTACACCAGGGTGGAGGGCACCGTCGGCCGGGTCACCGCGATCGCGATCGCCGTGGTCGTCGCCGTGGCCCTGCTGGTCTGGTACCTCAGGCGGCACCGCTCCCGGGGGCGCGAGCCCTCCGACGACAGCGGCGGCGGACAGGAGCCCTGAGCCCGGCGGCACCTCCCGTAGATTGGACCGTCCGGGCGGGCCGAGCGGCCCGCCGACCAAGAAGAGGAGCGAGGCAGTGGAGACGTCATCGCTGCCCGGCCTCGCCGCCCTGCGCTGCGTCGAAGCCGCCGCCCGGCTGCGCAGCTACACCCTGGCCGCCCGCGAACTCCATGTCACCCACAGCGCGGTGAGCCACCAGATCCGCGGACTCGAAGCCCGGCTCGGGGCGGCCCTCTTCACCCGCTCCGGACCGGACATGCTGCCCACCCCGGCCTGCGAACGGCTCGCCGTCCGGCTGCGCCGCACCCTCGCCGAGCTCACCGAGGCGCTGGACGAGGCCGCCGGCGCGGGCGACCGGGCGCCCGCACCGCTGGAGTTGAGCGTGATGGCGGACTTCGCCAACCTCTGGCTCATCCCCCGGCTCGACGACCTCGCCCGCGAGCACCCGGAGCTCGAACTGTCGCTGCGCCTGCACACCGGCACCGCCCCGCCCGACCCGCGCTCGGCCGACGTCGGCATCTGGCACCGCCGGATCGAGGAGCGCGGCTACCGTTCCGAACGCCTGCTGGCGGACCGGGTCGTCGCGGTGGCCGCCCCCGTCCTGCTGGCCCGTCACCCCGGCCTGACCACGGCCACCCTGCCGCAGGCACCGCTGCTGCGCTTCGCCGGCCGCTCCTGGCAGGAGTTCTTCGCCGCGGCCGGGCTCGACGCCGACGAGCCCGGCCAGGGGGTGATCTACTCCGACGCGGAGGCGCTGCTGCGCGCGGCGCTCGTCGGCCAGGGCGTCGCCATGGTGCGCCGGCAGCTCGCCGAGGCGTACCTGCGCGGCGGGGAGCTGGTGCGGATCGGGGAGGTCGAGATCCCCGCCCAGCTCGACTACTACCTCAGCCGGCGGGAGGACCACCCCCGGGCCGCCGCGATCGAGACCCTGCACGGCTGGCTGCGCGCCCGGCTGGGCGACGAGCGGTGGCCGCCCGTCAGCGGCGGTGGTCGTAGAAGGTGACGTCCTCGCCCTCGCGCAGGTCGAGCACCTCGCAGCCGTCCCGGGTGACGGCCACCACGTGCTCCCAGTAGACGGCGGGCGAGCCGTCGGCGGTCACCGCCGAGCGGGTCGGGTTGGTCAGGCGCCGCCCTTCGCCGCTGCCCGCGCAGATGAACGGCTCGACGGTGAGGACCATGCCCTCCGCCAGCACCCGGCCCTCATGGCTGGGGTCCTCGTAGTACGGGATCAGCCAGCCGTCGGCGTGCACCCGGCCGATCGAGTGGCCGGTGCCGCTGGGCACCCGGAGCATCGAGAAGCCGAACGACTCGACGTAGGCCTGCACCTCGCGGGCGATGTCCTGCAGCCGCGCCCCCGGCCGGACCAGGCTGATGCCCAGGCACATCGCCTGGTAGCCGACGGCGTCCAGCAGCCGGGCCCGGGCGGTGGTCTCGTCCCCGACGATCCACATCCGCTGGGTGTCGCCGCACCAGCCGTTCTTCCTGATGCTGACGTCGACGCCGAAGAGGTCGCCCTTCTTCAGCGGGATTCCGTTCGGTTCGCCGCTGAACGCGACGTCGTTGTGGGCGATGGATATGCAGGCGAATTCGCTGGAGTCGTAGCCGGCCAGGTCCTCGCGGTCGATCTCCGCGCCGTGGGTGTACACGATGAGGTCGTGGGCGATGTCGTTGATCTGCCGCGAGGTGACACCGGGCACGATGTGCGGCGTCAGGTCGTCCAGCACCCGGGCCGCGATGCCGCCGGCGATCCGCAGCAGGGCGATCTCCTCGGGCGTCTTGACGGAGATGGTGTCGTAGTCGACGTCATGGCTCATGAAAGGCCTCCGGGGTGCTCGGAATTCGTGGGGCGTACGGGCTTTCCGCCGCCGGTTCCGAGTATTCCGGGAGGCTTTCGTAAAAGGCCAACGAAAGTAATTCGACGGCCGGTTGAGCGGAATTCCACGACCTTTTCCCGACCCGGCCCCGCCCGACGAGGCCCCGACCGCCGACCGGGGAGCGGAACCCCGTTGCCCGCCGTCGAACCCCCGTGGGAGCATCGGGGCCGATCCATCACGAGCTGCGAACGGCGGGCACGGTTCGATGCACACAACGGGGCTGAGCGAAGCCCGCATCGAGGATGCGGGCACCATCCTGGTGGCGCCTTCGGCGCTGCACGACCACGAAGCGGTCCGGGAGTTCCTCGGGTCGACGATCACACCGGAGGAACTCGCCTCCGGTGTGATCGACCTCGCGGGGAGGACCGTCTACCTGTGCGGCGACGTGTCCGCGCTCAGTGTCGGTCAACTGCGGGAAGCGGAGCGGGTGTTCGCCATCCGGGAGCTGTCGCACGGCCACCGCGGGGACGGCGACCACCCCTGGACGCCGATCGGCCTCGGCCGGGTCCCGGCCCGGGTGCACGGCGTCGGTGTGTACTACCGCCGCTTCTTCGAGGTCGACGCCGACCATTTCGGCCGGATCAGCACGGAGCACGAGTTCCAGTCGCTGACGGAGTCCACCAAACCGGGAACGGCCCATCGCAGCGGCATCTATCTGACGCCCGTCACGCAGGACGGCGACGAACTGCACTTCCGTCTGCTGCGCTGCTCCACGAACCTCTCGGGCCCGACCGAGACCTTCCGCCCGACCGACACGGACATCGTCGAGGCCCTGAACCGCGAGGCCGCCACGGTCTTCCGCGGCCAGGCGCCGCTGAACCACGTGCTCGCCCAGATCTACCACAACACCCTTGCCACGGCGGAGCGCAAGCAGTCCAAGGCCAAGATCTCGGCCCACGCCGACAAGACCAAGGACATGCCCGGCAACGGCATCATGGCCTTCTGCACCTTCTACGACGGGCTCGACGGGCTGCAGCCGCTGGCCGAGGACCCCTTCGACCACGGGGTGAAGGGCGTCAGCGGGCTGACCAGGCTGCGCTTCCGCCTCAAGGACCCGTCCGCGGCCCGCGACGGGGGCGCCCTCCCCGCGCAGTTCACCGTGACCCTCCACCCCGGCTCGGTGCTCCTGATGCCGCTGTCCACCAACCGCCTCTACACCCACGAGATCCGGCCCTCGGCGCTGGACGCAGACCTGCTCCCGACCCGGCTGGGCTACGTGGTGCGCTGTTCGAGCGCCGAAGCCGTGCACAAGGACGGCCGGACGTTCCTCAAGGCGGCCGACGGCCTGGTCGAGCTGGGGCCGCCCACGCCGGACGGCATGGACGAACTGCGCAGGCTGTACGCGGAGGAGAACCGGAGCTCGTCCTTCGTCGACTACGGCGACGAACTGCTCTTCAGCATGAACGCGGGAGACTACCGTGCCCCCCGCGTCTAGCCTCCCGGACGGGATCCGCTGGTACGCCCTGCCGGTCGAGGGGGATCCGTTCGCGGAGCTGTCCGCGTCGGTCGACTGGGAGGACGTCGGAAAGGGCCGGCGGGGCGCCGTCCTGACCAGGGTCGACGGGACGGGCGCGGTGCCGCTGGTGCGGACCACCACGCGGTACGGCAGCCCGGCGCAGCGCTTCCGGGCGGTGCACGAGCGGCTGGCGCGACGGGTCCAGGACGGTGCGGCGCTTCCGGTCGGCTTCAACAACGCCCTGATCGAGCGCTACACCAACGCCTACACCACCATGGGCGGCCACTCCGACCAGGCCCTCGACCTGGCCGACGACTCGTCCATCGCCGTCTTCTCCTGCTACCGGCACCCCCAGGCGGGCCCACCGCGGAAGCTGGTCTTCGAGTCGAAGGAGCCCGAGGGCGGGAGGTTCGAGATCCCCCTGCTCCACAACGGCGTCGTCGCGTTCTCCGTCGACGTGAACCGGCGGCTGCGGCACCGGATCGTCCTGGACGCGCCCGCCGAGGCGGCGGACAACGAGTGGCTGGGCGTGACCTTCCGCAGGTCGAGGACGCTGCTCCGGTTCCGCGACGGCGAGCCGCAACTCCCGGGCGGCGCACGCCTCCTGATGGCCGACGAGGAGCAGGGCCGGGAGTTCTACGGACTGCGGCGCCGGGAGAACAGGGAGACGGACTTCGGCTACCCGCCGCTGACGTACACCGTCAGCGGGAGCGACCTGCTGCCGCCGGTCTGACCTCGCCGCCCCGCCCGGCTGTTCGACGGCACCGGCGGGGCTGGCAAGCTGGGCCGGTCGGGCGTCGTCGGGGAGGGGTACGCGTGGTGGACGGATCGATGGTGACCGGGGTGCCGCCGCTGGACCCGGAGGTGCGGGCGGCGGTGGCGGCCGCCGGACCGGCGGCGCGGGAGGTGCTCACGCCGGAGCGGCTGGCGGCGTGGCAGCAGCGGGACGCCGCCGCCCGGCCGCGGCCGACGCTCGACCGGTTGCGGGACGGCGGCCGGTTCGAGGTCGCGGAGCTGCGGGTGCCGCGGCACGGCGAGGCGGGTGACGTCACGCTGGTCAGCGCGCGGCCAGCCGGGGTCCGGGAGCCGCTGCCGGTGCTCTACTACCTGCACGGCGGCGGGATGGTGACCGGCAACGCGTGGTCCGTGCTGCCGCGAGTGCTGCGGTCCTGGGCGCTGCCGCTGGGCCTCGCGGTGGTGTCCGTCGAGTACCGGCTGGCGCCGGGCACCCGCTTCCCCGGGGCCGTCGAGGACTGCTACGCCGGGCTCGACTGGGTGGCCGGGCACGCCGCTGAACTCGGTGTGGACGCCCGGCGCCTGGTGATCGGCGGCAAGAGCGCCGGCGGTGGACTGGCCGCGGCCCTGGCCCTGCTGGCCCGGGACCGGGGCGGTCCGGCGGCGCTCGGCCAGCTGTTGCTGAGCCCGATGCTCGACGACCGCGGCGACACCTTCTCCAGCCGCCAACTGGCCGGCCACGACACCTGGGACCGCACCTCCAACGCGACCGCCTGGCAGGCCGTGCTCGGCGAGCGGTACGGCGCCGCCGAGCTCTCCCCGTACGCTGCTCCGGCCCGCGCCACCGACCTGTCCCGGCTGCCCGCGGCCTACCTCGACGTGGGCTCCGCCGAGACCTTCCGGGACGAGGTCGTCGGCTACGCCGACGCGATCTGGCGGGCGGGCGGCACGGCCGAACTGCACGTCTGGCCCGGCGCCTGCCACGGCTTCGACACCCTCGCCCCGGACGCCGCCGTCAGCCGGGACGCCCAGGAGGCCCGCACCCGCTGGCTGCGGCGCGTCCTCCGGGCGTCGGGTTCCTGACCGGCTCCGCCCGCCTGGCCGGTTGAGCCCTGGCTGCCGCCTACGCCCCGGTGTCCGTCCGCTCCTCGGGGCGGCCGGGCTCGGCCCAGCGGGTGTGGTAGCTGCCCGGCCGGTCGGTGCGGTGGTAGGTGTGGGCGCCGAAGAAGTCGCGCTGCCCCTGGATCAGTGCGGCGGGCAGGCGCTCGCTGCGCAGGGTGTCGTAGTAGGCCAGCGCGGCGGAGAAGGCCGGCACCGGGATGCCGTGCTGGGCCGCCCCGGCGACCACCGTGCGCCAGGCCGCCTGGGCGTCGGAGACCTCGGTGGCGAACTGCTTCTCGGCCAGCAGGCTCACCAGGTCCGGGTTGTCGGCGTGGGCGGCGCGGATCCGGTCCAGGAAGGCGGCCCGGATGATGCAGCCTCCGCGCCAGATCTTCGCCACCGCGCCGAGGTCGATGTCCCAACCGTACTCGGCCGCCGCGTCGCGGATCATGGTCCAGCCCTGGTCGTAGGCGATGACCTTCGACGCGTACAGCGCCTGCTCGACGTCCCGGGTGAAGCGTTCGGCCTCGTGCGGGCGCAGCTCGTGCTCGGTGCCGCCGGGCAACGGCCGGTAGGCGGCGCGCAGTTCGGCCCGGCTGGAGGCGACCCGGGCGAAGGTGGCCTGGGCGATCGCGGTGACCGGGGAGCCGAGGTCGAGCGCGGTCTGCACGGTCCAGCGTCCGGTGCCCTTCTGCTCGGCGGCGTCCCGGACGATGTCGACGAAGGGCCTGCCGGTTCCGGCGTCCGTGTGGGCGAGGACCTCGGCGGTGATCTCGATGAGGTACGAGTCCAGCCGACCCTGGTTCCAGTGCCGGAAGATCCCGGCGATCTCGGCGGGGGAGTACCCGCCGATGTCCCGCAGCAGGTGGTAGGCCTCGGCGATGAGCTGCATGTCGGCGTACTCGATGCCGTTGTGCACCATCTTCACGAAGTGCCCGGCGCCGTCGGTGCCGATGTGGGTGCAGCAGGGCTCGCCGTCCACCTTGGCGCTGATCCGCTCCAGCATCGGGCCGAGCACGGTGTAGGACTCGGCGGAGCCGCCGGGCATGATCGAGGGGCCGTGCAGGGCGCCCTCCTCGCCGCCGGAGACACCGCTGCCGACGAAGTGGATGCCGCGCTCGCGCAGCGCCCTCTCGCGCCGGCGGGTGTCCGCGAAGTGGGCGTTGCCGCCGTCGATGATCATGTCGCCCGGTTCCAGCAGCGGGGCGAACTCCTCGATCACCTCGTCGGTCGGCCCGCCGGCCTTCACCATGATCAGCAGTCGGCGCGGCCGTTCCAGCGCGGCCACGAAGTCCTCCGCCGACTCCGCCGGGACGAACGTTCCCTCCTGGCCGAACTCCTCGACCAGGGCCCGGGTCCGGGCGGGGGTGCGGTTGTGCACCGCGACCGTGTAGCCGTTGCGGGCGAAGTTCCGGGCCAGGTTGCGGCCCATGACCGCCAGCCCCGTCACGCCGATCTGTGCGGATGCGTCCATGACCTGCTGCTTCCTTCCTCAGGGCGTCCGGGGAGCCCGCCGGCTCGCACCGGGTGTCGCGTACGGCGGGGGGTTTCGGGGCCCGCCACCGCGCGGCGGAGGACCGCCCGGGGCGGCCGGACTTCAGGATCGCCGCCGGACGGTGCGCCGCGCCCGGGAGGCTAGCCCGTTCAGGGCCGGGTGCAAAGGCCACGGGCGGCGGGTCGTCGGCGTCGCCGGGCTCAGTAGCCGCCGAGGAGGTTCCGGAACCTCACCAGGGCCTCCGGCCCGGCGCTGCTGTGCCAGCGGGTCGGGTCCGCGGGGCGGCGTCCCCAGAGCAGGAGCACCCGGGTGGCCGCGTCGCTCTCGATGGTGGCCGGGCCGTCCGCGGCGGCGAATCCGATGCTGACGCCCTCGGCGTCGGCGGTCACCAGCACGTCGTCGGTGCCCGGGACGCGCAGCCGGCCCTCGACCGGACTTCCACCGGGACCGATGCCGAGCCCGGCCGCGCCCTTGACCAGCAGCGGCCGGCCGACGGACAGCACGGTGTGCCGGGTCATCCAGGGCTCGTCGAGCGCCGCCGTCGCGGTCCGGTCGTCCCCGGTGAGGTCCCAGCGGTGCATGACCAGTTCCTCGCGCAGGTGTTCCAGGAAGAACGGCACGGTCACCGTCCGGCCGGTCCAGCCGATCTCGGTCTCGGGGGCCAGGTCGCTCGCCGCTGCCGAGGCGACCTCGGTCAGTTCCGCGCAGCGGCTGGTGAACGCCGTCCAGAGCTCGGCGTCGGACATCCGCCGGTACGGGGCCTCGCGGGTGAAGCCGCGGGTCTCCACCGGGGCGCCCACCAGGACGGCCCGCAGCACCCGGGCGAGCTCCTCGGCGTTGCCGGCCTGGTGGGCCAGCACGTCGCGGACCGTCCAGCCCTCGCACCAGGTGCCGTCGTCGGGGCGCCGTTGCTGGACGGCACGGAGGAAGGGGACCAGCTCGGGCAGCGCGTCGGCGACTTCGGTGGGAACCATGCGGCATGGGTATCCCGGCCGTACGGTCCGCCAAACGCGGCTGGTCCTCCCGTGCGCTCACCCGGACAGGCCGGTGACGCGCAGGGTCAGGTTGAGGCGGCCGCGGGCCAGACCGGTGGCCGGGTCACCGGTGCCCGGGTGGATCCGGGGCACGCCGTGGTAGGCGAAGCGGGACGGGCCGCCGAAGACCAGCAGGTCGCCGGAGGCGAGTTCGACCTCGGTCCAGGGGCGGTTGCGGGACTCGCTGTTGCCGAGGCGGAAGACACAGCGGTCGCCGATGCTCAGCGACAGCACCGGCGCGTCGGACTTCTCGTCCTTGTCCTGGTGCATGCCGAGCCGGGCCGCGTGGTCGTAGAAGTTGATCAGCGCGGTGTCGGGGCGGTACCCGGCCGCGGCGGCCGGATCCCGGTAGGCGTCGGCGAGGGCTCGGCGGCCCAGCTCGGCCAGCCAGTCCGGGAAGTCGGCCACCCGCTCGCCGTTCACGTCGCCCGCCGTCCGGCTGTACCGGTAGGGCTGCCAGTGCCAGCCGAGGCAGACGGTTTGCACCGACATCACGCCGCCGCCCGGCACCCGGGTGTGCCGGATCGGCACCGGGCCGCGCGCCCAGCCCCGGCAGGCGGTGACGAGCGCGCGCTGCTCCTCGATCGTCAGCCAGCCGGGCACGTGCACCGCGCCGGGGGCGAGTTCGGTGCGGGGGACGGGCGGCAGCGGGAAGAGCGGCGGGGTCGCGTTCACCCACCGCGCCTCTCCGACGGCGGTAGCGGGGTGACCTGCCAGCCGTGCAGGACCTCCCAGGTGCCGCCGTCCGCCGAGGCGCCGCGCAGGCCGTCCACGGTGTCCGGGCCCGCGAGGGCGACGGCACGCGGATCGGCCAGGGCGGCGAAGCCGAAGGTCCGGCCGGGGGACCACCCGGTGCTGTGGCGCAGCCGCCGGGCCAACTGGGCCCAGCCGAGCGGTGCGGCAGCGACCACCCAGGCGTCCGGGGCCGGGGCGGTCAGCCGCTGCGCCGGGTGCAGCCAGGAGGCGGCCTGCTCGGGCCACTCGACGACGGCGAGGACGGCTCCGCCGCGCGCCCGCCAGGCCTCGGTGAAGGCCTCGGCGGCCGCCCGGGAGGCGTCGTCCCGGCTGTGGCCGACGGCGACGGTGTGGACGCGGGGCCGTACGGTGCTCAACAGGCAGAGCAGGGAGGTGAGTTCGGCGTCGGTGTGCCCGGCGGGGGCGGGCAGCGGTCCGTAGGCCGCGAGTTCGGTGGGGCGGAGCAGTGGCGAGGGGGTCATGGGCGCTGTTCCCCCTGTCGGGCTTTCCAGCGGAGGTACTTGGTGGGCAGGCAGACGCCGCAGGGCCGGTAGCCGGCCGCGAGGGCGGTCGGCTCGTCGGCGAAGAAGACCCGGTGGCGGACGTAGCCCCCGGCGGCGAGGGCGCGCCGGGCCGACGGGCAGTCGAGCCGCCCGTAGATGCGGTCGGGGCGGTAGCCGCCGAGGGTGCCCGGCAGGGTGCTGGTACGGGTGCGGCCGTCGGGGCCGAGCAGCCGGTAGGTGCGGGGGCGGGGAGTGGTCACGGCGCCGCCGCCTCAGGCGTTGTGGAAGACGAGGCCGAGCGCGTGCCGGCGGCCCGAGCGGACGGTGCTGACGCCGTGCCGGACCGGGCTCGCGGAGAAGCCCCGGGCCGAACGGACCGGCCGGTCACGGGTGGTGAAGACCAGGCCGTGGCCCTGCCGGAGCACGGTGCTGGTGCCGCGGGACTGGGCGCGGGGGCGCTGCTCGACGAGCAGGAACTCGCCGCCGGTGTAGTCGGTGCCCTGCTCGTCGAGGCCGATGACCACCTGGAGCGGGAAGACCAGGTCGCCGAAGAGGTCCCGGTGCAGCGCGTTCCAGTCGCCGGGCCCGTAACGGAGCAGGATCTGCGAGGACTTGACCTGCCCGGCGGCGTGGCAGCGCTCCAGCCACTCGTCCAGGTCGTCGGGCCAGGGTGCGGGGCGGCCCAACTTCGCCGCCCAGCCGCGGGCGACGGTCAGCAGGTGGGGGTAGAGGGCCCGGCGCAGCGCCTGGACGGGCTCGGGCAGGTCGTGGGTGAAGTACCGGTACTGGCCGGAGCCGAACCGATGGCGGGCCATGTCGACGGTGCTGCGGAACAGTTCGTGCCGCTCGTAGAGCGCGGCCAGCTCACGGCACTCCTGGCGGGTGAGCAACTGCGGGGTGAGCGCGCAGCCGTGGGCGTCGAGCTCTTCGCCGAGGGCCGGCCAGTCGGCCGAGTCGACGCGCTGCCGGAGGACGGCGGTCGCGGTGCGGGTGGTCACGGGGGTTCCTCGCTGGTAGACGGTACGGCGCGGGCGGGCCGGCCGTTCGTCGGGGCCGCCGCGCTGGAACCAGTCTGTGACGGGTGGGCGACGGGCGCTGGCGGGTTTCGGACCGGACGTTCCGGGAGGGGCGGAGCGTTGTCAGTGCCGTCTGTGATGATCGCCCTGAGCTTGGGGGAGGGCCGGAGGAGGAGACACAGGGTGGACGGGCGTACGGACGGCCGGCGGGCGGAGACCGGCCGGTTCCGACGGGGTGACGTGCTGATGGTGGAGTGCCCGTTCGTCGAGGCGGCGGTCACCGGGGTCAGGCGCGACCACGTCTCGCTGCGCTGGCCGTGGTGGGAGGTCGACCCGGAGGCGGAGGGCGTCAGCTGGAACGGGGACGTGGCGCTGCCGACGCCCGAGGACCGCGACTGGGAGCGCTCGTTCTTCCGGACGGAACCACCGCCGGGCGCGCTGGAGGCTGGTGGCACCTGCCTGGTGGGGATACCGCCGACAGTGGTGCACGTGGTGGCGGTGCATCGCTTCGAACCGCCGCTGGTGACCGGATGGTTGCCCCGGCCCGCCTGCTACCTCGACGTCCTGCGGCAGGGCGAGACCCACGATCCCGAGCGCGAGTACCAGGCGTACGAGCTCGACCCGGCGGGCGGTGAGCCGATCCGGCTCAGGCTGCTCTTCCGGCCCTTCGCCTTCCTCGAACCGGGTGACGAGGTCGCCGACCGGGCCGGTCGGGCCTGGCGGTTCGACGCCGCCTGGGACTGGCACGCCTTCGACGGCGAACGGTCCGCCGTACCGGCCTGGCCGTTGGCGCTGCTCACCCGCGGTGCGGGGGCGCCGAGGGTGGAGGAGGCCGCGGCCGTCGCGCGTGCGACGGCGGTCGGTGGTCACGCGGAGGAGGTGGAGCGGTGGTCCGGACTCGCCCTCGCGGAGCCCGTCGCCCTGGGGCCGTAGACCCGGCCGGTCGGCCGGATCGCCGGTTGGCCTCCCGGTTCCGGGGAGGCCGACCGGCGCTGGCTCACGCCACGTTGACGGCGGTGTCGTCCAGGACGAAGGAGGTCTGCTTGGTGTAGTCCTCGGCGCCGGTGAACTTGAGGGTCACGGTCTGCCCGGCGTAGCCGGACAGGTCGAGGCTGTGCTGCTGGTAGCCGGTGGCCGCGTTGACGTTGGAGTAGGTCGCCAGGGTGGTGCCGTTCGCGGTGACGGTCAGCTTGTCGTACGCGCTGGTGGTGGGTTCGGCGGTGTCGATGTGCAGCCAGAAGCTGAAGGTGTAGCTGCTGCAGCCGGTCGGCAGGGTCACCGTCTGGGCCAGGGTGTCGGTGTTGGTGCTGCCGTAGCCGTCCAGCCAGACGTCGTAGCTGCCGGAGTGCGGGGGCTCGTTGGAGCCGCTGTTGATGGTGCTGGTGCCGCTGGTGTTGGTCTCGGTCCAGCCGGTCGTCGAACCGGCCTCGAAGCCGGGGTTGGTGAGCAGTTGCGCCGGGGTGCAGCTGCCGCCGCCGGTAGACCGCACGGTCCAGGTGAAGGTGACGGAGGAGGACGGGCCGGTGGAGTCGGTGGCGGTGGCCGTCACGGAGTAGTTGCCGGCGGCGGTCGGGGTGCCGCTGATCAGGCCGGTGGTGGCGTTGATGCCGAGGCCCGCGGGCAGGCCGGAGGCGGTGTAGCCGAGGGTACCGCCGGCCGTGTCGGTGGCGGAGAGCTGGAGGCTGGTGGCGGTTCCGACGGTGGCGGTGCGGGTGCCGGGGTTGCCGAGGGTGACGCTGCCGGTGGTGCCGCCGCCGCTGCCCGCGGCGAGCCAGGCGGTGGCGTTGAGGCCGAGTGCGGCGTCGGTGCCGGCCGGGTCGTTCCAGCCGTTGTAGAGGGTCTTGCCGGATTCGCCGGTGCCGTCGTCGATGGCCGAGCTGTCACCCCACAGCGCGACCCGACCCTTGCCGAAGCTACTGGTGGCGAAGAAGGCGCCGGTGGTGCCGGAGTAGCCGGTGCGGTAGACGATGCCCTTGACGGCGGGGTTGTCGGCGGGTTTGAGGGTGAAGGTGGTGCCGTTGCGGATGATGCTGCCGGTGACGGTGCCGAAGGGGCCGTGCAGCACCGGGTCGGTGGCGTCGTTGATCGCGGTCGGGTTGTCGGTCTGGATGTTGAGCAGATCGACGGAGAGCCCGAACGGGTCCTTGCTGTTGACCGAGTTGGTGGTCATCAGGTCGTTGATGATGGCGGGGGAGTCCCAGCCGTCGTTGTTGCGGTCGCTGCCGGTGTGGTCGGAGATCAGGAACAGCCCGCCGCCGTTCTGGACGAAGGTCATCACGGCGGTCTTCTCGGCGTCGCTGAGCCGGATGTTCGGCTCGGGCAGGACGAACTCGTCGAAGTTGGCGAGGTCCAGCGCGCCACCGGTGCCATAGGTGATGGTGGAGCCGCTCGGCAGGGTCTTGAGGCTGTACTGGCCGGTCTTCTGGAGAGCGACGCCCCAGCTGGAGATGGCGCCGGTCCAGTCGGTCTCGGACTGCGGGTCGGCGTTCTCGGCGAGCGGGTCGGGCTGGCTGGTGCTGATGATCCAGTCGGCGTTGCCGGCGGTCTCCGCCTTGCTGGCGTCGAACAGGACGCGGTGCTTGGTGGCCGTGGCGGTGGGTGCCGTGGCGGTCGCGGGCGCGGCCGCGGCGCGGTGGGGCGCGGCGCCGGTACCGGCGAGGACGGTCAGGACGACGGCGCCCAGGGCGAGCGGGCGGATGGCATCGAGGCGTCTGAGCATCGGTCAAGTCCCTTGTCTGGTGGGGGTACAGGGGAGTGCTACGCGCGTAGGCGCGGCTGACACCGTGCCATGATGGGGTGAGCGGGGCTTGAACGGAACACGACGATTCGGCGCAGAGGGCCCCGTCGGTTCGACGACGGGGCCCGGCGGTCAGACGGGTCGGGTGGGTCGGGTGGGTTTGGTGGTTCGGACGGGCCGGGTGGCTCGGGAAGGTCAGGCGGGTCAGGCGGGTCAGACCGTCGGCAGCGGCTGCGGGGCGGTCGGGCCGGTGTAGCGGGCGGCCGGGCGGATGATCTTGGGGTCGGCGGCCTGCTCCAGGATGTTGGCGCTCCAGCCGATCACCCGGCCCGCGGCGAAGGTGGGCGTGAACATGCCCCTGGGCAGGCCGCACAGGTGCATCACCACACCGGCGTAGAACTCCACGTTGGTGTGGAGCTCGCGGCCCGGCTTCAGCTCGGCGAGGATCGCCTCCACCCGGGACTCCACCTGGACGGCGAGGTCGACCAGCTCCCCGCCGAAGGACCGGGCGATCCCGCGCAGCATCCGGGAGCGCGGGTCCTCGGTGCGGTAGACGGGGTGGCCGAAGCCCATGATCCGGTCGCCGGCCAGCACGTGCTCCCGGATCCAGTCGTCGATCCGGTCCGGGGTACCGATCGCGTCCAGGGTGTCCAGTGCCCGGCTGGGCGCGCCGCCGTGCAGCGGCCCGGAGAGCGCGCCCAGCCCGCCGACCAGGCAGGCGACCAGGTCGGCCCCGGTGGAGGCGATCACCCGGGAGGTGAAGGTGGAGGCGTTGAAGCCGTGGTCCACCGTGGAGATCAGGTACTGCTCGATCGCCCGGGCCTTGGCCGGCTCGGGCTCCTGGCCGGTCAGCATGTAGAGGTAGTTGGCCGCGTGGCCGAGGTCGTCGCGCGGTTCCACCGGCTCCTCGCCGTGCTGCAGCCGGTACAGCGCGGCGAGGACGGTCGGTACCAGTGCGGTGGCGAACAGCGCGTCCTCGACCCGCCGGTCGGGGGCGGTGTCGTAGAGCGGGCGGATGCCGCGGTCGGCGGCGGCGATCGAGAGCGCGGCGCCCAGGGCGCTGAGCGGGCCGCCGTGCACGGTGGCCGCCGCGAGCGCGGGCAGCAGCGGGCGGAGCGCGTCGGGGAGCCGGCGCAGCGGCGCGGTGCGGGCCAGGAAGGCGCTGCGCCCGGCCGGGTCGGGCAGCTCGCCGAACAGCATCAGCTGCCAGACGTCCTCCAGGGTGCGCTGTTCGGCGAGCTCGATCGCCGAGTACTGGCGGTAGTGGTAGAAGCCCTCCAGCCCGCGGACGTCGCTGAGTGCGGTCTCGGTGACCACGACGCCCTTCAGACCGCGCGGGACCTCTATCAGGGTGGTGCTCGACATCTGGGTGGTGTTCGACATGGTGGTGGCCCTCCTCGGGCGGTTGTTCCGGGTGACGATCCGTACTCTCCGAGCATTGATCCACGTTGTCAATGTTGATTACGATCAATATGGAATACTCCAGATCATCATCGAGATGCGGTGATCCAGGTGCGCGGGGAGACGAGGGGAACCATGGGCGAACGCCTGACCACCCGGCAGGTCGCCGAACGGCTCGGCGTCAAGGTGGAGACGGTGTACGCCTACGCCAGTCGGGGGCAGCTCAGCAGTGAGCGGGCGCCGGACGGCAAGGGCAGCACCTTCGACGCCGACGAGGTGGCGGAGCTCGCCGCCCGTGGGCGCCGCACGCCGGTGCGTCCGGTGGTCGGCGAACCGGTCACGGTGCGGACCGGGCTGACCCTGATCGAGCACGGCCGGCTCTACTACCGCGGCCGGGACGCCGTCGAACTCGCCACCCGGTACGGCTTCGAGGCCGCGGTCGGCTGGCTCTGGGGCCGGGGCACCGACGCCCCGGTGGACCTGCGGGTGTCGCCCGCCACCGCCGAGGCGCTGTCCCGGGCCGCCGCCGCGCTGCCGGACGGGATCCGGCTGCCGGACCGGCTGCGGATCTCCGCCACCGTCGCGGCCGCCCTCGACCCGCTCCGCTTCGACCTGCGCGAGCAGACCGTGCTGGCGGCCGGGGCGGCGCTGATCGCCGGGATGGTGGAGGCCCTGCCGCGCACCGCGCCCGACCCCGGGCCGGACGCCTCACTGGCGGCCCGGCTGTGGAGCCGGCTCGCCACCGCCGCACCGACGCCCGAGGCGCTGGCCTGCCTGGACCGCGCCCTGGTGCTGCTGATCGACCACGAGCTGGCGGTGTCCACGGTGGCGGCCCGGGTGGCGGCCTCGGCGCGGGCCCATCCGTACGCCGTGGTCTCGGCCGGGCTCGGCGCCACCGACGGCCCGCTGCACGGCGCGGCCAGCCCGCTGGCGCACCGGATGCTCGCCGAGGTGCTGGTCGCCGGCGCCGTACCGGTGGTCTCCGACTACCTGCGCACCGGCCGCCCGATCCCCGGCCTCGGCCACCGGCTCTACCCCGAGGGCGACCCCCGGGCGGTGGCGCTGCTGGACGCGGTGGCGCTGCTGGACGGCGGTGCGGCCGTGGTGGCGGCCGTCGCCGCGGTGGAGGCGGCGGCCGCCCCGGCCGGCGGGCCGGGGCCCAGGGCCAACATCGACCTCGCGCTGTCCGCCCTGGCCCTGGCCGCCGGACTGCCGGCCGAGGCCGGTGAGGTGGTCTTCGCGGTGGCCCGCACCCCGGGCTGGCTGGCCCACGCGGTGGAGGAGTACCAGGAGGAGCCGCTGCGGATGCGGGCCCGGGCGAGCTACACCGGGCCGCGCCCGGAGGCGCGGCCGCTCGGCCCCGACGGGAGGTGACGGGCCGGCCGCCCCGAGCCGCCCTTCGAGCCGGGCCTACCCCCCGGGTCTACCCCCGGGCCAGCCTCCCCAGGGCCAGCCCGGCCAGCAGCGCGGCGCCGTCGGCGAGCACGCTGTCGTCGAACTCGGCGTCGGGGGAGTGGTTGTAGGGCGCGGTGAAGGGGTCGCGGCCGTCCGTCGGGACGGCGCCGAGCATCACGAAGGCCGACGGGACCAGCGCGGCCAGCACGCCGAAGTCCTCGGAGCCGGCGATCGGTTGGGGCATCTCGGCGTAGCGCTCCGGCCCGAGCAGCCGGGTCGCCAGGCCGGCCGCGAAGGCCGCCTCCACCGGGTCGTTGACGGTCACCGGGTAGCCGGGCTCCACCTCGGCCACCGCCTCCAGCCCGTGGGCGGCCGCGACCCCGCGGACCACCCGGAGCGCCTCGGTGTGCGCCAGGTCCCGCGAGCGCTCGGAGAAGGAGCGGAGGGTCGCCGAGAAGCGCGCCTCGTCGGGGATCACATTGGCCGCCGTACCGGCGTTCAGCGTGCCGACGGTCAGCACCACCGGGTCGAAGGCGTCCAGCCGCCGGGTCACCATCGTCTGGAGGGCCAGCACCGCCTCGCACAGCGCCGGGACCGGGTCCAGCGCCGAATGCGGGCTGGAGCCGTGCCCGCCGCGCCCGCGCAGGGTGACCCACAGGGTGTCCGAGGCGGCCAGCATCGGCCCGGGGCGGGCGGCGACCACCCCGTTCGGCAGCAGCGCGGAGGCCACGTGCAGGGCGTACGCGGCCACCACCCGCCGACCGGCCGCCTCCAGCACGCCCGCGTCCACCATCAGCTGGGCGCCGCCCGCCCCCTCCTCGCCGGGCTGGAACATCAGCACCACGTCGCCGGGCAGCTCCGCCTGCCGCTCGGCCAGCAGTCGGGTGGCGCCGACGAGTGCGGCCATGTGCAGGTCGTGCCCGCAGGCGTGCATCTGGCCCGGGATCCGGGAGGCGTACGGCACCCGGACGTTCTCCTGGACGGGCAGCGCGTCCATGTCGGCGCGCAGCAGCACCGCCGGGCCGGGGCGTCCACCGTGCAGCACCGCCGTGATCGAGCTCAGCTCCTTGCCCAGGGTGAGCTCCAGCGGCAGGCCGTCGAGCGCCCCGAGCAGCAGCTCCCGGGTTCGCGGCAGGTCCAGCGCGATCTCCGGCACCTGATGCAACTTGCGCCTCAGGGTGGTGAGTTCGGGCTGGATCCGGGCGGCCGAGCGGGCGAGTTCGGGCAGTGCCAGCCGGTCGAGCAGGTCGGCGGACGCGGATGGGTCGGGCACGGTGCCTCCAGGATCGAACGGAGTCGGCGACGTCGAACGGAATCACGGATGGGGCGGGCTCCAGGATCGACCGTCGCCCGGCCCGGGGTGGCCGGGTTCACGGAATCCGCCACGAGTTCGGCGGGTCCGGTGCGGTTTCGGCGGGCCTGGGTGCAGTGTCCGCCCCCGTCGAGGCGGTCGCTTCGTTGAGATAGTCCGACGGAGTGACTATCGTCATGGGGTGAGTGAGCGAGTGATGCAAGAACCCACCGTGATGGTCCTGACCGCCCTCGCGGACGCCCCCCGGCACGGATACGCCATCGCCCAGGAGATCAAGGCCATGACCGACGGCCGGGTCTCGCTGCGCACCGGCGCCCTCTACGGGGCACTGGACCGCCTGCTGGCCGACGGCCTGATCGTGGTCGAGCGCGAGGAGATCGTGGACGGCCGGGCCCGCCGGATCTTCGATCTGTCCCCTACCGGGCGCGAACGACTGGCCGCCGAGGCCGAACGCCTGGCGGCGACGGCGCGGGAGGCCGCCCGACGCCTGTCCGTGGTCCGCCCGGCGGCGACCGGCCCGTGATCGAACACGTGCTGCGGCTCTACCCCGCCGCCTACCGCCGCGCCCACGGCGAGGAGATCGCCGCGACCTTCCACGAGCTGACGGCGGGCGAACCGCTGGGCGTGCGCCTGCGGGACGGCGCCGACCTGGCGGGGCAGGCGCTGCGAATGCGGGTGGGGTTGGGACCCGCCGCCGCCCTCCCCAAGGTCCTCGGCCTGGCCCAGCCCCTGGTACTGGCCGCCTCGGCCACCGCCGCCGGCCTGCACCTGCTGCGCTGGTACGCCGCCGTGGTCGCCTCGCCCACGCCCCTGGGGCTGCAACTCCGGGTCGACCTGTCCGGGACCTGGGGCGTGCTGCTGCTCTCCGCCCTGCTGGTGTTCGTGGGGGCGGCGACCGCGCTGGCCGGCCGGTGGCGGGTGGGCGTGCCCTGCACGGTGCTCGGGCTGCTCGCCTTCGCGGCGGCCGCGATGGTCAGCGGGCCCGCCTTCGGATCCCCGGTCGCCGTCCCGGCCGCGGCCGTGCTGGCGGCGGCCGCGCTGCTGGGCTGCCCGCCGGACCGGCGTTCGGAGGGCATGGCGGCCGGTCGCGCGGGTGCGGCCGGCGCCATGGTCGCGCTCGTGCTGGTGCCACGGGCGGCCGTCGACGCGCACGTGCTGCCCGGGGTCTCCACCGACTACGGCTGCTGGCCGCTGCTCGTCCTCGGCGCGACGGGCGTCGCGCTGGCCTGGCGGCAGGGCTCCCGCAGCGGCTCGAACGGCGGCCGCGAACTGGCCGCCACGGCCCTGGCGGCCCCGCCGCTGTTGGCCGAGGCCTGCACCACCGCCTGGGGCGACGCGACCGCCGTCGCCTGCCTGGCGACCGTCCTGACGGCCGTCGCGGCGGGCGGTCTGCTCGCCGCCCGGCTGGGGCGAACCTCCCCCTGAGAGCTCCCGAACCCCGCCGAACGGCCCCTCCCGGCCCCTCGGCGGGGTTCGTCGTGCTCGGCAGGGTCCGTCGCGCAGGCATTAGTCCGTTTGACGTAGCATTCCGTTCAACGGACTATTGGTCCGCGTGAGAGGAAAGCCATGCCGTTCACCCTGTCCCACCCCGCCGCCGTCCTGCCGCTGCTGCGCAGCCCGTTCAGCCGCGCCGCGCTGGTCGCCGGTGCCGTCGCCCCGGACCTGCCCTATTTCGTCTCCACGATCGGCCTGCCGGTCAGCGCCCAGTCCTGGTACGAGCCCTTCGTCAACGCCACCACCACCCACTCGGTGTCCGGCGTCCCCGCCGTCACGCTGCCGTACACCCTGCTGCTCTGGGGCCTGCTCCTGGCCGCCCACCGGCCGGTGGCCGCCCTGCTGCGGCTGCCCGTCACCGCCCAGCCGCCCTCCCGCACGGTCGGCGCGCTGCTCCGGCGGGCGGGGTGGGTGCTGCTCTCCGCCCTGATCGGCATCGCCACCCACCTGGTCTGGGACTCCTTCACCCACGTCGACGGCTTCGTGGTCACCCACGTCCACTGGCTGAACTCCACCCTGGTCGGCAGCTTCAGCTGGGCGCGGGCGCTGCAGCACCTGAGCACGATCGGCGGCCTAGCCGTCCTCGCGGTGTACGGGTGGCGCCGCCGGGATCGCCTCCACGCCGGGACGGTCCTCACCGGGCCCGTCGCCGCGACCCGTCGCCGGGTCCTGCTCGCCCTGGCCCTGGGCGCCCTGGCCGGGGCCGTCGCCCACGCCTGGTGGCGGCTCACCGCCCCGGAGGCGAGGGACGGGGTTCCGCTGGACGCCCTGGTCGAAGGGGTGCTGTCCGACGCGGCCAAGGGCGCGGGCGCCGGCCTGATCGCCGCCCTGGCCGTCTACGTCACCGCCTGGTGGATCCGCCGGGCCACCGGGGGAGCCCGCCGCCACCGGGACGCCGTACCGGCCGACACTGCGGCCTGACTCGCAGTTCCCGACGGCGATCCCCGACCGCGGGCCCGTCCGCTCTGTCCGTGGCGACAAAACCCGGGCGGCGTCCACTGGTGCCGGGGACATGGTCCCCGGGCCGGTTTGTCGGCACGGTGGGAGCTGCCGCCACCGGGAGGGCCCCGGACGGGCGGTGTCGGAAGGACGGCGAGCACGGTGGACGTGAAGTCGAAGGGCCAGTACGGGGACTTCCAGAACGAGATCTACTTCGAGGGGCTGTTCGGGGTCCAGCCGACCATGCCGATGGACTTCGCCGGGCTGGAGGCCCGGGCGCAGGCCGCACTGCCGCCCTCGGTGCTGTCGTACGTGGCGGGCGGCGCCGGTGACGAGTTCACCCAGCGGGCCAATGTGACGGCCTTCGAGCGCTACGGCCTGGTGCCGCGGATGATGGTCGGCGCCGCCCGGCGCGACCTGGGCGTCGACCTGTTCGGACTGCGGCTGCCGGCACCGTTGTTCATGGCGCCGGTCGGGGTGATCGGGCTGTGCGCCCAGGACGGGCACGGCGACCTCGCCACCGCCCGCGCCGCCGCCAGGACCGGGGTGCCGATGGTCGCCTCGACCCTGACGGTGGATCCGCTGGAGCAGGTCGCCGCCGAGTTCGGCGACACCCCCGGCTTCTTCCAGCTCTACACCCCCACCGACCGGGTGCTAGCCGAGAGCCTGGTGCACCGGGCGGAGGCCGCCGGCTTCAAGGGCATCGTGATCACCCTGGACACCTGGATCACCGGCTGGCGCCCGCGCGACCTGGCCGTGAGCAACTTCCCCCAACTGCGCGGCCACGCCCTCGCCAACTACACCTCCGACCCGGTCTTCCGGGCCCGCCTCGCCAAGACGCCCGAGGAGGACCCGCAGGCCGCCGTCCGCGAGTGGGTGCAGATCTTCGGCAACCCCCTGACCTGGGACGACCTGCCCTGGCTGCGCTCCCTCACCGACCTGCCGATCATCCTCAAAGGCATCTGCCACCCCGAGGACGCCCGCCGGGCCAGGGACGGCGGCGTGGACGCGATCTACTGCTCCAACCACGGCGGCCGCCAGGCCA
Source organism: Kitasatospora sp. NPDC089509 (assembly GCF_044749365.1). Taxonomy (NCBI): domain Bacteria; kingdom Bacillati; phylum Actinomycetota; class Actinomycetes; order Kitasatosporales; family Streptomycetaceae; genus Kitasatospora; species Kitasatospora sp. NPDC089509. The sequence goes on along the minus strand of NZ_JBIVHS010000039.1, from coordinate 13,632 downwards.
ACGGCGGCCTCCCCGCCCTGGCGGCCCTGCCCGGCGTGGTCGAGGCGGCGGACAGCCTGCCGGTGCTGTTCGACTCCGGCATCCGCTCCGGGGCCGACGTGATCAAGGCCCTCGCCCTCGGCGCCACCGCCGTCGGCATCGGCCGCCCGTACGCCTACGGCCTCGCGGTCGGCGGCACCGACGGCATCGTCCACGTGCTGCGCTCACTGCTCGCCGAGGCCGACCTGATCATGGCCGTCGACGGCTACCCGACCCTCGCCGCCCTACGCGCCGAGGGTGCCCTGCGCACGCTCTGACCCACCACTGTCGGAGGTTCGTGCGGCGGGCCCCGTGACTGTCCGGGCTCCGCCGCACGCTCTGGCCTCGGTTCCCGGTCCGCGGACCGGGAACCGAGGCCAGGAGGTCCAGGCTCGGCCGGCGCTAGGTCCGTGGGACGGTCCGGGTACCGCAGCCGCAGACGGGGATGGTCGGCTCGACAATGTAACAACGACTACTAACTCGCTCGTCCCAGCTACTACCTTCCCCCAGCGCATCGGCAAGGCGAGATCGGTGTAGTCGACGAGGGGTGGGCGGAGTGGACACCCCTCTCTCGAATCGAGGAGGAAAGCGACACCCGACGTCATAGCTCTGCCGAGGAACATGTACCCCGGTGGACAAGCCGATGCAGGCCGACCGTGTCGGCATCTTGAGAGCGCCGGAATACGACTCCTGCTCTCCCGACCAGGTCTGCCGTGCAACGTGGCTAGATGATGTTCCAGCTGAGCTCGTCACGGCCGGAGCGCAGGCCCTGGACGCGGCGATGAACCTCTTCGAGTGTCGGGCTGCCGGCAGAAGCTCGTTTGGCGTTCGTCGTGATCATCCTCAGTTCCCGCAGCCCGGACAACACCGGGAAGCCTTCCCACGAGGTCACGTCGAAGCCGTACCGGTCGGCGAACTCCCGGTAGTGGGCCGAACCGTAGCCGAAGCGACGGCAGTGGATCTCGACGGTGACGAGGTCGAGCTCCGGCTGCCCGAAACAGGCGGCGTCCCAGTCGCACAACACCGCGGCCCCCTGGTGGTGCAGGGCGTTCCGGTGCTGCGGATCGCCTTGCAACACCCCAGGGGTCAGGGCGTAGCGCACCTGGCGCAGTGCGGCCTCCAGTTCGGCCAAGTGCTCTTCGAGGAGGGCGAGGTCGTCCTGGGGGAGCGCGGTCGTCTCGGCGATCGAGCGCCTGATCGCTCCGACGGTGTCGACGGGGCGCACTTCGAACGGAGGAGGCGGAAGCTCGTGAAGCGTACGGAGCGGCCCGGCGAGGTACGCCGCGGGTACGGGATGGTCGGGTTGAGGAAGGTGGCGCCAGAACGTCACGGCGTTCCCGTCGACGATGACCGGCTGCTCCAGCGGCAGCAACTCGACGGTCGGGAAGCCGTGAGTGGTGAGCCACTGCACCAGCTGCACGGTGCGACGGACACCGGTCAGGGACGTGCCGGCCCGGGCGATCTTGGCGACCACGCCGGCGGCCGGCAGGAGGTAGACGGCGTTGGTGTGGCCGCGCAGCATGACGGCGTCCGCCGAGTCGAGCCCGACAAGCGTGCAGGCGGCTTCGAGAACGGTGACAACCTCGGACTCGGCGAACCCGCCGATCCGGACGACCGGAGTACTCATGTTTGTCAGGCTGCCGGTCGGCGGGCCGATCTGTCACGTCGCGCAGCCCGGCAGCGCCAGGAGTTCGCTGAGCTCCCGGGCGGCGCGCGGCCGTACGTTCTCCGGCGTCAGCTTGATGACGTCGGCCGCGCGGGTGCCGAGGATCTGCGTGCGGTGGTCCTCGGGAACCATCAGGTACGTCTCGTGGGCCAGCTGGCACGCTTCGGACACACTGTGCTGTTTGACCAGGCACATCGCCTGCTCCAGCCGCAGCAGCGCCGGGTCGATGCCGGTGTGGTCGGGGTAGAGGCGCAGCGCCTCGTCCTGGGCCCGTCCGGCCTGTGCCGTGTCCCCGAGCGCTGTGTAGGTGCCCGACAGATACAGCTGGAGGCGCCGGTAGGGGAACGCCCAGGCGTCGTCCTCGTGGCCCTGGGTTGGTGGCCGGCTGCGTTCGAAGAGGGCACGGGCTTGCGCGATTGCCGTGTGGGCTCCCTCCTGGTCACCCTGATGTGCCCTGACCCGGGCGTCGGCGACGGAGGCGAAGGCTCCGCTGACGGTCGGGCGTCCGCGGTTGAGGAGCACGGCCTCACGGGTGAGGGCGGCCGCTTCCTCCAGGGGGCCGTAGTAGAACGGGAGCATCGCTGCCTGCACGCGTACCCGTGTGCGCAGTTCGCGGTTGCCGCTGTCGTCGGCCGCCGACCTTGCGGTGCCGAACCAGTCCCGAGCCTGCTCCTTGCGCCTGAGCTTCATCAGGGCGTCAGCGGTGAGGGTGGACAGTACCGCGAGCATTTCGGACAGCCGAACCTGGACGAGTGCGGGCTGCCGTTCCTCGGAGTACTGGCGGACCTCCTCCAAGGTGGTCAGCAGCCTGGCCAGGATCACCATCGGAGGAGCGCTGACGTACTCCCTCCGCAGGGCGAGCAACTTTCCTTCCAGTGACTCCAGTTCACCACTGGTGAGTGTCGTCGCCGCCAGCGTGCGCTCGATGGCGCGACGGTGGGACCGGGACAGCGCGTCCAAGGCGTCGCCGGCACCGAGGAGGGAGAGGGCTGTTGGAGAGCGGGCAGCTGCAACGCGCGGGTGGGCAGGCGCAGGGAACGCGGCCCCGGTGAACGGGATCTCCGTTCGGTAGCCGCCGGTGAGGCCGAGCCCCTGCGCATCGGTCTCGTACAGGCGGCACAGCAGGTCGATGGTCTGCATCCGGGGCGTCCGGACGCCCCGTTCCCACACTCCCAGCTGCTCGGCGTCAAGACGCGGCCGATGGAGCCCGGAGGCCGTACACAGGGCGATCAGTTCGGCGACCGCGCACTCGCGCGTCCATCCCCGGGCCAGCCGGTGAGCACGAAGCGGACTGACATCGCAGCACCCGACGATCTCGGACACCGTGATGTCGATCGTCCAACTCTTCGCTGAGGCAGCAGCCCTGATGCGCGCTGCACAGGACGGCCCATGAGCCATGGCCCACCTCCCTGTCACCGGCTGAAATCCTAGCCCCCAAATGTACTGATGACATGTCAGAACCAGTAACTCATTACTGGTTTATCAAAAATCGAGACCGGAGCCAGTGAGTTCGAGCAGGAACAGGAACTTCTTCCGTTTGCCGGGCGGTGGTTGTGCGGCGAATCTCAGTGGGCGGGGTGAGCGCCCGCTCGCAGGTTTCCCGGCGGCCCGGGATCACCCGCCCCACGTACAGCCCGGAGGAACAGCCCATGTACCGCGTCTTCGAACACAGGACCCCGCTGAGAACCGCCTCCGTGGTCGACATCCGTAACCAGCTCCGCGACCACGTGAATCGCCTGAGAGCCGTCGCCCTCGACGACGACCGGTCGTACGCCCTGCGCGTGTGCAGCTCGGAGTTCGTCACCAATGCGATCAAGTACGGCGGCCGACACGCCGACGAGAAAGCCGACTTGCTCGTCGTGGGTGAGATCGACACCCGGCGAAGCCGGCTCCGGATCACCGTCACCGACCCCCGCAGCACGGTGCCCGACATGGGTAGTCGCGCCGAGGACCTGAACGCGACCGGCGGTCGGGGGATCAGCGTCGTCGAGGGTTACGCGGACGACACGGGGTGGTACCAACGGCGCGACAACGCGGGTCGGGCCAGCGGCTGGTCCGTGTGGTTCGAGCTCGACGTGCAGTTGATGGAGTCCTTCGGCCAGGCCACCGCTGTCGAGGCGGAAGCGCAGCCGAACGTCGTCCTGCGCCGGGTGGGGGTGGTGCAGGAGGCGAACGCCGCCGCGCTCGCTCGCCGTGCCTGGCCGGGGTGCGTCGGATGGCCCAGCGGCGGAGGGGACACGCAGTCGTCCCTGCGTAGGTCGAAAGCGTCCTCGGTGAGGTCGACCCGGTGCTCGTAAAGCACTGGGGCCGCAACGCGGACAATGTGGTGACCGGCGAAAGGGGGGCGTGCCTGCGTGGTGCGCACCCGCGTCCGTGCAACTGGGAGATGTGATGACGGTGCTTCACCGGCCGGAGCCGCCGCTGCCGGAGGTCGAGGAGCCCACGATGCGGAGGTGCGGCCACTACATCGAACTCACCGAGGGCGAGGCCGTGGTGCTCGCGATGCTGGCCGGGGACCTGAACTCCGTGCGGATCGCGGACCGTACCGGCTGGTCGTACAACGTGGCGCGGGGTCGCCTGCTCAGGTTGAAGTGCAAGACCGGGGCCGAGTCGGCGCCGCAGGTCGTTGACGTCGCCTGCCGTACGGGCCTGCTGGTACCGCCCCTGGCCGGGCTGAGGACGCCTCTGCCGCCCCTGGCCGTGCTTTCCTTCCGGGCGGTGGCCCACGGGCGCACCAATCGACAGGTCGCGCTGCTCCGGGGCGTTTCCGAGAGCACGGTCGGCGCGGACCTGGCGGCGATCAGACATCGGATGCGCACCGAAGGGAATCCGGCGGCGGTCTATCGCCTCCACGGAGTGCCAGGCGTCATGGACACCACCGTGCCGCCATGCCCGGCCTGCCCGCGGGGCGCAGCCCGTTGACTACCGTGATCTCGCGATCGGTTCTGTGCCGCGCGCGCCTTCGCCCTGAACGTGTCGGCGCTGCGCCCGCCCCGGTGGTGTCGAGGCAAACCGGTGGGCCCGGGACCCAGCTCCAGGGTCCCGGGCCCACCGGTCGTGGTCAGATCCAGGTGTAGTTCTGGTCGGTGACCGGTTCCAGCTCGAACGTCGCCAGCTGTGCCTGCGGTGTGGGGAGTTGGGCGAGGACCTTGCCGATCGGCGGGAAGAGCGGCAGGTCGGCGGTCTTTCGGTAGTCGATCCACTCGATGGTGCCGACCTCGTGGCTGCCGTCGGGCAGCTCGTCGAACTCCTGGGTGGCCAGGGTCGCGCGGACCTCGGGGGTGACGTGGGTGCGGTAGATCAGGTGGATCTTGCGGGGCGCGGCGGTCGGCCCGGGCCGGGTGACCCGGGCGTCCGCCATCCCGATCAGCTCCAGGTCGTCGGCCTGGTCGGGGGCGAGGCCGAGCTCCTCCTGCAGTTCGCGGGCGGCGGCGGCGCGGAAGTCCTCGCCGGCGGCGACGTTGCCGCCGATGGTGGTGTAGTGCGTCGAGTCGGCGCGGTCCCGGCGCAGCAGCGCGACCTCGGTGCCGCAGAAGACCAGCCCGGTGACCCGGACCTTGATCCTGCTGAACGGCTGCTCGGTCGTCGCTTCGGTGGTGCTCATGGGTGTGGGTCTCCTCGGTGGACGTGTCCGGGCGGGGTGGGCCCGATGATGCCTCCCGGCTCAACGGCCGGGAGGGGTTTGGGGTTTGGCGTCGCTTTCTAGACTGCCCCGGGAAAGCCGTGGAGGGTTCGGGCTTCGCTCTGCGGGACGTGCTCCATATCGACGCCCGTGAGGGGGATGCGTCGCAGGCGGCAGCCGGTGGCGCGGATGACGGGGGACAGATGGCAGGGGTCCATCTCCTCGACCATCAGCGTCGGGCGCGCGGTCCGGATGTTCTTGCCTCCGGTGAGGGCCGACGGCAGGTGCCCGCCGCCGAAGGGCATCGGGGTGATGCGCCAGATCGGCCCGCGGTCGCTGGAGACGCTGGCCTGTCCGAAGCCGCGCTCCTCGCGCAGGGTCATCGGCTCGCCGTTGGTGCCGGCCAGTCCCCGGAAGAGTGCTTGGGCGCGGCCCTGGTTGACGATCTGTCCGGTGTCGATCGTGAATGCGTGGTCGAAGAACGTGCTCGCGGGGTAGCCGGCTTTGAGTAGGGCGCGGGCGTAGACGCTCACCTGCGGGAGGATCTGCTCGCGCAAGTGGGCTGCGGCCAGGCGGTCGACGGGGTCCAGGGCCATGGCCTGCTGGCGCAGGGCGGTGAGGACGCCGTCGATGTCGGCGGGGGTCGCGGCGGGGAAGGCCTGACGCCGGCCGATCCGGCGGGTGGTCTTGTAGGCCAGCAGGGTGTTGAGGAAGTGCCGGGTGGTGTCGGTGTATCCGGCGTTCTTGCGCCGTTCGGTGGCCGGGTAGAGGTTGAGGGCGGTGAAGCGGCCGTCGGGGTGGAAGTCCGGGTCGGCCGCGAAGTAGTCGCCGTCCGCGTTGCGCAGCCGGTGCAGTCGGACGGGGACGGCGCGGTGTTGGACGGGCAGGACGCCGTCCAGGGCGTCGCGGACCGTCTGGGTGGTGAGTTCGGCGGCGTCGGCCGTCACGTGGAGGTAGAGGCGGCCCTTCTCGGACAGCACCGGCTGGGCCCGCTCGTCCAGGCGAACGATCTCGGTGTACGGCAGTTCGCCCGTGCCGGGCTGGGCGGCGATGAGCAGGTGGGGGCCGCAGGCGAGGACGTGGTGGCCGTCGACGCGGGTGTCGGTGAGCTCGCCGAGGCCGATCAGCGGGGCGAAGCGCAGCTCGACGGCGGCGGTGGCCGCGCCGTGGCCGAGGTGCTCGAACAACGGCCGGTAGGTTCGCAGGACGTGGGCGAGGTCGTCGGTGTAGCGGTCGCGGCTGGTGCCGGGCGACGTGCCGGCATAGCCGGTGGCGTACGGGGTGAGCGAGATGCGGATGCCGTCGAAGACTTCCTTGAAGTCCTCGGCCAGGCGGCGGTGCATCCGGGCCAGGTGGCCGGCGCTCTGGGACCAGCCGACGGTGGAGACCCGGATCTTCACGCCGAGGACGTCTCGGGCGAGGCGGGCGTAGGTGTCCAGGTAGGGGTAGGAGGCGATGTCGTTGTCCAGGTAGGGGAACAGCACCTGCGGGCGGTGGCTGCGTCCGCCGCCGATGCGCACGCCCCGCTCGGCGGCTTCCTCGGCGAGGGCGTGGAAGAGGTCGCCGAGGCCGTGCTCGGTGAGCTGCCAGATGTCGCTGCCCGCGGCCTGGCTGCACATCGCACACCGGTTGACGCAGCCGACGGCGGGCGGCAGGTACTGCAGGTGGAGGAGGGCCTCGGTGGGCAGGGTGCGCAGCTGGTCGCGCAGCCGGGGCGTGCTCTGGGTGGTCATGGTCGCGCTCCTCAGCGGGTGGTGGGCAGGTCGGCGGGAGTCAGGTGCCGGTCGAGGGCGTTCAGCAGCGCGCGCCCGACGGGGGAGAGCCGGTGGGGTCCGGCGAACGGTCCGCCGCCGCACGGGGTGACGGCTTCGGCGGTGCCGAGTTCCGCGCCCGGCAGGCACACCACGCCCGGCTCGGGCAGGTTGGCCAGCAGCACTTCCCCGACTCCGGCCTCGGCGGGGTGGGCACCGGGACCGGTCCAGCGCAGCCGCCCGCCGTGGATGCGGTAGCGGCCGGCGCGGGCCAGGCCCTCGTCCAGGACGACGGGCCGATCGCCCCGGTGGCGCAGCTTCAGGTAGTACGGGCCCGGCGCCGTCGAGGCGGCGGTGCGCACTGTGGCGGCGTTGAACTCGTCCGGGTCGGGCAGCCACTCCACCCGGCCGCCGAGCAGCGTGGTCAGGTGCGCGACGACGAACGGCGGCAGGCTGCGCAGCTGCTGATTGACCGCAGATACCTCGGTGGTGCCCTGGTTGCGGCAGTTGATCTCGTTGAGGAACACCCGGCCGTCGTCGGTGAGGATCGAGTCCAGGCCGAACAGCCCGGACATGCCGTGCCGGGACCACGCCCAGCGGGCGACCCGTTCGGCCGCGTCCACCACCGCGGCGGCGGCCGGCTCGGGCCAGGGGACGGACCAGCAGTTCCCGGCGCTCTTGCCCGGGCCGATCCCCGCCTCCGGCACACCGACCGCCTTGTGGGAAGGCCGGTCGACGTACACCCGGAGCCCGCCCCGGTGGTCCGGCACCGACAGCACGGTGACGTTCGAGGACCACCCCGGGGTGAACGCGGTGACCCGGTACGGGCCCGGCATCCCGGCCGCCCGAACCAGGTCGGCCTCCTCGTTCACGAAGACCGTGCCCCGGCCGCCGGAGTCCGCGCCGCACTGCACCACCAGCCGCACGGCCCCCACCCGGCGGCGCAGCCGTGCCAGGTGCGGCAGCGGGCCGTCGACCCGGACCCCGGGCAGATGGAGGGCCGCCGGGACGCGGGCGTCCAGCAGCAACTCGCCGAAATACGCCTTGTCCTCGATCCGGGCGCGCAGGCCGTGGTCGATCGCCGCGACCACGCCACTGGGCCCGGCCCAGGAGCGCAGCAGGTCGGTGCCGTACCAGGCGGAGACGACCACCGGGCGGTCCAGGGCGGCGATCGCCGAACGGGCCTGGCGGTCGAGCCCCGCCATCCAGTCGCGGCGCTGGGCCACACCGCGCACCTGGGTGGTGCTCTCGGCGGCGAGCGCGCGCAGCGCCGCGGCCGGCGGCCAGGGCCGGTAGCAGCCGATCGCCAGGGCGGGACGGGCCGCCTCCAGGGCGAGCGGACCGGTGTAGGTCGTTCGGCCCGCAGTGGTGAACCGCTCGACGCTCACGAGGACGCTGCGGCCCAGCGCCGTGGTGAGGCCGCGGGCGGCCTCATCCCACACTCCGGCGTCCACGACGGTGGGTGAGGTGGTCACGCGATCCTCCCGGCCGTCGTCGCGGAGCACTCCCGGGCCGGGGCCGTGCGGGGCGCCGGGACGGTGAACGCGAGCCCCGCCTTCGCGAGGACGCGCTCGGCGATCTCCTCGGGCCGGTGCTCGGCGGTGTCGAAGACCAGCAGCCGTGACCCGTGGCGTCGGCCCACGCCGTGCAGCAGCGCCGCGTTGAACCGAGTCGCGAAGGCCTCGTCCTCGACGCTGCGCCGGTCCGCGAAGTCCACCTTGTCGCGGGACTCCATCCGGGCGCGGCGGACCTCGGGGCGGGCGTGCAGATAGACGGCGACGTCGAACCGGGCGAACCACCGGGCGGCCCACAGGCCCAGCGCGGCAGTCAGGTAGGGGCCGCCGGCCATGCCGAAGGCGAGGGTGCGGTCGACGTAGCCGTCCTGGATGAGCACGGCGTCGCCGGTGCGGGGCGGGTCGAGCCGTACCAGGGCGGCGTCCAGGGCGTACCCGCCGGCCAGGAAGGCGGCGGTGATGGCGCTGGACTCGGCCTGGCGCACGAGCGGGAGCCGCTTGAGGAGCGGCTCGACCGGGTGGTGCTGAGCGAGCATGCCGCGGTGGCGCACCGCCGGAATGCCGCAGTCGTCGAGCAGGGAGATGAGGGTCTGGACCGTGGTGGTCTTGCCGGACATGTCGAGCCCGTCCACGAGGATGCGCACGACTGCCTCCTTCACCGTCGTGAGGACGGCGCCTGAGTTGGCGTCACCCGCTAGCCTGGCGTGACGAACCGGTCGCTTGTAGTGAGAGATCGCCGCCCGGTCCGGGCGACGCCGCCGCCCTTGCGCGCGGCGGTTCGGACAAGCGGCGGCGAGGCATACCGGGGTAGCCGGAGCGCCGCACGCCGGGAGCGGGCAGTGCTGACCAGGGGAGGTCACCGATGGCCGTCACCAGCACCACGACGCCGGATGGCGCGCACACCGCCGCCTGCGGGCACCGGATCCGGGAACGGATGCTGGGGCAGGCCGGGAGCCCGGTGCCGGTGCCGTACGACCTGGTCGAGCTGATGGCCAAGGAGATCGAGACACACTGCGGCCACCGCCCGCTCAAGGCCTACCGGATGGCCATGGGCTGGACGGTCACCGAGGCGGTCCGGGCGGCACACGACCTGGTCGAACGGGACAAGCTGCGCAAGGTCGGATTGACGGAGCGCTCCTGGAAGGACTGGGAAGCAGGAAAGGCGCCGAGCCCGGAGTACCAGGACCTGCTGTGCCGCCTCCTGCGCACCGGCCCGGTACGGCTCGGCCTCGCGGCGGACTACACGCCCCGGCCGGTCTGTGCGGCCGGGGCGGACGGTGAGACACTTCCGCCAGGAACCACGCCCGCCGACGCGCAAGCCGGGCTGGAGGAGGTGGCGGCCACGAACCGGCGGACCGCGCTCATGCTCACCGGGCTCGCCCTCGCCGCGCCCGCCACCGCCGCCCAGGTCCTCGACCAGGCCGCCGCCGAGGCACTGGAGTTCACCCGCCAGGCCGAGGCCAGTTCACTGGGCGCCGGCACGCTCGACCACCTCGACCTCGCCGTCACCGACTTCAACGACGCCTACTCCGTCAAGCCCCCGCGCGAGGTCTTCACCGAGGCGTTGGACTACCGCCGCAAGGTGGACGCGCTACTGAAGGCCCGGCACACCCACGAGCAGGGCCGCGAACTGCTCGCCTACGCCGGCTGGCTCTCCGAACTCCTCGCCTGGCTCGCCCACGACCTCGGCAGCCCCCACGCCGGTCTCGCCTTCGCCAACGACGCCTTCGTGCACGGCCGGCAGGCCGGACACGGCGAGCTGTGCGCCTGGGCCATGGACGCCGCCGCCTCCATCAACCTGTACGAGCACCGCGCCGACCGAGCACTCGCCGCAGCCCGCCGCGGCCTCACCCAGGCGCCGGCCACCCATCCGCTGACCGTCCGCCTCCACGCCCAGGCCGCCCGCGCCGCGGCGGCGGACGGCGACGCCGAGGGCTTCACCGCCTCCCTGCGCTCCGCCGAGGACGCCCACCGCTTCCTGCCCGTCCGGATGGCCCGCCGCTTCGGCCTGGACCCACTGCCGCTGGCCGACTACGCCCTCACCTCCTACCCGGCCACCGCCTGCATCTGGCTCGGCCGGGCCGAGGACGCCCGCCGTCACGCCGAGCACGCCCTACAGGTCTACGAGGCCGCCCCTGCCGCGTCCCGCTCACCCAGCCGCGAGGCCATCGCCCGCATCGACCTGGCCCTCGCCCACGCCCAACTCGGCGCACCCCAGGACGCCGTCGCCCTCGGTACCGAAGCGCTCGGCTCCGAGCGCGTGGTCGACTCCGTGCGCAACCGCGCCACCGACCTCACCAGCTACCTGGCCCGCCGCTACCCCGGCCACAACGCGGCCGCCGAACTCCGCGAGCGCCTGAACGCCCTGTCCGTCCCGGCCTAGAGAGACCCGCATGCCCGAGCAGCCCCGCGTCATCCAGATCCGCCGCCCCTACCTCGACCTCATCGCGACCGGCACCAAGACGATCGAGGTCCGCGTCGGCTACCCGAGCATGCGCAGGATCCAGCCCGGCCAGACACTCCTCTTCGAGTCCGGCGACGCCCGCTGCCGCACGCGGGTCCTCAAGGTCGAGGAGTACCCGACCTTCGAAGCGATGCTCGACACCGAGGACAACGAGGCGATCGGCAGCGAAGGCATGAACCGCACTGAACTGCTTGCCGCCTGCCGCGAGATCTACCCACCTCAGAAGGAAGCCCTCGGAGTCCTGGCCATCCACCTGCGGCTCACCCCGACCTGTGAAGACGAGCAGAAGTGACCAAGGCTCGCGCTACCTGCGGCTGGCCAGATCCTGCACGCTCCATGAAGGGTCAGCAGCGAGAGGGCCCAACTCCCGGACAGCCAGCCCCGTTCGCTGGGACAATGTCACTCATGGCGACAGCACCGGGCGCGGCCGAGAGCAACTGGGACGGCCTTCTGCAGCAAGGAACCGGCCCCGTACAGCGGTCCTTCCTGGACCTTGTCGGATCGACCCAGCACTACGTGGGCTACTCGCCGGACGTCGTCTGGGGCAACCTCCAGACGCCCCAGTACGCAGAAGCCATGCTGCGCCTGGTCGTCGACTTCCATGGCATCCCCGATGACGTCCAGGCAGGCGTTGCGGCCCGGACCGCTCGCGCCCAGTTCCTCGGGCAGGAGGGCCGCACCTACCATGTCCTGCTCGGGTACCAGGCCCTGCTGACCAACATCGGTGGCGCCGAGGTGATGCGTGCTCAGTTGCGCAGACTGGCAGAGGCGCTCTCGCTGCCGGGCCTGACCCTCGGGATCATTCCGGCCAGGGCCCGGCTGCAGATCTACCCGGGCGACGGGTTCTCCATCTTCGACGACCGCCGAGTGGAAGTGGAAGGCTTCCGGGGAGGCGAGACCATCACCGACCCCGACCGCCTCGCGCTCTTCCGCAAGGCCTTCGACCGCCTCCAGCCGTCCGCGCTCTACGGCGATGCCGCACACGAGCTCATCGAGATCGCGCTCAGCGGAACCTGACAGCCACCGCACAGGAGAAGCCGAGGAAGCCGAAGCCCCGCCCGCTGCAACGACGGTGAGCGTACGCGGCCGCGGCTCCGGAACGTACTCGGAACGCAGTGCTCAGCAACCGGAGAGCGGAATGACACCACAGGGCGACAGCACCACGGAGGCGGAGAGCAACCGGATCGGAGTCGCCCTGTTCGTCGCCGTACTCGCCGTGGCCGTAGCCGTGTGGCAGGGAGTGATCTGGGCCTGGGCGAACCCGCTCGCCGCTGCAGGTGCGTTAGCGTGCGCTGGTGTCCTGATTGTCGCCTTGCGCTGGGTGCTTGTCCGCACGGGTCTCGACCGCCCTCTGCGGCGGTTCCTCTCCCCGCTGTGGGCATTGGTGTGGGCTGGCATCACCACTCGCATCGTGCTTGCCCGCACCACTGTCACCGACGCGATCACCGACCGGCTCACCCACTGGGCGAGCCGGCCGGTGCGCCCTGTGCCGCAGCCCGATCCGGCCGCGTCGTACGAGTTCCGGCCGGTCGGTTACACCCTTGAGGTGTTCGACGGTTCGTCACCTGAGCGGTTCGAGGAGTTGTGCCGCGAGCTCCTCGACCGGGACGGCTTTACCGACGCGGTGTGCGTTGGCGGTGCCGGTGACCTCGGGGCGGACGTGCTGGCTCGCGACACGGTCGGGCGGCGGGTCGTGGTGCAGTGCAAGAGGTACGCGAAGCCGATCGGCTCCCAAGCGATGCAGGCCTTCAACGGCACCGCCCGACCGGAGCACAGGGCCGCCGTCCCTGTCATGGTCGGCTTGAATGGCTTCACCGCACCGGCCGTCGCCTTCGCGGAGAAGCACCGGCTCCACCTGATCGACCGCGAGCGCCTTGCCCGTTGGGGTGCCGGGTACCACCTGTACGACGTCCTGGAAGTCGAGCGCACCACGAGCTGAACGCCTCGAACGCCCATCGCTCCTTTTCGTTCCAGGTCGGTTGTCCACCGAGCTGTGCAGCCCTCGACCGAAGGAGCGCTGCGGTTTGCCACCATGGCCCTAAGATGCGTCGGTGCCGCAGTTAGTTCTCGAATCGCAGGCAGGTGATGGGCAGCCACAGGCTGCTTAGCCGTCGCACTTACCCTCATCCAGGTTCGGGAAAGCCGGGGGTGGTCGCGTTGATGACCATCCACAAGCTCACCGCCGGCAACGGCTACACCTACCTGACGCGCCAGGTCACCGCCCTGTCCGCCCGCGCCCGCGACGACCGTGTGGCCGCCGGCCAGGTCGAGGAAGACGGCGTCCTGCTACGCGACGGCAATCGCGCGGGACGCGGCGACTGGATCGTCACCCGCAAGAACGACCGCAAGCTCACCACCAACCGGGGCCGCGACTTCCTCAAGAACGGCGACGCCTGGGAGATCCTCAAGCGCCACGAGGACGGCTCCCTCAACGTCCGCCACATGGAGCACCGCGGACGCCTCACCCTGCCCGCCGAGTACGTCGCCGCCAACGTCCAGCTGCTCTACGCCTCCACCATCACCCGCTCCCAGGGCGGCACCGTCGACACCGCCCACCCCCTGGTCACCGACGACACCACCCGCGAGGAGCTGTACGT